>CAKTXR010000027.1 GCA_934631025.1 uncultured Clostridia bacterium
CAAAAGACCCGTCCGGCTTCGTCTTTTGCCGAACGGGTCTGCCGGCCGCGCGACGCAGCCATGTTCTGTTTCTCTTTCCCAATCGATGTACTCGACACGCTGCCTATTCCAGCAGTTCCCGCCACAACGATCAGGCGCGACGCATTTCCGCCGTCACTCTGGTAGACGGAGAGACTTGACCGGCTCCAATTTATGGCCGGTCAAGTCGGGCTGTATACTACTAAGATTTCTTGCTTTGCGCGGCAGCAAGTGGATCCGGCACTGCCGGCGAGCCGCCCCCAAGCGGCGCGGAGTCGGGTTGCGTGCGCGAAGCGGTCTGGCCGCGGGCCCTGCCGACTAGAAGATGGAGATGATGAGGACGATCAGTATGATGACGGGCAGAACCCAGGTCATGTAGGGCTTCATCCAGCGCGGCACCTTCAGGCCCTTGCCCGCGTTGACCTCCAGCTCGTAGTTCTTCCAGCCCCAGCCAAAGCGGCGGGTGCAGAAGAGCACATACACCAGACTGCCCACCGGCAGCGCGATGTTGGAGACGAGGAAATCCTCGAAATCGCCGAAATTGCGGCCGAGGAAAATCGTGCGGGCGAAGAAGCCGCCGTGATTGCTCAGCACAAACGGCAGAGAGCAGACCGAGACGATCACAATGTTGATCAGCGCAATCTGCCATCTCTTGAGCTTCGTCCACTCAATCCAGAAGGACACGATGTTCTCAAACACGGCGATGACCGTCGAGAGCGCCGCAAACACCATGAACATGAAGAACAGTACGCCGATCACGCGGCCGCCCGGCATGTTGTTGAAGATCGAAGCCAGCGTCGTGAACAGGAAGCCTGCGCCCGCCTGATCCGCGCCGATGCCCGTCGCCGTGGGATTGAACGTGAAATACGCCGGAAAAATCACCAGGCCGCTCATCAGCGCCACGAACGTGTCAAGGCTCACGATCGTCACCGCTTCGCCCAGGAGACTGTTGTCCTTGTCGATATAGCTGCCAAATATTGCGATCGAGCCGATGCCCAGCGACAGCGTGAAGAACGCCTGACCCATCGCCGCCGAGATCACCGTGCCCAGGCCGTGCGCCTTCAAATGCGTCACCGAGGGCACCAGATAGAACTTCAGCCCCGCGCCCGCGCCGCTGAGCGTGCAGGCATAGACCGCCAATCCCAGCACCAGCACCAGCAAAAGCACCATCATCACCTTCGTGATGCGCTCCACGCCGCCGCGCAGACCCATCGCGCACACGCCGAAGCCCATCACGGTCACAACGACCGTCACAACGATATTCAGCGGCAGGTTCGACACCATCCCGCCGAACATCTCGCCCAGCTCCGCCGCCGTCTTATACTGCGTGATCGAGCCGGTCACATACTTGCAGAAAAAGAGCACAAACCAGCCGGTAATGCAGGTGTAGAAGATCATCAGCAGATAGTTGCCCGTCACGCCCAGATACTTCATCAGGTGCCACTTCTGCCCTTTCTTCTCCAGCACGTCGAAGGAATTGGCAATGCTGCGGCGGCTCGCGCGGCCCACGGACAGCTCGCACGTCATCACCGGCAGACCCAGCAGCAGCAAAAAGACCAGATAAAACAGCAAAAAGATGCCGCCGCCGTACGCGCCGCACCAGATCGGAAAGCGGTAAACGTTGCCCAGGCCGATCGCGCAGCCCGCCGAAATCAGTATGAACCCCAGTCTCGAGCCGAATTTTTCTCTCTCCTGCATAATGAAACTCCCTTGCTTCAGCTTTTGTCGCCGTCTCTCGTTTCACGCGTGTAAAAACAATGCGGCATTTCTGTGTTATGTTATCATTTTTAACGCCGTCTGTCAATCAATTCAACATGAGTGTTTTCGAAGTCCTCCGCATCATCCATCAATATTTTTGAACTATGCTATCACAGCGCAGTGTTGGCGCGTAAAAATCCGCCTGTTTATGGGGCTTTGCGCATGAAGGCGCGGCGCGAATTTTATCGGGCGCTTGTCCGCGCTGACGCGGCGCTGCACCGGCGGTTATCATATGTGCGTGAATTGTGCGCCGGCGAAATGCTGCGTTCGGCCGGTTTCAGCTCCGGCACGGGCGCTGGTGGGCGCGGGGGTCTGGCGGCGGGGCGTGATACAAAAAAAAGCACGACGCAGCTTGACAAATCAGGCCGCGCCGTGCTATAATGTTGGCATGAAGGGATGACGCTTTCTGTGTGGCTCTTCCCCTCTGATTTAGATAGTCAAAGAAGCAAAGCCGCTACCAGTTGGCGCTGGATGGCGGCTTTGCTTTAACGTGCCTTATCGACGTTTCCGACGATTGTTTCTCTTACCCTCGGGCGCAGGCTTGCGCTCGGAGCTGTGTATATCCTTGCTCAGCCGATAAGCCGACGATGCAATCATATACACCATAGAGAGGACGTCATGACCGGCTGTGCCGGTTCCGCTTGCTGCCGCTAAACGCAACAGACGAAAGTATTTTTATGTTATCCCCGTTATACAGCTCGACCTGACCGGCCATAAATCAGAGCCGGTCAGGTCTTGTGTTTTTGCGTTTGTTCGTATTGCACAGAGGTGAAAAGCCAAGCGTCATCTTATTCCTTCATGCCATAGAGCCGTTTCCAGCCCCATGGCTTTATTCTATCATATCGATATATGCGTGTCAATCACGCCGAAAAAGTTTTCAGTATGTTCGTTTGGATGAACCGTCCTCATCCCCTCAACTCTCAGGCCGGATCTTCTCAAAGATCACCATATCCCCCCGCTTTTTCGCCAGCGCCAGCTGCTCCGGCGTGCGCACCGTCCACGCCGCCATGGGCGTTCTGTACACCCGCCGCTGCACGGCCGGCGCATATCCCCGCGGATCGGCGATGTTGTACGCCACAAAATCCGGCCTTGACAGCGCGTTGAGCAGCAGCCCCGACAGCGCGATCGCCAGCGCCGCGCCGGTCGTCTGCATCGTCTCCTCCCGCGAAGCCACGAGCTGGCCGCGCGCGACGTTCCCCGCCATGAACCGCAGATAGAACAGGCACAGCGGATTGAACGATTCGATCAGATATTTCCCCTTGTACCGCTTCAGCCGCGCGGCGGTGTCGGCGGTCAGCGCTTTGATCCGCCTGCCGTTCTTGATCTCCACCAGCAGCGGCGCGCGTCCGTCGATCAGCGCGAGCGCCTCGTCGAACGTCGGAATGCGATCCTGCGTGTTCCCCAGCGGCAGCGCCTTCAGCTCGGCCACGGTCAGTTCCTCGGGCCGGCGCTTATCGCCGCACATCCGTTCGAGCGTGTCGTCGTGGAACACGATCAGCCGCCCGTCCTTAGAATAGCGCACGTCCAGCTCGATGCCGTAGCCCGCGCGGCAGGCCGCCTCGAACGCGGCAAGCGAGTTCTCCGCGCGCGTCTCGTCATGCAGCCCGCGATGGGCGAAGAGCGTCCCCCGCCACGCGCGCGCCCGCCGCCGCTTCAGCGAGGGTGCGGTCATGAGCAGGAACAACAACAGAAGTATCAACAAAATCCAGAATATCGCGCGCATGAATCAATCAGTCTCCCGCGTCAAAATTTTCCAGCACGGATTTCGCCTTTTCGGGCTTCGCGTCGCCGTGCCTGACGAACAGCATCGTTATAAAGGAAACGACCACCATGCCCGCGGCGTACGGGAACAGCGTGCCGTAGCCCGCGTGCTCGAGCAGCCAGCCCGAAACCATGGGCGTGACGATCTGCGCCGCCATGGAGAACGTGTAGTAATAGCCGGTATAGCGCCCCACGTCCGCGCCGCGGCTGATCTCCACCACCATGGGATAGGAGTTGACGTTGATCGCCGCCCACGCAAAGCCGATCAGCACGAACAGCGCATAGACCAGCGGCGAGAACGTGCGGATGAACGCCGCCGCGCCGAAACACGAAGCGAGGATCGCCACGCCGATCAGTATCATGCGCCTGCGGCCGATCTTCGAGGAAATCGCGCCCACCGGAATGTACGAGACCACCGCGCCCACCGTCGCGATCATCATGCAGTTGGCCGAGCCGGACAGATCGCCCCACAGCCGCGTAAAGTATTTCGAGTAGGCCGTCGTGACGGCGTTATAGCCCATGTACCAGAAGAACACGGAAAAGAGGATCAGCAGAAGCGACTTAAGCACCGGCGCGGGCAGTTTCCCCTCGCCGCTCTCCTCCTCTTCCTCGGGCGGCAGCATATCGTGCAGCGCCCTCTCCTTCACGCGCCCCAGCAGGATAAACACCGCGATCGCCATGATCGCCGCCACGGCGAAGAACAGGCGCATATAGTCGGCCTTCCCCGCCGCGTCCGTGCGCACGAGCAGCTGTATGGCGATCAGCGTATACACGCCGCCCAGCGCGCCCATGAGGTTGATCACGGCGTTCGCCTTCGAGCGGAGCGGCTTGGGCGTCACGTCGGGCATCAGCGCAACCGCCGGCGAGCGGTATGTGCCCATGGAGAGAAGCAGACAGCCCAGGCAGATCATGAACGCGACGAGGTCGCCGTGCCGCTGTGCAATCCCCAGCGCCATCAGCGAGGCAATCGCGGCGATCGTGCCGAACACGATGAACGGCATGCGCCGCCCCATTTTCGAGGTGCAGCGGTCGGACAGCCGCCCGAACAGCGGCAGCATGAACAGCGCCAGTATGTTGTCCATGGCCATGATCACGCCCGACACACCGTCGCCGATGTGATAGGTGTCGCGCAGTATCAGCGGCACGATCATATCGTACATCTGCCAAAATGCGCAGATCGAGAGAAACGCAAATCCAATCAGTATCGTCCTTCGCCTGTCCAGCTTCACGGCGTTCACATCCTTTTTTCAAGCTTTTCCTATTATATCACATCTCCCGCCTGCGCGCATCAAATTTGTGCTTTTCCCGCATCCCGTTCCTGTAAAATCTTCCATCAGGCGGCTGTCCGGCCGTGTTCGCATAATTATTCGCCCAGCGTGCATTTGGGGCGCTTCTTTCCGCATAAAATCCGTTTCAGCCGGAATATTCGCCGCCGGCGCGCCGCATGAATCCGTTTTCAGGCATTCCTGCATATCAGGCTTTCGTTTCCCATCGTCTCCCGTCAATCTGCATTATTTTGATTTTGCTCCAGCCATATGCCGTCCTTTCCGCGTCGTTTTGCCGGAAGCGGCGCACAATTTTTCCCGAACATTTCGTTTCGACAGAAAATAAACGTCCGCGAGACGCATTTAATAATAATTAACCTGATATGCGCTTGACAACACGGAAAAACGCGCCTATAATCATCCGTAAAAGTTAGCTAGGGCAAGTTCATATCAAAGGCCATGACCGGGAACAAGTAATGCGCGAATAAGCGGAATACAGAGAGCTTTTTACCTGCTGAGAGGAAAGCGTCCGCGCCGCGCCCGAATACATCCCGCAGCCGCGCGCTGAAGGCGATTCTCCCGCTGGGTAGGCGCTGACCGGGTTTTCCCGTTACAGAAAGCGGACAATGACTGTTGTCCGGCCGAGGCTGCCGCGTCTTTTACCGGCGGCAGCAAATACGAGGTGGTACCGCGTTAATAATCAGACGCCCTCCGTGCATGTTTCATCTGTGCCGGCGGGCGTCTGTTTATTTCCGGCGGCGGGCAAATTCCCGCTTCCGGCATCACAAAAAGGAGGCCTATCCCCATGAAAAAACTCGTTGCTCTTCTGATCGCCGCCCTGCTGCTCCTCTCCGTGCCCGCGCTGGCCGAGAGCGAAAAGACCTACACCGTGGGCATCTGCCAGCTGGTGCAGCACGTCGCGCTGGACGCGGCCACGCAGGGCTTCAAGGACGCTCTGACCGAAAAGCTGGGCGATAAAGTCAAGTTCGACGAGCAGAACGCCTCGGGCGATTCCGCCAACTGCATCACCATCATCAACGGCTTCCTCGCCGACAACGTCGATCTGATCATGGCCAACGCCACGCCCGCGCTGCAGGCGGCTCAGGCGGCCACGGCCGACACGCCCATCCTGGGCACCTCCGTTACCGATTACGGCACCGCGCTGGACATCGCCGACTGGACGGGCGCGACCGGCATGAACATCTCCGGCACGAGCGACCTCGCCCCGCTGGACGGCCAGGCCGCCATGATCAAAGAGCTGTTCCCCGACGCGAAGAAGGTCGGCCTGATCTACTGCTCCGCCGAGGCCAACTCCGTGTATCAGATTTCCGTCATCAAGGGCTATCTGACCGATCTGGGCTATGAGTGCGCCGAGTACGCCTTCACCGATTCCAACGACGTCGCCTCCGTCGTCACCAACGCCTGCGCCGACAGCGACGTGCTGTATGTTCCCACCGACAACACCGCCGCCTCCTGCACCGAGGCCATCCGCAATGTCGTCGAGGTCGAAAAGGTGCCGGTCGTCGCAGGCGAAGAGGGCATCTGCAAGGGCTGCGGCGTGGCCACGCTGTCCATCAGCTACTATGAGCTGGGCAAGGCCACGGGCGAAATGGCCTATGAGATCCTTGTGAACGGCGCGGACGTCTCCACGATGGACGTGCGCTTCGCCCCCACCTTCACCAAGGAATATAACGCCGAGCTGTGCGAGCTGCTGGGCGTGACCGTGCCCGAGGATTACGTCGCCATCGCCGACTGATCGATCGCTCTATTTGCCATCGGAGCCGCGCCGTCCGGTTCGGCTCCGATGGCATAACGGCTGTCCGCGCTTCTTTGCGCAGCCTGCCGTTTTTCGAGAGGAAATGCCGGATTGCACGCCGCTTCCTCTCGAAAAGCGGCCGGCGCGTCGGTTCTTTCCAGACAGACTGACCCGTCCGGGTCGAAGGGGGAAATACTTTGAACGTCTTGTCGCTTTTCAACGCCATGCCGGGCGCGATCGCCCAGGGACTGATCTGGGGCATCATGGCCATCGGCGTGTTCATCACCTACAAGGTGCTCGATTACGCCGACCTGACCGTCGACGGCACCATGGCCACCGGCGGCGCGGTCTGCATCATGCTCATGATGAACGGCGTGAACGTGTTCATCGCGCTTCTGTGCGCCGTCATCGCCGGTATGCTCGCCGGTCTGGTCACCGGCCTGTTCCACACGGCGATGGGCATTCCCGCCATACTCGCCGGCATACTCACGCAGCTTTCGCTGTATTCCATCAATCTGGTCGTCATGGGCGGCAAGGCCAATCAGGCGGTCAGCGTGACGAAATATCAGCTGCTGGTGTCCTCGCGCTATGTCAAGGAACTGTCCTTCCAGAACCCGATCTTCGTCACGCTCATCGTCACGGCGGCGCTGATCGGCGTTTTGTACTGGTTCTTCGGCACGGAGATCGGCTGCTCGCTGCGCTCCACCGGCGCGAACGAGGCCATGTCCCGCGCGCAGGGCATAAACACCAACCGCGCCAAGATTCTGGGGCTTATGATCTCCAACGGCATCGTGGCGCTGGCCTCGGCGATGTACTCGCACTATCAGGGCTTCGTGGATGTGAACATGGGCCGCGGCGCGGTGGTCATCGGTCTGGCCGCCGTCATCATCAGCGACGTGATCTTCGGCCGGCTGTTCACCAACTTCGCGCTCAAGATGGTCGCCGTGTCAATCGGCGCCGTGATCTATTACGTTGTCATTCAGGTGGTGCTCTGGCTGGGTCTGGACACCAACCTGCTCAAGCTGCTCTCCGCGCTCATCGTGGCGCTGTTCCTGGCCATCCCCTACTGGAAGGGCCGCCTGCACGCAAAGGGGGCGAAGTGATATGCTCGATCTGAAAAACATCCGCAAGACGTTCAACAGCCGCACGGTCAACGAAAAGGTGGCGCTCAACGGCGTGAATCTTCACCTCAACGAGGGCGATTTCGTCACGATGATCGGCGGCAACGGCGCGGGCAAATCCACGCTGCTCAACGCCATCGCCGGCGTCTGGCCGATCGATCAGGGCAGCATCGTGCTGGCCGGCGAGGACATCACCAAGCTTCCCGAGCACAAGCGCGCCGCGCTCCTGGGCCGCGTGTTTCAGGACCCGATGATGGGCACCGCCGCCACTATGCAGATCGAGGAAAACCTCGCCATCGCCGCGCGCCGCGGCAAAAAGCGCACGCTGAAGGTCGGCATCACGCGCGACGAGCGCGAGGAATACCGCGAAAAGCTCAAGGTGCTGGGACTCGGCCTTGAAAGCCGCCTGACCGCCAAGGTTGGCCTGCTCTCGGGCGGCCAGCGACAGGCGCTCACGCTGCTCATGGCCACGCTGAACGCGCCCAAGCTGCTCCTCCTCGACGAGCACACCGCCGCGCTCGACCCCAAAACCGCCGCCAAGGTGCTGGAGATCACCGAATCGATCATCGCCGAAAAGCACCTCACCGCCATGATGGTCACCCACAACATGAACGACGCCATCCGTCTGGGCAACCGGCTCATCATGATGGACGAGGGCCGCGTCGTGGTCGACGTCTCCGGCGAGGAAAAGAAGCACCTGCACAAGGCCGATCTGCTCGAACTGTTTGAGAAGGCCGCGGGCAAGGAGCTGGCCGGCGACCGCACGCTGCTCTCCTGACAACAAAAAACATCAACCGCCCCGTCAGACGCGCTCACATTGCGTCCGGCGGGGCGGTTTTTCGCGCCGCATACTCTCCCACGCGCCGTCTGCAACGCCCTCAACCGTCTCAAATCAGCCAGCACACGGTGAAACAAATCACAAAACCGCGCGCCGGACGAAGCGCAAATTCACAGCCTTCCCGCCATGAACCGCCGCCCGTCCGGCGCGCATTCACCCGTCTATTGCTTATTGCTCCTCCATACGGCGCATCTCGAGCGTCCTCTGCAGCTCGGCGATGAACTCGTCCATGCTCATCTGCCCCTCGCAATACTGACGAATCGCGTCGTAGCTGAAATAGCGCTGCTGCATATCGAAGGTCGTGCCCGCGTCGTTCGCCCTGTAATACTCGAGCGACTCCCGACTGACCGTCCAGTACCAGTTCTCCATGCGCACGCGCATCTCCCGCGCGTTGTCCAGATCCTGCTCGATCACGTCCTTCACGTCGTCCGCCGCTGTTTTCAGCTCCGCTTCAAGGCGCGCGATCTTCTCGTCATATTCGGCGGTATAGCGCTCGTAATCGGCGCTGCGCACGGCTTCGTTCAGATCGGGGCGCAGCATCGCGCGCGAGCGCTGCGCATCCGCCTCGGCCAGCGTCTCGAGAAAGCGCGTCGCCAGCTCGATGTGCTCGCTGTAGGGATTGATGATCGCCACGCTGCTCCTGAGCGCAATGCGGCGCGGCAGCGCGTCGGAAAGCGACAGATACAGCGGAATCGTGTCATAATCCTCCTGATACGTCGCGCCGTCTATGCCGCCCATCGCAAACGACGTAAACAACGGATAGAACTCGAACGCATCGCCCACGCGCTCAAACTGCTCGCTCAGTCCCTCCGCGTCCAGCCGCTCGACCGCCGCCAGCGCCGCGCGCAGCTCGTCCGTGTCATAGCCGCTCACCGTGCCCGCGTCCAGCTCCAGCCGGTACGCATCCAGAATCATATCCACAAGCTCCCACCGGATCTGCGCCGCGTCGCCGCTGCTCTCCCACAGGGGAATTTCCGCCGTGGGGATCAGGCCGTTCAGCCAGTCGATCAGCGCCGGCCAGCTGGTCGGCACGTCGTCCATGGTCAGCCCCAGCGCCTTCAGCGCGCCCGCACACAGGCCCGGCGAGTCCGTCAGCGCGTCGAACGGTACGCCCAGCGCCCGCCCGTCCTGCATCAGCGCGCTCGAAACGGCGGGATACATTCCGGAGACATACTCGGCCAGCGTCTCGCTCTCTATGGGGCGCGCCCAGCCGCGCGAGAGGATCGCGTAAAGCTCGCCCGTGCCGGAGCTGCTCTCAAGGATGATCACGTCGTCCCCGGTCGATTTCGTGAGCAGCGCCGTCAGCACGTCGCCGCGCTGCACGCTCTGAATCTCCACATCGCCCTGCGCGTTCTGGAAGCGAATGATCGCCTCCTCCGCCGCGCCGGTATAATCCGCGTCGTTGATCGTCAGCGTCTCGGCCGCGCCGCCGCCCCGCTCGATCGCGCGCAGCGCCACGCCGTTGTAGCCCCCCGCGGCGTACACGCCCGTCTCGGTCACGCAGGCCGGCGCGCTCCATGTGTCTATGGGGATGTTCGTAATCGCGCGCGTCACGCCCGTATCAGGCTCCAGCGCCATGAGCGTGCGGCCGGAAAGATAGAGCAGCTCATGGCCATACTGAACCACGCCGCTCACCGTCGCATCCTCGCTCTCGGGAAAAGCCTGCCACGCGCCGATTTCGCCGCTTTCCGTGGACATCATGGCGTACTGCGCGACGCCGTTGTTCTGCACGAGCAGCAGCTCGTCGTTCCAGCTCGTCATGCCGTCTATCCACACGCCGCCCAGATAGACCATGCGCGCCGCCGAGCCGTCCAGCGGCAGTATGCACACGCTCCCGCCGTTCATGGTCTGCACAAGGCCGCACAGCGCGCCGTTCACGGCCGCCGTGTTTCGCAGATTAAGGTCGCCGTTTGTCTCGTCGGCGATGCTTTTCCAGTCGGCCGGCCCCGTCTCTTCGATATACGCTCTGCCGTCCCGCAGGCCCACGCGCCCGAACGCCATATCGTCTATGCCGTCCAGCGAACCCAGCCCGTCACGCCCGCCGAGACGGTATTTGCTCAGCAACACGCGCACCTCGCCCGCGCAGGCGAACCACCCGCTGACGCGCGCATACAGCCGCGCGCCGGTTTCGTCGCGATTTTCGCCGTTCATCGCGGCGTATGTCGCGTCGTCCCACGGACAGACCGTCATTTCGCCCGTGGTCGTGTCGTAGACGTACACATTCTCATTCCCGCCGCCCTGAAGCCAGATTTCGCCGCCCACCGCGCACAGTCCGCGCACGGAATCGTCGAAGCCGTCCACCCCATAGCGCGCGATGATCGCGTCGCCCCGCGCCGCCAGCGCCGTTCTCGCCATCATGAGCAGCGCGAGCGCCGTCATCCAGCAGATCATTCTCCGCGTCCTTTTCATGCTCTTTCGCTCCTTTCACGCATCGTTTTCGTTCCAACAATCGCCTTTCACAAGCCCAACCTGCCATGCGGCAAATCCCGCGACACGCCGATCCCCGCGCCGCACTCGTCACCCCTGCTCCATCATCCTCATCTCAAACGCCCTTTGCAGCGCGCCGATCAGACCGTCCGCGTCCAGCAGACCCGCCGTGTACTGATAAACCAGCTGCATCAGCGCTTCCTCATCGTCGTTGACCAGATCGAGCATCACGCCGTCCGCGTTCGCCCGATAGCGCGCCAGCGATTCCGCGCTTATTTCCCAGTATCCCCGCTCGATCTCCGCGCGGCGCTCCTTCGCGCCGTCAAGCTCTTCCTGAATCGCCGCCCTATCCTCGTCCGCGGCGCTCTTCAGCCGCTCTTCCAGACGGGCGATGCGCGCGTCGTGCATCGCGATGGTCGGCGCATAGCTCTCGTCCCGGCAGGGCGCGGCGGCGTGATCGCCCAGCGTCGCGCGGGAGGAGCGCGTGTCGTCGCGTATCAGGCAGTTCAAAAAGCGCGCCGCCGCCTCGGCGTTCTCGCTCGCCGGATTGACCAGCGCCACGAAGCACTTTACCGGCATGCGACGCGGCAAATCGGCCGAAATCGACAGCCGCAGCGGATAGAAGTGATAGCGGCTCTCATAGATGCTGCCGCCCACGCCGCAGTTCTCGGCCGCCCTGATGAGCGCATCGCAGCTCTCGTCGTCCTCATAGCGCGCCCAGTTTTCCTCCAGCGCTTCCCTGTCCAGCCGCTCATAGGCCGCAATCGCCGCGCGCAGCTCCGGCGTGTCATAGCCATTCAGCGTGCCCATTTGCAACTCGAGCGCATAGTCGCTCAGCATGATCTCCAGCAGCGTCTCCATGTCGTATTCAAACAGCGGCGCTTCCGCGTCGGGAATCAGAGCGTTCAGCCAGTCGAGGAACTCCGGCCAGCTCGCCGGCACGTCGGCCTCGGTCAGCCCCATCGCCGCCATCGTGCCGATGCTCAGCCCCATGCCATCCACCTCAGCGCTGAAGGGCACGCCCAGCGCCCTCCCGTCCTTCGTCAGGCGCGCCGCAACGTCCGGATACAGCACGCCCACATACTCGCACAGCGCCGCGTCGTCCAGCTCCATCGCCCAGCCGCGCGTCAGAATCGCCGAGAGCGCGCCCTGACTTGCGCGCGTGTCGAGCATAATCACGTCCGCGTCGGTCGTGCCGGTGAGCAGCGCGGTCAGTATGTCGTCCGTGTCGGTCAGGCGCACGTCCCAGCTGCCCATCTCGTCCTGAAAGCGAATCATGGCGTTGTCAAAGCGCCACATCTCGTCGCTGCCTGCGCTGACGACCAGCGTTTGCCGCGCGCCCGCCTCGAGCGAACGCACCGCCACGCCCTCATAGCTGCCCGAGGCGTACAGCCCCGACGCGGTCAGGCAGGCCGCGCCCACGCCCGAAGCCGCGTCCACCGGCACGGCGGTCACGCCGCGCACGCTTCCGCTCTCCACATCGAGCGCCAGCAGCCGCCCGCTTTGCGCAAAGAGCAGCTCGCGATCCTTCTGCACGGCGCTGGCATAGTTGATGCGGTCGGCCTGCGCGCCGTCCATGGGCCGCCATTCGTCCGGCTCCTGCGCCGCGCCAATCGCCATCAGCGCGTAGTAGGGCACGCTCTCGCTACCGTCAATGAGTATCAGGCCGCCGTCCCACGCAGCAATCGCCTCGATCCACGCGTTCACCGGCACGGCGCGCGCCGCGCTCCCGTCCAGCGGCAGGAAAAGCACATAGCTCAGCGGATTGCCCGTGCATATCAGGCACAGCACATTGTCCACGACGACGGCATTCCTCGTGGTCGGATTCCCGCCCATCTCGCGGCTCACGCTGCCCCAGTCCACGCTGCCGACGCGTTCCAATCGCGCCGCGCCGCCGTCGATCACAACGCGGCTGTAGTCCAGCGCGTCGCCGTCGCCCGCCGCCTTGGCCGCGCCGCCCCCAAGCGGAACGGGAGCCGGCCGGCCTTCGTAAAGCACGATGTGCGGCGCACCGTCCAGCGCGAACCACGCCGCCGCATCGTAATAGCGCCGCGCGCCGCTCTCATCCTCAACGCCCTCGTTCAGCATCGCGCGCACGTCCTCCGTCCACGGATAGCTCTCGAACGCGCCGCTCTGCGTATCGTATCGGTAAACGCCCTTTGGCGAATACAGCCACAGCGTATCGTCCACGGCGCACAGTCCGGCGGGCATATCGGTAAATCCGTCATAGCCGCTGCGCGCGATCACGGCATTGCCGCCCGCCGCCCGCGCAAGGCCCGTCGTCAGCAAAAGCGCCATCGCCAGCAGTATGCTCGTCAATCGTTTCATCGTCCGTCGCCTCCTGTCATTGCTTGGCTTCTATAACAGTAGACGGCGTTACATTTCATCGTGTTTAATGCGATTAAAAAATATTTTTTACACGTTTGACCGCATTTCGCCTTTTCAGCAGCTTCGCGGCGCAATTTTCCGACAGACGCAGCCAACCGGCCAGCGGACGCGCAAATCCGCACAAAGCGCCTTAAAGCGGCGCGCACAGCGCCAAACGCCGCTTTTTGCACAATCAGCATCCGCCCGCCGCCTTCCCGCTCCGCATGAAAAAAAGAACGCCGAACAAGGCGCAAGCTCACAGCGTTCCCGCCATGAACCGCCGCCCCGTCCGGCGCGCATCGCAAAAGAGCCGCGCCATTCGCCGTCCAGAAAATCGCCCATCCGCGCACCGCCGCGCCTCAGCCAATACGGCAGGCATTCACCGCGCACATCCCGCTTTAATCCCCATCCAGCAAACCGTCCACACGCTCTTCTCCCCATCATCCCTAGAAAAACGCGCGCCGGACAATGCGCAAGCCCACAGCGTCCCCGCCATGAACCGCCCCGTCCGGCGCGATCATTTTCCTATTGCGCGATCATTGCTCTTCCATGCGGCGCATTTCAAGCTTCTTTTGCAGCGCGGCGATAAAATCGTCCATGCTTATCTGCCCCGCGCTGTACTGATCGATCACCTCGTAATAGGAGTAATCTCCCGTCCGCAGATCGAACACCACGCCCGCGTCGCTGTCCCGATAGCGCTCGAGCGACTGCGCGCTGACAATCCAGTACCAGTTTTCCATGTCCGCGCGGGTCTGACGCGCATCGGCCAGATCCTGCTCGATCACGTCCTTCGCGTCGCCCTCGGCGGTTTTCAGCTCCTCCTCAAGGCGCGCAATTTTTTTGTCGTATTCACTGGTATAGCGCTCGTAATCGGCGCTGCGCACGGTTTCGTTCAGATCGGGGCGCAGCGTCGCGCGCGAGGGCAGTCCATCGGTCTCGGCCAGCGTCTCCAAAAAGCGCGTCGCCAGCTCGATGTGCTCGCTGTACGGATTGATGATCGCCACATAGCCCTCCAGCGGCGCGCGCTTCGGCAGATCAGAAGAAATCGACACATACAGCGGAATTTCTGTATAATAGTCCTGATAGGTCATGCCGTTCACGCCCGCCAGCGCATACGCCGTAAACAGCGGATTGACGGCCACGTCCTCCTCCTCCATAAGACCCGAGATCAGATCAGCTTCATCCACATAGCCCGTGGTCAGCCCACTCAGTCCCTCCGCGTCCAGCCGCTCGACCGCCGCCAGCGCCGCGCGCAGCTCGTCCGTGTCGTAGCCGTCTACCGTGCCCGCGTCCAGCTCCAGCCAGTAGGTTTCCAGGATCGCCCGCACAAACATCTCCCGCAGGCCTTCCGCGCTGTCGTAATCGTCGACCAGCGGAACCGTCGCCGTGGGAATCAGGCTGTTCAGCCAGTCGATCAGCTCCGGCCAGCTGGTCGGCACGTCGTCTATGGTCAGACCCAGCGCCTTCAGCGCGCCCACGCTCACGCCCGGCACGGTCACGTCCACGGAGAACGGCACGCCCAGCGCCTTCCCGTCCTTCATCAGCGCGCTCGAAACGGCGGGATACATGCCGGACACATACTCGGCCAGCGCTTCGCTCTCTATGGGGCGCGCCCAACCGCGCGAGAGTATCGCGCGAAGATCGCCGCCGTTATAGTGCGTCGAGAGGAGCGCCACGTCGAACGCGGTCGATTTCGTGAGCAGCGCCGTCAGTATGTCGTCCTGCTGCACGGTGGCCACCTCTGCACCCTGCTCATTCATGAAGCGGACGATCGCGTTTTGCGCCTCGCCGCCGTTATCCGAATCGTTGACCGTCAGCATTTCGCCGCTCTCGCCCTCGCGGTTCAGCGCGCGCAGCGCCACGCCGCTGAATGTGCCCGTGACGTACACGCCCGATTCGGTCACAAAGGCCGACGTGTACCCACTGTCCACGGGAATATTCGCGACCTCGCGCGCCGCGCCCGTTTCGGGATTGAACGCCATGAGCGTGTTGCCCGAGAGATAGATCAGCTCGTCGCCATACTGAACGACGCCGCTCACTCTACCCCCCTGCACGCCCTCAGCATCGGGCAGATTCTGCCACGCGCCGAGTGCGTCGCCGTCAAAGGGCAGCACGGCGTACTGCGCCGTGTCCATATTCTGAACGACCAGTATGTCGCCGTTCCAGATCGTCATGCCGGAGGGCCACACGTCGCCCAGATACACCACGCGCGGCGCCGAGCCGTTCAGCGGCAGAAATATCACGACCTCGTTGCCCATGCTCTGCGCAACGCAGCACAGCGTGTCGTTCACAACGGCCGTGTTCGACAGATACACGCCCTCGTCCAGCTCGTCGCTCAGTCCCTTCCAGTCGACCGCGCCGCTTTCCTCAAAGGACGCGCGGCCGTCCTGAATGCGCACGCGCGCGAGCGCCGCCTGATAGTCGCTTGTCTCCCCTTCGCCGCCATAGCTGTAGGAGAGCAGCAGCGCATACGCCGCGTCCTGATAGGCGAACCACGCCGTGGTGTACGTAAACGTCTGCGCGCCGTTCTCGTCGCGGTTTTCGCCCTTCATCGCCGCAAGCGTCGCGTCGTCCCACGGATAGGCCGCCATCTCGCCCGAAGCCGCATTGTAGACGTAGGCGCCTCTTTGCCCCTCGATCCACACCTCGTCGCCGAACACGCACAGCATCATCGCATAGTCGTCGAAGCCGTCCTGACCGTTGCGCGCGATGATCGCGTCGCCCTGCACCGCCAGCGCCGGAACGGCCGTCAGCAGCAGCGCCGCCGCCAGAATCAGACTCAGCCATCGTTTCATTTCCTGTCGCCTCCTGTCATAATTTGCTTGTCACAATAATAGACGGCGGAAGATTTCTTCCGGTTTCATGTAATCAAAAAATATTTTTTACATTGCGGGTGTATTATGGAGTTGACTAAAAAAACTGCCGCAAAGGGATGGAAAATGCGCACGGCGGCTTCCTGGCAAATCGAACTCATAAAGGAGGAACACACTCATGCGTTATGAAATCAAGGGCGGTTCGTTTCCGGTCGTGATCTGCGAGCTGGAAAACGGCGAAAAAATGGTGACTGAAAAGGGCGCGATGGCGTGGATGAGCCCGAATATGCAGATGGAAACCACCGGCGGCGGGCTGGGCCGGATGTTCTCGAAGATGTTTTCCGGCGAGAGCATGTTCCAGAACGTCTACACGGCCAGGGGCGCGGGCATGATCGCGTTCGGCTCGTGCTTCCCCGGCCAGATCAAGGCGATCGAGATCGCGCCCGGGCAGGAGATGATCCTGCAAAAGAGCGCGTTCCTCGCGGCGGAGGCGGGCGTCGAGCTGTCGATCCACTTCAATCAGAAGCTGGGCGTAGGCCTGTTCGGCGGCGAGGGCTTCATCATGCAGCGGCTGAGCGGCCGCGGCACGGCGTTCGCGGAGATCGACGGCGCGCTGGTCGAATACGAGCTGGCCGCCGGTCAGCAGCTCGTCGTTGACACCGGCAACGTGGCGGGCTTCACGGCCGGCGTGCAGATGGAGATTCGGCAGGTGCCCGGCATGAAGAACAAGCTGCTGGGCGGCGAGGGGCTGTTCAACACGCTGCTGACCGGCCCGGGCAAGGTCTGGCTGCAAACCATGCCCATCAGCAGCATCGCCGCGTCCATCCAGCCCTTCATCTCGACGGGCAGCAGCAACTGACGCGGCCACGGCAAACGAATCAGGCGAATATAGAGAAACTCCCCCGCGCATCGCAGCTGTTCGGCGCGATGCGCGGGGGAGTTGTTTATGCAGCATGAATAACCCGAATCAAATTAATCATACTTCTCGTACTGCATTATTTTGATCATCGCATATGTCTCACCATACCGCGTATCTTCTTTCCATGCTGCCCCCTCACTTACCTTATAGCGATATTTCTCTATCTGAAGCTTATCTCCATCCTCCTTAAACTTCACCTGTGCGTAATTTCCTGTGCCCGAATCCAAAACCCAATAGTAGCTGCTATCGCTAGAATCCTGCCCTATCACCGTAATCCAGTGCGGATTTCCAGATTTTTTCGTATAGAGAATTACCGGTGAGAAGCGACCTGTGCCTGCATCTTTCAAGAATCTGGCATAGTATTGTTCAAAACTACTCACTTGCGGAGACGCAGATCTATGGGCCTTAATGTGATAACCTGCCAAGAAACTATCTACGCCCTCTACAGATTCACTTCCACCGATAAAGTCCTTCGGCTTTATATCAACCCCCATATAGGAAAGCGCCATACTTGCGGATGCTCTATTACACATACCAGTTTCCGACTTCGCGCTCAAATCGCCCCAATACGCATAGCAGAATGTTGTCGAGGGAATAATCACGCCGCCGTACTTGCCTTGCGTCATCGCACGATACCGGCCGGCTTCGTTCCATGATTCATGCACTGTAGATTCCACAAGACTCCTTACCTGCGCTTGGGTCAGAGACAAAAGCGAACTCTTTTCCACCACCCTCACCGTCGTCTCCGCCAGCACATGGCTGCCGCCCGTGCCGCCGCTGTCCTTCGCCCAGATCTGAATCTTGTAGGTTTTCGCCTCGTTGAAGGGCGCTTTCGAGGTGTCGATGGTGTACGCCGCCCAATCCTGAAGATTGATCGTACTGACGGCGCGCGCCGTGAAGTCGTCCGACAGATTGCTGTCTGCGGTCGCGTACGCGTTGACCGTCACGCGGCCCAGCTTGCCGCCCTCGATGGAAACCGTGCCGTTCACCTGCCACTTCTCGCCCAGCACAATCGTTTTCGACTGGCCGAGCGACGCGTCGAAGCGAATCACATTCAGCGTCGCCGTCGCCAACGGCTCCGAGACGCTCATGCCGTTGCTCATGCTCGCCCACAGCTGCAATGTGTATGTGCCCGGCTCGTTGAAGGGATAGCTGGTCGTATCCGGCCTGAACGCGGCGATCTGGCTCAGGTCGATATAGCGCTGACCCGCCGCAGGCGCGTAGGTCATCAGGCGGGTATACGCCGGGGCGCTGATCCCCTGAACGTTGATCGTAATCTGCGAAATGTCCGCGCCCGTCGCGCTGACATAGCCGGTGAGCTGCAGCGTCTTGCCGCCGATCTCCGCCGTGTATGCGCTCGTGCCGAACTGGCCGCGGATCCCTGTCTGCGCGCCGTCGGGGTTCTCCGTGTTGGTCGCCTTGACGGAGATCGACGTGCTGAGCGCGCTCAGCGTGCCGTCCGCCGCCACAGCCTGCACCTTGTAGTAGTAGGTCTCGCCGTTCTTGAGACCCGTGTCCTTCCATGTAAGCGCGCCCGTCACGCCGATGATCACATACTCCTTCTCAGACGCGGCGCTGCGCCAGATCTTATAGCCGGCCGCGCTGCTCACGCGGCTCCAGCTGATCGTCGCCGTGCCGTCCGTGCCGGTCGCCGCTTTTTTGCTGATGACCGGCGCGTCGACGACCGTCGGCTCGCCAGTCGGCGTTGCGGTCGGTGCAGGCGTTACGGTCGGCGTGGGCGTGGGCGTGACGGTCTGCGTGGGCTGACCGCTCTCCCCCGGAACCGGCGTGGGAGTCGGAGTCGGCGTTATGGTCGGCGTGAGAATCGTCTCGCTGACCTTGACGGTTTCCGTATTGCAGGAAGCCACCGTGCCGTCTCCATCCTGAACCCAGACGCTCACATAATACGCGCCTGCCTCAGAAATGGCAAAGCCGTAGGACGCGAGGCCCCTGTGCGCCAAGGAACGCGTAACCTCCGCGCCGTCCTTCATCAGGATGTAGGTGTAGGTGTATTCGCCGTCGCCGCCGGACGCGGACGCTTCGACGCTCATATAGCCGCCGATCTTCACGTCCGTGCTGCTCAGCCGCGCCGTCAGCGTCAGCTCGTTCTGCCGCCCCATGCGGAAGTAATAGGTCTTTGTGCGGTAGTCGTCCTCGCCAATCTCCGTCTCCAGATACAGCTTGTAATAATAGCCCCCGCTCAGCACATCGCTTGAAAGCGTCAAGCTTCGGGCCGTTATCGGCGTTTCCGGATCATAGACCGCCCTCGAATAGGAGCCGTTCTGCGTCTCGCTCTCGTAAAGGCTGACCTTATAGCGGCCCGTTCCGCCGGCGGCCGCGCTCCATTGCAGCTTAACCGCGCCATAGGGCAGCGTCACGCTGTCGCTCCTGCTCGTTCCCAGCGTCGGGGATGTGATTTCGGCCACCGTGTAGCTCTGATACTGCGTCACGGTGATCTCCGCCTGCGCACTGCCGCAGGTCACATAGACCTTGCCGGTACGCGCCTTGCCGGTCGTGTTGGCCAGCGTGGAGACGCACAGCTGATCGCCGGACACGCCGCTATATCGGGCGTACTCGGACGGCGCTGAGCCTTCGCTGTCCAGCTCCGCCTGCCCGACGCTCCGCTTGTGGAGCAGCAGCCAGTCGTCGTCGGTCTGCGCCGCCCAGTAGCCGCTGGCCGTGATGGTAAAGTACTCGCTGTCCTCGTCCGATTTTGCCTCCATCTCGGCGGCCGTCAGGTCGTCGATCTTCACCCATGCTTCCTCGTCGTTCAGCATGAAGTAATAATCGGCTCCCGTATAGCGGTAGCGCTCGCTGCGGCGCTTAATGCCGACGGAGTACAGCTGACCCTTCTCCAGCTCAAGGCCGGTGAACGTATAGCTGCCCTCGCCGTCGACAAGCTGCTTCGAGCGGGCAATAACCGTCTTGATATTCGTCGACTTCTGCCGGTACAGCGTCACCTGATAGAGAATGGCCTGCGGCTCGGGATCCCATGTCACCGTCAGGCTCGTACACGGCGCGATCAGCGTCGGGTTCGCCTTGTCCTCCGAGAACGCGGGCGACGTGAGCGACGGATATTCCTCCGCCAGATAGGCGCACTGATCGATCTTGATCACCGTCTTGGAGCTGCCCACCGTTACGGTCACCTGACCGCTGCGGGGCTGGCTGCCCGTATTCTCGGCCAGCGTCACCGTCAGTGTGTCGCCGCTGACGCCGCTCGCCGCCGAGAGCGTGATCCACGACTGGCTGGCCGCGGCCTTCCATGCGGCGGAGGACTGAATGATAAACTCCCTCGAAGCGTTGATGTCCGGCGCGTTGCTCCACACGGGCGCGGTCGAGCCGTTGATCAGCGCCGCGTCGCCCGGCGTGGGCATGAAGAAATACTCCGTATCGTTGGAATAGCCATACTGATCATAAGCGTTGATATAAATATCATTCGTCGTGAATGCCGTAAGCATTTCCTTGGGAACAGTATAAGAATATTGACTTGCCCCCGTATCGTCTATTCGCGCGATCGTTTTATACTTGATGTCATTTGCGTTATACAGCTCAATTTCATACTGCACCGCATTTTGCGCAGCGTTCCAGACAAGGCGCACGTCTCCATAATTGATGACGCTCGGATTGTCATAGTCCGTCGACAGCGAGGGAGAAACCAGCGTCGCATCGCCCAGACCGGGCGCCTGCCTGACAGTGATGACTTCGCTGTTAATGCCATCCGAAACCGTCACAGTGCCCGTGCGCACGCCGTTGCCAGCAGGATTGGCCTGCAACTTCAAATAAAACTGAGCGCCGGAATTCGGACTGCTCTTCGATGCAGTGATCCAGTCGACATTAGGCGTGACCTTTATATCATCCGTCGCGTAAGCAATGAACCTGTCCGTATTCACCGCCGCACCCTTCAGGATGCCGGCGCTGTGAACGCTCGGATCATACGGCTCATATTCGCCATTCACGGGATTTTTGCCGCAAAGGACAAAGATATTGTCGGCCGTCTGCTTCACATCCACCCAGCAAATGCTGTTGCTCGTCGTGGATTTGAGCGTCAGCCGGCCTGTTCTCGGCCGCCCCGTCGTGTTGGCGGTAACGCTCACGTCGAACGATACCTTGTAACCCGACGCCTTCACGCCCGCCGCGCCGGAGCTGACCGCCGGCTTGAGCCAGGACGCGTTCGAGGAAACCGTCCACTTGGTGGTCGTTCCAATGGTGACCTTGAACGTATGCTGATGCGCGCCCTCCTCCTTCGACATATAAACGTCCATAAACGTATCGTAGAGATAGCTGTCGGAGGAGCGGAACTTCACATAGTAGACCGACGAAACGTCGTCGCTGACGGCGGTCAGGCGGCACCACGACGCGCCGCTCACGTCGCTCGTCTCGATCTCGACCGAGTGTGTTCCATAGCTCGTACTGCCGTGGAGCTTCGTCATGTCGCCGTACGCGCCGTCTACATACTTTTCCAGATACAGTCTCTTGCCCTGATAGATGAAATAGAAATAATTCGTATCCAGCAGGTTCAGATCCATGTAGAGCGTCGTCGGGCTGCTCTCGGTCTGGGACAGGCTCTCGGGATACAGCACCTTCGGGGTCATGTCATCCTGAATCACCGTCACAGTGGCCATCGCGTCGCCGCACATGAACGTGATGTGTCCCTCGCGCGCCGCGCCGGTCGTATTCTGCTCCGCGCATATTGTAACTTCGTTATTGTATTTGTTCCAGCGATAACCATCAACTGAAAGCCAGTCCACGTCGCTCGTGTACTCAACAACGCCGTTGGCTTCAATGTGGCAGGAAGCTCGCAGGATGTTCCTGTATACCACAGTGCTCCGGCCGTCGATTTTGATCGAATAGCCATGATCGACCATCTTCACATAATAGACCGACTTGAGCATATCCTCTTCCCGCTCATACTGCGCCCATGTGGAAGAAGAATACACGCCCGCCAGCTCGATCACATAGACCGATCCGCTCTTCAGCGCCTCGCCCAGATCATCCGCAGTTATGTACTGATAGCCCACGGTGGTCGCGCGTTCAAGGAGCTGACGGAGCGTGCCGTCGCTCATGCGCTCAGAGACTCTGACGCGAACGCTGCTGTTGTCCTTCTCATCCCATTTCAGGCTGAACTCGCCCGTCGGATACTCGGAAGGATTCTGTGCGTCGGTCGAAAACGCAATGGGAGCCGTTACGACGGGCGCTGCGTCGGCATAGCCCTGATTAACGTTCAGCGTCGCCGTGCGGCTTCCGTTCGAAAGAGTAATAACCGCAGTTCGCTTTTGCATCTCCGCGGATTCCGCAATGCTGACGATCAGCTGATTCTCCTGAATCTCATAGCTGATCCAGTCGGCGCTGTAGTTATATGTAAAGTTCATGCTGCTCTGCACGCTGTCGACCGTCCACTCCAGCGCGGAGCCGATCTCGAACGTGCGCGTCGCGGCGTATTGGCTGTTCTGATTCCACGTCGCGCTCTCCGCGCCGTCGATCGTCAGCGATTCGTCGAGCACGGCGGGAGCCACCGCAAAATAGTAGACGTTCGCCGCGCCGGTATACACGCCCTTTGAGGCCAGCGACAGCCGGAAAAGCGTCCGTTCGGTCAGCTCCGAGAACAGCGAAACGCTCAGGGGATAGCTGTTGCGGTCGACCGCTTCATCGCGCAGCACCTCGACCCATTCGCCGCTTACGCTCTTCTCAAGATAGACCACATAGGCGCTCGCATCCTCAACGGCGGCCCATTTCAGGTCAATGCGCTGCGGCGCGCACTCGGGAGCGCTCGCCTCGTCCTGAGAAAAGACGGTTTCGCCCTCCGCGAAGGACAGCTCGGGAGCCGGCGGATAGACGCTCCCGCGCGCAAGCACATAAATTTCCGCGCTCCGCATCTCGCAGAACGTTTCGTCCGCATCGACGCAGCTCACCTCAATCTCATAAACGCCTTCCTCGGACGGGACGTACGAATAGCTGTTGTCCTCGGTCATGTCCACACGGTCGACAACAACATTCCCGTCCTTATAGAGGACGTAGCTGTAGAGGATCGGCTGCGTGCCCTCCTCCGTTTTGACCGTCCATGTGAGCGTATCGCCCACGCCGAAATCGCCGTCGGGCGAGTCTATGGACACGATGGCGAGCGGCCTGCTTCTGACCACGATCGTCTCGGATTCGGCGACGGCCAGCTGCCCCGCCTCGTCCTTGCAGACGACGGTCAGCGAATAGCGGCCCGCCTCGTTCAGCACGGCGGAATAGAAGCGGCTCGTGCCATAATCGCGCGAGGCCGCAACGTCGCCGTCGCGGTTCAGATAGAAGGCGTATTGCAGCGCTCCCGTGCCCGAGGTCGCGTCCACCGACCAGAGCACGCTCTCGCCCGCTTGAACGCTGCCCGTTACGGACGCGCTCACGGCGTTGATCATCGGCACGCCGCGATAGGAGATCTGCGCGCCGCCCAGCGGATCGAGCGCCCCCTCCGCCACGGACGCGCCGGCCGGCAGCTCCAGCGCGCTCAGCTTTTCGCAGCCCTTGAACGCGTTTGCGCTGATCTCGTCGACGCTCAGATCGCTCACGGCGCCCGGAATGCTCACAGCGCCCGAAATCGCCGTCGCGTCCCGCGCGCACAGCAGCGCGGCGTGGTCGGTCAGCTCGTAATAGAAGCCGTCCTCAAGGCGCAGGTTGTCCAGACTGACGAACCGCACGCCCGAGGCCTCCGCGTAGCGCTGCGCCGTGCTGCCCGAGGGCGCGAACACATAGTTCACGCCGGCCAGCGCGTTCGCCTCCAGCGCGGTGCTGGAGGAGCGCACGACGACGTAATTGATCCGGCTGTTCTGCACGGCCTGCGTTGAAATTTTCGTCACGCTGGACGGAAAATCCACCGCGTAAGCGCCGCTCCCGTAAAACGCGCGCTTGCCGACGCTCTCAACCCCCGCCGGCAGCTCGACAAGCCCCGTCAGGCTCGTATCGTTCAGAAAGGCCTCGTCCTCAACGCGCCTGAGCGCCTTTGGGAACGTGAATCCGGCCAGCGCCCTCGCCGTTTCGGCGAGATCCACGCAGCTCATGACCAGCATGACGGCCAGTACCAGAGCGGCAAGTCTGCGAAGTTTCCTCATGGCATTTCCTCCTGTCGTGTCGCTTTATTCCCACAGGAAAGCCGCGTATGCCGTAACCCGTGCGGCGACGCGGCCCCCTGTGCGCTTCACTGTAAAATGGACTTATGCGGCGGCGTTTTCGGGCGCTTCCTCCTCGAGCGCCTGCGCCGCGGTCTGCTTCTCCAGCTCGCGATATTCTTCCTTCCAGCCCTTGAGCCATCTCTTGTGGCAGTTGAAAATGGCGTTATAATTGGCCAGCGCCGTGCTGCTGGTCATCTGATTCTCCCACTGCGTGCCCTTGACCTGCTTCTCAATGTGCTTATAGAAGGTCGTGCGGCCGTTCGCTTCGCCCACCTTGAGGATATCGGCCAGCCACTTGCTGCCGATCAGATCGTATTCAACCTGTAGCATAATGCGGTCGGTTATATCGAGGATTTCCGCAACGGTCGTAGCGTCGTGATCTACAATCGCCGCCTTAAGCGTTTTCTTCGTCCTGGCCTTCAGCAGCTCCAGATCGATGTCCAGCCCCCGCTCGATGGGCGAGCTGCCCTTGTAGGCCGCCACCATGGACACGGCGCGGTAGCTCATCTGCTTTTCATCGCCCAGGTCGTCGAGCGACGCGTTCGCCGCCTTGGCCAGCGATTCGGCCGTGGTCATCATGTCGTCCCAGACCTCGCCGATTCCCTTGATATAGGCCTCGGACTGTTCGTCGAAGAACTTCGTCTTATCCATGAGCCGCTGCGCGTTGATCTCGCCGAACGTATCCAGATAGGCCGATATAAACTCGCCCACCATGTCGAAGCTCAGATCGGCGATCTTCTGCCAGTCGACCTTATCGTAGGCCGCGCTGCTGCTGATGATCTCATAGATTTCCTTCTGCTTTTTGACGACCGCTCCAAGCGTCTTAATCACGCACTTCGCCTTCGCGTCGCTCACGCTCGAATCGTCAAAGTCCATCGTGAAAAGCCCCTCATAGACTTTGTAAACATCGTTGACGACAGCCTGATACAGCGCCTTGATCTGTTCATCCGCATTCAGCTTCACCGCTTCGCCCGTCATAATGCTGTCAAACTTGCTTTGAATGAGCACTGTGATATAGGATTTCAAGCTGTCCGTAATGATCTTCAAAATCGTGCTGACTGCCGATTTATCGATATCCCCCGATTTAATCGCTTCCTTCTGGAACTGCTTGAGCGGCGCAAGCGTCACGTTCACCAGCTGAACGACAAGCTCGTTGCCCATAATAGTAAGCATTTCCTCTTTTGTCAGCACCTTCTTGAGCTTCACGCCGTCGCTGTACCATTTCTCCATCTGCTCCTGAGCGTACTTTTCCGACTGGACGTACTTCTCCGAATTAGCCGTGCTGATCAGGGAGGTCACCGCCTTTTTGAACACCGGATCGGACAGATAGTCTATAAACGCGTCGTCCTTCGCCTCGTATACATTGTTCAGATAGGCGATGATCCGGTTGTAATCCCGCAGCGACAGATTGGCGATCTCCGCTTTTTTGATGGCGTACAGATCGTTCTCCAGCTGAGCGAGCTTGCTGTCGAAATAGGTATCGGACATCTTGGTAATCAGGCTGGTCACGGCCTCCGCCGCCGCCTTTTCCACCTCTTTCAGATAGTCGTTCGCCGCGCCCTTCTTTTCCAGCACGTTGGCGTATTCAATCGCCGCGCCGGCAACCGTTTGCATCAAATCCGCGCCGAACCGTATCCACGCCTTATTGGCCTCGCTGTCGGCCATCTGTTCAAGGTTTCCCATAACGCCGTCGGTATCCCGCTGCATGGTCAGCTTTCCGGTGGATTCATCCAGCTTCAGCGTATACTGGCCGTTGACCTTGCCGTCCAGCCGCGTAAACGTATCCGCGTCAATCTCCGCCTTTTTCTTCATCGTGTCGACCAGCAGCGCCTTGTAGAACGGCAGCATACGCGCCTCATATTCTGCGTCGGTCTCGCTGTCCAGACGGATCACGGTAAAGCTGTCCTTCGAATCGTTGAAATCATAGTCCATCTTGTACAGCGACAGGAAATAGTAGCCCCTGTACAGGCCGTCGAACTGGCCGATCGTCTGGATGTTGATATCCGTATACTCAACGCCCTTGCGCCACCAGAAATCGCGGATGGGATGAAGGAACTTGAAGTCAAAGTCCCTGTAATACTCGCCGTACGTCCGCCCGTCACTCATGAGCCTGTCATGCTGTGCATAGAGCCGATAGTACTGATCTATAACTTCAGCCGCCCACAAACGGAATTCGTTCTCGCTGACGGCAGGCTCGGCCGTTCCGGTCTCGTCCTCGCTCGTCCAGACCTCCTCCACGTTCTTTTCGACGACCTCGTCCCAGTCGGCCAGTACGCTGTTTCTCACAAAGCCGTACCACTGGCCGCTCTTGACATAGGCGTAATCGCCGCCATAGGTTCCCAGCAGCGTCATCGCGGCGGCTTTGCTCAGCCAGCGTCCCTTGCCCGCCGCCGGATAATCGGCCAGCAGCGTCGCCTCGCGGGCATATTTCGTCGTCTCGGTTGCGAGTTTCGTAATGCCGTAGACCGAAATCGAGCTCATTTCGCTCGTAATGCCGTTGCAGGTCGCCTTAAAGCCGACGCTGTGCGCGCCCTCGCTCAGGCCGCTCGCCTTGAACGTGTAGCGATAGGCGTTGTCGGCGTCCGCCGCGACCGCGCCCTGACTGACGTTATCGACGAACGCTTCGAGCGTGCCCAGACAGTTCGCCTGCGCGATCACCGTCGCCTCGTTTCCGACAAAGACGACGCCGTAGCCGTTCCCCCACACGTCCTGCACGGCGGAAACAGCCGGCGCGTTGACGGTCACGCTGACAACCGCGCTCTGCGCCTCGGCGGCGGCTATGTCGAAATCCGCGACGGACGACGCATACGCCTTCATCTTATAGGTTCCCGGAATCTCCGCCCTGATATAGCACACGCCGCGGCCGTCCGGCTCATAGAGCTGCTCCGCGCCGTTGGGATCGGTCAGCAGCAGTTTGGTATACATATTGTTCTTATAGCAGGCGATCGTGGGGTACATCATATCGCTGATGTTGAAGCGGTCGCCCTCCAGCGGCGCGATGATCTCGACGGCCTCGGCCGTGCCGCGCACATTGAAGCTGGCATAGCCGGTCGAGGAATCGTAGTTCTTGCCCGTCGTGACCAGATTCACGGCGTAAGCGCCGGTCTCCTGCATCACGTCGCCGGGGATCGTGATCTTCAGCTCGCTCGTCCGCGAGGCCCACGGATCGCTGTCGCCGGGCCAGACCTGCGTGTCGTTGTGATACAGATACACCGTATACATATCCGCATTCTCAACCGCGTCCCACGAAAGCTCGAAGCCCTGCCGCATGACCTGCGTGCCGATGGAATGGATCGCCGGCGCGGCCAGTTTGCCCGCCGAGGTCACGTTGAGGAGCTGTACGTCGCTCGCCTTGCCCCAGCCCGCCATCGAATGCGGCTGGAACTGCACCGAGCGCACGCCAGCCCTGCTGAACAGGCGCTGGATGGTCGCCTTGCCGTCGGTCAGCTCATAGCACTCGTAGGCCACGCCGTCGACGACCAGCCGCACGACGTCGGTATCCGGCGCGGTCACGATAAACGTCGCCATGCTGCCCGCCTGTATCTCGCCGGCGCCCATCGTAAAGGAGACGGCCGACGCGCCGGCATGGCCGATCAGCTCGGCGACGAAGGGTTCAACCTCGATCGTGCCGCCGATGCTCACCGTGCGCGCGCCGTTCGCGATGGTATAGTCGCCGGCCTGCGTCTTGAGGTACGCGCTCTCCCGCGCGTCGAGATCGGAGATCATCCATTCGCCCGCGGCGTTCGTCACGGCCGCGCCCAGCAGCGCGCTTTCCTCCTCGGAATCGTACAAAAACACCTGCACGCCGCTCACGCCCGCGCCGCCCGCGACGACCACCCGACCCATCAGCGAATTGCTCGCCGAGCCGATGACCGTGCTCGCAACCGTGCTTGCGGCGCTCATGAACACGCGCATACCGTTCTTGGCGAAGCTGTAGCCCGCCTTTTCAAAGGACAGCCAGTACTGCGCGCCAAGGAACGCGCCGCTCCACGCCCACGCGCCGCTCGCGTCGGTACTGACCTCCGCGGCCTTGATCGTCAGGGCGCTGTCCTTATAAATGCCGACCGTAACGCCCGCCAGGCCGTTATACGCTTCGTCCGTCACATTGCCGCGCAGCGCCGCCGCGGGCATCGTCAGGGGATCGGTGCTGAACTCGATGCCCTGCTCCGTCGCGTACGTCTCCGCATAGGAGCCGGCCTCGCCGTGGATGACCAGAGAGGAGTTGCGATTTGAGAAAGCGTACTTGCCAATGCTCGTCACGCTTGGGGCGATGTAGATGGCGGTCAGAGCTGTCGCACCGCTGAACGCATAATTGCCGATCGCCGTAACCGTATCGGGAATGACGATTGTCGTCACGCTTGTGCAGTCCGCGAACATCTCATAACTAACTTCCTGCAAGCCCTCGTTCAGGTATATCCCCTTCAAGGCTGTGCATCCGGTAAACGCATAATCACCGACCGATGTAACCGTAACAGGCATGACGATCGCCGTCAATCCAGTGCATTTGTTGAATGCGTATGAACCGATTGTCTTTAAGCCCTCGTTCAACGATATGTTTTTCAGGTTCGTGCATCCTTCGAACGCTTCTCTGCCTATCGTCTCCAAACTCTCCGGCAGCTTAATCGTCCGCAGACTTGTCATGCCATTAAACATTCTCGCCGGTATCTCCGTTATACCTTCCGGTATCACTATGTTCGTCAACTTCGGACAATTATAGAACGGACTGTAGTTGCTTGAGCTATCGGATTTACTCTTCAGGTTCAGCGGATAATTCACGCTGCTCAGCTTGCTGCATCCAGAGAATACATTGCCATACATCGTCGTCACGCTGTCAGGTATATGGATGCTCTCCAGCGACGTGCAACCCCCAAACGCATAGTATCCCAGCGTCTGCAAGCCCTCCGGCAGTACCACGCTTTCCAGACCTGTACAACCGCCAAACACGGAATACCAAACCGTTTTCAGCTCGGGCGGCAATACAATCGTCGTTAAGCCGGTACATCCGTTGAATGCATAACCGTCAATCGTTTGCAAATTCTCGTTCAACAATATGCTTTTCAATCCCGTACAGCCTTCAAATGCAGAACTGCCAATCGTCGTAAGCGTATCAGGCATGACAACCGCCGTCAAGCCAGTGCATTTGCTGAAGGCATAATCACCAATCGTCTGCAATCCCTCATTCAGCGACACACTCCTCATGCCCGTGCATCCATTGAACGCATAGCTTCCAATTGTCGTAACCGCATCGGGAATAACAATCGTCGGAAGCCCCGTGCATCCTTCGAACGCTTCTCTGCCTATCGTCTCCAAGCTCTCCGGCAACTTAATCGTCCACAGACTTGTCATGCCATTAAACATTCTCGCCGGTATCTCCGTTATACCTTCCGGTATTACTATGCTCGTCAACTTCGGACAATTATAGAACGGACTGTAGTTGCTTGAGCTATCGGATTTACTCTTCAGGTTCAGCGGATAATTCACGCTGCTCAGCTTGCTGCATCCAGAGAATACATTGCCATACATCGTCGTCACGCTGTCAGGTATATGGATGCTCTCCAGCGACGTGCAACCCCCAAACGCATAGTATCCCAGCGTCTGCAAGCCCTCCGGCAGTACCACGCTTTCCAGACCTGTACAACCGCCAAACACGGAATACCAAACCGTTTTCAGTTCGGGCGGCAATACAATCGTCGTTAGGCCGGTACATCCGTTGAATGCATAACCGTCAATCGTCTTAACCGCATCCGGAATAGTGATCGCCGGAAGCCCCGTGCATCCATCAAACGCTTCATAGCCAATCGATTCCAAGCTCTCCGGCAGCTTAATCGACCGCAGACTTGTCATCCCGCTAAACATATCTGCCGGTATAGCCGTTACACCTTCCGGTATCACTATATTCGTCAACTTCGGACAATTTCTAAACGGACTCCAACCACTATTGTTGTTGGACTTGCTGGTCAAGCTCAGCGGATAGTTCACGCTGCTTAGCTTGCTGCATCCATTAAAGACGTCGCCGTGCAGCGTCGTTACGCTGTCCGGAATATGGATACTTTCCAGTGCCGTGCAATTTCTAAACGCATAGTATCCCAGCGTCAGCAACCCTTCCGGCAGCACCACGCTTTCCATCCCCGACAGCCCGTTGAACGCGCCCTGCCCAATGGAGGTTATCCCCTCCCAGCCCTCAAAGCGCTTCAGCGCCGTGCAGCCGACAAAGGCATAGCTTCCAATCGCCGCCGTCTCCGCCGAGAAGGAATAGTACTTCAGGCTCCGGCAGTTATAGAACGTGTAGCCGCCGATGTTCGTCAGCTTTTTGCCGCCCACAACGGACATCAGGCTGGTGCAGCCGTAAAAGACATTATCCCCCATCGTCTCAACCGTGTCCGGAATGACGACGCTGATCAGGTTCGCGTTGTTCTTGAACGCGTTCGAGGCGATCGTCTGCACGACGTGACCCTCGCTGTCCTCAGCCGGCAGGACGATCGAGCTTGCCGTGCCGGTGTAGCCCGTGATGGAGCAGTAGGTGCCGTTCAGCACGCTGAACGTGAAGTCCGACACGGGCGTGCTCGCCTGCGCGCCGACGCTCACCGCCGCGCCGCTCTGCACGACGCTCTCGCCGCCGTCGTCGGTCGCGGTCAGCTTCACGCTGTAGCTGCCGCTGCGCATGGGCGCGTACGCCACCTCGGGCGCGTCCGTCACGCCGATGTATTCCAGCTCGTCGCCCCAGTAGACCTCCCAGCGGAAGCCCACCGGCTCCTTGCCGCCGGTCACAGCGCCGCTCCAGACCACCTTTTCGCCCGCCGTCGCCGCCGTCCTGTCCGCCGTCAGCGCGTCGATCGCCAGCGGCGCGTAGACGTGTACCTCGCCGCCGGTCAGGTTGACCGTGGTGTTGGCCGCGTCGCGCACGCGCACATTGACCGTGTAAACGCCGGCCATATCCGGCGTGTAGGTATAGGTATTCGCCGCGGCAAAGGAGCGGCCGTCCTGCTCCTCGCCGTCGACATACACGTCGAAGGCATAGCGCAGGGGCTTCACGCCGCCGCTCGCGTTGACCGTCCAGACGATCGCGTCGCCCTGCTTCACCCAGTCGCTCGCCGTCTCGATCGCATCGATGGCCAGCGTTTTCGTGCTGACCGCTATGGCCGCGCTCTCCAGCCGCGCCGTGTTGCCGGCCCTGTCCTTCACCGTCACGGTCAGAACGCAGCTGCCCGCCGTCTCCGGAACGTAGGTGAACGTATTCTCGGTCGAGCCGGTCTCGCTGATCTTCAGCGCGCCGTCCATGCTGACCTCGTAATCATAGGTATAGGGCTGCTTGCCCGCGACGGTCTCCACCGTCCATGTCAGCGCGCTCTCCGTCACGGCGCTCTGAGCGCTCGCGGTGATCGCCGTGATCTCGACGGGCCGCAGCGCCACATGAATCGCCGTCGTTTCCGTCGCCGAAACAGCGCCCTGCGCGTCCATGACCGTCGTCTCAAGCGTGTAATCGCCCGCTTCTTCAAACGTGTAGCTGTACGAATCCGCGGCGCTGTAGTCGGCCGCGTCGACTTCCGCTCCGTCGCGCTTCAGGACAAAGCGGTACTGATACGGCTGCTCGCCGCCCGTCGCGCTCGCCGTCCAGGTCGCCGTATCGGTGGTCTGGATGCTCTCGCGGTCGCAGGTCACGCCCGCAATCTTGAGCGTCTCCAGCGACACGACGATCTCCGCGCTCGCCGCGTCGGCGATCGTGCCGTCGTCGTCCTTCACCTGCGCGATGACGTAATACGTTCCGGCCTTCGTGAACGTATAGGAATACGCCGCGTCAGCCGAGTAGGCGCGCGTCGCAATGCGCGTCCCGTCGCAGAAAAGCTGGAAGCGATACTTGTACGGCTCAACGCCGTTCGCGCCTTCCGCCGTCCAGGTCGCCGCATCTCCCGGCACCGCCGTCTCGACGGAGCAGGCGACCGACACGCGCAGCGCGTTGTCCTCCAGATACCCGTGCGCCACGGCCCAGTCGTAGCCGTAGCTGCCCGTGTTCGCGTTCACCGTCAGGCCCGTCAGCCCGTCGAACGCCGTCTCGTCGATGAATGTCAGCGAGTCCGGCAGATTGATCTCCGAAAGCGTGCTGTTC
>CAKTXR010000028.1 GCA_934631025.1 uncultured Clostridia bacterium
TGCCCGAGGATATAGCGCTCATAAAAAACGCCGTGATACTCTTTTTTGAGAGCGTCACGGACGGATTCGGGCAGGAAGGGGTTGTCGTCCAGGCAGTAGCTTTGCTGGAAAATATCCGCATCGGAATCGAGGAATTTCTTGAACCAGTGGTCGGGAGATTGCTTATCATGATGTGAGATAAACGAGCCGGTAAAAATTTCATTTGAATTGCGCCTTCGTCTGTGAGATAATTTATGTGATTTCATAAAAGGAGGCGTATGAGCGCGTGCGCAGAGATATTCCTTTCATCGGCGCGCTGAGCATGGCCGCACTGACGGCGCTTGCAACGCACGTTTCAGGCGCGCTGGCCGCAGCATACAAGGCGCGCGTCTTTCCGCTCGTTTCCGCCGCTCTGCGCCGCCTGTCTGAATCGCCGGCCGGAGCCGTATTCATGACGGCCACATTAATTCTGCTCGCCTTCATCTGTCTGCGGCCAAAGTGCGTCAGACGCTGCGTCGCGCGGGCGCTGTGCGCATGCCTTGTTCCCTACTGGCTGCTCTGGGCGCCGCTATATAACGTTCCCGCGCTGCCGGCTGCGTCCGTATCCGATGACATGCTGTATAAACTCTGTCTGAAGCTGAGCGCCGAGGCCGACGCGCTGCTGCCCTTTATTGACGATATGACCGACAGTGATATGATGACCGAAGCGGAACGCCTGATGGGCGCGCTGACTGGAAAATCGCTCGCGCTGTCCCGACGGGACGTGACGGCTCTCTTCGACCGCATCGGTCTGGCGGGGCTTTACAATCCGCTGACCGGTACAGCGCACGTCAATCTGAACGATCAGGCGTATATGCTGCCCTTTACGATGTGCCACGAGCTGGCGCATCAGGCCGGTTATGCCCGCGAGGACGAAGCCAATTACATCGCCTATAAGGCCTGCATGAGCGGCGACGCGGCGTTCCGATTCTCGGGCAGCTTCAATATGCTTCTCTACGCCATGGACGCGCTTTACGCGCTTGACCGGCCGGCGTGGCGGCAGTGCGTCAACGGCATGAGCGACCCGCTGTTTTTCCGCTTTGCGCGCTGCAACGGCCTGTATACGGCGCGGGAAACGCCTGCCTATCGCCTGTCGCAGACGCTTTCCACGCTGTTTCTGCGCATGAACGGTCAAGCGCAGGGCGTGCAGTCCTATGAGAACGCCGTTCGTCTCCTGCTCGCGGAAGAAAACGCATAAAACAAAAGCCCCGACGCGCGCAATACGCATCAGGGCTTGATCGGAACATATTCGTTTATTCGGCGGCAGGCACAGTGGGCACGAACAGCATGCGGCCGCAGTTGTCGCACTCGACGATCTGGCCGCCGTTCAGACGACCCAGCACGGCCGCGGGCAGCGTCATGTTGCAGCCGCCGCAGCGATCGCCGTTGATCTTGGCCATGGGCGGCATGGCGTGCTGCTTGATCTGGCGATAGCGCGCCAGCGCTTCGGGATCGACGGTCTTGCTCTCGGCCTCGGCGCGCGCCTTCAGCTCGGCCAGCTTGGCCTGCGCCTCCTTGAACTCGACCTCGTACACCTTCTTCAGCTCGTCGTATTCGGCCTTGGTGCGGGCGGCGCGCATACGGATCTCGCGCTGCGTACGGTCGCTCATTTCGCTCTCGCGGCGCATGCGAACCAGCTCCTGCTCGTAGTGCTTGAGGGAATCCTCGAGCTTCTCCACGGCGGCCTTCTGATGGGCGATGTCGTCCAGCGTCTCGGGCGGCTTGGCGGCGATTTCCTCCAGCAGCTTGGCGAGCGCGTTCTGCAGGCGCACGGACTCGTCGCGGATGATCTCCAGACGGTCGTTCATCGCCGCAATGTTGCTCTCCAGTTTTTTCATATTGCTCTGCTGCTCGATCAGGAAATCGCGCTGCTTGAGCAGAGTGATGCGGTTGGGAGAATTTCTCATTCCGTTTTCGAAACGATCGGTCTCCATATCATATTGCATATAATTCCAAAGCGCGTCAAGCTGCATGGTATAAGCTCCTCTCTTTTCTCTCTCCTACCGCATAAACGGCATTTCGCGGCTTTCAATAACAGTCACATTATATTGTAGCTCATCACAGCGATTTTGTAAACAGGCCGCCAGCAATTTAACGCAGACCCGCTCCGTCTCGCCGTGCCCCGCTTCGATCAGGCACAGCCCCTGCGCGCAGGCCGCCAGCGCGTCGTGATGGCGTACCTCGCCGGTGACGTAAGCATCCGCGCCCAGCGACAGCGCTTCGTCGAAGAAATCTCCGCCAGCGCCGCCCAGCACGGCCACGCGCTCGATGCGCTTATCCTGCGCCGCATAGACGCGTGCGCGCGTATTCAGCTTCTTCTCGACGTAATCAACGAACTCCATCACCGTCATCGCCGCGCTCAGGCTGCCGGCGCGCATACCGTGCGGCGCGGTCTCGACGTTTTCAAGCCCCAGCGCTTCACTCAGTGCGTCGTTCACGCCGGGATAGGCGTTGTCGAAGTTGGTATGCGCCGCGGCCATCGCCAGATGCGCCCGAATGAGCGCGCATACGGCCGCACCCTCCGCGTCGTCCTCGCGGATGTTCTTGCGGCCGCGGAAGAATATCGGATGATGCGTGACGATCATCTGAGCGCCCGCCTTTTCCGCTTCATGCACGACGCTTTCGGTCAGATCGAGCGCGACGAGCACCCGCTCGACCGACTGAGACGGATGGCCGGCCAGCAGCCCTACATTGTCATAGCTCTCGCTCAGCTCGCGGGGCGCAATCTGATCCAGAATCGCCATAATATCGCTCGCCGTTACAGACATTGCTCTATCTCCTCCCACAGCGCGATTTCATGCGCCAGCGCTTCGGCGTTTTCTGCTTCGCCCTTTACAGCGCCCACGTACGCCTTACGCTGGACGCGCAGCCGGAACTGAACGTAGCCCGCAAAATCAGCCGGCCTCTTCTCGAACAGCACCGGCCCGGCCAGCAGCTCCTTTTCCGTATAAGCGGCCTGCCCGCGCTCGGCGGCCATAGCGACGTAAAAGCGCCCGCCCGCGCGGACGATCATCTCGTCGCAGATGACAAAGCCCATGCGCATAAGATCAGCCCTGAGCAGATCGACGCCGATGTTGGGCTGCAAGATGAGCCGCGCATGTTCCAGACGGCTCAGGCCGCGCTCAATGATGCCGGAGATCGTCGGCGCGCCCATGCCCGCGATGACAATCGCGTCGGCCGGATTTTTGAGCGCCGCAGCGCCGTCGCCCACGGTGAAATCCGCGCGCTCCATCAGTCCGCAGCGCCTTATCAGCCGCCATGCCTTTTTGAGCGAAGGCTCGCTGATGTCGAGAAATTCGACGCGCTCGCATTTGCCCGACTCGAGCAGCCGCGCGCCCAGAAAGCCGTGATCCGTGCCGATGTCCGCAGCGGCAGCGCAGGGCGGAACCATGTCGTAAAGCATGGACAGTCGCTCGTCCAGTTCAATCATATTGCAAAGCTCCTTTTTGAAGCGCAGTGGCGTTTCATCAACATTACAGAAAGCCGGGGGCACAACGTCGCCCGGCTTTCTGGCAGATGACTGACTATACGGTTAATCCAGATAATCCTTGAGCTTCTTTGAACGGCTGGGGTGACGCAGCTTGCGCAGCGCCTTGGCCTCGATCTGACGGATGCGCTCGCGCGTAACGCCGAAATCCTTGCCGACCTCCTCCAGCGTGCGGGAACGGCCATCCACCAGGCCGAAGCGCAGGCGCAGCACCATTTCTTCACGGGGGGTCAGCGTGTCCAGCACGTTCATCAGCTGCTCGCGCAAAAGCGTATAAGCGGCGGCTTCGGCGGGCGCGGGCGAATCGTCGTCGGCAATGAAGTCGCCCAGATGACTGTCCTCTTCCTCGCCGATGGGCGTTTCGAGCGACACGGGTTCCTGTGCGATCTTGATGATCTCGCGTACCTTCTCCTCCGAGACGCCCATCTCGGCGGCGATTTCCTCGGGCTGCGGCTCGCGGCCGTTTTGCTGGAGCAGCTGGCGGGAGACGCGGATCAGCTTGTTGATCGTCTCGACCATGTGAACCGGAATGCGGATCGTGCGGGCCTGGTCGGCGATGGCGCGCGTAATGGCCTGACGGATCCACCATGTGGCGTAGGTCGAGAATTTATAGCCCTTGCGGTAGTCGAACTTTTCGACCGCCTTGATAAGGCCCAGATTGCCCTCCTGAATCAGATCGAGGAAGAGCATACCGCGGCCGACGTATCTCTTGGCGATGGAAACGACCAGACGGAGGTTGGCCTCGACCAGCTTTTTGCGCGCGGCCTCGTCGCCCTCCTCCATGCGCTTGGCGATTTCAATTTCCTCATCGGCAGAGAGAAGCGGAACCTTGCCGATCTCCTTGAGGTACATACGGACGGGATCGTCGATGCTGATGCCCTCGGGCACGCTGATGTCCAGATCCTCGATGGCCGGTTCCGGCTCAGGCTCGCCGTCTCCCTCGTCCAGCTTGATCTCGTTGACGACGTCCACGCCCAGCGCTTCGAGCGTTTCGAGGATTTTGTCGAACTGCTCCGGCTCAAGCTCCACGTCCACCAGCTGATCCATGATTTCTTTATAAGTCAGCGTTCCCTTGGACTTGCCCACATCGAGCAGTTCCCGAACGCGGTCCTTCTTTGCTTCAAGCTCGTTGCTGTTCTGACTGTTTTGATTGCTCAACCCGCTTCACTCCTTCAGGCTCTTCTTGGCCGCGCCAAGCTCGTTCATCAGCTGCGACAAAAGGCCGATCAGCTCCGCCCGTTTTTCGGGCGAGGATTCCTCTTTCATTCGGGCCTTCGTCTCTTCGATCCGTTTTTCCGTTTGGTACACTCGGATTTTATTCAGACATTGGGAAACGGCCAGAGCCGTCTTATCCGCCTCTATATTGCTGTCCGAAAGCACGGCCTGCGCCGCTTCGTCGCGCATGCTCTCGTCGAGCTGCTCGACAATGGCGGCCGGAGCCTGACCCTCGGACAACAGGCGCGCGATGGTCTTGTACGGCTCCGTAATAAAGGCCGTATCCATCGGCAGCGCGCGTTCAAGCCGCCCCGCGGCCATGAGGTTGACCAGCATCTGCTGCGCCTTGACGTGCTCGGGCAGCTCCTTACGCGTCTCGCGCCGGAGCGGCCTGTCGGTCTGCGCGGGATGCTTCTGCTCCGCCGCCAGCGTTTCAACGCCGATCTGGCGCATGAGCACCTCGCGCGCAAAGCCGGTCTGCACGATCAGCCTGTCGAGATAGTTCTCCAGCTCGACGGGATTTTTGACCTTGCGCAGTATGTTGCAGCAGGCGATGGCATATTGCGTGCGCCCGTCCTGCGTGGTCAGATCGACCGCGTCGGCCGCGCGCAGCATCCGATACTCGCACGGGGGCATTGGCCGGAGCGCTTCGAAGCCGTCCGCGCCCTTGTCCCGCACATACTCGTCGGGATCCATACCGCCCGGAATGTCGATGACTTTGGCCGGCATATCCTGCGATTCAAAAATATCCAGCGCGCGCAGAATCGCCTTCTGCCCCGCGCCGTCGCCGTCATAGCACACCCACACCTCGGGCGCATAGCGCTTGAAGAGGCGCGCCTGCTCCTCGGTGAGCGCCGTGCCCAGCGTCGCCACGACGCCCGGAACGCCCTGCTGGCGCAGCGACACCACGTCCATATAGCCCTCGACCAGAATCAGCCGCTTGAGTCCGCGCTCCTTGCGCGCCATGTTGAGAGCGTACAGTCCCTGCCGCTTGTTGAACACCGGCGTGTCCGACGTATTGAGGTATTTGGGATTGCCGTCGCCCATGATGCGCCCGCCGAAGCCCAGCACCTTGCCCTGCGGGTTGATGATGGGAAACATCGCGCGGTCGCGGAACATATCGTAGCGGCGGCCGTCCTTCTCGCTTGCAAGACCGGCCTGCTTAAGCTCCTCGAACGTAAAGCCCTTCTCGGTCAGATGCCGCGTGAGCGCGTCCCAGCCCTGCGCCGTGGAGCCAAGCCCGAAGCGGCGTATGCCCGCGTCGTCCAGCCCGCGCTTGTGCAGATAGCTCAGCGCCTTCGCGCCCTCCGCCGTCCAGATCGTGGCATGATAAAAGCGCGCCGCCTCGAGATTGGCCTCGTAGATGCGTTCCCTCAGCGCGCGCATTTTGTCGCTGTCGCGGCCGTCGCTCACGCGCTCGGGCAGCTCCATGTGCGCCCGCTCGGCCAGCGCCTTGACGGCGTCCATGAACTCCATGCGCTCGATGTCCATCACAAAGTTGATGACCGTGCCGCCCTTATGGCAGCCGAAGCAGTAATACATCTGCGCCTCGCTGTCCACGCTGAAAGACGGCGTCTTTTCCCCGTGGAAGGGACAGCGTCCCCAGAATCTGCGCCCTTTCTGCTTCAGCTCGACATAGTCCGACACCACGTCCACAATATCGACGCGCCCTCTCAGCTCGTCCAGCCAGACGTCCGGAAGCCTGGAACTCATTTGCCACCACCTGTCCTGTAATCTATTGTTTCGCCATGAACAGACATTTTCCTGCCGGGGCGAACCATCTTTTGACAGGTTAATTTCTGGATTTACGATTATGTTTCAGTATGCCCCATGTTGTTGATATATACAACGCCCGCCGCCGCTTTCCCTGCTCAAAATGCGATTTAACACAAACTCCTCATGAATTCGACCGCGATTTGAATAAAAAGCGCGTTTTCTGTCGAGCGCCCTACGGCTTGTCCTGACGCAGCAGCCGCATGATCGCCCGCGTCCAGGCCGGACGGCGCGCGCCCGCGTCCTGATGCCCCATGAGCAGATCGATTGTATAAAGCGGCTCGAGAAGCATTTTTCGGAGTTTGCCAACCGACATCGGAATTCGGACGCGATGCGCCCTCGCCCGGCCGCCGCATCGCCTGAGCGTCAGGAGTGCGCGCGGCATATGATAGTCGCTGGTCGCCAGATACAGGCTTTCCTCGTCCGCACCGTCCAGCAGGGCGAGCGCGTTCGTCAGGTTTTCGCGCGTGATGCGGGAGGAATCTTCCATTATAATGTCCGTTTCCGAAACGCCCATGCCGATCAAATGGCGCTTCATCTCCGCCGCTTCGCTGACCGGCAGGCTGCCCGTCTGTCCGCCGCAGGCAATGATCCGCCCATGCGGGTGATTGCGATGCCAGAGCGCCGCGCCCTTGCAGCGCAGCCGCAGCTCTTCCCTGCCCTGTTCGTTTTCCGGCCGCAGCCCCAGCAGAATCAGCGTCTCCCGCGCCATATGCCGCCCTCCGTTCGTCACTATTTTCTTTGATTTCGTATTTTATGTGAAACTAGTGTTGACAAAGCTCCCGTTTTCGTGTATCATTAAGAACAGGATAAATCCAAACAGCCCCGCGTGTCAAGGAGGTTTTTCATATGGATTCTGTCATTCGCAAGCCCCGCATGGGTCTTTTGCTGCTGGGCGCGGAACGCTTTCAGAAGCTCGGTGAGGGCACTAAGCGCGGCTCCTACGCTGCGCGCAAGCTGGATGAGGCGGCCTGGATGAAGGCGGACGCGGAAAAGATCGCCGACGTGACGTTCACCGGCATCGTCTACACCGCATCGGACGTTCAGCGCGCCATCGACGCTTTCGTGCAGAGCAAAGTCGACTATGTTCTGGCGATCTATCTGTCGTGGGCGGAGGATTTCCACTGGATCCGCTTTTTGCGCGATATGCCGCCCTGCCCCGTGCTGTTCGCCCACAGAATGCGCGACCGCATCGATCTCAAGGACACCCACGACGACGACGAGTTCACCGAGTATCTGTGCTGCGGCGGTCTGGTCGGCGCGCAGGAGGCCAGCGGCTCTGCGGCGCGGTTCAACCGGCCTATGTTCGAGACCATGCTGGGCACCTGGCCGGAAATCATGGCGCGCGCCGAAATCTTCGGAAACGCCGCCCGCGCCCGCGCGCTGCTGCGTCAGGGCACGATGGGCCTGCTCGCCTGCTACAACGAGGCCATGTGGAGCACCTATGTCGACCCCTACGACGTGTTCATGAAGGTCGGGCCGGAGTTCCATTTCCTGTCGGTCGCCGAGCTGACCGAGGCCATCGACAGTGTGCCCGAAGAGGAAGCCCGATCCGTCATGAACGACATCGCCGCGCGCTATGAGGTGCTGCCCAATGTCGATTATGACAAATTCTATGCCTCCGTGCGCGCCTCGATGGGCATGGAGCGTCTGGCAAAGGCGCGCGGCATCGACCTTCTGGTGCTCAACGACATCGACACCGTGCTGTTCAAGAACGTCGGCCTGCGCCCCGGCTTCTGGCCCACGCCCGGCTGCGAGAACCTCATGGTCGTGCCCGAGGGCGACGTGGGCAGCGGCATCGCCTGCTACGCGCTCAAGCTGCTCACCGGCGGCCATGTCAACTACATCGAGCCGTTCCACATCGATCTGCCGAACGAGAACTTCGCCGCCGGTCACGCCGGCCCCAACGACTACACCGACCCGCGCGGCAAGTGCAAGATTTCCTCCGACGTGCGCTTCGCCAAGTCGCCCTGGAAATACGCCGGCGCGCCGTTTGCATGGTATGTATTCCCCGAAGGCGAGAAAACCATGCTGCACTGCTCCGAGCACAACGGACGGCTGCAATTCGTCGCCACGCGCATCGAAGCGCTGCCCACCGAGCACTTTCTGGCCACCTATTCCCATTCGCTGTTCCGCCCGATCGGCCAGAGCGCGCCCGAGCTGTTTGAAAAGCTGCTCAAAATCGGCGTGACGCAGCACTACGGCATTGTGGACGGCAATGTGATCGCCGCCGCGCGCGATCTGGCCATGATGCTGGGCTTTGATTTCTACGAGGTCTGACAGAACTGTTAAAAGGAGAAATGACTATGGACAGACTGATTCCCGTCGGCAAAATCGCCCCCAAATCCGCGCTGGAGGTCAAGTCCTCTCAGCTGGGCATCGGCTTTGAAAAGCTGGACAGAAACGTGTTCGATCCCGAAAAGGCCTACGACAAGGTGGCTGCGCTGGGCGTGAAATGGGTACGCCTTCAGTCCGGCTGGCAGCGCACGGAACGCGAAAAGGGCGTTTACGACTTTGCGTGGCTGGACGACATCGTGGACAACCTCATCCGCCGCGGCATGGTGCCGTGGATCTGCCTGTGCTATGGCAACGATCTGTATACCGAGGCGGCGAAAACCTTCTTTGGCGCGGTCGGCTGCCCGCCCATCTTTACCGAGGAAGAGCGCACGGCCTGGCACAACTATGTGAAGGCGACCACCGAGCACTTCAAGGGCCGCGTCGAGTATTACGAGGTCTGGAACGAGCCGGACGGCAGCGGCTGCTGGAAACACGGCGTGAATGCGCAGGAATACGGCGAATTTGCCGCCGCCACAGCCAAAGCCGCGCGCGAAGGCGATGAAAGCGCGAAGATCATCGGCGGCGTAACGTGCACCTGCACCTGGTCGCTGCCCTTCATCAGCGATGCGCTGGCCGCCGGCATGGGCGGCGCGGTCGACGCGCTTTCCTATCACCGCTATACGCCCGACGAGTTCTATACTCAACGCGACGCGCGGGCGCTGCGGGCGCTGTGCGATCTCTATAACCCCGACATCGAGCTGATTCAGGGCGAATCGGGCACGCAATCCTCCAGCAAGGGCGCGGGCGCGCTGCGCGGCGGCGCGTGGACGCCCTGGAAGCAGGCGAAATATCTGCTGCGCCACCGCATTGCCGATTTCCAGTGCGGATTGAAGTTCACATCGCACTTCACCGCCGTGGACATGATCGAGGCGCTCAACGGCACCGTCGGCGACAAGCAAAGCTATCTCGATTACGGCTATTTCGGCGTGCTGAACGCGGATTTTGACGAAAACGGCTTTGCCACCGGAGACTATTCGCCCAAGCCCGCCTATTACGCGCTGCAAAATCTGGCTTCCGTGTTCGCCGAGGACTTTAAAGCGGCCGATCTGCCCATCATGTTCCAGCCGAACAAATCGCCCCGCATCTTTGATTCCGATTTCAAGGACAAGTCGCTCATGTGGGCGGGCTTTAAGCGCGATAACGGCGCGGCGGCCTTCGCCTACTGGAACAGCGCCGACCTGATGACCACCGACTTTGAATCGACCGTCACGCTGGATCTGTGCTCCATGAAGGGCGACGTTCGCCTGATCGACCTGATGGACGGCACGGTCTACGCGCTGCCCGAAAGCATCGTGGAAAAGGTCGGCGAGACTACGATTCGCCTGAAGAACATCCCGATCAAGGACTATCCGCTGCTGCTGACCATCGGCGATTTCGCGCAGTAAACACATTGCACTTAAGAGCGCGCCCTGAAAAAGCTCGGGGCGCGCCCTTCCCGACAGAAAGGACGTATATCATGAGCTTCATGTTCCATCCCAACGCCTACGACGACCCCAAGGCCGTCAACCACATTCCCATGCCCGAGGGCATCAAAGATGACATCACGCTGGGCACGCTGCCCGTGGCGAAGAAAATCGTCGCCGCGATCGACGCGGGCGCGCAGGCCGTTGGCATCGACGGCTATCCGGGCACTCAGTTCGACGTGCTGGTGCGCCTGATCGAGCAGCAGGAGGAAAGGCACATTCTCGTCATTCCCTCGAAAGACCTGCTCAAGCCCTACGACGTGCTCCAGGGGATGCTCGCGCCCTACCTGCCCGAGGATCGCGCGCTTGACCCCGTGCTGCTCTACGGCGTGCGCTATGAGGGCGGCTACAGCGGCCTTCAGGATGCGGAACGCGTGGAAATCGTCAAAAAGATGATCGCCTCGACCAAAGCGGCGGGCGGGCTGGTGCTGGTGTACGGCTGCGGCGCGCTGTCTGAAGAGATGCGCGACGCGTTCGATCTGCGCGTGTGGATGGATCTCGTGCCCAAGCACGCCGTGCTGAACTTCAAATACGGCAAGGCCACCAATCTGTGCGAGCCGTATCCGCTCTCCTATTCCGCGACGCTGCGGCGCTGCTATTATATCGATTTCGAGTGCGCCATGGACTGCCGCTGGGAGCTGATCCGGGAGGAAAAGATCGATCTGTACATCAACGCCAACTATCCCGACAATATGCAGATGATGCCCTTCTCTGCGCTGAAGGTCATGTTCGACGCGCTCAACAGGCGCCCCTTCCGCTGCCGGCCGGTGTATCTGGAGGGCGTGTGGGGCGGCAGCTATGTCCACAAGCTGCGCAACCTGCCCAGGGAAATGACCCGCGCCGCCTGGATATTCGATATGATTCCGCTCGAGGTGTCCCTCGTGGCCGACATGGACGGCGTGCAGTTCGAAACGCCCTTCTTCACGTTTGTGCAGACGCAGGGCAAAAAGCTGCTGGGCGAGCGCGCCTACAATCAGTTCGGCGGCTACTTCCCCATCCGCTTCAATTATGACGACACCTATCATTCCAGCGGCAACATGTCCATACAGTGCCATCCGGACGAGAATTACGTCGTGACCAATCACCGCGAGCTGGGCCGTCAGGACGAGAGCTACTATGTCGTCGCCGCCGGTCAGGGCGCGTGCACCTATCTGGGCTTCAAGGAAAAGGACAGCTGCGAAAAATTCTTCGCTCTGGCCGATCGCGCGCAGCACACCGGCGAGCTGATCGACTACAAAGAGTACATCAATTCCGTCAGATCCTTCCCCGGCACGCAGGTGATGATTCCCGCCGGCACCGTCCATGCCTCCGGCCGCAATCAGGTCGTGCTGGAAATCGGCTCGCTGACCGTCGGCTCATACACCTACAAGCTGTACGACTATCAGCGTCTGGACAGCAACACCGGCAAGCCGCGCCCGATTCATCTCGAAATGGGCCGCCGCGTCATTCATCCCGAGCGCACCGCGGACTATGTCGCCGAGAACCTGGTCAACCACGGCTATACCGTACGCGAGGGCGACGGCTGGCGCGAGTTCGTCGTGGGCGAGCACGATCTGCTCTACTTCTCGCTGCGCAACGAGTCCATTGAAAAGACCATCGACGACGACACGCAGGACGACTTCCACGTGCTGGCGCTGGTCGACGGCGATAAGGCGCGCGTCGAGTCGATCGATCATCCCGAGCTTGCCTATGAGCTGGACTACATGGACATCGTCGTCGTGCCCGCCACGCTGGGCCGCTATCGCATCGTCAATCTGAGCAAAGGCCCGATCGTCATCCACAAGACGATGCTCAAAAAGTAATCGACAGACTGCGGTCTGTTTGCAGTTATTTCAATACAGACTTCGGTTTGTTTATAAATGTGCAGACCAAAGTCTGTTTATCTTAATGTGCAGGAGGAGACAGCCATGCCCGATTGTATCTTTGCCATCGACGCGGGCGGAACGTTCTTCAAATATATGCTGCTGGATGAAAGCTGCCAGCCCATCGCCGGAACCGCCGCCAGCGTCGACGCTCATTCCGGCGACAACGCGGCCGTCATACATGACGCGTATCTGCGCCTGTGCCGCCATGCCCTGAGCACGGCTGAGACGCGCGGGCTGAATATCGCCCGCATCGCCGTCTCCACGCCCGGCCCGTACAACTATGCCGGCGGCTTCAGCATGATGCCGCACAAGTTCAAGGCCATTCGCGGCATTTCGGTCATTCCGTGGTTCCACGAGGTTCTGCCGGAGCGCCCGATCAGCTTCATGTCCGACGCAAACGCCTTCCTGCTCGGCGAAGCGCTGGACGGCGCGGCCCGCGAGGCGATTTCGCCCATCGGCATAACGCTGGGCACGGGCTTCGGCTTTGCGTCCATGAAAGAGCGGCGGCTGATGGTCGGCGAATCGCTGATTCCCTATGGCGCGCTCTGGAACAGGCCTTTTCGGGACGGCATCGTCGAGGACTATGTGTCCCGCCGCGCCATCCGCGCCCGTTATCAGGCGCTCAAGCGCTGCGCCGACCTGCCCGACGTGCGGGAGATCGCCGATCTGGCGCGTCAGGGCGACGCCGAAGCCCTGGAAACCTTCCGCCAAACCGGCCGTTTCCTCGGTGAGATTTTAGCGTCGCCCGTGCGTGAATATGGCGCAGATCTCGTCGTTGTCGGCGGCCAGATTGCGCGCTCGCACGATCTGTTTCTGGATGAAGCGCGCGCGCTGCTGGATTGCCCCATCGTCTGCGCAGCGCACATCGACGATGCGGCGCTGCGCGGCGCGGCTCAATACGGCCTGCTGGGCACGGAGCAAACGATGACTATTCTGCGCTGAAACTCAGTTTATTAAGAAGGATTTTCCGCCAGCTGCGTCGAATAAACTCTTATAATATGTATTTTTGTAAAGCGAGGAACCAATATGTCCGTCAGTCTGCTCCGTTTGCATGAACTCTACGAATCGCTCACGCCCTCCGAACGCCGCATTGCGGACTATTTCGAGACTAATCTGGACAAACTCGTCGATACGTCGATTCTGAAAGTGGCCGAGGCCTGCCAGACCAGCAAATCGGCCGTCGTCCGGTTGTGCAAAAAGAGCGGATACCGCGGCTATAAGGATTTTCTCAACGCTGTCAGCGCCGATCTGGCCGTCCGGAGCAGCCGCACAGACGAGCCGACTGACATACTGCCCGGCAGCAGCATCGCGGAAATCTGCCACATCGTCACGGCCAACAGCATCCGCTCCCTTGAAAACACGCTGAGTGTGCTGGACATGGACGCAATGGCGCGCGCGGTTGACGCGATCAGCCACGCGAATCGCATCGACTTTTACGGCGTTGGCAGCAGCGGCATCATCGCGCAGGACGCGGCGTTCAAGTTCCGCCGCATCGGCCTCAACACGTTCTCGTCGCTCGACTCACACTATCAGATCATCTCCGCAAGCACGCTCGCGCCCGGCGACGTCGCGCTCGTCTTTTCGTACTATGGCGAAACGCGCGACATCATCGACAGTCTGAACGCGGCTCATGAAAGCGGCGCGACTGTCATCAGCATTACGAAATTCGGCAAAAACGCCATTGCCAGCGCTTCCGACGTCGCTCTGCATGTGGCCAGCGCCGAAACGCTAACCCGCTCGGGCGCAATGAGCAGCCGCATGGTCATGCTGCAAATCGTCGACATGCTCTTCACCGCCGTCGCAAGCCAGAACTATGACAGCGTGCGCGAAACGCTCAATCGCACGGCCGAAGCCGTCAAGAGCAAGCGCCTGTAGAAAAACAAACCTCGGTCTACAAAAATAGACTTCAGTCTGTATTCTCAGCTTTATGGAAATCAAAACCACCCGTCCAACGGGTGGTTTGCTCCTGCCCTATAAGGGCCTAACTCTTGCGGTCGTCCTTTAAAGAGGGCATCGAATATCTGACAACCGCATCCTCTTCACGGGCAGCCCCCTACTCGGGGGCTGTCTTTATCGTATAATGAAAACAGACCGCCGATCAGTTCATCGACGGTCTGTTTTTGTTGTCAAATGCTATGCTTGACGCGTTCGCGCTCTTCGGCGCGCTTGGCATTGTTAAAGCGATCCAGCGTTCCCACCAGATAGCCGGTGATGCGGCGAATCCGCTCGAAGGGAACCGTTCCGAAATCGTAATCCAGATCGACATAATCACCGTCGACCTTGATCGTCAGCCCGACCGGATTGCGGCCGTACTGCTTGCGCCCGCGCGCAACATACGCGTCGATTTCCGCCTGCGGCAGAGTACCATTCACAACAGTAACACGGCAGTCATTCATAGCCATCAACTCCTTCATGTTTATTATACCACGCGCGTCAAGCATGAATCACAGCTTTTCGCAGCCGTCGCCGGAGATGCTCAGCGTGCGATCCTTCAGCACCAGCTCGCCTTCAATGCCTGCCGGCAGATGATAGGCAATCTCGCCGTTCTCAATCCGCACGGCAATTTCGCCCCGCGGTGCGGGCACGACGCACTTAACCGCCTTGAGATCGCCCAGTCTCGGCGCGATGCGCACGCGCTTAAAGCCCGGCTCGATCGGCCTGATTCCGGCCACGCCCATCGGCAGGAGCACGGTGGCCGCCGCCGTCCACGCATGGCAATAGCTGCCAAAGCCCGGATGATCGGTGTTGTGCTCGTCAATGCGATTCAGCTTGCCGGTGCTGCTCGTGCCCTCGTGCAGGCAATCCGAGCCGGACGAGATCATGCACACCCAGTATTTGCGGATCCGCGCGAGCATATCGTCGATTTTCCCGGCGTTCAGCGACATTTCTGCCAGCTCGTATTGCAGCGTGGTGTGGTTCGTCGTGTCGAAATGGCGCACCATCGCGTCGTCCGCGAGCAGCGCTTCGACCTTCGCTTTAATCTTCTCCGCCGCGAGACGATAGCGCGCCGCGCGCTCCTCCGAAACCATGCCGACAAAGAGCGCGGCCGCCTTCAGGCAACGCAGATACAGCTCGTTGAGGAAGGGATCATAGCCCACAAAGGTATTGAGCACGACCATCCACAGCCGGCCCAGCGGGTTTTTCGGCACGTTGATCAGGCCGCTCTCATCGGCCAGCGACATCAGATAATCGACGCACTTTTCAATGCTGTCGATGTTTTTGAGCGCAAAATCCGCGCGACCGCTGTACATATACTCATCGTAGTACGCGATGACATACCAGGCCGTGTAGTCCCACAGCATCGAGCAGCCCTCGCCATAGGCCGAGGAAATGCCGCCGCTGGGATACTGCGTGCGCGCCAGCTCGTCCCAGCAGAACTCAAACAGCTTCGTATCGGCGAACGTATAATAGTTGACCAGCGCCTGCATCCGCGTATCGCCCGTCCACATGAAGCGATCGCGCTTGGGCGCGTCGAGATAGTATTCCTGCATACAGAAGTGCTGCGTGCGCTCGCCCATCTGCCACACCTTCGTCAGATCCGCGTCGTCGCAGGCGAAATAGCCGCGGCGCGAGACGGGATAAAGCGTCGTACGCACAGCGAACTCCGAGGCCGTCACGGGCGCAGCCGCATCATAGAACTCGACGCGCACATAGCGGAACGCCACGCGCATGCGGGACTCAACCTCCTGAACGCCGCTGAACACGCGATATTCCTCGCGCAGCATTTTGTTCAGATTTTGATCGCGCGAAGGCTCACTCATGGCTTCGTCCAGCGTTTCGCCGTAATACAGCCGATAGGACAGCGCCTTGTCGGACTCAAGCTTCATCCTGAAGAAGCCGACCGTCTCACCGCCCATATCCACGATAAAGCTCGGGCCGGTATAGCGCTGCGTTTCACGAATCAGCACGCGCCCATCTTCCAGCGCTTCGGCGGTGTTTTGCAAAAGCGATTGACATTTGTGAATGGCCGGCAGATGCGCCGCCTGTGCAAAGGCCGCGTACTCCGCGCCGACGAGCTTCGTCACCGCCGGATCAGGCTTCCAGCCGTCTGACTTGGCCGTCCAGTAAGGCGACGCGCAGGTTTTCGGTATATCGCCCAGAAAAAACTGCGAGCAATCCAGCGCCGGCACGACGCGCTCCGGATCGGAGCCGGGCTTCGTCCACCACTGCGGGCTGCCCGCCGCGCTCATGTCGAGCACCGTAGCCTGCGCCCATGCGCTGTCGTCAAAGTCGTTCAGCATCCAGCCCCACTCTTCGTGCGGAGCAGTTTTCCAGGCGCCGTCGGTCGCCAGCACGCTTTCGCCGTCCACGACCAGCTCAAAGGCCAGTCCCCTGTGCCCGCCGTGGTTGAGCGCATGAACGGCAATCAGGTTGTCGCCCGCGTTCAGGAACAGGCGCACATTGTAATCGCGCGTGTTGCACCACTCGTCCACGCGCGCGACATAGCGGCCATTGATGAACAGCTCGTAGCCTGTGTCGACATAAATGCGCGCATAGGCCGTTTTCGGCGCGTGCATCAGATGAACTGTTTTGCGAAAGAAATTCTCGTTGGGGTTCGATCCCCACAGATTTTCAGGCTTCATATCAATCACATCCTCCTCAATGATTCCCTGATGTGATTATACCATAGCGCAAGCCAGACGGCAAGTATTATCGTTAATTTACTTCGGATTTTGCATAGTATGGAAAAAAGGAGCAGCGCCTTTCGACGCTGCTCCCTTTAGAGAAGCTTAATGGAATTACTTGCCCTGAGCGGTGCGCCAGGCATCCAGCTGCGCCTGCTCTTCGGCCAGCACGGTGTCAACACCAGCGGCATTCAGAGCATCCAGGAACTTGGGCAGCTCGGTCTCGACGTCAGCGCGGCCGGAAGACAGGGGGCCATAGTACTCACCGCAGACCTGACGGATGCCAGCCAGCTCGGTCAGCACGGGGTTCTCATCGAACGCAAAGCCAACGTTGTCGGCGTAAACCAGAGTCTTGTCGAACTCGGCATACATCTCGTTCATGTTGATCGGCAGGGTGGTGTCAGGCTCGGCGGTGCAGAAGCCCGGCAGAGCCCAGGTGGTCATGTTCCACTCGTCGGTGTTCTTCTTGATCTGGCCATTCTCGTCGCGGGTGTAGGACACGCCCTCAACGCCGTAGAAGATCATGTTGGCGAACTCGGTGTTGCCAATCAGCTCGTTCAGGAACATCATGACGCGCGCAGGATCCTCGGAGGTCGCGGAGATGGCGTTCATGGAGCCGTACAGCTTGTTGGTGGTGGTGAAGGCGTAGTTGAGCAGATACTCGCGATAATCCTGGCCGTAGGTGGCGTTATAGCCCTTCAGGCGCTTGGCCATGGAGTCCTGGGTAGAGAAGGCAGGATCCATATTCTCGACGGAGGTGCCGGTGTTCGGATCGATCGGCAGAACACCTTCGTTGAACAGCTCGCGAACCTGCTTGCAGAAGGTTTCGAACTCGGGAGTGGCGAACTGGTTGAAGACAACGTTCTTCTCCTGGTTGGCGAAGGTGTCGTCGCCCAGAACCACAACGCCGGGGTCGCCTGCGGAACCGGTCATGGGCTCAGCGGGATAGAGCGCTTCGAAGGCGCCGTTGCCAATGGCAGTCACAAAGCCCTTGGAGTTCTCGCCGCCGGCCTTCTTCATCTCGGTAGCCCAGTTCAGGAACGCTTCCCAGCGCTGTTCCTTGTTCAGAGACTCGTCGGACAGCCAATCGATGGACACGCCGGCCTTCTCGGACTGAACAGCGGAGATGCCATAGTAGAAGTAGGAGCAGGAATACTTGTGAACCGGGATGGCGTACTTCTCACCGTTGATTGTGACGCAATCCCACAGAGCCTGCGGATAAACCGCGAGGATGTCCTGGCCGTACTCGTTGAGCAGCTCGGTCAGGGGCGCAAAGGCTTCCATGGCGACGTAGTTCGGATACTGGCTCGAAATGAAAGCCAGATCGAACTTCTCGCCGGCAGTGGTCAGCATCTGCAGCTTGGTCAGATGGTCGTTGTTGCTGTTCTTGTACATCTTCAGGGTGGCGTTGAACTTTTCGGTCAGGTACTTGTTGATTTCGGCCATGACGGCTTCCTCAGAGTTCGCCGTGTTGCCCAGGGTGTACCACTCGATCTCATAGGGATCGAGCTTGCTCACGTCAACATCAGCGAACGCGACGGACGCGCAGCTGATGGCGAGAGCCAGAGCCAGAGCCAGAGCCAGAGTCTTTTTCATGCAAAAAGGCCTCCTTAATAATATTTGTTACAGGGAAAGCGGGAGATCCGCCTCCCCTGAAAACAACGGATGAATTAACCCTTGACGGAACCGAGCGTCAGACCCTTGACGAAATACTTCTGGAAGAAGGGATAGAACGCCAGCACGGGGGTCATGGTGATAACGGTCAGCGCCATCTTGGCGGACTCGTTCGGCAGAGACGCCAGCAACAGCGCGCCTTCCTCGGAACCGGCCAGATCGGCGTTGGAACGGAGCAGCTGAATCTCGTTCATGACGCGCTTGAGCATATACTGGATCGTCCAGAGATTCTCGTTGTCGATATAAAGCATGACGCCAAACCAGCTGCTGAAGTACGAAATGGCCGTGAACAGGCCGATGGTGGCCAGAGCGGGCTTCGAGATGGGCAGGACGATCTGCGCGTAGATGCGGAACTCGCCGGCGCCGTCGATCTTGGCCGCCTCGATCAGCGCCTCGTTGCCACCGGAGGAGAAGAACGTGCGCAGAACGATGATGTTGTACGCGCCCACCAGGCCGGGCAGCAGAAGCACCCAGATGGTATCGCGCAGATGGAAGATGGTGGTGTTGACGATGTAGCCCGCGACCATACCGCCGCTGAAGAGCATCGTGAAGTATGCGAAGAACGTGAGGAACTGGCGGGGCTTGAAATCCTTGCGGGAGAGCGCGTAGCCGTACATGGTCATGAACCACAGCGACAGAAGCGTGCCCACGACAGTCAGGAACAGCGTATTGCGATAGCAGACGGCGATCTTTTTAAGGCTGGTGCCAAAGAGCATTTTGTACGCTTCAAGACTCCATGTCTCCGGGAAAAAGCTGACGCCGTTGCGGGTGATAGCCAGCTCGTCCGTAAAGGACACGATATAGACCAGAAGAATCGGGAGAACGCAGCTCAGACAGAAGAGCGCCAGTATGATGCAGATGACTGCGTTGCCGAAATTGCCGATTTCGAGAGGGCCGCGTTTATGCCGCCTGACAACCTTGCGAGTTTGTGCGCTGCCGGTCATTTTCAAATCCATTCCTTTCATCTCTTATCTTGAATAGTCGCCTGTCGGACGTTCGATTTAGAACATCGACAGATCCTTGTCGATCCAGCGGACGATCTGGTTGGTAAGCATGACCAGGACGAAGCCGGTGATGGACTGGAACAGAGCGACGGCAGAGGACAAACCGACGTTGTTGGAATCCTTCAGGGTGTTGTAAACGAAAACGTCGATGGTGTTGGTCACCTTGTAGAGCTGACCGGAGTTCTGCGGCACCTGATAGAACAGGTCGAAGGACGCATGGAACATCGAACCGACGGCCATGATGGTCAGTATGATGATCATGGACTTGAGGAAAGGCAGTGTGATGTGCAGTATCTGCTGCCACTTGGTCGCGCCGTCGATAACGGCCGCCTCGTAATATTCATCGGAGATGCCGGTGATTGTGCCCAGATAAATGATGCTGCCGTAGCCGGTGCCCTTCCATGTGTTGACGATGGTCAGTATGTAGGGCCAGTACTTCGGCTCGCTGTAGAAGGCGATGGGCGTTAAGCCCGCATTTTTATACATACGGCCAAGGATGCCGTTGTCCGCGCCCAGTATGGCCAGCACGATGACGGACACGACGACGTAGGAAACGAAGTTGGGCATGATCATCGTGGTCTGGAACACGCGGGCCAGCTTCTTGCTGCGCACCTCGTTGATCGCGATGGCCAGCGCCGGCGGGAATATACGGCCGATAACCAGGAAGACAAGGTTATAGCTGATGGTGTTGCGCAGCACCGCCCAGAAGGTCGGGTTTTTGAACATGACGTTGAAGTTCTTCATGCCGGCCCAGGGGCTGCCCCAGATGCCGAGGCGGGGCTTGAAGGTCTTGAACGCCAGCACCGTGCCGAACATGGGCATATACGCAAAGCAGATCAGCAGCACAATGCAGGGTATGCACATGATAAACAGCGGGACATTTGTTGACATGATGAGTTTCCAGTTCTTTTTCCTCTTCGCGGGCTTAACGCCGTTCGCCGCTTTTTGCACGAAGCAAAACCTGCCTTCCATGAAAATAATGAGTTGTTCGTTCGCAAAACCATCTAACCGCGATCAGCGAACGATGTCATTATAACAGCAATTAACCGTTTTGTAAATAGGCAGACGCGATTAAAGTTGAAATTTTTTTAGGCAAAATCTGTCCAAGCCAAAAAATTTCTCGTTTTCTTGAGACATAATGCGTATTTTTGCGCCATATGAGTTTTACGCACATCAAAAACAGGTTTACATCGGCCGCTCTTTTTTCACACAGGCCCTCATGCGCCGGCAATCGTTTTTTCGCGTTTGTTTCTGTACAAAATAGACGGATACGCAAAGCGGCGGGAATCGTCTCGAGCATTCCCGCCGCTTTGCGTATTGATTTTATTCTAATGGCTGACGTCAAGGGGATTGGCCCACGCGCGGCGGCCGTCCTTGTCGATCAATATGATGCGCACGAAGCGCTCCAGACGCTCGCGATTGACGCGGTAAACCGCTTCGGTCAGGCCCTCCCCGCTCTCGTCCTCGCGGCAGCGGCCGCCGACATACGGCAGATCCGAATGGAACAGTATCCGCTGAACCGGATCGCACTTGACGCGGATCTCTTCCCCATCGTACTCGATCTGCTGAAAGCGCGGGCCGCGCGTCGCGTAGAAGCGGCCTTCGTCCAGCGCAGTCGAAATCGCCTCGGCCGTCAGTTCCGGCGCCTGCAGCATTATATAGGAAGTGCAATGCTCGCCGTTGTAGAAATGCGAGTCGTCCGCTGCCACCGTGTTGAGCAGCCGTCCGCTCGCCGCGGCCACGTCCAGTATGAGCGTGGAATCGGCGCGGTCGCCGTTCCAGGGCGCGCCGGAAACACTGTTGTAGATCTCCGTCGCCGTCAGATCGGGCAGCGAAGCGATGACTTCCTGCGTATTGAGCGACCAGGCCGGATGCGCCAGTATCGCCCGTCCGCCGGCCAGACGGATGTCCCTGATGCCGCGCCGCGCCGTGTGGGAGCGATCGACGCGATCGAGAATCGTGTTGTCGATGTTGATACCAACGATGTGGATGACCTGATTGGACAGCGTGTAATCCAGCTCGATGCCCGGCAAAAGCAGCATGCCCTCGTAATAATAGGGCTCTTCAACCGTCCGCTTCCAGTGATCGGTCAGCGCAAGAAAATCGTAGCCGTGCGCCTTGTAAAGCTCGATGACTTCCTGCGGCGTGCGGCGGCCGTCCGAATTGGTCGTGTGGGCGTGAAGGTTTCCCTTGAAAAAGGGCATGGACGAATCAAACATCTGCATCGCAAGTATTCTCCTTTTCTGTCAGGCGCCGTATTCTTTGGCCATTTCGTCGAAAATATGCTCCAGACGCGCCGCGATTTCCTGCTTTTCCTCCCTGAAAGGCCTGTCTCCCGAAAAGCCGACCGGCGCGCCGATGAACATTGTGCGGCGGCTCGTGCTGATGTGCAGTGGGACAAAACGAACATGCTCGCGCGTCTTGCGCTGCCACATCTGCTCCAACAGGAGAAAGCCGTCGTACAGGCGGCCGGTGTCCCCCGTCTCGGCCGTGTAGTCGACGTCGGGGAAAATCAGCAGGCTCTCGCCGTCCGCAAGCGCCGCGAGGCTCTGGGCGAACGTTTCGCGAACCCTGAGCGAATTGCGGTAGACGGGAATGGCCGCAGCCGAGTGGACAAGGGCGGTAAACGCAGGGCAAATGACGTGCGCCATGAGCTTCGAAAGCCACCTGGGAAGCCCCCAACTGACCGAAAACGTGTAGTCAACGCAGTGCTTTTTGCACTCGTCTACGTCGAAAAACGTCGACAAAACCCACGGCCTGACGCCGACCGGCAGGCAGCACAGCGACAGAACAGGCCCGATCGCGTACCTGTGCCTGCACACATAGACCACCGCTTCATCGGAAACAGCGCCCTCGCCGCGATAACGCCCATAGCGGATGCGCAGAATCTTCCTGCACGCGCGAAACAATCGTCCCTGTGATGCCATATGAAGAACGCCCTCCGCACTTCGACTGCTCTATCCAACTTCGCGTCTATCTTAACATGCTTTTATGTGAAGTTCGAGTAACACAATGATAAGATTTGATGTCCCCTTGAAAAATGAGACATGAAATCCGTCCCGCCATTTGCTCGACACGCCGCACAGACCTCGGTTTGTTTTTGATATTTCAAGACCAAAGTCTCTTTGTAAAATGGTGCTTTCAACGTAGAATCGCACTTCATTTTCTATCTCAAGTCCGCATTTATATTCAAAATTCTATGTATGTGACTGCATACATCTGTGATTTCAATCGCTTTTTGCCGCCAAAACGCTTGCTTTTAAAACAAACTCCGGTCTATATTCATCAAAATGGACCGGAGTTTGTTTTGATTATCTTACAACTTTTTCGTTTCGCCGGCATTGACGCAGATCGCCTTGCCGTCCCGCTCGATCCACACGGCGAGCGCGCTCGGATTGTGAATCATGCTGCCGTCGACGGAATAGTCGATCCGCTTCATGGCCTGCACATACTCGTAGATTTCCATGTTGGTCGCATACCAGACGTTATCGCGGCCGCCCATCTTCTCGCAGAAGGACTCGATGACGTTCCAGTTATCGTTGCGCTCGAACTCATAGGTATGTCCCCAGAGATAGAACAGATCCATGCCGGGGTATTTGCTTTCCTCAAGGAATTTATCACACAGCTCATTCAGATTGGACGCGTTGTGATGGCAGGTCGGATGCCAGGCCAGAAATTCCTCCGGCAGGCCGAAGCCGAACGTCGAATGCGTCGTGCGCGAGTAGTACACGCCCAGTCGGCGCAGCTGCTCGATGAGCGCGTCATCGTACGCGCCGTAGGGATACGCCATGCCGTGTACGGGATAACCGGCCAGCTTTTCGACCGCGCGGCGATCCTCCACGATCTCGTCGATCACAAGGTCAAGCGGCATGCGGTTCAGGAACGGATGCGAATAGCCGTGAATGGCCAGCTCGAAGCCCTCGTACGCGCCGTATTCCTCCGGACGAAGCCGATACGGCGAGCCTTCGCCATCCATGCGGCCCGTGTTCACATTAAACGTGCCCTTGATGCCGTGGCGGCGCATGATCTCCATCATGCGAATGTCCGAGCTTACGCCGTCGTCATAGCTCAGCGTCAGCGCCTTGTGTCTCCCGCCCGGGAACAGATTGTAGCATTTCATCGGTTGCAGTCTCCTTTCAAATCATCGGATGCGCTTCCATTTTACGCCGCTTGCGCTCCATTTGCAAGGGCATTCTGACATCGCCGCATGAGAAAGAGGGAGGCGCGAACGTCTCCCTCTCTTTCCCATGGATTTTGTCAGGCCTTCTTTTCGCGCGCTTCCTTGATGGCGGCGTGCGCGGCGGCCAGTCGGGCGATCGGCACGCGGAACGGCGAACAGGACACATAGGTCAGGCCGATCCGGTGGCAGAACTCGACGGAGCTCGGATCGCCGCCGTGTTCGCCGCAGATGCCCATCTTCATATTCTCGCGGGTCGAGCGGCCGCCGGCCACGGCCATCTTGATCAGCCGGCCAACGCCGTCCTGATCGAGGCGGGCGAACGGGTCGCTCTCGAAAATCTTCTTGGAATAGTAAGCGTCCAGGAATTTTCCGGCGTCGTCGCGGGAGAAGCCGAAGGTCATCTGCGTCAGATCGTTCGTGCCGAAGGAGAAGAACTCGGCCTCGCGGGCGATTTCGTCGGCGGTGATGGCGGCGCGCGGGATCTCGATCATGGTGCCGATCTTGTAATCCAGGCGCAGGCCCATCTCCTCGATCACCTTTTCAGCCATCGCGACGACGGTCTTTTTGACGTAAGCCAGTTCCTTCACGTCGCCGACCAGCGGGATCATGATCTCGGGATGGATCTCGATGCCCTGCTCGCGGGAGACTTCAATCGCGGCCTCCATGACGGCGCGGGTCTGCATCTCGGCGATCTCGGGATAGGTCACGGACAGGCGGCAGCCGCGGTGGCCCATCATCGGATTGAACTCATGCAGCGCATCGATCTTTTCGACGATGGCGGCGGAAGTCGTACCCAGCTCGTTGGCGATGGCGACGATCTCCTCGGTCATGTTCTTGGCCGGCAGGAACTCGTGCAGCGGCGGATCCAGGAAGCGGATGGTCACCGGACGCACGCCCATGACCTCGTAAATGCCCTTGAAATCGCCCTTCTGCATGGGCAGGATCTTGTCCAGAGCGGCGCGGCGCTGTTCCTCGGTGCTGGAGAGAATCATCTCGCGCACGGCGGCGATGCGGTCGGCCGCAAAGAACATATGCTCCGTGCGGGTCAGGCCGATGCCCTCCGCGCCGTACTTGACGGCCACGGCGGCGTCGCGCGGATTGTCGGCGTTCGTGCGCACCTGCAGGCGGCGAGCCTTGTCCGCCCAGCTCATCAGCGTGGCGAAATCGCCGGACACGTCCGCGTCCACGGTCGGGATGGCCTCGCCATACACATTGCCGGTGGAGCCGTCCAGAGAGATGAAGTCGCCCTCGCGATACTTGAAGCCGCCGGCGATAAGAATCTTCTTCTCCTCGTCGATCTTCAGCTCGCCGCAGCCGGCGACGCAGCAGGTGCCCATGCCGCGCGCCACGACGGCCGCGTGGGAGGTCATGCCGCCGCGGATGGTCAGCACGCCCTGCGCATGGTTCATGCCCTCGATGTCCTCGGGCGAAGTCTCCAGGCGCACCAGCACAGCCTTGCGGCCGGCCTTGGCGGCGGCGGTGACTTCAGCGGCAGTGAAATAGATCTGGCCGCAGGCCGCGCCGGGCGACGCGGGCAGACCCTTGGCGATGGGCTGCGCGGCCTTGAGCGCCTTCTGCTCAAACTGAGGATGCAGCAGCGCGTCCAACTGACGCGGCTCGACCATCATCACAGCGTCCTCTTTGGAGATCATGCCCTCGTTGACCATATCGACGGCGATCTTCAGCGCGGCCTGAGCGGTACGCTTGCCGTTGCGGGTCTGGAGCATATACAGCTTGCCGCGCTCGATGGTATATTCCATGTCCTGCATATCGCGGTAGTGCTTTTCAAGAATATCGGCGATCTCGGTAAACTGGCGGTACACGTCGGGCATGACCTGCTCGAGCGTGGCGATCTGCTGGGGCGTGCGGATGCCGGCCACGACGTCCTCGCCCTGCGCGTTGATCAGATATTCGCCGTAGAGCTTGTTTTCGCCGGTGGAGGGATTGCGCGTGAAGGCTACGCCGGTGCCGGAGGTTTCGCCCATGTTGCCGAACACCATGGACTGCACGTTGACGGCCGTGCCCCAGTCGCCGGGGATGTCGTTCATGCGGCGATAGTAAATAGCGCGTTCGTTGTCCCAGGAGCGGAAAACGGCCTTGATGGAGGCCAGCAGCTGCTCGCGGGGCTCCTGCGGGAACTCGCTGCCGATCTCGCGCAGATACAGCGCCTTGAACCGGCGGACGATTTCCTTCATATTAAGAGTGGTCAGCTCGGTGTCAAACTTGACGCCCTCCGCCTCCTTAATGTCGTCCAGTATGCCTTCAAACAGCGCCTTGTTCACACCCATAACGACGTCCGAGAACATCTGAATGAAGCGGCGGTAGGAATCATAGGCAAAGCGCTCGTTGTTGGTCAGCTTGGCCAGACCCTGAACGGCCACGTCGTTCAGGCCGAGATTCAGGATGGTATCCATCATGCCGGGCATGGAAACGCGCGCGCCGGATCGAACGGAAACGAGGAAGGGATTTTCCAGATCGCCGAACTTCTTGCCGCAGATCTTTTCAGTCTCGGCCAGCGCGGCGTCGATCTGTTCGAGAATTTCGGCGGGGATCTCTCTGTTGTTGGCATAGTATGCCGTGCAGGCTTCGGTCGTGACGGTAAATCCCTGCGGAACGGGCAGATTGAGGCCGGTCATTTCGGCCAGGTTGGCGCCCTTGCCGCCCAGAAGGTTGCGCATCTTCGCGTTGCCTTCCTTGAAGAGATATACATACTTGTGAGACATGATAACCCTCCTGATGTTTCATTTTATGGACTTCGTGGCCATTCTTGCTTTCATCATTTCTTAATATATCACACGATAATCAAAAAATCAAGGGGTTCGCGCAAAAATGTTGCCATTTCCTGCATATTTTTAATATCAACTCTGATATATGCCGTCCATTTGCCCGTCCTCACCCTCTTTTTCGTTAAATACTTCAGAAGAGGTGTCAATCGACGCGCGAACGTGCTATAATAGGAATGATTGAAGCGCACGTCGGAAAAATCCGTCCGATTCCCTCATAATCTGAGAGGGGATCGCACATTGCATTTTTAGGCGCGTCTTAAAGAGTCGGCTGATCGGCTCTTCATTTATAGTTCAAAGATATTTGGCTATGCACTCAAACTCAAAACGAGCGTAAAGGAGGAACGTTGTGGCAAGACGAAGGGTTGAGCCAAAGCTGCGCATCATACCGCTGGGCGGCCTTGGCGAAATAGGCAAAAACATGACGGTATTTGAATACGGAGACGACATCATCGTGGTGGATATCGGCTCCATATTCCCTCGGGAGGATATGCCGGGCGTCGACCTGGTCATTCCCGACACGACCTATCTGGAAAAGAACATCTCCAAGCTCCGCGGGTATGTCATCACCCACGGGCACGAGGATCACATCGGCGCGGCTCCCTATGTGCTCAAGTCGCTGCCGGCGCCCGTCTACGGAACGCGGCTGACGCTGGCGCTGGTGGAGCACAAGCTCAAGGAGCATCGCGTCAACGGCATAGAGCTTCATGTGATCAAGCCGGGCGACACCATCGAGCTGGGCGTCTTTTCCATCGAGTTTCTTCACGTCAATCACTCCATCACGGGCGCGGTTGCGCTGGCGATTCATACGCCCAGGGGCACAGTCGTGCATACGGGAGACTTCAAGATTGACTACACCCCCATCGACGATCACAGGACCGATCTGGGCCGCATGGCGCAGCTGGGCTGCGAGGGCGTGCTGGCGCTCCTGTGCGAATCCACCAATATCGAGCGGCCGGGCTACACCATGTCCGAGCGCAAGGTCGGCGAGACGTTCAACACCTATTTCCAGAAGGCGGAGGGACGCATCATTGTGGCGATGTTCGCCAGCAATATCCACCGCATCCAGCAGGTTGTCGACGCGGCTGTGCGCTATAACCGCCGCCTGTGTCTCATCGGCCGCAGCATGGTCAACGTCTCCAAGGTGGCCATGCAGCTGGGCGAGCTGACCATCCCCGAGGGTTATCTGCTCTCCGTCGACGACATTGACCGCTACGACGACAACGAGCTGGTCATCATCACCACGGGCAGCCAGGGCGAACCGATGAGCGGACTGGCGCGCATCGCCTTCGCCGAGCACAAAAAGCTCGAGATCAAGCCCAGCGACATGGTCATCATCTCCGCCACGCCCATCCCCGGCAACGAAAAATCCGTCTCGCGCGTCATCAATCAGCTGGTGCGCGCCGGCGCGGACGTCGTTTACGAGGCGCTGGCCGAGGTTCACGTTTCCGGCCATGCGCGGCAGGAGGAAATCAAGCTGGTTCACGCGCTGACCAACCCGAAGTTCTTCATCCCCATACACGGCGAGTACCGGCATCTGTATCAGCACGCCGAGCTGGCCAAGTCTCTGGGCATGGAGGACAAGAATGTCGTCATCGCAAACATCGGCGACGTCGTCGAGCTGACGCAGACCGGCATCTCCGTGGCGGGCACCGTGCCCAGCGGCGAGGTGCTCATCGACGGCCTGGGCGTGGGCGACGTGGGCAATGTCGTGCTGCGCGACCGCAAGCATCTCTCTCAGGACGGCCTGCTGATCGTCGTACTGGCGGTCGACCGCGATTCCGGCACAGTGGTTTCCGGCCCCGACATCATCAGCCGCGGCTTCGTCTATGTGCGCGAGGCCGACGATCTGGTCGAAGGCGCCAAGGAGGCCGTGCGGCAGGTGCTCAACGACTATCCCAGCATCGAGAGCGGCGAATGGAACGCCGTCAAATCGGGCATCCGCGACGCGGTGCAGCGCTATGTCTACACGACGCTCAAGCGCAGCCCGATGATCCTCCCCATCATCATGGACATCTGACAAAAGCGACAAATTTCAGCCGGGCGGCAACCGATACGCCGTCCGGCTCGTCTAAATTGGTAAAGTTTTTTACGGGGGACAAAGCATGAACGTTTACGATCAGGCGCACGCGCTGGCCCGCTCGATGAAAGAGAGCGAGGAATACAAGGAGTATATGAGCCTGCGCGAAAAGGCCTATGAGGACGAAACCAACAAAGCCCTTCTGGATGAATACAAGCGGCTCCAGTATCATATGCAGCTCGCCATGGCCGCCGGAAAGCGCATGGAAGAGGACGATTTTCAGCGGATGCAGAAAATCGCGGGGCTGCTCCAGTTCAATCCCGACGCCAGCGCCTACCTGCTGGCCGAGTTCCGCTTCCAGAAGATGCTTTCCGATATATATAAGATTCTGGCCGAGGTCGCCGGAATCGATCTGGATATGCTGTCCGGCCAATAACTGACCGATGGAGGTTCATTTATGGCAAGAAAAAAAAGGCGCGTCGTCTCGCGAAAATTCTATAATCAGAGAACGCTGCTCCGCGAACGCGAATACGGCTTTTACTGGTATGCCTGGCTGTGGAAAATCATCCGCCCCATACTGATCTTCGGCGCGAGCGCCATCATCGTGCTGGGCATATTCGTCAACGTCTGGTTCGCCTTGTACGACAATTTCCTCAAGCCGGTCAACCCCGACGACCAGTCGACCGTCACGTTCAAGATCAATCAGGGCGATTACGTCAGCACCATCGGCAATCATCTGGTGGAGCAGGGCCTTCTGCGCAACAAGGGCATTTTCAAATACATGGTCATGTTCAAGGGCGTGACCAGCGACATTCAGTACGGCACCTATCAGCTCTCCCCCAGCATGAACGTCTCCGAGATCATCGACATACTGTCCTCCGGCACGTCGAGCGTCGAGCGCAGCATCACGATCATCCCCGGCTGGACGGTTGAGGACATCGCCGATTACTTCTATACCATCGGCGCGATCGAGGACAAGTCCGAATTCCTGGCGCTGTGCAACGATCAGGAAAAGTTCGCCTCCGTATCGCATCAGGTGGCGCAGGCCATCGAAGCGGGCACGACCTCGGGCCGCAAATATCTGCTCGAGGGCTATCTCGCGCCCGATACTTACCGCGTGTTCACCACCGCGTCGGCCGAATCGCTCATCAAGACGCTGCTGAGCCAGACCGAACTGGTCATGGACGATCTCTACGCTTCGATCGAAGCCAATGAAGCCGTCGCGGAAGGCAGCTTCGTCTCCACGCTGACGCAGGATCAGACCATCATACTGGCCTCCATGATCGAAAAGGAAGCCGGCACCGCCGACGATTACGGCCGCGTTTCCGCCGTGTTCCACAACCGTCTGGCGCTCGGCATGCGTCTCGAATCCGACCCGACGGTCAAGTATGTCACCGGCTCGACCGATTTCATACTGCCCAGCGACGAGCTGAATCTGGACAGCGCCTATAACACCTATGTTATCAGCGGCCTGCCCATCGGCCCGATCTGCAACCCCTCCAAGGCGGCGATCGAAGCGGCGCTGCACCCCAATCAGGAGTACATCAACGAGGGCTACCTCTACTTCTGCTCCAAGGATCCCAGCTCGGGCGAGCTGCAATTCAGCCGCACGCTGGAGGAGCACGAAGCCGCCGTCGCGCAGTATCGTCCGCTGTGGGAAGCCTATGACGCCGAGCAGCGCGCCAAGGCCGCAGAAACGCCGCAGCCGACCGACCAGCCGGCCGAAGGGACAAATCCGTGAGACTGCCTGAATTGCTCGCGCCCGCGGGCGGTGAAAAGCAGCTCAAAGCCGCCGTTCGATTCGGCGCGGACGCCGTCTATCTGGGCGCGAACCGCTACGGCATGCGCGCCCATGCCGGCAACTTTGACGAAGAAACGCTCGCACGCGCGACAAAATGGTGCCACGCGCGCGGCGTAAAGGTCTATCTGACGCTCAACATATTCGCCTATGACGAGGACATTGCGCCGCTCGTCGATCTGGCGAAATACGCCGTGCGGATCTGCGGCGTGGACGCGCTGATCATGGCCGATGCGGGCGCGATCGCCGCCGTCATGGATGAAATTCCAGAAGCGGAGATCCACCTGAGCACGCAGATGAGCACAATGAACGCGCGCGCCGTCCGATTCTGGCATGACGCAGGCATAAAGCGCGTCGTTCTCTCACGCGAGGTGTCGCTCGACCGCATCAAGGCTCTGCGCGCGGCAATTCCGCAGAGCTGCGAGCTGGAAGCGTTCGTCCACGGCGCGGTGTGTATGTCTTATTCGGGCCGCTGCACGCTGAGCAAATACCTGACCGGCCGCGACGCGAACCGCGGCGACTGCGCGCAGGCCTGCCGCTGGACATACCGCCTTGAGGAGCAGAAGCGTCTGGGCGAATATTTCCCCGTTGAAGAAACGGCAGAGGGCGTTCACATATTCAGCGCGGGCGACATGAATATGCTGCCCTATCTCGACCGGCTGTGCGATATTCCGCTCGATTCGTTCAAGATCGAGGGGCGCATGAAGAACGAATATTATGTCGCAA
>CAKTXR010000029.1 GCA_934631025.1 uncultured Clostridia bacterium
CCCCCAAGCGGCGCGGAGTCTGGTTGCGTGCGCGAAGCGGAGTGGCCGCCCGCACTGCGGGCTAGAGGAGTTTGCTGAGGAAGTCTTTGGTGCGCTGGTTCTGGGGGTTGGAGAAGATTTGCTGGGGCGTGCCTTCCTCGATGATGCGGCCGTCGTCCATGAACATGACGCGGTCGCTGACCTCGCGGGCAAAGCCCATCTCGTGGGTGACGACCACCATCGTCATGCCCTCGGCCGCCAGATCCTTCATGACCTGCAATACTTCGCCGACCATCTCGGGATCGAGCGCGGAGGTCGGCTCGTCAAAGAGCATGACCTCGGGGTTCATCGCCAGCGCGCGGACGATCGCAATGCGCTGCTTCTGGCCGCCGGACAACTGCGAGGGATAGGCGTTCGCCTTCTCCAGCAGACCGACGCGCTTGAGCAGCTCCGCGGCGCGCTCCTCAGCCTGCTTTTTGGACATCAGCTTGTGATGCACGGGCGCGAGCGTGATGTTCTGCATGATGGTCTTGTGCGGGAAGAGATTGAACTGCTGGAACACCATGCCCATGCGGCGGCGCATCTGGTTGATGTCGCAGTCCTTCGAGGTGATGTCCACACCGTCGAAGAATATGTGGCCGCTCGTCGGCTCCTCGAGCCGGTTCAGACAGCGCAGGAAGGTCGACTTGCCGCTGCCCGACGGGCCGATGACGACCAGCTTCTCGCCCTGCTTGATTTCCGCGTCGACGCCGTTCAGGGCGCGCACCGTGCCCTGGCCGAAATGCTTTTCAAGGCCCTTGACCTCGATGAGAGTTTTAGTGGTCACTGTTGCGCAGCCTCCTTTCGAGTTTGCCGACCAGCCAGGAGAAGAACATGACCATGACGAGATAAATCAGCGCCACGGCGATCAGCGGCATGAACGGGGAATAGGTCACGCCGCGAATGATGTCGCCGCCCTTGGTCAGATCCTTCACCGCCACATAGCCCGAGACGGAAGTCTCCTTGAGCAGCGCGATGAACTCGTTGGCCAGCGAGGGCAGCACGTTCTTGATCGCCTGAGGAATGACGATCAGCCACATCGTCTGCACATAGTTGAAGCCCAGGCTGCGGCCGGCCTCAAACTGGCCGTTGTCCACGCTCATGATGCCCGAGCGGACGATCTCCGCCACATAGGCGGCGGAATTCAGACCGAATGAAATCGCCGCGATCGCCACGCCGTTTCTCGAAGAGGAGAAGATGACGTAATAGCAGATCATCAGCTGGATGACCACAGGCGTGCCGCGGATGACCGTCAGATAGACGCGGCAGAACTTGTCCACGATGTTCAGCAGCGTGCGCCCCAGCCCCTTGCGCATCGTGGGCAGGACGCGGTCGCTCGTGGAGCGGACGATGGCGATCAGCGTGCCCAGCGCAATGCCGATCAGACAGGCGAAGAGCGTAATGCGCAGCGTGTTGCCCAGACCCGTCAACAGATACTGCCAGCGATCCTTCTGAATGAAGTTGAGATCGAATTGCAGCTTCAGGTTCTCAAACCATTCCGACAATGAAATCCCTCCTGTAACACACGATCAGGGAACGAACGAACGTCGTTCCCTGATTCGCGCAGATGTCAGTCCAACGGTGGATTATTCAGCCTTATCTTCGGCGGCGCCGCTGGGGATGTACTTCTCGATGATCGCGGGGATGGTGCCGTCCTCGGTCAGAGCGGTCAGCGCCTCGTTCAGCTTGGCGAGCAGCTCGTCGTTGCCCTTGGCCACGGCAATGGCGTAATCCTCGGTGACGTACTCGGTGTCCAGAATGACCAGACCCTCGTTGGCCGCGACGAACGCCTTGGCAGGCTCGTTGTCGATGACCACGCAGTCGATCTTGTCGGTCAGAAGCGCCTGCACGGCGTCAGCGCCGGTATTGAAGCGCTCAACAGTGCCCAGACCTGCGCCCTCGATGTCGTCGGTGGTGTAGATGTCGCCGGTCGTGGCGGTCTGCACGCCGATGGAGTGATTCGCGCCCTCGGCGAAGAGATCGTCGACGGAGGTGATGGCGGAGCCTTCCTTCACGATGACCACCTGAACGCCGGTGGCGTAGGTGTTGGAGAAGTCGACGTTGACCAGGCGATCCTCGGTCACGGTCATGCCGGCCATGCCCAGATCGGCCTTGCCGCCCTGGAGAGCGGGGATGATGGCGTTGAAGTCGATGTCGTCGATCACGCCCTCATAGCCCAGATAGTCGCAGATGGCGTAGAAGATTTCGGCGTCGATGCCGATGATCTTGTCCTCGCCGTCGATCATCTCGTGATACTCATAGGGCGGGAACGCGGCGTTGGTAGCCATGGTCAGCGTGGGCTTGTCCTCGGCGAAAGCCGCGACGCAGGTGAGAGACAGCGCGAGAACCAGAATCAGAGCAAAAATCTTCTTCATGATGAAATACCCCTTTCGTGAAATCAGCAAAGCCGTTTTTGCAGCTCCTTTATGCTGTGAGATTATACGCCATATTCGCAGAAAATGCAACAGTATACGCGATATTTAACCGAAATATCGTTTAAGTATACATTTATGCAGTCGACTTGCAAAAAGGCGCGCTCATCAGAGACATACGACGAGCAGATAGGCGACATAGATCGCAATCAGTACGACGCCCTGCCAGCGGCGGAAGCGCTGCGAAATCAGCGCGGGGATGAGCGCGATCATCGTGACGGCGAGACACACCGGCATATCAATGCGGATGGTCGAGGCCGAGACGTGGAGCGTGCCGCCGGAAATGAGCGAGCAGACGGGCAGGATCAGCGCGGTGTCGATCAGATTCGCGCCGATGACATTGCCCACGGACAGCGAGGCTTCCTTTTTGATGATCGACGTGATGGCGGTGACCAGCTCGGGCAGCGACGTGCCGATGGAGACGGCGGTCAGCGCGATGACGCTCTCGGGTATGCCCAGCCGCTGGGCGAGCAGCGTGCCGTTGTCCACCAGCAGATTCGAGCCGATCACGATGCCCGCCGCGCCGAGTATGAAGAGCAGTATGTGGCGCAGCACAGTGTCGCGGGTGGGCTTTTCGGGCTTGGAGACGGTCTCGTTTTCGCTGCTCTTTTTGGCGGCTCTGACGTTCTCCCAGATGAACACGCCGAATATTACGAACATAATCAGGCCGCGCGCCAGGGGAAGCGTTCCGTCGCTGCAGAGCAGCCACAAAAGCGCGACCGTTCCCATCAGCAGGACGCTCTTGAACAGATAGTCCCTGCGCTTGAACGCCATGGGCAGAAAGACCATGCTCAGCGCCATGATGAGTCCCGTGTTGGCTGTGACGGAGCCTATGGCGTTGCCGATGGCCATGTCGGCCTGCCCCTTCGAGGCGGCGATGGAGCTGACGAACAGCTCGGGCAGCGTCGTGGCCAGCGAGACGATGGTCGCGCCGACGATGAAGCGCGGTATGCCGGACACCTCGGCGATCCAGACGGCGGCGTCCACGAACCAGTCGCCGCCCTTGATGATGAACACAAGACCGAGAATGAACAGCAGAATGATGACGGCCAGGGACTCCATAAAGAACCTCTCCTCTCGATGTTTTGCCCGCGCGGTATAAAAAAAGGGACTCATGCGCGCCGGCCAGACCGCTCCTTGGCGGCCGGAACACATAAGTCTCGTTCTTTCAGGCCTGCCAGACCGATGAAACGGTCAGGATGTTGACAGGCCACGCGCCGGCGCGCGCAAACTACTCCCTTATATGGGTAATAGCATAGCGCAAAAGCGTGAGTTAGTCAAGTAAAAATTGCCTTGAATTTCGGTTTTTCTGCGCCTTTTCCCATACAAAGGCAATATAGTTCTTGCATGAGGGGCAAAATCCATTTATAATAGGTAGAAGGAACGCGCTGAAGCGGCGCTTTCCGAAAAAGCATTGGAGAATTGAGTAAGAATGATCACCGGAGGACTGTATCTGACGGCCTTTGAACTGTGCGGCGTGCTGATCGCGGCGCGGCTGATGAAAAGGCATGGCGTTATGACGCGGCTGTGGCTTGGCCTGTCGCTGGGCTGCGCGATGCTCATGTGGTTTCCCTCGCTGTTTGCATTTGTATTCGGCTTTACGATGCGCGCGCAGCTGTGCGCCCTCGCGCTGGCCGTCCTGCTGGCGGCTCCCGCGGCGGTTCTGCTGATGCGCCGGCCCGAGGCGGCGTGGTGTACGGCGGATGAAGAGCCGCCGCGTCGGCTGCTGCTCTTTACGGCGCTGCCCGTGTTTATCGTGATGACGTTCATGCTGTGTACGCACACGCTGCGTCCCGAGGGCGGCGCGCTCTATACCGGCCAGTCGACCTACGGCGACATGAATCTGCATCTGGGCATCGTCACGGGCCTTGTGGACGCGGCCTATCCGCCGGAGTACACGCTCCTGCCCGGTACGCTGCTGGGCTATCCCTTCCTGACCGACGCCATGTCGGCTTCGCTCTACATGACCGGGATGCCGCTTCGGCAGGCGTTCCTCATACCGGGCGTGCTGATGAGCGCGCTGGCGCCGTGGGGCTTTGTGATGCTGGCGTGGGAGATGACGAAATCAAAGCGCGCCGTGGCGCTGGCCGCTGCGCTGATGTTCTTAAACGGCGGCTTCGGCTTTGCGTATATATTCGATCTGGCGGGGAAGGATCCTTCGCGGCTCAGCGAGATGATGACCGGCTTTTACAAGGCGCCGGCCAATCTGGTGGACGACAACGTCCGTTGGGTCAACGTGCTGGTGGACATGATGCTGCCCCAGAGAACGCTCCTGGGCGGCTGGACGCTGCTCATACCGGCGCTGTGGCTGCTCGTGCGCGCCGTGCGGGAGCAGAGCCTTTCAAAGTTCGTCTGTCTGGGCGTGTGGGCGGGCGCAATGCCCATGGTGCATACGCACTCGTTCATGGCGCTGGGGCTGCTCAGCGCGGGGGCGCTGGTCTATGCGCTCCTTGCGGCGAAGGCTGAAAAGCGCGGCCGATTGCTGACCGGCTTCCTTATATATGGCGCGCTGGCGGTCGTGCTGGCGCTGCCGCAGCTGCTCACATGGACGTTCCCGCAGACCATTGGCGGCCATTCGCTGAAGCTGCGCTTTAACTGGGCGAATAATCAGGGCGGGCGGCTGGTGGACGAATACTTCTGGTTCTGGCTCAAGAACGTCGGGCCGGTGCTGCTGGTGCTCGTGCCGGCGGGAATCTATGCGAAAAAATCTCAGCGCATGATGGCCGTAGGCGCGCTGGTAATATTCGTCGTGGCCGAGCTGATCCAGTTCCAGCCCAACGAATACGACAACAACAAGCTGTTCTATGTGGCCTATATGGTCATGACGCCGCTGGCGGCGCAGTATCTCGTCGCGCTCTATGACAAGCTGCGCGGCCTGCCCGGGCGGCGGTTTCTGGCGGGCGTGTTCGTCGCCGTGTCGGTGTGCTCGGGCGTGCTGTCTGTGGCGCGCGAGTGCGTGTCGAACTACAGGCTCTACGGCCCCGGCGAGGTGCAGGCGGCGGAATACATCAACGCAAACGCCGAGCAGCGCGCCGTGTTCCTGACCGGACAGCAGCACAACAACGCCGTATCGACGCTGACCGGCCGCTCGCTGGTGTGCGGCACGCCGACGTTCCTCTATTTCCACGGCGTGGATTATTCTCAGCAGCAGGCCGACGCGCGGCTCATGTACGAAGCGCCGCTGGAGAATCGGACGCTGTTTGCGCAGTACAGCGTGAAATACATCTATATAAGCAGCTATGAGAGAGCGAATTTCACGATCGACGAGGACGGAATCGCGCAGCTGGCCGAGTTGGTTTTTGAGGCGGACGGCGTGCGCATTTACAAAGTGAAGAGCGACGGAGGAAGCGGCCATGACGCGGCTTGAGAGAGACGACAGCGATATTATTGAAAGAATCGACCATGAGGAGCGCGTGTTCAGCGGCAAGCTGGTCAAGGTGAACCGGCTGGACGTGACGCTGCCCGACGGACGGCCCGCCATGCGCGAGGCCATTCGCCATCCGGGCGCGAGCGCCATCGTGCCGGTGGACGCGGAGGGAAACGTCACGCTGGTGCGGCAGTTCCGCGCGCCTATAGGCCGCGTGCTGCTCGAAATTCCGGCGGGCAAGCTGGATCATACGGGCGAGGATCGCGCCGAGGCGGCGAAGCGCGAGCTGCGCGAGGAAACCGGCCTGAGTGCTGGAAAGTGGACGCACCTGACCGACATCGTGACCACGCCGGGCTTCTGCGACGAGGTGATCTCGATTTATCTGGCCGAGGAGCTGACCCGCGGCGAGACGAATCCGGACGAGGACGAATTTTTGAACATCGTCAAAATGCCGCTGAGCGAGCTGACCGAGCGCGTCATGCGCGGCGAAATCGCCGACAGCAAGACCATCATAGGCGCGCTGATGGCGCAGAAGCTGCTGAAGGAGGACGGCCATGGCGTTTAAGAGACGGTTGGACGTGAACTGGACGCTGAGCGACGGCATACTGGACGCGTTCCCCATCGGCGCTCAGACCGACGCGCTGTCGGCGGCGGTGGAGGCGGGCTATGCGCCCGATCCGCTGATCGGAATGAATCTAACGGCCTGCGAGTGGGTGTACAATCGCCGCTGGACGTATCGCTGCGCGTTTGAAACGCCGACCGAGGGCGACGAGCGCGTCTATCTGATCTTCGACAATCTCTGCGGGCGAGGGACGGCGCTGGTCAACGGCCAGATCGCCGGACGCTTTAAGGGCGGCGAGTTCATGCTGCCGGTGAGCGGATTGATTCGCGAGGAGGGCATGAACGCGCTGGAGCTGCGCTTTGAGCCGATGTACCGCGCGCTGCCCGGCGACAATCCCATGCCGAAGCTGGGCGTGATGGGCGGCGTATGGCTGAAGGCCGTCTCGGGGCTGACGCTGGAAAGATCCATGGCGGCGGTTTCGGGCCATGAAGCGGCGTTCATGCACACGATCGACGTTCACACGCCGGGGACGTACAGCTTCGTCTACACCGCGTCGCTGGACGGCGAAATGGTGCTGAAGAAGGAATTTCACGAGCGGCTGGCGGCGGCGCGGACGGAGAGGACGCATACGCTGGCGTTCGAAAGCCCCGTGCCGTTCGATCCGGAGCAATATGACGAAACAGCCTACGACGTGCGATTGAGCGTCGAGCGCGTGGCGCTGGGCTGCGAGACGGCGCATTTCGAGCTGCTCTTCGGCCGCGAAAACGCACAGAAGCGCAGCGTGATCGTGCGCGGCGCGCTGACGGCCGACGCGGCGCGGGACATTCGCGCGCTGGGGGCGCGGTCGGTCTGCGCGCTCTGGCCGGAGATCGAGGCGGGCGATTCCCGCTTCGGCCTGACGCGCGCGCAGGAGGGCGTGCCGTTCCGCGTGAACGCGCCCATGTCGCCGGAAAACTGGGCGCGGGAAGCGGACGGACGCGCATTGCGAGACGGCCCGCTCATGCGGCTGCGAGGCGGCGCGGCGCTGCCGGAGGACATTGAAGCGCGATATGGCGCGAACGTCTGGAAGGATGAAAAGCGGCTCATGCGCCTTTTGCGCTGGGAGCAGGCGAGCGCGGTCATGCGCCATGCGCTCGAAAAGCGGCGCGAGGATCGAGACGCGCAGTTTGAATGGAACATGACGTGGGAAGCGCTGTGCGGCGGCGCGCTGACCGAACGCGGCGCGCATCGTCCGGCGTGGCCGGCGCTGCGCGAGGCGTGGCGCGAGACGGTGGTCTGCGCGGAGCTGCCCGAGGAGGACGCGTCGGAATGCGGCATACAGATTCGCCTGCCCATCTGGCTGATGAGCGACCGCGAGGACGGCGGCATACTGACCGTGACGGCGCGCGTGCTGTCGGCGGCGGGCGATGTGATCGCCGAGGGCGCGTATACTGCGGCGGCGGGGCGCGTGCGTCGGGCGGGAACGCTGACGGTCGATCTGCCGCCCAGCGCCGGCGCGTACGTCGTGCGCTCCGAGGCGCAGAGCGCGCAGGGGAGCGTGGTCTGCCGCTGCGACGAGGTGCTCTGCGTGTACGACGAAGCCGAGCCTATGGCGGCGCTGCTGGCGCTGCCCAAGGCGACGCTCGAGCGCGCGGGCGGCACGGTGCGCAACGCCGGAAAAACCGTCGCCTTTGCGGCGGGCTGCGCGCTGCTGCCGGGTGAGACGGGCGACGCGGACGGCGAATGGATCAACGCGGAAATTCGGGGCTGATGAGCGGCAGGTACGCCGTCACTATGTCGAAAACGGCGATGATGCGTCGGTCAACGGCGCACCGGCGCGAAGAAGCTGCGGCAAGGTGCGCCATCGATACGGAAATCAGTCCGGATGCGTGGCAACACGCGCCGTGTTCCTGATGGGCGGCGATGCGGTTGGCAGCATAGCCAGTGCGAAAAAGCAGCGGCGCACTGCGCAAGCGATGCGGAGAAAACAGTACGGCGATAAATTCGAGTACGCCATCATACCGAGAATGGTAACGGCATAGTCGGCGCGAAAAAATACCGCCATGGCGGTCTTGAGACGGCCGACGCGCATTGCAGACGGCGCGCGGAGGAATAACCGCCGTGCGGAGCCGAGACAGGGCCGGAAGCCGAACATATCGGAATAGAAGCGGGCGGAAATCCATACAGAGAGCATACTGCGGCGCGGCGAAAAGCCGGCCGGCTAAGGGAGGATATACATCATGGATAAGATCAGAGTGGGCATTATCGGCGCGGGCAACATCGCCCAGAGCGCGCATCTGCCGGCCTATGCCAAGCGGGACGACGTTGTGGTCGCGGCGCTGGCCGACTGGAACCTCGAGCGCGCGCAGGACGCGGCGAAGAAATTCGGCGTGCCGCACGCCTATACCACGGTCGAGGAGCTGCTCGAGCACGAGGACGTGGACTATATCGACATCTGCGTGTGGAACCGCTCCCACTGCGACGTGGCGCTGGCCGCGGCGAAGGCGGGCAAGGCGATCCTGTGCGAAAAGCCCATGGCCGACACGCTGGAGCACGCGCTGATCATGAAGGACGCCATCGAGAAGGCCGGCGTGCCGTTCATGCTGGCCGTGCCAACCCGCTACGGCGAGGAAGCGCAGCTGCTCTCTCAGATGGTTGAAAAGGGCAGGCTGGGCGAGATCTACTATGCCAAGACGGCCAACGTGCGCCGCCGCGGCACGCCCATCGGCTGGTTCACCGACAGCCAGAAGTCGGGCGGCGGCCCGGTTATCGACATCGGCGTACACTGCATTGACCGCACATGGTATCTGATGGGCCGTCCGAAGCCCGTGCGCGTGAGCGCCATGACATCGCACGCCATAGGCAATTTCAAGACGAAGGGCGTGAGCCGCTGGGAAGCGCTGGACAGCGATGTGACCGCGTTCGACACCGAGGACAGCGCGGCGGGCGCGATTCACTTTGAAAACGGCGCGGTGATGCTGTTTGAGGTCAGCTGGGCGCTGAACGCCCCCAATCAGGGCTATACCCAGATCTGCGGCACCAAGGCCGGCGCGACGCTCGAGCCGCTGACCATCTACGGCGAAAACGAGGAGGGCTATCTGACCGACGATAAGCCCACCGTCGGCAAGAGCGGCATATTCGACAACGAAATCGAGCATTTCATCCACTGCCTGCGCACAGGCGAGAAGCCCATCTCCCCGCTGGAGGACGGCGTGACCGTGCAGCGGATGCTCGACGGCATCTATCGCTCGGCTGCGCTGCGCCGCGAGGTTGAAATCTGAGCGGCGGACAAGCCGGCGATCGTGTAATGAAATGAGCGGAGACGAAAAGCCTATGTTTTTCAGCGATCTGGTTTTCACCATGGAGCCGATTGAGACGAAGCGCCTGTATCTGAGGCGGCTGGAGACGGCCGACGCGCGCGACATATTCGAATATGGCCGCGATCCCGAGGTGGCGCGTCATGTGCTCTGGGAGGCCTATACCTCCGTGAGCGAATGCAAGAGCTATATCCGCGCCATGCAGCGGCGATACCGTCTGGGCGACCCGGCCAGCTGGGGCATCGTGCTCAAGGAGGAGGGCCGCGTCGTGGGGACGATCGGCTATATGTGGTATCAGAGCGAGCACAGCGCCGTCGAGGTGGGCTATTCGCTGGCGCGGGAGTGCTGGAATAAGGGGCTGATGACCGAGGCGCTGAGCGCGGTGATCGCCTACACGTTCAACAAACTGCGCGTCAACCGCATCGAGGCACAGTACGAGCTGGACAATCCGGCCAGCGGCGCGGTGATGAAGAAGTGCGGCATGACCTACGAGGGCACGCTGCGCCAGAGACTGTACAACAAGGGGCGCTATGTCGACGTGGGGCTGTGCTCGATTCTCAAAAGCGAGTATGTCTCGCACGCAAATTTCAATTGACAGAACGCGGAAAAACCGATACAATGACTATATTGAAATCAAAAGGAGGAGAACCATATGTATCAGGACGTTATTAAGACCGCCAAGGAAAAAATGGAAAAAACGCTGGCCGTCACCACCCGTGAGCTGGCTACGCTGCGCGCCGGCCGGGCCAACCCGCAGGTGCTGGATAAAATTCAGGTGGACTATTACGGCACGCCCTCGCCGATCAACGCCGTGGCCAATATTTCCGTGCCCGAGCCGCGCATGCTGGTGATCGCGCCCTGGGAAGCCAAGATGGTGTCCGTCATCGAAAAGGCCATCCTCAAATCCGACGTCGGCATCAACCCCTCCAACGACGGCAAGGTTATCCGTCTGGTGTTTCCGGAGCTGACCGAGGAGCGCCGCAAGGATCTGTGCAAGCAGGTTCGCAAGCAGGTTGAGGAGGGCAAGGTCGCCCTGCGCGCCATCCGCCGCGACGCCAACGAGCAGATCAAGAAGATGAAGAAGGATTCCGTCATCACCGAGGACGAGGCCAAGACCGCCGAGACCGAGCTTCAGAAGGCCACCGACAACGCCGTGAAGGAAGCCGATCGCCTTTCCGCCGAGAAGGAAAAAGAGATCATGGCCGTATGACCTCTCTGCTGGGACTGACGCTGGAGGAAGCGGCGGCGCGGCTGAAGGAAAGGGGCGTGGAGCCGACCGTCGAATGGACGGCGGCGCCGAAAAACGCGCCCGAGGGAACGGCGCGCGTCGTGCGGGCGTATCCCGACGGACGGCTGACCGTCGCCCGCTTCCCCGATCAAGTAAAAGACGAGGATCACTCATGACATCCGAGCATAAACATTCAAGGAAGGCGTGGTGGGAAGCCTGCTCACGCCTTCTTGGTATACGCAGAAAGGACGCTTCCGACGGACGGCAGGAGCACGCCGCGCTGCCCCGCCACATCGCCATTATCATGGACGGCAACGGCCGCTGGGCGACGCGTCAGGGCCTGCCCCGCACCGCCGGACATAAGGCGGGCGTGGAGGCGCTGCGCGAGATCATCCGCGAGTGCGATCACATCGGCATAGAGGCGCTCTCGATCTACGCCTTTTCGACGGAGAACTGGAAGCGCTCTGCCGAGGAGGTGGGCGCGCTGATGAGCCTGCTGCTGGTCTATTTCAATTCGGAAATCGACGAGCTGGACGAGAAGAGCGTCTGCATCCGCATACTGGGCGACGTGGACGGCCTGCCGGACGCGCAGCGGGACGCGGTGAACGCCGCCATGGTGCGCACGAAGGACAACACGGGCCTGAAGCTCAACATCGCCCTCAATTACGGCGGGCGCGACGAGCTGCTGCACGCGGCGAAGGTGTTGGCGGCGCGCGCGGCTGCGGGCGAAATCAGGCCGGAGGACATCACGCGGGCCGATCTGGAGGACGCGCTCTACACGCACGGCCTGCCGGATGTGGATCTTCTGATCCGCACGAGCGGCGAAATGCGCCTGTCGAACTTCATGCTCTATCAGATCGCCTATTCGGAGTTCGTCGTGACCGACACGCTGTGGCCGGATTTCGACGTGCGCGCGCTGCACGAGGCCATCGCGGCCTATCAGAAGCGCGACCGGCGCTTCGGCGGCGTGAAAACCGGCGCAAAAGGAGACAAAAAGGCATGATCAAGAGAATATCCACCGGGCTGATGCTGGCTGCAGGGCTGGTGCTTTTATGGATTTTGCAGGGGCCGTTCATGCGCGTGTTTATTGCGCTCATTACCGTGATGGCCGTGTGCGAGATGCAGGGGGCGCTCGAGAAGGGCGGCATGAGGCCGGTCAAGTGGGTCGCGCCGCTCTATGCCGCCGTGTCCATGCCAGTCTATCTGCTCCTGGGCGAGGAAGCCATGCTGCCGCTGCTGATCGTGTTCGTGCTGCTGGGCATGGGCGCGGTGGTGCTGAGCGGAAAGCCGGAATTTGAGCGCATTGCGGGCACGGTCGTGACGCTGGTCTATCCCGGCCTGACGCTCACGATGTTCTATCCGCTTCAGGATATTCCCTCGCCCTATGCCGCGACGCTGATCATGGGCCTGTCCTTCGCCGTGCCGCTTTTGTCGGACGTTTTCGCGTGGGCGATTGGCCGCAAGTGGGGCAGGCGCAAGCTCGCGCCGGTCATCAGCCCGAAAAAGACGGTCGAGGGCGCGCTCGGCGGGCTGGTCGGTTCGGTCGTGGTCGTGCCACCGGTGATGCTCATTGCGCGGCTGATTATGCTCATCCGCGGCATGGCCGTGACGGGCGCGGATATTCCCAATATGTGGGCGCTGCTGCTGGTGTCGCTGCTGGCCGGCGCGGCTTCTCAGATCGGCGATCTGGCTGCCTCGACGGTCAAGCGCTGGTGCGGCGTGAAGGACTACAGCAACATTCTGCCGGGACATGGCGGCATCATGGACAGGATTGACAGCGTGCTGTTCAGCATCGTCGTGTTTCACATTTACTGCGGACTGTTTATGGGGGCAGCGCTATGAGGACGCTGGCGATACTGGGAGCGACCGGCTCCATCGGACGGCAGGCGCTGGATATTGCGCGGCGCGTGCCCGATCAGTTTAAGGTAACGCTCTTGACGGCGCACTCCCGCGCGGAAGCGCTGTTTGAGCTTGTGCGCGAATTTCGTCCCGCCGTGGCGGCGCTGACCGTGGAGCCGGACGAACTGCCCGAGGATGTGCGCTTCTGCCAGTGGTATTTCGGCGAGGATGCGGTGCGGCAGGCGGTGCTGGCGGCGAAGGCCGACGACGTGTTGTCGGCGGTCGTGGGCATTGCGGGGCTTCCCGCGGCGATGGCGGCGCTGGACGTGTCTGAGCGGCTGCTGCTGGCCAACAAGGAATCGCTTGTGACCGGCGGCGCGCTGGTCATGGGCAGGGCGGCGGCGCTGAACAAGCCCATCGTGCCGGTGGACAGCGAGCATTCGGCGATCTTCCAGTGTCTGCAGGCGCAGGGCGGCAATCCCGTGTCGCGGCTGATTCTGACCGCGTCGGGCGGGCCGTTCCGCACATGGGAGAGGGGAGACATTGAGCGTGCGACGCGCACTCAGGCGCTGGGACATCCCACCTGGAAGATGGGCGCGAAGATCACCGTGGACTGCGCGGGCATGATGAACAAGGGCTTCGAGGTGATCGAGGCGCATCATCTGTTCAATATGCCGCTGGAGAAGATCGACGTGATCGTGCATCCGCAGAGCGTGATTCACTCCATGGTCGAGTTTGAGGACGGCGCGGTGCTGGCGCAGTTGGGCGCGCCCGATATGCGCGTGCCGATCGGTTATGCGATGGGGTATCCCAGCCGCATCCCGTTCGGCGGCGAGCGGCTGGACTTCGCGCGCATTGCGTCCTTGACGTTTGAAGCGCCCGATGTGACGCGCTTCCCCTGTCTGCGGCTGGCGATCGACGCGCAGAAGGCGGGCGGCGTCATGCCCGTGGCGCTCAACGGCGCGAACGAGGAAGCCGTCGCGGCGTTTCTGGATGAGCGCATTCCGTTCGGCGGCATCGCGCGAACGGTGGAGACGGTGATGGCGCGCACGCAGAACGCCCCCGTGCGGGAAATTGGCGACGTTTATGAAGCCGACAAATGTGCGCGGGCTATGGCGCGGGATGCGCTGAAGGCGCTGGTCTAACGCGTGCTTCAAAGCACATTGAGCGATATGGCGAGGAGTTTTTTTGCGTCGCTTCTTTGGAAACTCCTGACTTATCCCGCTGACCTGTTCGCTGCGCAGTCGAGCCGAAATGGCTTCAGGCGTGTTTTCCTGCGCTGAACGCGGCGCGGCTGGACTGAAGAGAAATTCAAGCGCCGCACGTTTCCGCATTGAACGCGGCGCGGCTTTGAGATGACCGGAAACGCTTAAGAGTTTCCCGAGGGGGATATGCTGAGGCGTGTCCCCGCGTTGTTTCAGTGGAAGTCTCCCGACTTGCTCCCGCCGAATCGCGTGTGGCCTTTCGTTGCGCGGCTGGGTCGAAGGGGGATTTAAGCGCCGCGCGTTCCTGCGCTGAGTGCTGTGCAAGGCTGCGCTGAGACAGCGGAGGGCGCTTGCAGACGGCGAGATGCGGATCATCGATCGCGCGGAGCGGCAAAACGTTTTGAAATTGTTCACGGGAAAGAACGAAAAAAGGGCGGCAAAGGAACGCAATGCCGCGCTATAATAAGAAGGACGGCCGGACGGTGAACGAAAGCGCCGTGCGCGCCGTCCAAACTGTATGGCATAAAACGCATCCTTCCGCGCGAAGGACAAGGGGAGGCTGAGAAAAAGTGACTGTTGTAACCGTGCTGCTGGCGATACTGCTGCTGAGCTTTATCATCATTATTCACGAGCTGGGGCATTACTGCGTGGGGCGGCTGTGCCGCGTGGGCATCGAGGAATTTTCCGTGGGCTTCGGGCCCAAGCTGCTGCAATGGAAGAAAAAGGGCATCGCCTATTCCGTGCGGCTGATCCTGCTGGGCGGCTATGTGCGCTTTGCCGGCGAGGACGCGGACGACGACGATCCCGCCGCGTTCAACAATCAGGCGATCTGGAAGCGCTTTCTGACGATACTGGCCGGCCCCGTGATGAATTTCGTGCTGGCGTTTGTCGTGACGCTGGGGCTGCTCCTGGGCTACGGGCTTTATCAGACCACGCCGGTGGTCAACTCGGTCATCGACGGCACGCCGGCGGCGGAATCCGGCCTTCAGGCGGGCGACGTGATCACCGCGGTCAACGGCACGGCCATCACGCGCGATCAGGAGGGCTACGCCGCCATGACGCAGATCGTGGGCGCGCTTCAGGCGGGCGACGAGCTGCACCTGACCGTTCAGCGCGGCGATGAAATCATCGAGATCGACACAGGCCTTTATACCGACGAAACCGACGCGCCCAAGATGGGCATATACGTCTCTCAGGAACGCATTCCCATGACCGTGTGGGATGGCGTGCGTTATTCCGGTCAGGTGCTGGTCAATCTGACGCGCGAGATGCTCGATTCGCTGCGGAAGCTGATTTTTAAGGGCGAGGGCCTTGATCAGATGAGCGGCACGGTGGGCATTGTCAGCGTGGCCAGTCAGGCGATCAGGCTGGGCTTTGACCGCGTGCTGTATCTGGTGCTGATCATTTCCATGAATCTGGGCATTATCAATCTTTTGCCGCTGCCCGCGCTGGACGGCGGACGGCTGGTGTTCCTGATCATTGAAGCGATCCGCAGGCTGTTCGGCCGCGGCCCGATTCCGCGCGACAAGGAGGGGCTGGTGCATCTCATCGGCCTGGGGGCGTTCTTTATACTCTTTATCGTCCTGACGTGGCACGACATCACCGTGCTCATCAAGCACTGACGGAGGACATACAGATGACGAGACAGGTTATGGCGGGCGCTGTGGCGATCGGCGGCGGCGCGCCCGTGTCCGTACAGTCGATGACCAACACCGATACGCGCGATCTGGCGGCGACCTCGGCGCAGATCAGGCGTCTGGCCGCGGCGGGCTGCGACATCGTGCGCGTTTCGGTGTACGACAAGGCGTGCGCGGCCAATGTGCGCGCGCTGGTGGACGAAAGCCCCGTGCCGCTGGTTGCCGACATTCACTTCGACCACAAGCTGGCGATCGCCGCGGTTGAAAACGGCATATCGAAGTTGCGCATCAACCCCGGCAACATCGGCGGCGAAAGGAACGTGCGGCTGCTGGCCGACTGCCTGAAGGCGCATCACATTCCGGTGCGCATCGGCGTGAACGCCGGCTCGCTCGAGAAGGGCATACTGGAAAAATACGGCGGCGTGACGGCGCAGGGGCTGGTCGAGAGCGCGCTCACTCACGCGCGCATGCTCGAAAGATGCGGCTTTTACGACATGGTGCTGTCGATGAAGGTGAGCGACGTGCGCCGCACGATCGAGGCCTATCGTCTGGCGGCCAGTCAGTGCGATTATCCGCTGCATCTGGGCGTGACCGAGGCCGGAACGCCCGGCATGGGCACGGTCAAGTCGGCGATCGGCATCGGCGCGCTGCTGGCCGACGGCGTCGGCGACACCATACGCGTGTCGCTGACCGGCGATCCCGAGCCGGAAGCGGCGGCGGCGCTCGACATACTGCGCGCGCTCGGACTGCGCAGGGGCGTGGACGTGATCTCCTGTCCGACGTGCGGCCGCACCGGCATCGACGTGGAGGGCATCGCGAAGCGCGTTCAGGCGGCGACCCGCTCGGTGAAAAAGAACCTGCGCGTGGCCGTGATGGGCTGCGTGGTCAACGGCCCGGGCGAGGCGAAGGAGGCCGACGTGGGCATTGCCGGCGGCAAAAACGGCGGCATACTGTTCATGCGCGGCGAGCCGCCCGTGACCATACACGGCGACGCGGAGGCGCTCTACAGTGCGCTGATGAAAGAGGTGAACCGGCTGTGCGCCGAATGAGCGCGCGGGGGAAGGCGGCCATGTTTTCAGGAATGCTTGCGGCGTTGGCGCTGATCGCCGTCTATCTGCATGTGCAGAACAACTGGCTTCAGCTGAGCCGGTATGCGCTGAAGGCCGATCTGGAAAAGCCCATGACAATCGTTCAGCTGAGCGATCTGCACAACGCGCGCTTCGGCGAAGGGCAGACACGGCTGCTGGCCATGGTGCGCGCGCAGTCGCCCGACGCGATCGTCATAACCGGCGATCTGATCGACGATGCGAGGGGCGATTATGGACCGGCGCTGGAGCTGGCGCGGGGCTGCGCGGCTGTTGCACCGACGTATTTCGTGACCGGCAATCACGAAAAGCTCAGCCCGAGCTATGAAGCCTTTCTGCCCGAGTTGGAAAAGACCGGCGTGATCGACCTGAGCGGAAAAACCGTGACGCTCGAAAACGGCGTGACGCTGACCGGCGCGCAGGACGCGGGCTTTATCGGGCGGGAGAATTACGCGGGCTATGTCGCGTCGCTCGCGCCCAAGGCGGGCGGCTATCGTATACTGCTTGCGCACAGGCCGGAGTTTGTCGCGTCCTATGCGGCGGCGGGCTTTGATCTGGCGCTCTGCGGCCATGCGCACGGCGGTCAGATTCGGCTGCCCTTTATCGGCGGGCTGTACGCGCCGGGGCAGGGCAAGCTGCCGCGCTATACGGCGGGGCTTTACGATGCGGGCGACATAACTATGCTGGTCAGCCGCGGACTGGGCAACAGCGTGTTTCCGTTCCGCGTAAACAACCGGCCGGAGGTCGTCGCGCTGACGATTGAATAGAGGGAGAACCCCGCGTTTTGGCGGGCGGAGAGGAGATAAACGATGGAAGAAGCGTGGAAATCGGCCATGTCGGACAAGCTGGGCGAGCTGACCGATCAGCTGACGCTGGACAAGGTGCAGGTGAGCCGCACGGGCGATTCGATGATCGTCTTTCTGCACGCGGGCCGCATCATGACCGAGAGCGAGTACGACAAGATCAAGAACACGTTCCGCGCGTTCTTTCGGGGCGTCAATCTGACGCTCAAATTGAGCTATCCCTCGTTCGGGCCGGCGCTGTGCGCGGACGTTTCAAAGTATCGCGATTTTTTGACACGTCAGCTGGGCAAGGCTTCGCCCGGCTCGATTCCCGCTCTCAGGAACGCCGCGTGGACATTCCAGGACGGCGCGCTGACGCTGGGCTTTCAGGACGAGGTAAGCGCGTCGTTTGCGCGGCATCGCGGCGTGGACCGGCTGCTCTCGACCATACTGAAGGACGAGTTCGCCGTGACCTGTCCGGTGCGCGTGGCGGCGAGCGGCGACGAGAAGGAGCGCCTGCGCCAGATCGCCGAGCGTCAGGCCGAGGAGGAAAAGCGGCTGGCCGCGCTGACCGCCACCGCCAAGCCCGCCGCCGCGAAGAAGGCCGCGCCGCCCAAGGTGCTCTACGGCCGCTCGATTGCCGATCCGGAAATCGAGATCAGGGAGCTGACCGAGGACGCGGGCCGCGTGGTGCTCAAGGGCGAGGTGCTCAAGGTGGAGACGCGGCCGCTGAAGAACGACACGACGCTGCTGATCACCTTCGCGCTGACCGACTACACCGGCACTGTGAACATGAAAACCTTCGCGCGGATCAAGGGCGACGAGGGCCACGGCGCGCAGCAGCTTGAGGCGCTCAAGGAAGCGCTGCATCCGGGCGCGTGGGTCAAGGCACGCGGCAAATATCAGATGGACAACTTCATGCACGAGATGGTCGTCATGGTGGACGACATCAACCGTGAGGAAGCGCCGCGCCGCGTGGACACGGCGGTGAAGAAGCGCGTCGAGCTGCATATGCACACGCAGATGAGCGCCATGGACGCCGTGTCCTCCGCGTCCGATCTGATCGCGCAGGCCGCCAAGTGGGGGCATCCCGCCGTGGCGATCACCGATCACGGCGTATTGCAGGCCTTCCCCGAGGCGTTCGGCGCGGCCAAGAAGAACGACATTAAGCTCATCCCCGGCTGCGAGGGCTATCTCATCGACGACGCGGCGCAGATCGTCGATATGCCGGACAATCGTCCGCTCGACGGCGCGACCTATGTCGTATTGGACGTTGAGACGACCGGCCTGAATACCGCCACCGACATGATCATCGAGATCGGCGCGGTGCGCATCGAGAACGGGCAGGAGGTGGCGGAATACTCGAAGCTCATCAATCCCGAGCGGCCGATTCCCGATAAGGTGATCGAGCTGACCGGCATCACGCCCGGCATGGTGCAGCACGCGCCGACCATCGGCGAGGTGATCGGCGAGTTTGCCGAGTTCTGCAAGGATGCTGTGCTGGTGGCGCACAACGCGTCGTTTGACATGGCGTTTTTCGATCGGGCGTTTCGGGCGGCGAATATTCCGTTTGATCATCCCAAGCTGGACACGCTCACGCTGGTGCGCAACGTCTATCCCGAGCAGAAAACGTTCAAGCTGGGCGCGATGTGCAAATTTCTGGGGATCAATCTCTCCAAGGCGCACAGAGCCGTCCACGACGCGCGCGCGACGAGCGAAATGCTGCTCATCGCGCTCAAAAAGCTGCGCGGCGAGCACGACGCATCCACGCTGGATCGGCTCAACGAGGTGTTTGTGGGCGATTCGGGCGGGCAGTCGTATCACATCATACTGCTGGTGTGCAATCAGCGGGGTATGTTCAACCTCAACCGGCTGGTCAGCGAGGCGCATCTTCACTATTTCCACAGAACGCCGCGCATCCCCCGCGGGCTGATCAGGCGCTATCGCGAGGGGCTGATCGTGGGCAGCGCCTGCGAGGCGGGCGAGCTGTTCCGCGCCATGGTGGCCGGAAAGGACGACAAAACGCTCGAGCGCATCGCGAAATTCTATGATTATCTCGAAATCCAGCCGATCGGCAACAACGAGTTCATGATCCGAAACGGCACGGCGAAGGACGAGGAGGCGCTGCGCGACTACAACCGCCGCATCGTGGCGCTGGGTGAAAAGCTGAATCTGCCCGTCTGCGCGACTGGCGACGTTCACTTCAAGAACCCGACTGACGCGATCTTCCGCGCCATCATCATGAACGCCAAGGGCTTTGAGGACGCGGACAAGCAGGCCCCGCTCTACTTTCGCACGACCGACGATATGCTCAATGAGTTTTCCTATCTCGGCCCGCAGAAGGCGATGGAGGTGGTTGTGGACAACCCCAACGCCATTGCCGACCGCGTGGAGAAGGTGAGCATATTTCCCAAGCACCCCGAGGGCAAGGAGACCTTCCAGCCGTTCTGGCCGGATGCGGAGAACTTCATCCGCACGGAATCCTATCGCCGCGCGCACGAACTGTACGGCGATCCGCTGCCCGAGATCGTTCAGGCGCGGCTGGACAAGGAGCTGGGGTCGATCTGCGGCTACGGCTTCTCGACGCTGTACAACATCGCCGTCAAGCTGGTCAAGAAGTCCATGTCGGACGGCTATATCGTCGGCTCGCGCGGCTCAGTCGGCTCGTCGTTCGTGGCGCACATGACCGGCATCACCGAGGTCAACGCGCTGCCGCCGCACTACGCCTGCCAGAACTGCCATCACGTCGAGTTCGACGTGCCGGAGGAATACACCTGCGGCCTTGACCTGCCGCCGAAAAACTGCCCGGTCTGCGGCGCGCTGATGATGAAGGACGGCTTCAACATCCCCTTCGAGGTCTTTCTGGGCTTCAAGGGCGACAAGGTGCCCGACATCGATCTGAACTTCTCCGGCGAATATCAGCCGGTGGCGCACAACTATGTCAAGGAGCTGTTCGGCGTCAAGCAGGTCTACCGCGCCGGCACGATGGGCACGGTGGCCGAGAAAACGGCGTACGGCTATGTGCTCAAATACCTCGAGGAGCACAACATGACGGCCAGCGGCGCGGAGAAGGAGCGTCTGGCGGCGGGCTGCACCGGCGTCAAGCGCACCAGCGGCCAGCATCCGGCGGGCATGGTCGTCGTGCCGGAGGAATACGAGATCTATCAGTTCACGGCGATCCAGCATCCCGCCGACGATCAGACCAGCGACGTGATCACCACGCACTACGACTTCAACTCCATGCACGACGTGCTGGTCAAGCTGGACATACTCGGCCACGATGATCCGACCATGCTGCGCAAATTGCAGGATCTGACCGGCATCGCGCCGCAGAAGGTGCCGCTGGATGATCCGGAGGTGTATCACAACATCATATCGCTGTTCAGCACGCCGCAGGCGCTGGGCGTAACGCCGGAGCAGATCAACTGCCCGACCGGCACGCTGGGCATTCCCGAGTTCGGCACGACGTTCGTGCGCGGCATGCTGGTGGACACGAAGCCGTCCTCAATGGAGGAGCTGGTGCGCATATCCGGCCTGTCGCACGGCACGGACGTGTGGCTGGGCAACATACAGGAGATCGTCAAGAGCGGCACGGCCACGCTGAAGAGCGCCCCCTGTACGCGCGACGACATCATGAACCAGCTGATCGCCTGGGGCGTGCCCAGCAAGATGGCGTTCGACATCATGGAGTTCACCCGAAAGGGCAAGGCGGCCAAGGCGGGCGGCGTGTTCAAGGAGGGCATGGAGGAGGCCATGAAGGCGGCCAACGTGCCCGACTGGTTCATCGACGCGTGCCGGAAGATCGGCTATATGTTCCCGAAGGCGCACGCCGTGGCCTATGTGACGATGGGCCTGCGCATCGCCTATTTCAAGATCTACTATCCGACAGAGTATTACGCCTGTTATCTCAAGCGCAATATCGAGAAGTTCGACGGCTCGAAGATGGTCTGCTCGCTCGACCATGCGAAGAACTGGATGGCGGAGTTACAGGCGCTGTCCAAGGAGGAGCGCGACAAGCAGGACGACGTGATCAGTATGCTGGAGATTCTCATCGAGATGCTGACGCGCGGCATAAAGCTGCTGCCGGTGGACGTATACAAATCGCATCCGGAGGATTTCGTCATCGAGGCGGAAAAGACCATCCGCGTGCCGCTCAACTCACTGCCCGGGCTGGGTCTGAGCGCCGCCGAGAACCTCGCAAGGATTCGCGAGGACGGCCCGTTCATATCGCAGGAGGATATGGTTCGCCGCAAGGTATCGAAATCCATCGTCGAAATGCTCAAGAACGTCGGCGCGCTGGGCGATATGCCCGAAAGCAGCCAGGTCAGTCTCTTCGATATGCTCTAGGCAGGCTGAGCCTGCACGCAGACCGCTTCGCGCGCGCAACCCGGCGGCTGTGCCGCTTCCACTCCGCTTCGCGCGTGCAACCCGACTCTTCAGCGCTTGAGGGCGCTTCGAGTCTGGACGTTAGCGCTTATAGGTAACATCGCTATACAGCCCGACCCGCCCGAGCATAAATTGGACTCGGGCGGGTCTCTCCGTGTACCCGGGCGTTATGCGGCGTGGGTACAGTAATTCGATGATAGCAATTATGTGATGTTTTGCAAAGAGGTACTCTGCCGGGAATCAAAAGAAGAGAGTCCAGAGAGGCCGCAGTGCGGCTTCCACTTTTGTCTCTTTGGCGCAGTCTGGGGCGCGCAGCCCCAGCGTATTCCCCGCGGGGCCGTCTTTCTATCTCTGATTCTTCCACTGCGTGGGCGTGCGGCCGGTCACCTCGCGGCAGGCGCGATCGAGCGCGCGCAGACTGGCGAACCCGCTGCGCCGCGCAATCTCCTCGATCGGCAAATCCCCCTCGCGCAGCAATGAAAGCGCCGTGTCCAGCCGGCAGCGCGTGAGCAGCGTGCGGAAATTCACATTCAGCGCGCGATTGAAGCGCCGAGACAGATAGTGCTTTTCATAGCCCAGCGCTTCGGCAATCCCCGCCATGGTGAGCGTCTCGTCGCCCGCGCGCTCGCTCATTTCGGCCAGCACCCGCGCAATAAGCTCGTCCGTCTCGCTACCCGCGACCAGCTCCGCCTGCTCTGTAAACGCACTCAGCAGCGCATAGAGCGCCGCCCTGCGCCGATAGGGTGGGGACGCTTCGTCCTCAAACACCGCGCGCGCGTACTCAAAATCGCGCGTATTGGGATGAAAGACGCTCGATACGGCGTGCCTGCCGCGCAAAAAGGCGAACACATCGCCCGCATAGTCGGCCGAAAACACCGTTACGATGATCTCGGATGCGGCGGGCGTTGAGTAGCCGTGCGGTTCGTGCGGGAGAATGAGCGCCGCCTCGCCCGCATGGAGCGTCTCTGTGCGCGCGCCGACGGTCAGCGTGATTTCGCCGCGCAGGGCGATCACCAGCTCGGGATCGCGGTGCAGATGCGTCGAGAATGCAAGATCGACATAGCGCCGGCAGTCGTAATGGCCGGGCACGAGCGAGTTTTCGATCTGATAATAGGCCATGAGTCTCCCTCAAAAAGACACTTTTTGTCTCATATTGTATACCCACGCGTATTCCCTTTCAGCAAAGATCGTGTTAAAATAAACGTGGAAAATAAATGAACGGGGAGGATTTTCAGCATGAAGAACGACGTTACCGTGCTCTTCGCGCAGTCGCGCGGCACGATCAATCCGAACATATACGGCCATTTCACCGAGCATATCGGCGGCGTGTTTTACGACGGGCTGTGGGTGGGCGAGGACAGCCCGATCGAAAACGTGCGCGGCTTCAGAAAGGCGCTCGTGGACAGCTTTAAGAAGATCAATCCCAGCATCGTGCGCTGGCCGGGCGGCTGCTTCGCCGAGACTTACGACTGGCGCGACGGCGTCGGCCCGCGCGAAAAGCGGCCGCGGCGCATCAACTGGTGGTATAACTGGGACAAGCGCGTGGAGAGCAATCAGGTGGGCACGCACGAGTTCATGGATTTCTGCGAGCAGGTGGGTGCTCAGCCCTATGTTGCGGCCAACATGACCACGCTGCCCGCGCTGCACATCCGCAACTGGATCGAATATTGCAACGCGCCCGCGCACGCTTCCACGCTGGCCGACGAGCGCACCGAAAACGGCCATGAAGCGCCGTTCAACGTGCGCTATTGGGGCATCGGCAACGAAAACTGGGGCGGCGGCGGCCGGATGAGCCCAGAAATGTGCGCGCGCGAGTATATGCGCTTTGAGATGGTCTGCTCCAGCCTGCCCGGCGAAAAGACCACCGTGGCCTGCGGCGCGAACGGACACGACGTGACCTGGACGCGCGAGCTGATGCAGACCATGCACGAGCGCGGCGCAAAGCCCGGCGCGCTCAGCGTACACTACTACTGCGGCACCGCCGGCACGCCGCAGGAGTTCACCGATGAGGAATGGTATCAGCTGCTGCATCAGGCGAACTATATGCAGAACATCGTGGACGACAACCGCGCCGCCATGGACGAGTTCGATCCCGAGCGCGAGGTCATGATGTACGTCGACGAATGGGGCTGCTGGCACAAGGACGGCAGCGGCCCCAGCAAGGGCTATAACCTCTTCGAGCAGCAGAGCAACATGCGCGATGCGGTTGTGACCGCGCTGACGCTGAACATATTCAACGACCGCTGCGACGTCGTGGGCATGGCCAATGTGGCGCAGCTGTGCAACAACCTGCACGCGCTCTATCTGGCTTCAGGCGAGCATTTCGTCGAAACGCCGACCTATCACGTCTTTGACCTGTACAAGACGCATCAGGGCGCGCGCCAGCTGGGCGTGATGAACGAGTGCGGCACGTTTGCGCCGCCGGAGGATAAGCATCGCGCCTATAAGCCGCTCGACCGCGTGTCGGTCTCGGCCTCTCAGGCGGCAGATGGTACAGTGACCGTTACGCTGGCCAACGCCGATCTGCACGAGCCTGTGCGCGTGAATCTGCGCGGCGCGGGCGGCAGCCTGACGGGACGCGCCGTCGTGCGTACGCTCTCCAGCGAGGACGCGCACACCTGCAACACGTTCGAAAACCCCGACGCGGTAAAGCCGGCCGAGCGCACGATCGACTTTGCCGACGGCGACGCGCTCACGCTGCCCGCGGCCAGCGTGACCAGCGTTGTGATCACGCCCATCACGCGGTAAAATGACATGAAAAACGCGGCGTTCACCGCATAAGAGTGAACGCCGCGTTCTTTATAGTCGCGTCGTTTCGACGGAATGTCCCTGCTCGCGCAGGAGCGCGATGAGATCGGCGGTTTTCAGCCAGACGGTCGCCGCGTTGTCGTTGGGATGCACGGCGATCAGGCCGTCGCCCTCCAGCAGCGCTTCGTCGATGAAGAGCGTGACGCGGCGCGTTTCGTCGTTCAGCAGCCCCAGCGGTGTGACCGAGCCGGGGAACAGCGCGAGGAACGCCGCCAGCTCATCGTCGGAAGCAAAGCTCAGCGGCCGCGTGCCGTGCGCATGGCGGAACGCTTTCAGATCGACGCGCTTTTCGCCCCTGACGGTGATGAGATAGTAGTTTCGCCTTTTGTCGTCCCGCACAAAGAGGTTCTTTGCGTCGGCCTCGGGGTGCGGAAGCGCGATTTCGGCCAGATCGGCCATATTGTAGACGGCCCTGTGCTCGGCCAGCTCAAACGGTATTCCGCGCGATTTCAGCAGCGCGAGGACGGCGTTTCTGTTCATGCGTGTTCTTCCTTTCCTAGTGAGAAGAGTATAGCATAGAGCCTGAGCGCTGTCCAGAGTGAAAAAACACCCCTTGGCGGCGCGCGCAATCCTGTGTTATAATGCCGAGGGGAGGGAGATAACGTGTATAAGCTCTTGATTGTCGAAGATGACGCGGGCATTGCCGCTGCGATTAAGGCGCAGGCCGAGGCGTGGGCGATGTCCTGCCGCGTGATTGAGGATTTTCGCAGCGTCATGCAGGAATTTGCCGCCTTTCAGCCGCATCTGGTGCTGATGGACATTTCACTGCCTTTTTTTAACGGTTATCACTGGTGCGCGGAGATTCGGCGGGTGTCGAGGGCGCCGATCATATTCATTTCCTCCGCGTCGGACAATATGAACATCGTCATGGCGATGAACATGGGCGGCGACGATTTTATCGCCAAGCCGTTCGACATGGCCGTGCTGATGGCCAAGGTGCAGGCGCTGCTCAGGCGCTCGTATGATTTCGCCGCGTCCGCGCCGCTGATCGAGCACAAGGGCGCGATCCTCAATCTGGGCGACGGCACGCTGACCTATCAGGGCGCGGCTATCCCGCTGAGCAAGAACGAATACCGGATCCTGCTCTCCCTGATGGAGAACAAGGGGCGCGTCGTGAGCCGCGAAAAGCTGATGGAGCGCCTGTGGGAAACCGATTCGTTCATCGACGAAAACACGCTGACCGTGAACGTGGGCAGGCTCAGGCGCAAGCTGGAGGCGGCGGGCCTGAAGGACTTTATCGCGACGAAAATCGGCGTGGGCTATATCGTGGAGTAGGAGAATATGAAGCTGTTTCTTGCTTATCTGAAGAGCCGGCGGCGCGTCATGGCGGCGCTGCTCGTGGCGGCGGCTGTGTTCGCCGCAGCGTTTTATCTGTATCATCTGCCGCTGGAGGCCGTGGCCTATCCGGTGCTGCTGTGCGCGTTTTTCGGCGCGATTGCGCTCTGCATGGATTTTAGGCGCGTGCGGGCGCGGCACATCCGGCTGCTGGACGCGATTCGGCAGGCCGGCACGCTCGAGACCGAGCTGCCCGAGCCGGATTCGATCGAGGAGACGGACGATTGCGCGCTCGTGGACGCGCTGCGCCGCGCCATGACCGATTCAGCCGATCAGGCTGCCGCGCGCTATCGCGACACAATCGACTATTACACCGTCTGGGCGCATCAGATCAAAACGCCCATATCGTCCATGCGGCTGACGCTGCGGGGCGAGGACTCGGAGGTCTCCCGCGCGCTGATCGGTGATCTGATGCGCATTGAGCAGTATGTCGACATGGTGCTGGCCTATCTGCGGCTCGATTCCGAATCGAGCGACTATGTGTTCCGCAGCTGTGAACTGGACGAAATCGCGCGCCGCGCCGTGCGTCGGTTTTCCACCGAGTTCATCGCGCGGAAGATCCGGCTGGAGTATACGCCGCTTGACACGCGCGTGGTGACCGATGAAAAGTGGCTGGGCTTCGTCGTGGAGCAGGTGCTCTCCAACGCGCTCAAGTATACGCGCGAGGGCAGCGTGCGGATCTATATGCGCGCGCCGTATGTGCTGTGCATCGAGGATACGGGCATCGGCATCGCCGCGTCCGATCTGCCGCGCGTGTTCGAGAAGGGCTACACCGGCTTTAATGGACGAGGCGGCGCGCGCGCCAGCGGCATCGGGCTGCATCTCTGCCGCCGCGTGTGCGACAAGCTGGGCGCGGCCATCAGTGCGGAGTCGGAGGTCGGCCACGGCACGGCGATACTGATCGATCTGCATCGCCCCGATGTGAAGGCGGAGTAGATGTGACAAAACTGTAAGACGCGCGGGGCGAAACGTAAGGCGTTTGCATGGCGATGGGCGATCCGTTTTGCTAAAATGGTATACGTCAAAGGGCGTTAGAACAAAGAACAAAATGGATCGGAGGATCGACAATGAGCATATTGGAAGTAGAGGGTCTCAAAAAGGTTTATACGACCCGACTGGGCGGCAAGGGCGTGGAAGCGCTGCGCGATGTGAACTTCAGCGTTGAAAAGGGCGAGTACGTCGCCATCATGGGCGAGTCCGGCTCGGGCAAGACGACGCTGCTCAACATTCTGGCGGCGCTCGACAAGCCCACCGGCGGCCGCGTGATGCTGGACGGCAGGGACTTGAGTCAGATCGGCGAGGCGGCTGTGGCGGCGTTTCGGCGCGACAATCTGGGCTTTGTGTTCCAGGAATTCAATCTGCTGGATACGTTCACGCTGGAGGACAACATCTATCTGCCGCTGGTGCTCTCCGGCAAGCCCTACCGCGAGATGAAGGAGCGCCTGAACACCGTCGCGGCGCGGCTGGGCATCGCGGGGCTGCTGAAAAAGTACCCCTACGAGGTGTCCGGCGGCCAGAAGCAGCGGGCGGCCGTGGCGCGCGCCCTCATCACCAATCCCAAGCTGATATTGGCCGACGAGCCGACCGGCGCGCTCGATTCGCACTCGACCGACGAACTGCTGCGCCTGTTCGAGGAGATCAACCGGCAGGGGCAGACCATCCTCATGGTCACGCACTCGGTCAAGGCGGCCAGCTCGGCCAGCCGCGTGCTGTTCATCCGCGACGGCGAGGCGTATCATCAGATCTATCGCGGCGAGGACAGCAGCGAGCAGCTCTATCAGAAGATTTCCGACACGCTGACCATGCTGGCGACGGGCGGTGATCGGGCGTGAAAATCGGATTTTATCCCAGGCTGGCCATCGACGGCCTGCGCAAGAACCGGCGCATGACGCTGCCCTATATCCTCACCTGCGTGGGCATGGTCATGATGTTCTATATCGTCACATTCCTGCATTACAGCGACAGCATTACAACCATGCGCGGCGGCTCGACAATGCGGGCGTTCATGGGGCTGGGCAGCATCGTCATCGGCGTGTTCGCCTGCCTGTTCCTGTTCTATACCAACGCGTTCCTCATGCGCCGCCGCCGCCGCGAGTTCGGCCTGTACAACGTGCTGGGCATGGGCAAGCGCAACATCGCGCTGATACTGCTCTGGGAGACGCTGTTCGTCGCGCTGATCGCGCTCTCGGGCGGCCTGACTGCCGGCATTGTGTTTTCCAAGCTGGCCGAGCTGGGCATGGTCAACATCATGCGCCTCAATGTGGACTACAAGCTGACCGTCAGCTGGGACAGCGTGCGCGCAACGCTCATCACATTCGGCGCGATATTTTTGCTGCTGCTGCTCAACAGCGTGCGGCAGGTGCGCTTTTCCGGCGCGCTGGAGCTGATGAAGAGCGAAAACGTCGGAGAAAAGCCGCCGCGCGCCAACTGGGCGCTGGGTCTCTTGGGCGTGATCGTGCTGGGCGCGGCCTACTGGCTGGCCATATCGGTCAAGGAGCCGATTTCGGCGATGTCGTGGTTCTTCACGGCGGTGATCATGGTCGTTGTCGCGACATATCTCATCATGATTTCCGGCTCGGTGCTGCTCTGCCGCGTATTGCAGAAGAACAGGCGCTGGTATTACACGCCCGCGCACTTCGTCTCCACGTCGTCCATGGCCTACAGAATGAAGCGCAACGGCGCGGGTCTGGCCTCCATCTGCATACTGGCCACGATGGTGCTGGTCATGATTTCCTCCACGAGCAGCCTGTTTTTTGGCTCGGAGGAGGCGCTTTCCAGCCGCTATGCGCGCTGCATGAATGTGGATATACGCGTGGATGAACTTGCCGAGTGCACTGAGGAGAAAGCCGCCCAACTGCGCGATGTGGTGCGCAGGGCGGAAAAGGCGCTGAACATCGAGGAGAGCAACGTGCTGGAGTACCGCTGCGCGATAACAAGCGGCCTTATGAAGGACGGCGTGCTGAATCCCGACGCAGACAGGCTGGGGGATGGGCTTTCCTATGAAAATCTGTGCGACGTGCTGTTCATGCCGCTCGACGATTACAACCGCCTGAACGGCACGGACGTGACGCTCGCAGAGGACGAGATTCTGGCGACGTATCGGAGAAGAGCCTATCCCGAGGCGACGTTCACCGTGGAGAAGATGGGAAAGACGTTCCGGGTGCTCGATGGAAACGCCGTCTTTCCGGAAAACGGAATGGCCGCCGCCGCCATTTACGAAACGCTGCTGGTTGTGCTGCCTGATTTTGAAAATGACCTGAAGGCGTTTGACGCGCAGCGGACGGAAGCGGGCAACCGCATGCTTTCTCTGCGCTGGCTGTACGCTTTTGATATGCCCAGGCTGGATGAGGAAGAGCAGATAACGAGCTGGGAAGATTTCTTCGGCGCCATGGACGCGGCGGGGCTTTACGACGTGCAGAGCAAAGATGGGCTGCTGGTGTCGATCGAATCGCGCGCGTGGAACCGCGGAGACTTTTACAGCACATACGGCGGGCTGTTCTATCTGGGCGTTGTGCTGAGCATTGTGTTCGTGTTCGGCGCGGTTCTGATCATCTACTACAAGCAGATCTCCGAGGGCTATGAGGATCAGGCGCGCTTTGACATCATGCGCAAGGTCGGCATGACGAAGAAGGAAATTCGCCGCAGCATCAATTCCCAGCTGCTGACGGTATTCTTCCTGCCGCTGGCGCTGGCCGGGCTGCACATGGCCTTCGCCTTCCCGATGATCCGGCGGCTGCTCATGCTCTTCAACCTGAACAACATCGGCCTGTTTGCCGTTGTGACGCTGATCAGCTACGCCGTGTTTGCGCTGTTCTACGCGCTGGTATACCGCATCACATCCAATGCGTACTACAACATCGTCAGCGAGGCTCGGCCGGAATAAATATCATATATGTACATCACGCCGCCGCGTTCTGGGGTTCAACGCGGCGGCGCGGGTCTGTTTAGCGGGAGTATGGCTGGCGGTACATTTCTGTTGCGGCGTTTTGCGTTTGAATCACGCCTGTCTTTTTTCCTTTTCAGGAAAAAAGAGACGGCTTGCGATATGCTCCGTTTCTATTCCGCGCGGGTCGGGATCGCCTTGGTGCGTTCTCGAATGCCGTACGGTTATCTGACTTTGCGGGTTCACTTTGGGTTTATGCGTTTCTTTGCGGCGATCCCGACGGGGGTACGGAGTCGGCGGCGCGGCGAGGGTGTGCATTTGCGTGAGCCTATTGGCCTTGTAATGTTTTCCGCAGGGAGAACGTTGGGGGCTGCGCGCCCCCAAACCTGCGCCAAAGAGCCATTGGCTCTCTGGACTCTCTTCATTGGGTTCGCGGCAGAGTACGTTTTTGCGTAATCGCATTGGCTTTGCTATGCTTTCCGCGGGGAGGACGCTGGGGCTGCGCGCCCCAGACTGCGCCAAAGAGCCATTGGCTCTCTGGACTCTCTTCATTGAGTTCACAGTAAAGTACCTCTTTGCCAAACATCGCAATAATTGCTATCTTTGAATCAACGCATCCACGCCGTGCAGCACTCGGGTACACGGAAAGACCTGACCGGCTCCAATTTATGGCCGGTCAGGTCGGGCTGTATAAAGATGTTAT
>CAKTXR010000030.1 GCA_934631025.1 uncultured Clostridia bacterium
AGTGAGAAGCATCTGTCGCTCAGGATTGATGAGGAGCTTTTGCGCCGATTTGACTATGTGGCCAGATATGACGATCGCTCCATGAATGGCCTGATGCTGTCTATGATTAAAAAGTGCATTGTAGAGTTTGAAAAGGAACATGGCCGGATTGAACTGCCGGAAGAAAAAGAGGACTGAAGCGCATCTCTGCTGAAAGACAGGCTTGCGTGAGAAGGCTCTCCCCAAAACCCATGTGGATAAATGCAAAAAAATCCGCCGTCTCCATCCGATTTTCACGTCGGGCGGGACGGCGGATTTACTTATTCACAGATATTTTGGCTTACAGCGGCGCGGACTCGATGAGACAGGTGCCCAGCCGCGGCAGCTTGAGATAGACGCTGAATTCGTCGGAGGAGACCAGCTCTTCCTTGACGATCTCGTCGTTGTGCGTTTCGTCGAGCAGGCGGAAGGTCAGGCGCAGGCCGTTCTGTCCGGCGGCGTTTTTGAAGGTGAGCTTGACTTCCTTCTCGGCCTCGGCGCTGTCGTCGTCGGTGTAATAGGTGATCATCGCGGCGGTCTTGCCCTCGGACGCGGCGGCGCAGGCGTAGACGTGGGGCTGATCGCTCTCGGTCCTGACGGCGTGGTCGAGCTTGTAGAGCTGGTTGAACATGCGGAAGGGATAATAGCCCTTGAGCAGATCGCAGACGTAATCGGTGGCGAACATGCCGTTCATGGCGCAGGGACGCGCGTCATAGTACATGAGCATATCCAGCGGCAGATACTGGCAGGTTTCCATCGTCGCGGCGATGAAGGACGCGCCCTTGAGCGATTTTTCCGCCTTGAGCGAATAGACCCAGTTGTCGCCCTCCCAGCCGCGCACATAGTTCCACTCGTTGAGGATGCTCTCGACGTTTTTCAGGCCGTGCTCGTCGAGTATGCGGCGCGCCTGAAGCGTCATCTTCGCGACGGTTTCCGGCTCCTTGGCGTAGACGTGCCAGGAGAAGAAGTCGATCGGTGCGGCGAGCTTTTTCAGCAGACCGTCGATCCATTGCTCGTTCAGGCCGCAGCAGGCGGGGCCGCCGATCTTGAGGTGCGGGAAGCACGCCTTGAGGTGCGTCGCGGTGATATTGAAGAATTCATAGAACTGCTCGGCCGTGCCGCCCCAGCAGCGCTTGTGATCGGAATCGTCGCGATCCAGATCCGGCTCGTTCCAGATCTCCCAGTAGGGCATATCCATGTGGAAGCCGTCCGCCCAGCCCTCGGTGTAGTGGCGGATGATGTGCTCGCAGATGACCGCCCACTTGTGGAAGTCCTTAGGCGGGAGGGTGCCGTATTTCTTCGGCCAGTGCTCGATCTTGTTGCCCAGCCGGAAGAAGGGCTTCGTGCCGGCCAGCTCGATGACGCGCATATACTCGTCGGTCAGGCGGAAATCGTAGGACGCGGGATCGTCGGGATCGGCGTCGAAATTCGGGAAAATGGCGATGATATCGACGGTGTGCTCGCCGCCGTAGGTGGCATAGAACGACGCGTCGTGCGTGCGGGCGTAGGGGATGCCGGCTTCCTTATAGGCGGGCAGGTTGGTGATGCGCTGATCGGCGGCGAATTTGTACACAGGGCCGTTGTTGACGGCGTGCATGGGCTTGACAGCGCCGAGGTTCTGGGCAAAATCAATAACGACATGATCCATAATGACAAAGCTCCTTTGCATATTTATACCGCACAGTATGCGGAGAGGAAACTACCAGCGAATCGTGCGATCTGCGCCCGCGCCGTAGCGCACCATGGTCAGACGGCGCTCGGAGGGGGTGAGCACGGCCACGTCCATCGATATGGGCAGCGCGGCCTGATCGCGCAGCGGTTTGTTCAGGCTGACGTTGGTCGAGCCGGACTGAATCTGCGCGCAGGGCAGGCGGTTGGTCTCATTGCCGATCGTCTCGCCCGCGTGGAAGAGGGAATCGTCGTGCATATGGCCGCTCAGGCAGGCGATCAGCCCCGCGCTTTCCGGCGAAGCGGGCAGGGACGCGTTCAGCCTGTCGATGCGGCAGGCGGCGTGCGCGTTGAAGGCGGAAAGCAGCGCTTCGGCCTCGTCGCGGTCGTCGATCCAGCCGCACAGCGCGCTGACATAGGACTGGGCGGCGCGATCGCCCGTCCACACGCCGATCGTCCAGTCCTTTTCGTCGGTATAGGCGTAATAGAGCGGGACATGGCAGACCAGCAGCGCCTGATAATCGGTCCTGAGCGCCGTGCCGGCCAGCCATTTGAGCTGCTCGTCGCCGAAAGCCCAGGTGGGCGAGGGGTTCTCGGCGGTCAGATCGGAGCCGCTGGGCAGCGACAGGACGATTATTCGCACGCGCGCCTGATCGAAGTCGACGGTGTAGTAGGCGCTGTTTCCCGAGTACTTTGCCGCGCCGCGGTCAAAGCCGCGCGATATGCTCTGCCAGAAATCAGCCTTGAAGAAATCGGTGCCGACTCCGTCGTGATTGCCGTTGACCGGCAGCAGCGGGCACGGCCAGAGCGACGAAATGCGCGCGAACAGCCCGCGGATGATCGCATGGATGGTCTCGTTGGACGCGTGCTCCTCGCGCCCCAGCATGGCGAGATTGTCGCCCAGCGCGATGACCGCGTCGGCGCGGACGGCCTTTGACAGCGCTTCCATGGCCTCGAAGAAGGCCAGCGTTATCGGCGCGTCCAGCGAGCGCGTGTGCAGATCGGTGAATATCGGAAAGACGAGCGTGTCGCTCCGGCGCAGCGCGTCGATTCTCTGGCGGACGCGTTCGGCCTCGGCGGCATATTGAGATGCGGATTCCATAAGGACTCCTCCTGAAGTGTAAAATATCTAACGGGAGTATAACATACAGCGCGGGGCTTTGCAATAAGGCGGTGAAAATAAAGTGATGAGAACGGGATGGCGGTTCAGGAGGGGACTGCGGATCGACATGAAAACAGCCTGTCCGGCGCGGCGGCGATTGACAGACGGGCGCGGAGGGTGCTATAATTGTCCCATAACAGACGATATTGAATGCGCCGCCGCTCGCTTCTGCGCGGGCGCGTTTTTTGCGGAGGATATATATGGAAAAGCCCGCTATGAAATCACAAGCCCTGAGCACCCGCGCGCTGCTGGCGCTGATCTGCGCGCTGGCCTGGCCGACCATCGTTGAGGAAGCGCTGGCCACGGTCGTGCAGTACGCCGATTCGGCCATGGTGGGGCGCATCGGCGCGCACGCGTCGGCGGCCGTCGGATTGACTACGACAATGACGTGGCTGGTCAATTCGCCGATGTTCGCGCTGGGCGTGGGCGTTGTGGCCTGCATTGCGCGCGCCGTCGGGGCGAAGAATTACGATCTGGCCCGGCGCATTGCGGCGCAGTCTGTTATTATGACGGCCGTTGTGGGCGCGGCGCTGGGCGCGATTACGCTCGCCATCAGTCCGTTCCTGCCCGCGTGGCTGGGCGCGGAGGAATCGCTGAGACGGGACGGCAGTCTGTATTTCGCCATTGTGTGCGCGCCCATGCCCTTCCGCGCGGCAGTGATCCTATTCGGCGCGGCGCTGCGGGCCAGCGGCGATACGCGCACGCCCATGGCGATCAGCGCGGGCATGAATCTGCTCAATGTGATCCTCAATTTCCTGCTGATCTACGCGGCGCGCACTGTGTCGGTGCTCGGGCTGACGTTCACGATGCCCGGCGCGGGCTGGGGCGTGGAAGGCGCGGCGGTGGCCTCGGCCATCTCGTACACGGCGGGCGGCATAGCGATGTTCGTTGCGCTGCGCAGGAACGCCATGGTGTCGCCAAAGGGGCTTTCTCTGCGGCTGGACAAGGCGGCGATGACGCCCTGCCTGCGCATCGGCCTGCCGGTGGCGATGCAGCGCATGGCTTCCTGCATGGGGCAGGTGGTGTTCTCCGCGCTGGTGACCTCGCTGGGCACCGTGGCGCTGGCGACGCACTCCCTGGCCATCACGGCGGAGCAGGCGTTCTATATCCCCGGCTACGGGATGCAGGCTGCTGCGTCGACGCTGGCCGGCCAGTCGCTGGGCGAGGGCGACGAGAAAAAGCTCAGGCGCATATCGCTGCTGATTACGCTCATGGCCACGGGCGTTATGGCGGTGGCCGGCGCGGTGCTCTTCGCCATTCCCGCGCAGATGATGGGCCTGTTTACCAACGATCCGGCGGTCATCGCGGGCGGCGTGACGGTGCTGCGCATCGTGGCGGTGTCCGAGCCGATATTCGGAATGTCGATCATACTGGAGGGCGTGTTCAACGGCGTGGGCGATACGAAAGCGCCGTTCGTCATCGCGCTGGTCGGCATGTGGGGCGTGCGCATTGTGTCCACGGCGATCTGCGTCAAGCTGCTCCATCTCGGCCTGAACGCCGTGTGGGTGTGCATGGTGGCCGACAACGTGACGCGCGGCATTCTGCTGGCGATCCGCTATGTGCGCGGAACGTGGCGCAAGGGGTTGTTCGAGGAGACGGCGCAGTCGGCCTGAGCAGAGCAGTCCTGTATCGGGCAATTTGAAGGGAGACGGCGTTTGCCGGACGCGGCTTCGGCCCGTGAGCGTCTGCCGTCGGTATGATGCGCTTATCTGCTGGAAACGATGAGACTGCTGGAAGGGCGTTCAAGCTGTTGCCGGTGGCAATGGATGCGTTTGATTTCCCATGCGAGTGCTGTCATTACATCAATTATGCGCCGGATTCAACGGGCGCGTGAACGGGGATTGCAAGCGGCTGTCAATCCGGCGGCTTCGGAAATTGGCTGGCGAGGGGGCGGCGTTGTGAGCCGTCTGCCGAGACGGGCGCGTATAAAATAGAAAAGACGCAGGATATTGCGTGTAATATCCTGCGTCTGCGGTTTATTGGGGAGCCGGAGCGCACCTGAAAGAATCCACGGATGGCAACGGCGGATTTCAGCCTGAACTGACGAAAAATCTACAGGCGCTTGAGACCTTCCTTCTTCAGACGCGCTTTGGACTTCAGCCGGAAAAACGCGCGCTGTTTTCGTTCGGATCCGCGTCGGTGTCCAGACGGCGGCGGGCCGAGAAGAGCCGGTTGACGCTCAGACCCTCGGGATCGAGCAGCTCGGGGTCGTCGTCCTCGCGCGAAATGCCGGGCAGCGGAACCTCGGGCGCATAGGCCGGCGCGGCGGTTGCCTTTTTCGCGCTGAAGTAGGCCTCGCTGGGCACGCTGTACTCGCGGTTCTCGGCGACTTCGTCCTCGGAGCGGTCGGGTTTCGCGCCGCTGGGAATGGCGCCGGCCAGGTGCATGGACAGCTTGGCGGCGGCGGGGCCGACCATCTCGTACAGCACGGACGAGGACAGTATGATCGTCGAGAGCAGGCTGCCCAGATCGCCCGAGAGGATGCGTTCGCCCAGAGCGGCCAGACCGATGGCCACGCCGGCCTGCGGAATCAGCGCCAGCCCGAGATAGCGGCGGATGGGCTTCGAGCGGCCGGTCATGACCGCGCCTGCCGTCGCGCCCAGATACTTGCCGGCGATGCGGACGAGGAAATAGCCCACGCCGATGACGCCGGCGCTGGTGAGCGCGTTCACATTCAGCCGCATGCCCGAGACGACGAAGAACAGCGTCAATATGGGCGGGGAGAAGCTGTCGACCTGATCGAAGAGCGGCTTTTTCGAGATGTTGGTGTGGACGGTGCCGAACACCATGCAGGACAGAAGCGGCGACACGTCGAAGGCGGCGCACAGGCCGGAGAGCGTCAGCAGCAGGATTACCACCAGCAGCAGATGGTTGTAATCCGACTTGACGCGGCGCATCAGCATATTGAGCAGCAGCGCGCAGAGAGCGCCCAGCACGAGCGCCGCGACGTTATAGACGATGGGCAGCACCACGTCGGCGGCGCTGAAGCCGCCCTGACTGCCCATCAGCTCGGCCAGCGTGGCGCACACGCTGAAGGCCAGCAGCGAGACGGCGTCGTCCAGCGCGACGACTTGCAGCACCGTGTCGACGAATTCGCCCTTTGCCTTGTACTGGCGGATGGTCATCAGCGTCGAGGCGGGGGCTGTGGCCGAGGCGATCGCGCCCAGCAGCAGCGAGAAGGGAACGTCCAGATGGAATATGAAGATCATGGCCAGCGTGACGGCGACGGCGGCCACCAGCGCCTCCATGACCGTGAGGATGATGATCTTCGAGCCGCTGCTCTTGATCGTTTCCCACTTGAAGTATTTGCCGGTGCCGAAGGCGATCAGCGCCAGCGCCGCGTCGGTCAGGAAGGACATGCTGCTGACCATGTCCTTGGGAATCAGGCCGGTGACATAGGGGCCGATGATGATGCCCGAGATGATGTAGCCGGTGACGTTGGGCAGCTTGAGCAGCTTGGCGACGCGCGAAAGCCCGAAGGCGGCCAGCAGCATGAGCGCGAGCCGTATGAGCACGAGCGACTGGGTGTTGAGTGAGGAGAAGAACGTGGACATGGCAAAGACCTCCAGGAAAAAAATAAAAGGCGGCATTCCGAAATGAAAGCGAGTTTTTCATTCCGGCCGGCTGCATGGAATCTCAGGTGATGCGATGATTATACGAGCGTTAAACGAGAAAATCAAATTACACTTTTGAATCGTATGATAAATCTGATTTATAATAGAGAGAGGCGGGAATATGGTCGACGTCAAGATACGGACGCTTTTGACGCTCTCAGAGCTGGGATCCTATACCAAGACGGCCGAGGCGCTGTCGCTGACGCAGCCGGCGGTCAGCCATCACATAAAGCTCCTTGAGGAGGAGTTTGGCATACACATATTCGTCAAGGGCAAACACAAGCTGAAGCCTACGGCGGCGGGCGAAATCCTGATCAATTACGCGCGCCGCGCCATGGCGCTCTCAAACGGCGTGCGTCAGGCCATCGAGGACTGCCAGCGGCAGATTCATTCGCTGCGTCTGGGCATTACGCCGACGGCCAGCGACATCGTCGTGCCGCAGGTGTTGGCCGCCTATTGCAGCGACCATTCAGAAATCTCGATACAAATTTTGAGAGACTCCATAAAAAATATTGATAATATGCTGGCGTTTTACGAGCTTGATTTCGCCATTGTGGACGGCCTGATCCGCCGCGACGGCTTCAGCTCGATGCTGCTGGGCACTGATTATCTGGGGCTGGTGGTCTCGCCGCGGCATCCTTTCGCGCGCCGGATGAGCGTGCGGCTGGACGAAATCCAGCAGGAAAACATGGTGATGCGGCCTAAGGGCGCGGAAACGCGGCGTATGTTCGAGAGCTATGTCGTCAGCAACGGCTATTTGCCGCGCGATTTTCACGTCAGCATGGAGTTGGACAGCGTTTCGAACATCAAGGAAATCGTCATGGCCGATCTGGGCATCTCCGTGCTGAGCCATAACGTTTGTCTGGACGAACTCAAGCGCGGGCAGCTGGTCATCGTGCCCATCGAGAATTGCCAGATGGTGCGCTCCATCAATCTGATCTATCCCGACGATTTCAGCGCGCCGGCGGTCTTGCAGGACATCCGCCGCAAATATGAGGAGCACTTTAACTGATCCTGAATGTATGCGCATCTGTATGAATATGCGTTGTGAGCGAACCGAGCGGCGGGGTTCGCTCATTTTTTTATAAAAAAGGACTTGCGCAGCGCTGAAAAATGAAGTATACTATTGGTATACTTTTGAGAAAACGGAGGTCTGTCATGAGCCGGAGAGGAGAGACGGCGGCGCTGCATCGCGAGCATATACTGAGCGCCGCCGAAGCGCTGTTTGCGCAGAAGGGATTTGACGCGACGACGATCGACGATATTTCAAAGGCGTGCGGATACAGCCGCCGCACAATCTACGCCTACTATCAGAACAAGGACGACCTGCGCCTGCACGCCGTCGAGCGCGGCCTGATTGCGCTCAGGGAGGATCTGAAGGCGGCCGCTGCGCGGGAGGGCGGCTTTCTGGCGCGCTATCGGGCGATCTGCGCCGCGATGACGCGCTATCGGCGCGATTTTCCCTGCTCGGCGCGGGCGGTGGATGCGGCGAGCGGCGAGCGCCTCCAGTCGGACGAGCTGCCGCCGGCTGCGCGTCGCATACTGGCGCTGGGCGAGGAAATCAACGCGCTGCTGACCGGCTGGATCGAGGCGGGGCAGCGCGAGGGCGTTGTGCGCGCGGATGTGGCGCCCGCGCTGAGCGTCATGGTGCTTCAGGCCGGCCTGAGCGCGCTGCTGGCGCTTAATGAGAGCAAGGGCGCTTATATCGAGAAGAGCCATGCGCTGGACGAGGGCGCTTTTCTGGAATACGGCTATGAGCAGCTCGTCGCGGCGCTGCTGGTGAATCCATCATGACGGCGCGCGATGAAGGCGCTCTGTCGCTGTTTTCGGGCGGTGAGACGGCGGGCGCGCTGCTTTTGCACAACGAAAAGACCGCCGAGTACGGCCTGATGCTGACGCGCGCGCAGGCGATGATGCTCAGCGAAAAGCATCGGGAATCGCTCGAACAGACGGGACGCGTCGAATTTGGCTGCGGCGTGCCCGACCGGCTGATCGACGCGTTCTGCGATTCGCCCTACATGGCGCGGGAGGAATACGCCGAGACGCTCTGCGCGCTGATCGAGCTGTTTTACGCGCTGAAAAACGAAACGGAGATCGGTGATGCGCGGTTGATTGCGCTCATGCGGGCGGCCTTTGACGAAACGCGCGGCGCGACGGAGCTGATGGCGGATGAAATCATGCGAAAGGTTCGGGGAGCGCGCGGCTAGAAAGCGATTGAGAAGGGGAAGGCCGCCGGTTCAAGCGGATTTTTCGGGGCGCGGCGATTGAATTTTTATGAATTCAATCGGAGGCAGTTCCAAAGGAACGTGGAATGCGCTCTGGAACAAAAGGGCGGCAGTTTATGCACCCGAATCCCTTGATTTGGCGTGCTTTGGCGAAATGTGCGGAGACGGCAGGCGCGGACGGGAGGAATCACATGGGGGAGCTTGACAGAACGCGGGCGCTGGACGACGCGGCGCTCGATCCGAAAAACTACTGGCCGTCGCTGATCGGCGCGGCGCTTTCGCGGGGCCTGCTGAGCGACGCGGACATGGCGCGCATACAGGGCGAGAGCGCGGCGCTTTTCGTGCGGCAGGCGGAGCGGCTGACCCGCGGGGAGAGCACCTCGCTGCGCGCTGAAAAGGCGCGGGAGCTGACCGAATCCATCGCCTGTGTGCTGGGAACGGCGCTCCGGCGCTGTCCGGAGGCCGGCGGCGCGCTGGAAACGCTGCGCCGCGAGCCGCTGGATGCGATATTCGATCGCGGGCTGACGATCATCCGCCGCAGGCTGGGGCGGGCGCGCGCGATTCACGAGCGCCTGAAGGAGACGCTGTTCGTCACGCGCAATGTGTTTTACAAATCAACGATCGTGGACGGGCTGGACGCCTTTTTCAGGCTGTACAGGCCGGAATTTTCCGCGCAGGAGATTCATATCACCGCCGATTACCCGCCGTTTCTGATCGAAAAGGGCTGGCGGGGAATCGACTTTATCGAGCGCTATCTGCACGCGCTGTCCTGCGAGAACCGCTTTTTGTGCGCTTTCGAGACGGGAGTGGTGCATCGGCTGCTCTGCGGGCTGGACGAGAACTATCAGCAGATCCTGATGAATATTTATGAGCCGGTGCTGACGAGCGCGCTGTGCTGCGTGCTGACCGGCCGGCCGGTGAAGGCGCTCGACGCAGACCGATCTGCGGTGAAGCGGCTGCTTGCGGGGCTGGACGCGGTGGGCGTTGAAGCGCGGCTGTCGGCGGCGCGGGAAGCGCTTTGCGCGCATTTGAAGTGTCCGGCGGGACTGGCGGGCTATATGGCGGCCAGCGTGCCGAAAATCGCCCGTGCGCTCGCACGCGCCATGGAGCTGGATTCGCTGGACGCGGTGCTGCTTGCGCCCTATGATCCCGCGTGTGCGCCGCACATTGAGCTGCCGGTGGGCGAGCGCATGGCCGACCGCGATTACGCAGAGCTGCTGGACGCGTTTGCCCGCTGCGGGGACGGCACGGAGAGGGCGGCGCTGATCGAAGCGCGCGTTCGCTCGGCAGGCGATCTTGCGGAGCTTCTGCATGACGGCGAACTGTGCGGCGGCGCGCTGGATGATCTGCTCGCGCGCCTGCCTGTGGAGGCGATTGCGGCGCTGAGGGCGCTGTACCCGTGCGGCGATTTCCTGACCGACGCGCGCGACAGGGCGCTCTATGACGCGCTCGAACGGTCTGTCATGGCGCTTGAGCCGGAGACACGGCGCAGGCTGGACGAGATGACCGCGCTCATGCGGAAATCGGCGGAATAGGACGCGCTTTGCGCCGCCTGCTGAAGGAAATCTGAGTTGAAAGGGACAGACGGCGCTCGAACGAAAGCGGTGACGGAAAAACGCGCCGGTGAGCCGCCAAAATGTTTCACATGAAACATATACAAAAAGCCCGCCGCAAATCGCTGCTTTGGCGATTCTGTGGCGGGCTTGCCCTCCCCGGCGCGATTCGAACGCGCGGCCTTTCGCTTAGGAGGCGAACGCTCTATCCTGCTGAGCTACGGAGAGATGGTCTGTGCGTCTGTCGGATGGGGAAAACGCCGGTTTCCGCAAAGCGTACGCGCTGTTGAACGGAAAAACTGTGGGCAGGAAGCCGGACTGCGTTTGCCCCAATGGCACACTGATTATTATGACATACTCGCCGCCGCCTGTCAAGCCCTTGGGCGGTCGTTCCGGAAAATTTTGATGGATGGAGCGATTCAAAATGCGCCTGTCCGTGATTCGGCGTTCCATTTGTCCGCTTTCGATTCAGTCCGTCCACTCCGCGTTTTTGCCATGAGGGGAGAAAACGCCGGATTATAGGGGCGGACTTTTTTGACGCGGATTCTATCGGGCGCGGGACTTTTGATTTTCTTCCGCACGCGCGAGCCGCTGCATGAGGTATTTGCGGCGCGTGGCGTCTCCGCCGCGGATATGGCGGTCGTCCTTGTTGAACGCCAGCACGCGCCCCACCGCGTCGGCCAGCGCGGCGTTCAGGCGGGGCAGGCGTTCGCGCATATCCTTATGCACCGTCGTTTTGCTGACGCCGAAGCATCGGGCGCAGGCGCGCACCGTCGCGCCGGTTGAGAGTATGTGCGCGGCCACGTCGAGCACGCGCTCCTCGATGGTATCCTTCATGAGGCGGCCTCCTTTCATCGGTCGCTCAAGCATATGATTTCCGGAAAGGCAAGAGAACGGAAAAAAATCTTCAAAACGGCGTATACTGAAGGGCGGCGGGGGAGAGCGGCTGCGCGCCGAGGATTTGTAAGACCCCGACGAAATTTCACTTGAGCGCATATTTTTGTGAAGGACTCTGCCTGTTTTGTCAAAATACCGAACGTTTTTCGGACAGGCGGCGTTTTTTGATGCAGAAAGCGCCCATGGACGGACATCTGAAGTTAAAATAATCTTTCTTGTTTGCTTCGAACGGCTATGCTAAAATAAGAGAAAAGGAGGATAAATCCATGCCCGTATCTCGTATGACCAAGGATGAAATCAAAGACGCCATTGTTTCAAAATTGCAGCGTCAGTTCGGATGCGACGTGTCCGATGCGACTGACGATCAGCTATATCAGGCGCTGGCCATGACCGTCCGCGACGAAGTGATGGAGCGCCGCGCTCTCTCCCGCGGCGAACGCAAGCGCCAGCAGGCGAAAAAGCTCTATTATCTCTCCGCAGAGTTTCTGGTTGGCCGCGCCATGCACAACAACATGGTCTCGCTGGTCAATGAAAAGGAATATATGCAGGCTCTGGACGAGCTGGGCATCGACAAGACGCGCATATTCGAGCGTGAGCCGGAGCCTGGCCTGGGCAACGGCGGTCTGGGCCGACTGGCCGCCTGCTTCCTCGATTCGCTCTCCGCGCTCAAACTGCCGGCGATGGGCTGCACCATCCGCTATGAGCTGGGCCTGTTCCGCCAGCACATTTCCGACGGCTTCCAGGTGGAGCTGCCCGACAACTGGCTGGAACGGGGCAATATCTGGGAGATCTGCCGGCTCGATCAGGCGGTCGAGGTGCGCTTTAACGGCTATGTCCGCGAATATTCCGAGGACGGCCGGATGAAGTATCAGCTGTGCGACTACAACGCCGTGCAGGCCGTGCCCTACGATATGCCCGTGCTGGGTTATGACAGCAATATGGTCAATATGCTGCGCACATGGTCGGCGCGCGCGATCAACCCGCTCAATATGCAGGAGTTCAATCGCGGCCAGTATGTGGAGGCCTCCGAGGACAAGGAGCTGGTCGAGACGATCTCGAAGGTGCTCTATCCCGAGGACAACCACGAAAAGGGCAAGGAGCTGCGTCTCAAGCAGCAGTATTTCCTGTCCTCTGCGTCCGTGCAGTTCGCCGTGCGCGATTTTGAAAAGACCTACGGCCCCCGCTGGGAGATGCTGCCCGACAAGGTGATGTTCCAGGTCAACGACACGCATCCCGGCCTGGCCATTCCCGAACTGATGCGCGTGCTGATCGACGAAAAGGGCCTCGGCTGGGATGAAGCGGAGGCGATCACTCGCCGCTGCTTCGCCTATACCAACCACACCGTCATGCAGGAGGCGCTCGAGCGCTGGCCGGAGCGCATGGTGAGCATGCTCATCCCGCGCATCTACATGATTCTTCAGGAGATGAACCGCCGCCTGTGCGCCGATCTGTGGAATCACTTCCCCGGGGAGTGGAACCGCATCGCCCAGATGGCGATCCTCGCCTACAATCAGGTGCATATGGCCAATCTGTGCGTCTCGATGTGCTCTATGGTCAACGGCGTGTCTCAGATTCACGCCGAGATCCTGCGCAAGCAGACCTTCAAGGACTACTATCAGCTGTATCCCAGCCGCTTTATCGGCATTACCAACGGCATTACGCACCGCCGCTGGCTCATGCAGGGCAACCCCGGCCTGACCGCGCTGTTGGACGAGGCCATCGGCGAGGGATGGCACAAGGAGCCGATGCAGCTCGAAAAGCTCATGCCCTTTGCCGACGACGCGGCCTTTGTCGAGAAGTTCGACAAGGTGAAGCGCGCCAACAAGGAGCGCCTGTGCGCCCGCATGGAGCGCATGCAGGGCGTTAAGATGGATCCCGACACTATATTCGACGTGCAGGCCAAGCGCCTTCACGAGTACAAGCGCCAGCTGATGAACATACTCTCCGTGCTGGTGCTCTACAATCGCATTGTGGACGATCCCAACTACAGCGTCCACCCGCGCACGTTCATTTTCGGCGCGAAGGCCTCGCCGGGATACTACCGCGCCAAGCTGATCATCAAGCTGATCAACAGCGTGAGCGAGCTGGTGGCCGCGCATCCCCGCGCCAGCCAGATGATCCGCATTGTGTTCCTGGAGAATTACTGCGTGTCCGCCGCCGAGGTGCTCATGCCCGCCGCCGACGTGTCCGAGCAGCTCTCCACCGCCGGCAAGGAGGCCAGCGGCACCGGCAACATGAAGTTCATGATGAACGGCGCCGTGACGATCGGCACGATGGACGGCGCGAACGTCGAAATCTACAACGAGGTCGGCCCGGACAACATCTACATCTTCGGCCTGAGCGCCGACGAGGTGGAAGCGTCGTATTCGACCTATCATTCCAGCCGGATCTATGAGACCTATCCCGAGATCCGCCGCGCGCTCAATCAGCTGATCGACGGCACGCTGGAGCCGAACAATCCGCATATGTTCCAGGAGCTGTATCACGCGCTGCTCTTCGGCGACAACGGCGGCATGGCCGATCCCTATTTCGTGCTGAAGGATATGCCCAGCTATCTCAAGACGCAGGGCATTCTGGGCGAGGATTACTCCAGGCGCCATGGCCTGTGGCTCCGAAAGGCCGTGATCAACACGGCGAAATCCGGCATATTCTCAAGCGACCGTACGATCACCGAGTATAACGACAAAATCTGGCATTTGAAGCCGCTGGTTCTCGACTGATGGTCCGGCACGATTCACGCGATCCCCTGTATCGCACGCCCTCCGGCGCGCGTCCCTCCGGCAGCGACGTTATCCTGCGCTGCCGGGCGGACGACGCCCGCGCCGTGACGCTGCGCATCTGGTGGGACGACGGCGAGATCCGCCGGCCGATGACCGCCTCCCCTTGGGGAGCCGGTCTTTTTGAAATCAGGCTGACTCTGCCGGAGCGGAGCGGCCTTCTCTGGTATTACTTTATCGTCGATTTTGACGGCGAGACGCGGCTGTACGGCAACGCGGACGACCGCTTGGGCGGCGAGGGGCGGCTGTACGACCACGAGCCGCCGTCCTTCCAGCTGACCGTCTACGACGAGGAATTCGACACGCCGCGCTGGATGCGCGAGGGCCTGCTCTATCAGATCATGCCCGATCGCTTTGCCGCGCACGGAAAGAACGCGCCTGAAACCGGCTGGCTGCACGAAAAATGGGACGAGCCGCCCGCAATCCATGTCGATCCACGGACGCACGACAACCGTGCGGACGACTTCTTCGGAGGCAATTTCCGCGGCGTGATGGACAGGCTGGACTATCTGAAGGCGCTGGGCGTGACGGCGATTTACTTCAATCCCGTTTTCCGCGCCCGCTCCAATCATAAATACGACACCGGCGATTACGAGACGATCGATCCCTCCTTCGGCACGCGGGAGGATTTTGAAGCGCTGTGCGAACGTGCGCGCGCCGTGGGCATCCGCATCCTGCTGGACGGCGTGTTCTCGCACACGGGCAGCGACAGCCGCTATTTCAACCGTCTGGGGCGCTATGATTCGCTGGGAGCGTATCAGTCGCTCGAGTCGCCCTATGCGTCATGGTATCGCTTTAAGCGCTGGCCAGACGAATACGACTGCTGGTGGGGCTTTGAGACGCTGCCCACCGTCGACAAGAGCGACGAGAGCTACCGTCGCTATATCCTGACCGATGAAAACGCCATCGTGAAGCGCTGGTTGCGGCGCGGCGCGTCCGGCTGGCGGCTGGACGTGGCCGACGAGCTGCCCATGCCGTTTCTGCGGACGCTGAGAAAGAGCGTCAAATCGGTCGATCCCGACGCGGCGGTGCTGGGAGAGGTCTGGGAGGACGCGTCCAACAAGGTGGCCTATGGTCAACTGCGCTGCTATTGTCTGGGCGATACGCTGGACAGCGTGATGAACTATCCGCTGCGCGAGGGGCTGATCGGCTTTCTGCTGGGCGAAATCGACGCGTACGCGCTCAAGCGGCGGCTGGACGCGCTCTATGAGAACTATCCCGCGCCGTTTGCGGCTGCGCTGATGAATCTGCTGGACAGTCATGACAAGGCGCGCGTCATCAACCGCCTGAGCGGCGCGGAGCCGGAAAACAGGCCGCGCGAGGAGCGCACATTCACCCCGCTGACCGATGCGGAATATGAGCGCGGGAAGCGGCGCTTCATAAAGGCGTGGCGCTTTTTGTGCGCCATGCCGGGGATGCCCTGCCTGTATTACGGCGACGAGGCCGGCGCGCAGGGCGGCGACGATCCCTTCTGCCGGGGAACATACCCGTGGGGGCACGAGGATCATGCGCTGATTGAGGAGATAAAGCGCGTCAATCATGCGCGGCTTGAAAGCCGTGCGGCGCAGAACGGCTCGCTTGAGCTGATCGCCTCGGACACGGACACGCTGACGGCCGTGCGGCGCTATGAAGAGGACGAGCTGCGCGTCACGCTTGACCGCAGGGACGACTGAAGCCATATCAATGAACGCGCCTGCCGCATGAAGAATGCGGCGGGCGCGTTTTCACATGGGCTGAAACGGGGGCTTGAATGCTGCCGGTGAGCGTCGATCGGCTGTGCCTGCGGCGGTTTCCTGCCGCGGCGCTGGGAAACGCCTTGCGCGCGCCCGCCAAAACGCTTGTGGACAAAAAGAAAAGCAGCCCGCCGATTGAAGCCGGCAGGCTGCCCGAACAAAGCGCTTAGGGGAGAATCGTTTGCAATGTGTTGGCCACAAGGTTGCTGCTTTCGAAGAACTTTCCGAATGTCGACGCGCTGACCAGATCGCTCAGCAGCGAGATGTTCATGCTCTCCAGAGCGGAGGAAACGGTGGGGATGACGGCGAAGATCAGCATGACGATGACCGCGCCGCGCACCAGTCCGAACAGTCCGCCCAGCAGCCAGTCCAGATGGCGCAGCGCCGGAAAGCGGAACACGTTGTTGAGCATATTGACGATCAGCAGAATCGCGGCGTAAATCACGATGAACATCAGCACGAACGAGGCGACGTTGAGCACCGTCTCGAGCAGCGTCTGGGAAAGATACTCGCTCATGGTGCTCAGGCCGCTGTTGGCGAACACCTTGCCGACGACGTTCTTGCGGAACAGCTCGTTGATGACGGGAATGCCGATTTCGCCGACGGCCTGATCGATATCCGCGGTGGTGGCGGCGGCCACTTGCAGGTTGGCCAGCGTAGTGGTTTTGAACAGATCGACGGCGCTGGTCAGGCCGGAAAAGACCTTCATAAGCCCTTCGTTGGCGGTGACGGCGGCGACAAGATACTGATAGGAAGCCAGAGAGGCAATCCACGCGCCGCAGAAGCCCAGCAGGGCGAGCGTCGATGTGATAAAGCCCTTATACATACCCGAAAACAGGCTGAAGGCCAGGATGACGAGAGCGACGATGTCAACGATGTTCATGGTGTTACACTCCTTAATGAATTGATGGCCTGCGGGTTACGGCAGGGGAACCATATAGACCGAATCGCCGGAAACAAGCACCGCGCTTGAGCTGCTCGTAATGCCGATCAGCGCGTCGCACTGGAAGGGCAGCTGATAGGTCTCGGCCTGCTCCGCGTTCAGGGAATGGATCATGACGTACTGATCGGAGAAGCCGTAGACGGCGTTTCCGCGCGCCAGGATCGAGAAGCAGGTGAACGGCATACGGATCGTGCGGTCGGTATTGCCCTTGACGAGCCGCACGTCGTTGATCTCGGCGGTCGTGCCGATTTCCGCCATGGGCACGAAGGCCATCAGCGCGCCGTCGGCCGACGTGTCGGAATCGACGAGATACCAGCCGTACACCAGCCGCCGCTGATTCACGTCTTCTACGCCGGTGTAATCGTAAACGCGGATGTAGGTTGTGCCTACGGCGTAAACGTTGGGGGATTCGAACATCACCTCGTAAATGATCTGTTCCGAATCGGTGATCTTGCCGGACTGCTTCCGGCCGGGCTTGTATGTGGTAACCTGACTCATTGGTATGGTGCCGTTGGTGTCCAGCGACATGACCCAGAGCATTTCGCCCCTGTTGAAGAAGCCGTAGTCCAGCACGGTGATGTCTTCAAGGGCGATGCGGTCGATCTCGCGGCCGCTCAGCTCCAGCACGATCAGCGTGGCGCTGCTTTCCTCACCGACCAGCGCGGCGGCATAGCTGCTGCCTACGGTGGCGGAGAGTATGGTCTGCCCCAGCGAGCCGCTGAAGAGCGCCGCGCCGTTTTCGGGGTTCAGCACGGCCAGCAGATCGCCCGACCAGGCCGCCACGCCGCTCTCACAGGCGTTGAAGCCGCAGTTTGCGCCCACGACATAGCTCCATGTCTGCCGCCCGCGGTCGTTCAGCGCGCGCAGAGACGTGCCGTCGCTGTACACAACGCCCTTGCCGAGTACCTGCACGGCCTGCGAGGACGTACAGGGCAGCACGGCCGTGTCGCTGAGTATGTGCGATTTTTCGCGCGTCAGCAGGCTGGCCGCCGTATAGGCCAGCACACAGATGAGCAAGGTCACCAACAGGGACAGGGGCCAGGATAGCCCCTTCGATTCGTCGTTTTTCATGAAGCGCTCCTGTCGGCATATTTCATTGTCAAACAATTTTTGCGCTTCAATTCACAGTTCTCCTGTTGAACAGAAACGCTATTCCTATTATAATGGATTATCGGGCGGTATGCAATGGTTAAGCACCGACAAATTGCGGTAAACCACGCTTTTTTTACAAAACTTCTTCATTTTTAAGAAAGCCATGAAACAACTGTTCTTGAAAATGGAGCGTAAACGAAAATGTTTCACGTGAAACACCGTGAGAGAAGGGAGACGCGCATGGCCGGAAAGAAAAAGCGAAAGGGCAAAAAGGCGGCGCACGGGAGCGCGGGCCGCGTACTGGGCAGACTGCTTCTGACGGCGGCCGCGCTGCTGCTGGCCGTGATGACGGTATGGGGCAGCTTTGTCACGCTGGAATGCACCGATCTGCCGCTGCGCGATCTCCCGTCCGCGTTTGACGGCGTGAAGATCGTCTATATCAGCGATATTCATCTGACGACGTTCAATTCGCTCTCGAAGGTGAAATCGCTGTTCAAGCGCCTGGAAAGGCTGAAGCCCGATCTGCTGCTGCTGGGCGGCGACTATACGGGCAACGATCTCGTCCGGCTGGCGGCGAACATCGGCGACGATTCCGCCTACGACGCGGCGATGATCGATCTGCGCGATCTGTTTTTCCTGTCGCTTTCAGAGTTTGACGCGCCGCTGGGCAAGTTCGCCGTGGCGGGCGATATGGACAATCTGCTGGAGCGTAGCGCGGGAACGGCGCTCGAGGACGCGGCGGCGCTGGGCGGCGTGACGCTGCTGCGCGATGAAGCGGCGCGCGTCGTGAAGGACGGGCAGACGCTGATCCTCGTCGGCGTGAACGACTGGCGCACGGGGCTTCAGGACGCGCGCACGCCCGCAGCAGGATTGGCGGCGGACGACTGCGTGATCGTACTCAGCCACACGCCGGAAGCGCTGCCGCAGCTCAACGGCCAGATCGCGCTGGGCGGCGGGCTGTGGATGGACGCGGCGCTGACCGGCCACACGTTGGGCGGGCAGATCAGGCTGGGAGATCGCGAGCTGTTCAATCCACTCTCGAGCGACGAGCGCTATCTGAGCGGCTGGCACATGGAGAACAGCACCAAGACGCTCATCAGCACCGGCCTGAGCGGCGCGACGTTCACGTTCCGGCTGGGCACCACGGCGCAGGTGCATCTGATCACGCTCAGGACGCAAACGGCGGCGGAAACGCCTGCGCTGAGCTGGCCGGCGGCGCCAAACGGCGATTAAACGGCGGATTTTGCACCCCAAACAGCCCCCCAAAATCGCGAAAATCGATTCTGAGCCGATTTTCGCGGTGCAAACGACCGAATATTCAAATGAGAAACGAAAAATCGATTACAATCGAAATTTGAAAGGCCCCTATAGGGGCGGAAAAGAGACGAAGAGCGATCATGTTTGTCTGCAAATTGTGTCCACGCGGCTGCGGCGTGAAGCGCGGCGATGAAGCGGCGGGCGAGGGCCGCGGCTTCTGCAAGATGGGCGAAGCGCCGGTGCTGGCCCGCGCGGCGCTGCACTTTGACGAGGAGCCGTGCATCAGCGGCTCGCGCGGCTCGGGCGCGGTGTTCTTCAGCGGCTGCACGCTGCGCTGCGTCTACTGCCAGAACGATCAGATCAGCCGCGGCTGCTTTGGGCGCGCCGTCACGCCGCAGGGGCTGCGCGCGATATTCGACCGGCTGATCGAGGACGAAGCGCACAACATCAATCTGGTCACTGGCACGCAGTTCGTGAATCCCATTCTGGAAGCGCTGAAGGAGCCGCTCGGCGTGCCCGTCGTGTGGAACAGCAGCGGCTTTGAGACGATCGATACGCTCAGGCGGCTTGAGGGTCATGTGCAGGTTTATCTGCCCGATCTCAAGTATGTTGATCCCGAGGGCGCGAGCAAATATTCACGCGCGTCGCTCTATCCGGTGTACGCCGAAAAGGCGATCCTCGAAATGCTGCGGCAGGTGGGGGAGAACCAGTTCGACGACGAGGGCGTGATGACGCGCGGCCTGCTCATACGGCATCTGATTCTGCCCGGTCGCGTCCAGCAGTCGAAGGACGCGCTCAGCTGGATCCACGATCATCTGCCCGAGGGCACATGGGTGTCGCTGATGGCGCAGTACATTCCGTGCGGGCTGGCCAAAACCATGCCGGAGCTGAACCGGCCCATCACGCGCGAGGAATACGACGAAGTGGTCGATCATCTCTTCGCGCTGGGCATGGAGGACGGCTATGTGCAGGAGCTGGAGGCGGCCTCGCCGCAGTATATTCCGCCGTTTGATCTGACGGGCGTTGAATAAAAATACATGAGATTGAATTGGGGATATTGAATCAATGCAGCTGCAATTCTGCCCGCTGTTTTCAAGCTCGAGCGGAAACTCGATCTTCGTGGGCACGGAAAAAACGAAAATACTGATCGACGCCGGTCTGTCCGGCGCAAAAATTACGACCGAGCTGAAGAAAATCGGCGTGAACCCCGAGGAGCTCAGCGCTATTTTGGTGACGCACGAGCACAGCGACCACATATCGGGCGTGGGCGTGCTGTCGCGGCGCTATCACATTCCGGTCTATGCCAACGCGGGTACCTGGGCGGCCATGCGGAATAAGCTGGGCGCGATTGAAGCGGCGAACGTCGTTGAATTTGAGACGGGCGGCGATTTTTCCATCGGCGATCTGAATATCCGGCCCTTCGCCACGCCGCACGACGCTGCCGAGCCGGTGGGCTATGCCGTCTGCGCAGGCTCGTGCAAGGCTTCGATCGCGACCGATCTGGGCTGCATCCGCGAGGGCTGGCTGAGCGAGGTGGCCGCGTCGGACGTGCTGCTGCTCGAAGCCAATCACGACGTGAACACGCTCGAGGCCGGACGCTATCCCTATGAGCTGAAGAAGCGCATCCTCGGCCGCAAGGGGCATCTGTCCAACGACGACGCGGGCAGGGCGGCGGTCGAGCTGGTGCGGCGGGGCGTTCGGGCGATCGTCCTGGGGCATCTGAGCGGCGAGAACAACTTCCCCGAGCTGGCCTATGCGAGCGTGAGCTGTACACTGGAGGAAAACGGGTTTGTGCCCGGGCGCGATCTGGCGCTCAGCGTGGCCAAACGCGACGGTCACAGCGAGATGTTTTCTATGGAATGAGCGCGCCGCATACGGCCTGAAGCGCTGATTTCGAGCGGTGAAACGTCGGTTTTGCGCTCGATGGGGCGCATTTGGCGGGTTTTGGGGCTGAAAATCGTGAGTGATCGCCGCTGAACATTGAATTGGGAAAGGAACTTCGGCGTTCGCAGGCGCAAAGTCTTGAGGTCTGCGTGGCACGCCTGCGGACTGAAAAAGCGATGCGGCGTAAGCGGCGATTTCGCTTCCGTTTTGATGAAAAGGGCGCAGAAACGCGCCTTGACGAGGGGGATGAAGAGATGCTTTCTGCTGACGATGCGGCCTATTACAGGCCGTCGCTGCGCGCGGCGAGCGCATGGCTGCTGCTGGCGGCGATCGGAAAGACGGCGGTTCTGCCGCTGTTTGAAGCGCTGTATGGCCTGCTGGGGCGAATCTGGCCGGTGCTTTCCTTGGCCGGAACGGCGCTGGAAGCGGAGCTGTTCTACAAAATCGTGCTGGTCGCAACGCCCGCGTGGCTTTATATGCGTCGGGACAACGCGACGCGCCATGCCGCGCGGCTGATCGCGCCGGAGCGACGCGCGCTGCCGCTGACGGCGCTGGCTGCGGTGATCGCCGTGCCGTTCGCGGCGGCGCTGGGCGGGCTGTGGGCGCGTTTGATCGAAGCGCTGGGCGGCCATGTGACGGCGGAACTTGCCATGCCGGTTTCGATCGGTGGCGCGCTGCTTCAGCTGGCGGTTTACGCGCTCCTTCCCGCCGTGTGCGAGGAGCTGCTCTTCCGCGGCGGTGTGATGAGCGCCTGGGAGCGGCGGGGTCGGCGGCGGGCGCTGATCGTGCAGGCGGCGCTGTTCGCGCTGATTCACGAATCGGCGCAGGGCTTTCCCGTGCAGCTGGTTCTGGGGCTGGTGCTGGGGCGGATCGTCATGGACGGCGGCTCCGTGTACGCGGGGATGCTGTTTCATGGGCTTTATAACGCGCTGACGCTGATCTGGAGCTGGATGCTTCAAAGCAAATATGCGCATTTTTATGCAATTTCGAACGGCGTGACGGCGCACCTTGGCCTGACGGCCGCGGGCGCGCTGGCGCTCATGGCGGTGCTGTACAGGCTGCGGCGGGGCGGCGTTTCAGGCGAAGCGCCGCGCGAGGAGATGGACGCCGGTACGAGCGTGTTGCTGCTGCTGTCCGTATTGAAGATGCTGTCGCTGGGCGTGCTGAACGGGCTGAGCCTGTTCGGCGTGATTTGAGGGGGAATGAGCGATGCTGCCGGTGCTGCTGATCGGCGTGGGGAAGCTGAAGGAAAAATGGGAGCGCGAGGCCTGCGCGGAATATGTCAAGCGTCTTGGCCGGTTCTGCGCGCTGGAGATCTGCGAGCTGAGCGATCAGCCCGAGCCGGACAAGCCCTCGGAAGCGCTCAACCGCCGCGTGATGGAGAAGGAAGGCAGGAAAATTCTCGCGAAGATTCGGCCAAACGACCGCGTCGTGGCGCTGTGCATCAAGGGCAGCGCTTACGATTCGGAGCAGTTTGCGGGCAAAATCGCGGGCTGGTCGATGGACGGGCGGCGGCTGGTGCTGGTGATCGGCGGCTCGCTGGGGCTGTCGGACGAGGTGATTGCCCGCGCCGACGAGAAGCTGTCCTTCTCGAAGATGACCTTCCCGCATCAGCTCATGCGCGTGATATTGCTCGAACAGCTCTATCGCGGCTTCAAAATCGGCGCAAACGAGCGCTATCACAAGTAAAAAAGCGCCTGATTGGTGCAAAAATCAGAGCCGCCGAAGCATGAAACCGTGCGTTTCACGTTTCGGCGGCTTTAGTATGCCGTTTGATACAGGATTGGAGGGTCGCTGGACATGAATCAGAGCTTGGCGGGCACAGGCGGCAGCTGAAATAGGTGCGAAGTCTTTCGGGCGTTGTGCGGGCGAGGGTTACAGCGTCCGTTCGCGGCATTTTGGGAGCCTAAAAAGCAGCCTTTGTCCTCAAAGCATGGCCTTGAAATCGATAATTCTTTCCGCCGCCGACAGGGGCAAATGGAAAGAAGGGCGTGGCAGATTCCGCTAAACAGGCGTAAGCGATCCCGTCACGCCTGATCGGCGGCCGGCTTTCTGCCGATGATCAGCGTCCAGCGCTGATCGAACATGATCGCGGAATTCCGGCGATAGGGATAAAAGCCCGTCGGCGCGCCGCCCGCCAGATCGGTTTCCATCTGAGCGCGGATGACGGTTTGCGTCTCGGGCAGCGTGGCGGTGTGCGCCATCCAGCTGTCGAGCCGCACGGGCATGCAAACCGCCTCGCAGCAATCGATATTCAGGCCATGCCGTTCATACAGCGCAAGCATTTCTTGCTGGCTCAGATTGCGGACGTGGGACGGATCGCGCAGAATTTCGAGCGCGTCCTCGGTTTTTCGCAGCGGCTCTTCCGCGGCGGCCATGTCGATCATGACCAGTTTTCCGTCCGGCTTCAGCACGCGCGCCATTTCCGAAAACGGCGTTTCCGGCTCGGGAAAATGATGGAACGCCAGCCGCGAAAACACAATATCGAAGGAGCCGTCCGCAAATGGCAGATCTGCCGCGTCGCCCAGCATGAACGTCATGTTTTGGAGACGTTCCTGTTCGGCGGCGGCTTTTCCCTTCTTCAGCATGGCGGCGGTCATGTCCAGGCATACGACGCTGCGCACGCGCGGCGCAAAGGCCCGGCCGCAGACGCACGTTCCGGCGGCGACCTCCAAAAGTGCGTCCGACGCTTCCGGCGCGACGCGGGCGACGGCGTAGTCCAGATAATCCTGTTTTGAAAAGTTCATGCTGCGGCTCTCAAAGCCGGCGGCCTGCTGAGTAAAGGCCTTTTGGATTTGCGCGCTGTTTTCGGATTTCATATCAGAGCGCCGTTCCTTTCTTCGGGATGAAAAAGCGGCTCATATCGACTCCTTCCAGCTCGAGCAGCCTGATCTTTTTATCAATGCCGCCCGCATAGCCCGTCAGGCTGCCGTTTGAGCCGACGACGCGGTGGCAGGGAATGATGAGGGAAATCTCGTTGCGCCCCACAGCGCCCCCCACGGCCTGCGCCGACATGGACGCAAGCCCCTCTTCGGCCGCCAGCCGCCGCGCCAGCGCGCCGTAGGTGGTCGTCTGGCCGTAGGGAATCTCCAGCAGAAGCCGCCAGACGGCCTGCCGGAAGGGCGAGCCGATGGGATGCAGCGGCGGCGTGAAATCTGGCTTCCTGCCGCTGAAATAGCAATCCAGCCAGCGGCGTGTTTCGGCCAGCACGGGCGTATCCTGTTCGATCGTTTTATCAGGCAGCAGGGCGGCGAAGTATTTCTGGCCGTCGAACCAGAGTCCGGTCAGGCCAAGCTCGTCCGCCGAAAGAAGGACGCCGCCCAGTGGCGAAGTATAATGCTGAATGTATGTCATAAGCGTACCTCGCAGATATGATGAGTGGAAATATTCAAGGCCATTATAGCGCATGACCGGTTGGATTTCCATCAAAAAATGTGTGAAAACGACGTGCGCCGGCGCAAAGCGCCCGATTTGGCTTTTTGTCCAGTTCCAAATAGAAAGTTTGCGGAAAACGATCAGGTGCTTTTCCTCAAAAAATTGCTTCAGCATCCTTTCCGTCAGCGCAATATCCGAAAGCCCTTCGCAATTTCGTGTTCACGAAAAAAGCAGCGCCGAATCCAAGGGAAAGCCTCGTCTTGTGATGTTAATAATGTGTAAATCCCTTGAAATATTAACGCGGAGCTGTTATACTTCATTATTAGCGCATCCTTGCCCTGACAAACCGATCAGGGCCGCTTAAGTCCATAAGGAGGTGAAAAGCAATGAATCAATACGAAGTCATGTATGTCATCGACACCGCTCTGGAAGAGCAGGCTCGCACCGATCTGATCAATCGCTTTTCGGGTCTGGTAGAGGCCAACGGCGGTCAGGTTGACCGCGTCGATGAGTGGGGAAAGCGCCGTCTGGCCTACGCCATCAACTACAAGACGGAAGGCTACTATGTGCTGATGTACATCGCCGCCCCCGCCGCGCTGCCCCGTGAGCTGGAGCGCAACTTCCAGATCAACGAGTCCGTTCTCCGTTACATGGTGATCCGCTTCGAGGGCGCTCTGCCGCCCAAGCGCGAGCCGCTCAAGCCCTACGCGCCCCATGCGGCCGCCGAAGCCCCCGTTGAGGCTCCCGCCGCTCAGGAAGAAGCCCCCGCGGCCGAAGCGTCCGAGCAGGAGTAATGTCGCTGCTTCGAGGGAAGATAAGGTGAGAGTATGAATAAGGTTATATTGATCGGCAACCTGGCGTCTGATCCCGAGCTGAAGAGAACCGCTTCGGATATTCCGTGGTGTACCTTCCGCATCGCTGTTCAGCGCCGATTTGCAAATCCGCAGGGTGTGCGCGAGGCCGACTTCTTTCCGATTGTCGCCTGGCGCCAGACTGCCGAGCTGTGCGCGCGTTTCCTGACGAAGGGCCGCAAGTGCGCCGTCGTCGGGCAGCTTCAGACCCGTTCCTATGATGCGCAGGACGGTACGAAGCGCTATGTCACCGAGGTCGTGGCCGATGAGGTCGAGTTCCTCGGCGGGCCGCAGAACAGTTCCAATTCGTATAATCCCGGCGACGTTCCGCCGCCGCCTGAACCGTCTTCTTCCTATACGAGCAATACCGGCTTTACCCAGGTTGACGACGATGAGCTGCCATTTTAAGGTATTCACCATTCAGTAAAGGAGGAGACTACAATGTCTGAAGATAGAGGCGATCGTATGCGCCGTCCGCGCGGCCGCAAGCAGCGCCGCAAGGTCTGCACGTTCTGCGTTGACAAGATTCAGCATATCGACTACAAGGATGTGCTGCGTCTGCGCCGTTTCACCAATGAGCGCGGCAAGATCCTGCCCCGCCGTATGTCCGGCACCTGCGCCAAGCACCAGCGTCAGCTGTCTGTGGCCATCAAGCGCGCCCGTACCGTGGCCCTGATGCCCTACACCACTGACTAATTGATTGCTTTTTGAAAAGCGCCCGTCGATTGATTTCGGCGGGCGCTTTTTTGCGTACGCGCTGTTTGGCCGCGTATGAATGAAAAAGCCGTTCAGATTTGCATACGCGCCGTCACATGGCGCTGAGATTCTAAAAGTTTGCAGGATTAGATGCTGAGAAATTCATTTTTAACACAAAAGTGCTTAAAATAAGCAGGACGGAGCGATCGAATGCAGAATATAATATAATACGAACCTGAGGCGCGTTCCAAAGATTTTTCAGGACTGCAGCGCGGCGCTCGTCCGCACAAAATCCACTCGAAATTGCAGCCGGTCTCATTTGGAAACGCGCTCGGGAAATAGGCTCGAAGGGGAGCCTGAAAAGCTGAGAGGATGTTTGTCTTATGGCGCTTACGATTTCAAAACGCTGCATGGCCATTGCGCCCTCCGTCACGCTGGCGATTGATACAAAGGCAAAGGAAATGAAGGCTCAGGGTATCGACGTGATTGGCTTCGGCGTGGGCGAGCCGGATTTTGATACTCCGGAATATATCTGCGCGGCCGCCAAGAAGGCCATCGACGAGGGCATGACGCGCTATACGCCGGTCGCGGGCACCATGGCGCTGAGGAAGGCCATCGCCGCCAAGCTCAAAAAGGACAACGGCCTGGACTATGACCCGACGCAGATCATCGCGTCCAACGGCGCGAAGCAGTCGCTCTATAACGCGCTGGCGGCGATCCTCGATCCCGGCGACGAGGTGATCATCCCCGCGCCCGCGTGGGTGAGCTATCCCGAAATGGTGGGCATGGTGGACGGCGTGCCGGTGCTGGTCGAGGGCGAGGAGAAGAACGGCTTCCTCGTGACCATAGAGCAGCTGCGCGCGGCGGTCACGCCCCGCACCAAGGCGATCATACTCAACAGCCCGAACAACCCCACCGGAAACGTCTGCCCGAAGGCGCTGCTGGAGCAGATCGCCGCGCTGGCGGTCGAAAAGCAGCTCTACGTCATCTCGGACGAAATCTATGAAAAGCTGATCTATGACGGCAACGTCCACATTTCCATCGCCTCTCTGGGCGAGGAGATCAAGAAGCAGACCATCGTGGTCAACGGCGTGTCCAAGAGCTACGCCATGACCGGCTGGCGCATCGGCTACGCGGCCGGCCCGATCGACGTGATCAAGGCCATGACGCGCTTCCAGAGCCACGCCACGTCCAACCCGAACTCCATCGCGCAGGCTGCGGCTGCGGCGGCGCTGGAAAACGGCGAGAAGCAGATCGCGGCCATGGTGGCGGAGTTCAGCGTGCGGCGCGACATGATGTTTGAGCTGATCAACGGCGTCAAGGGCCTGAGCGTCGTGAAGCCCGAGGGCGCGTTCTACGCGCTGATGAACATCTCCGGCATGATCGGCAAAAAGTACAACGGCCGCGTGATCGACGGCTCCGGCGCGTTCTCCGAGATGCTGCTCGAATCGTTCAAGGTGGCCGTGACGCCCGGCAAGGCGTTCGGCAGCGACTGCCACGTTCGTCTGAGCTACGCGACCTCGCGCGAGAATATCAAAGAGGGTCTCAAGCGCATCGCCGATTTTGTGAGCGCGCTGACCGACTAAAAATCAAAATTATGCGGCGTTTCCGGTGATAAAGCGGCCGGAAACGCCGTTTTTCCGGCCATACCGCGCGGCCGCGCATCATAAAGAAGGAACTTGACACGATCGTGACGAAATCTTCTATTGACAGAAGAGCCGAAAAACGGTATACTGCAAGAGACGGGAGTCGTGTAGGCACTGTGTTGCATGAACACAGTGTTTGTTATATATTTTTGGCTTCCTGAAAAGAGAGGGGAATGAATATGGCGGTATTGACGAAGGAAGGCCTGCGCAAATTGCAGGAGGAACTGGACGATCTGCAAACCAATCAGCGCGCCGAGGTCGTTCAGGAGATTGAGATTGCGAAGGGCTTCGGCGATTTGAGCGAGAACGCCGAGTACAGCGCCGCTCGCGAGAAACAGTCCCGCATCGAGGGCCGTATTCTGGAGCTTCAGGAAATGATCGAGCACGCCGAGGTCATCGACGTGGACAATCAGGGCAGCGACGCGGCCAACGTGGGTAGCGTTGTGCGCGTGTTCGATCTGGAATATGAGGAAGAGGACGAGTACAAGATCGTGGGCGCGACCGAGGCCGATCCGGCGCGGCTGTTCGTCTCCAGCGAATCGCCCATCGGCGCGGCGCTGATCGGCACGCACGTGGGCGACGTGATCGACGTTGAAACGCCCGGCGGCGTGATCAAGCTGCGCATACTCTCCATCACCCACTGATCAAACGGACAAACGGGAGGAGCTTGAAAAATGGCCGACGAAATGGCAAATCAGACGCAGAACGAAGAACTCAATTTGTCCGAGCAGACGCAGATCCGTCTGAACAAGCTGAACAAGCTGATCGAGGAGGGCAAGAATCCCTACGAGATCGTGAAATTCGACCGCACGCATCTCTCGAACGAGATTCGCGAGCAGTTTGACGCGCTGGAGGGGAAAACCGTCACGCTGGCCGGCCGCATGGTGTCCCGGCGCATCATGGGCAAGGCGACGTTCGCGCATCTGCTGGACCGCGCGGGCGAAATGCAGATTTACGTCCGCCGCGACGACGTGGGCGAGGAGGCCTACAAGGCCTTCAAGGAATACGATCTCGGCGACATTCTGGGCGTGAGCGGCAAGGTGTTCCGCACCAAGACCGGCGAGGTCTCGCTGCACGTCGAGACGCTGACGCTGCTCACCAAGTCGCTCCATCCGCTGCCGGAGAAGTTCCACGGCCTGACCAACACCGATACGCGCTATCGCCAGCGCTATCTCGACCTGATCGTCAATCCCGAGGTGCGCGATACGTTCGTCAAGCGCAGCCAGATCATCGCGGCGATCCGCACCTATCTGGCGGGCGAGGGCTTCATGGAGGTCGAAACCCCCATGCTGGTGGCCAATGCGGGCGGCGCGGCGGCGCGTCCGTTCGAGACGCATTTCAACGCGCTGGACGAGGATCTGAAGCTGCGCATCTCGCTCGAGCTGTATCTGAAGCGGCTGATCGTGGGCGGTCTTGAGAAGGTTTACGAGATCGGCCGCGTGTTCCGCAACGAGGGTCTCGATACGCGCCACAATCCCGAGTTTACGCTGATGGAGCTTTATCAGGCCTACACCGATTATCACGGCATGATGGATCTGACCGAGAATCTCTACCGCTATGTGGCCAGAACCGTGCTGGGCGCCACCACGATCGTCTACAACGGCATTGAGATGGATCTGGGCAAGCCCTTCGAGCGCATCACCATGGTGGACGCGGTGAAGAAGTACGCCGGCGTGGACTTCAACGAGATCCACACGCTGGAGGAAGCGCGCGCCATTGCGAAGGAGAAGCACGTCGAATTCGAGCCGCACCACAAGAAGGGCGACATCCTGAATCTGTTCTTCGAGGAGTTTGTCGAGGAGCATCTGCTTCAGCCGACCTTCGTGATGGATCATCCGGTCGAGATTTCGCCGCTGACCAAGAAGAAGCCCGACAATCCCGACTATGTGGAGCGCTTCGAGTTCTTCATGAACGGCTGGGAGATGGCCAACGCCTATTCCGAGCTGAACGATCCCATCGACCAGCGCGCGCGCTTCAAGGCGCAGGAAGAGTTGCTGGCGCATGGCGACGAGGAAGCCAACCGCACCGACGAGGATTTCCTCTACGCGCTGGAGATCGGTATGCCCCCGACGGGCGGCATCGGCTTCGGCATCGACCGCATGGTCATGCTGCTGACCGACTCGGCAGCCATCCGCGACGTGCTTTTGTTCCCCACAATGAAGCCGTTGGACTCTGACAAGAAGGTTTCCAAGGAAGTTTCTGCTCCTGCGGAGGCTACTCAGGCGGCTCCCGAAGTCGAGGAGAAAATTGATTTTTCCAATGTTCAGATCGAGCCTCTGTTCCAAGATCAGGTCGATTTTGACACCTTCTCCAAGAGCGATTTCCGTGCGGTCAAGGTTAAGGAATGCGAAGCTGTGAAGAAGTCCAAAAAGCTCTTAAAGTTCGTTTTGGACGACGGAACCGGCGTAGAT
>CAKTXR010000031.1 GCA_934631025.1 uncultured Clostridia bacterium
TACGCTGGGGCTAAAATGTGGAAGCCGCACTGCGGCCGCCCCAGACTGCGCCAAAGAGCCATCGGCTCTCTGGACTCTCTTCATCTGGGTCGCGGCGTGGGTACAAATGCAATACAATAGCCTTTCAGGAACATCAAATGCTTGTCCCTTGTTCCCACGCCCCGCAACACTCGGGTACACGGAAAGACCTGACCGGCTCCAATTTATGGCCGGTCAGGTCGGGCTGTATGAATATCATACCTATTCGCTCCAACGTCCAGACTCGAAGCGCCCCCAAGCGCTGAAGAGTCGGGTTGCACGCGCGAAGCGGTGTGGATGCGGCACAGCCGCCGGGTTGCACGCGCGAAGCGGCGTGGCCGGCGGCACTGCCGCCTTAGGGAATTTGACGGGTGCTGCCCGGGCCGTGACGCAGACGTTCGAGCGCCCACTTGACGCGCTCGCGGCGATCCAGCTTCACGAGCATCGCCCCGTAAATCGCCGCGCCCAGACGCGCGCAGGACGCATCCGGCATCCGGCCGGAATATTGCATCTCCTCGATCAGCTCGGCAAACAGCGCAAAGTCGCGCGGCGCTTCCACCTGATCGACGACGCGCCTTGCAAACAGGACCGGCGTTTCGCCGCCCTCCGGCGACAGTCCGCGCCGCATCAGCAGCGTCAGAATCGCGCGGTACCAGATCAGCGTCTTCTCGCGCTCGTCCGCCGCCTTCGCCGCCCTGTAGCCCGGATCGTTCAGCTTAAGCCGACGCTTCACCCACAGCGCAGCGCACGCCAGCAGCGCCAGTATCAGAATCAGAACCCACCACAGCGTATGCCGCTTCTTCGGCGGATCGTTCGGCTGATCGCTGTTCGGTTCCGGCGTGGGCGTGGGTTCGTCCGGCTCGACGCTCGGTTCGGGCGTAGGCTCCTGCGTCGGCTCGTCGCTCGGCTCGTTCTCGGGCTGGTCGGTCGTCTCAGGCTCGTCCGGCACGGGCGCTTCGGTCGGCTCCGGCGTGGGCGTGGGAGTCGGCGTGGGCGTGGGGTCGGGCAGCTGATTGTCCTGCTGCTCGCCGTCCGGCGGCACGATGTGACGGGAGGAATACGCCGTGCCCGGCGTTACGTCGAACTCCAGCCAGCCGACGCCGTTAAAGTACAGCTCGGCCCACGCGTGCGCGTCCTCGGCGGTCACCTCGATCGTGCCCGTGCCGTTGTCCACCGCGCAGTAGCCCTCGGCGTACCGGCTCGGAATGCCCGCCAGACGCGCCATGACCGCCATGGCCGAGGCGTAATAGGTGCAGTAGCCCTGCTTTTCGTCCAACACAAACCACGACACGAAATCGCGCCCCTCCGGCGGATACGCGCCGTCGAGCGTATAGACAAAGCCGTCGCGCAGATAATCGGCGATGGCGTAGGCCTTCTCGATGGGCGTTTCGCAGTCCTTCACAACGTCCATCGTCAGCCAGTACAGATCGGACTCGATGCCGGCGGGCAGCGCCATATACTCGTTGCACACGTCCATCCAGTGCGGGTCGTCCGCGCTTACGGCCGCGTTCACGGCGCTGATCAGATCGTCCCGCGTCGCGTCCACAATCCAGCCGGACACGCCGTAGCTGTCGCCGGCCTCAACGCCGCGCGTTATAAAGACCTCGCCGGTTTCATTGTAATAGGTCACCAGATCGAGCGCCACATCCAGATTGTCCAGCCGCGCGGGCACGAACAGCGTCGACGTGCCGCTGTGCTCGAAGGTGATGTTCACATCGATCTTTTTAAGGCAATTCGCCAGATTTTCGTTGAGATCAGCGTTGAAGGCCGCTTCGAGCTTCTTGCGGCGGGTCGGATCGATGAGCAGATAGCGGCTGTTGACCGACTCGTCCACCCAGTTCGCGCCCGTATAGGTGCGGCTGATCGCGCCGCGCAGCAGCAGCGTATCGCCCGATTCGACCGTCATGATCCGCTCGTCGTGCGGCTCGGCGCGGCCGCCCAGCAGATCGCTGCGGGGCTGATAGCCGTCGCCGGACACCGAATAGACCGTGCGCGGATCGTTGAAGCGGAAATAGTCGTTGAACAGCTCGCGCACCTTGTCGGCGCAATCCTGAAGCGGCTGGAAGGTCGTGCCAGGCGCGGGCAAAAGCGCCAGCGTCAGCGCCGCCGCAATCAGCGCCGCGGGCAGAGCGCGTAATATCGCGCCGTTCTCCCGATAGGCGCGGGCATAGAGCACCGCCAGCGCGATCAGACCGGGGGCCAGCGTCGCGGCGGAAAACTCCGCGTCCATAATCCAGTGCCCCAAGAGCACGAACACGAACAGCAGAAGCGCCGGATATACGCCGCCGCTCATCCGCACCAGAAAGAGGGATGAAAGGCCGAACACGAACGCAAGCACGACGCACAGCCCCATCGCCTCAGACGCAGCCATCGCGCCCCCGTCGGTCAAAACGGCGCTCATGCTCTGCACAAGGCGCGTGAAAAAGGCTGCGGGCGAGCGCGTGAGCGCCAGATACACCGCCAGCATGGCCGCCGCCGCGAGCGAAAGCGCCGCCGTCAGCCGGTTAAAGAGCAGCAACGCGCCGAAGAGCGAAAACGCCAGACACAGCGCCGCCGCCGTCCACACCGACACGGGCGCTGAAAACGACTCCAGCACCGCCTCGGTCAACGACAGGCTCAGCATCAGCGCGATCAGCACGGACGCGCCCAGATCAGTCAGTTTTGCACGAAGATTCATCTCATAATATCCCTCTCGGAAGCCGCGCTCCCGATGTTGCTTCAAAAAAAGGAAGTCCTACGCGCTCTTTTCCATCGCGGGAGCGGACTGCGCGGGGCGCTGCCACGGATTGACCGTCTCAACGTCTATGCCGGAAAGCTCCAGCCGCTTTTTGAGCGTCTCATGATCGGCGTGAACGACCTCCGCCACCCAGATGTAGCGTACCTGAACGCCCAATTGGTCAATGCGCATCGCCAGCTCGGCCAGCGCCGCGTTCATGCGCGTGGTCACGACGATCAGCGCGCCCGTGCGCTGAAGCCGGCGCATTTCCAGTGCGATGACCTGCTCGAACGAATAGGGACTGTCGAACGACAGCGGCGTGAGCACCTCCAGAAAGCGGCCGATGTCCGCCACGGACTGGCCGACCGGTTCGGTGGGCTTCGTCGTATTGAGCGGCATGCGCACGGTATAGCCGGCCGTCATCTGGCTGAGCGCCGCGCCGGCCGCCGCCTCGCACAGCACGTCCTCTATGGTGCGCACGTGCGATTTGAGCGCGTTGACCGGCGCGCAGTCCATCAAAATCAGCACGTCGGGGCGCGCCGATTCCTCAAATGTGCGCACGAGCAGCTCGCGGCGGCGCGCCGACAGCTTCCAGTGGATGTTCTTCATGCTGTCGCCATCCTGCCATGCGCGCACGCCCGAGGGCGAGGCGCGATCCTCCGTCATGCGCACGCGGCCCTGTGGCCCCATGTCGCCGGGACGGATGCTCATCGGCTCGATTCGGCGCGGTTTCGGCACGACCATGACGCGCGCCGAGCTGCCCTTTACGGACTTTGAAAACGTAAACAGGCCGAACACGTCGGTCACGCTCACGCGCGAAACGCCCACCTCATAGACGCCCCTGTGCGCGCAGCGGATGTTATAGCGATACTGCCGGCTCTTGAGCGGCGGCACGCTGACCGACATCCGCCCCACCTCGCGGTTCTCGCCGGGCGTAGACACCTCGAGCTCCACAGCGCCCACCGGCAGGAACGACTTGCGCCCGACGGTCAGGCTGATGCTCACACTGTCCCCGCGGGAGACGCGCTTTCTCTGCGCGGCGGCGGTCACATAGAGCGTCGAGAGCGTCAGAAGCACGCTGGCCAGCGAGAGAATCGCCATCATGGCCGGCATGATCGCAAGCAGATAGTATACGGTCGTTCCGGTCGAAAGCGCGATGACCCAGACGGTCAGCGCGACCAGAACGAACACGGCTGTGCGGGCGTTCACGCGGTCCTCACCGGCACCTGAACGGAACCGATCACCTGCGAGAGCACGCGCTCCGCCGTCATATTGCGCATACGCGCCTCGGGACTCAAGATCAGGCGATGCGCCAGCACGGGCGCGGCCATATACTGAACGTCCTCGGGCGTGACGTAATCGCGGCCGGAAAGCAGCGCGCGCGCCTGAGCGGCCTTGAGCAGGAAGATCGCGCCGCGGGTGGACACGCCCAGCTGGAGCGCGTTGTGCTTTCTCGAAGCCTGCGCGATGAGCGAAATATAGCTGCGCACCTCGCGCGAGGAATACACCTGCGCGACCATCTGCTGCATATCCACGATGTCCTGCGCCGAGCAGATGGGGCGCACCGTCTCCATGGGGCGCGCGCCGCTCGTAAAGCGCTCGAGTATGCTGATCTCCTCGTCGCAGGTCGGATAGCCTATGGCGATCTTCATGAAGAAGCGGTCGAGCTGCGCCTCGGGCAGAGGATATGTGCCCACAAAGTCGAGCGGGTTCTGCGTCGCCAGCACGATGAAGGGCTGCGGCATGCGGTAGGTCACGCCGTCGACGGTAGCCTGCCCCTCCTCCATGACCTCGAGCAGCGAGGACTGCGTCTTGGGCGAGGTGCGGTTGATCTCGTCGGCCAGCACGATCTGGCTCATGACCGCGCCCTGATGAAATTCCATATCGCCGGTTTTCATGTTGATCATCGAAAAGCCGGTCACGTCGCTGGGCGTTACGTCGGGCGTGAACTGAATGCGCTTGAACGAGCAGTCCAGCGAACGCGCCAGCGCCGACACCAGCGTGGTCTTGCCCACGCCCGGCACATCCTCGATGAGCACATGGCCCCGGCAGAGTAGCGCGCACAGCAGCAGCTCCACCGCGCTTTCCTTGCCCACCATCACCCGCGCGATGTTTTCCTTCAGGCGGGCGACCATTTTATCAATGTCCTGCATTGTAAAACTCCTATCTCTCAAGTCGGTTTGTTTTCTGTCATGTCTCTTTAGAAGCGCGCGGCGGCGTTTTCGTTCCATTTTCCGCGCGGCGCAGGAATGCGACTTTCATCCAGTATACAAATATGACGTAAATAATACAAGCACCGACGCGCTTTTTTCACATTTTGGCACTGCTTTCGCCCCCGATGGACTGGAAATGCGCTCAAAAGCGCGGTATAATGGACGCAGTGAATTATCGTCAAAGGAGACTGCGACCTATGGATCAGGAAAAGCTGCTGTCGCTGCTCATGCAATACGACCTCGTGTCCGGCAGCCAGATCGGCCGTCCGCTGGGCGTTACACGCGCCGGCGTATGGAAGGCCATCGACGCGCTGCGCGCACAGGGCTATAACATCGTGTCCGTACCCCGCAAGGGCTATCATCTCGAGCCGCCGGAGAACGCCGTCTGGCCCGCCTGCATCCGCTCTCAGCTGAAGGCGCACTGGATCGCGCGGCGCATCGACTATTACGACGCGACCGGCTCCACCAACCGCATCGCCCGCGCGCTGGGCAGCGAGGACGCGGCAGACGCGCCGCACGGCACGCTGGTCATCGCCGACGAGCAGGAATCCGGCCGCGGCCGCATGACGCGCTCCTGGATCTCCAAAAAGGGCGACGCGGTGCTGATGAGCCTGCTCCTGCGCCCCAAAAACACCGTGCCCGAGGAAGCCGCCGCACTGGTTCAGATCACGGCGCTGGCCGTGTGCGAAGCCTGCCGCGCGCTGGGCGCGCCCGCGCTGATCAAATGGCCCAATGACATCGTCGCAAACGGCCTGAAGCTGTGCGGCATCCTGCTCGAAATGAACGCCGACATGGATCAGGTGCATTACGCTGTGGCGGGCATTGGCCTGAACGTCCTCGGCAGTCCCCGCTGCGAGGACATCCCCCACGCCGGCTGTCTGGCCGAGGTCTGCCCCCGCGTGCCCGGCCGCGCCGAAGCCGCCGCGCGCATTCTCGAACAGTATGAAAAATACTACGATCTCTGGGCCAGGGGCGGCGCGCCCGCCATACGGCCGATCTATGAAGAGCGGTGCGTCACGCTGGGGCGGCGCGTTCGGGTCGTCGGCCTGACCGAGACGTTCGAGGGCACGGCGCGCGCGCTGACGGCGGACGGTTCGCTCGAGGTCGTGACCGACGCGGGCGAAAGCCGCGTCGTGCGCGCGGGCGACGTGTCCGTGCGCGGCGTCATGGGCTATGTCTGACGGGAGGGAACGCGCATGATTCGCGGGCTGGGCGTCGATCTCATGGACGTTGAGCGTATCCAAAACGCCCTCGAGCGCCATCCGCGCTTCCTCGCGCGCGTCTATTCGCCTGCGGAACAGGAAGCGATCAAACGGCGCGGTGCGGAAACGGCGGCGGGCTATTTCGCCGCCAAGGAAGCCGTCGCCAAGGCGCTGGGCACCGGCTTTCGCGGCTTCACCACGCGCGATATTTCCGTCGAGCCGGACGCGCTGGGCCGCCCCGCCGTGCGCCTGACAAACGGAGCGCTCGAGCGGCTTCACGCGCTGGGCGCGCAGAACGTCATGATTTCCATCACGCACACGGGCGGTTTCGCCGCCGCCGTCGCGGTGATCGAGTAAAGTCTCTCACCCCTGCTTCCGCGCGCGGGTTTTGTTCTTCTTGACGGCGATCAGGACCGGCGGATCGCCCGACTGATTGAGATAGGCGCGCACCATCACGTCGTACCTTTCGGCGGGCAAAGTGCGTCCCCACGCGATCAGCTTTTCCAGCTCGTCGCGCCCCTCGGGGTGGCCGGGATAGACGCAGATCGTCATGAGCGCGCCCTCCTTCAGCCTGTCCAGCGCCGCGTTCACGGCGGTGAGCGTGGTCTCGGCGCGTGTGCGCAGCGCCTTGTCTGTGCCGGGCAGCCAACCCAGATTGAATACGACCGCGTCTACCGGCTCGCGCACCAATTCGGCGATGTGCTCGTGTCCGGCGTGAAAAAGCGTCGCGCGGCTTTCAAGACCCGCCGCCGACAGACGCTCGCGCGTGCGGTTGACCGCCTCGAGCTGTATGTCGAAGCCATAGACATGGCCGCTCTCGCCCACCAGCTCGGCCAGCCACTGCGTGTCGTAGCCGTTGCCCATCGTCGCGTCGATCACACGCGCACCCGGCTCGACGGCCTGACGGATCAGGTCCTCGGCCCAGTGCCGCGCGCTCTTAAAGTCAAAATTCATCGCTTTGCGATCTCCTTTTCATTCGTGGTCGAAATCTGTCCTGACAGCGCCCCCCGACTCTTTCAGCCGCGCGCCGTCTAAAAATAGATTTTTGAAACCTGAAGCACTCGTATTTCCCAAATCCAGCCGCCGCATATGAATCGCGCGTCTCCCGCGGCTCAAGCGGATTTTTTCCATTGGCAGCGCCGCTCGATCGTCTTGCGCTTACGGCAGCGCAATTCATCAAAAAGAGCGCGTCATGCCGGACGGCCACCCTACAACTCGTCGACAGGAGGAATCATCATGCGCACGCTCATCACGCCCGAGGGAATGTACGCGCTGGAAAGGCGCTATTTTGCCAGCGGCACGCCCTCGATCGTCCTCATGCGCCGCGCCGCCGACCGGCTGGCCGAGGCGTTCGAGACGCATTTCGGCGCGTTTGCCGGCAAAACCATCGCCGTGGCCTGCGGACGCGGCAACAACGGCGGCGACGGCTACGCGTTCTCCGTGCTCGCGGCCAGAGCGGGCGCGCACGTCACGCTGCTGACCGCCTGCGATGAAAGCACGCTTCGGGGCGACGCGCTCACCTGCGCTCAGGAAGCGTTCGCGCTGAACATTCCCTGCCTGAGCGCCGGGCAGATAAGCGAGATCGCGCGGCCCGACGTGTGGGTGGACGCGCTCTTCGGCATCGGTCTGAACAGGCCGCTCGACGACTTTTACGCTACGCTCATCGATCGCATCAACGAAGATCACGCTGCGGGCAGCCGCGTCATGGCCGTCGACGCGCCGTCCGGCCTGAACCTGACCGGCGGCCGCATGATGGGCGCGTGCGTCGCCGCCGACGTGACCGTGACGTTTGAATACGCCAAAACCGGCCACTATCTCGCCGACGGGCTGGATCAATGCGGCCTGATCGACGTGCGGCCGCTCGAGACAGGCCTTGCGCCCGACGAGCCGATCCGCCTGATTGAGCCGCGCGACGCGATCGCTGCGCTGCCCGAGCGCCGCCGCAGCATCCACAAGGGATCGTGCGGGCATCTGCTGATCGTCGCCGGTTCGCTGGGCATGGCCGGCGCCGCGCACTACGCCGCCCGCATGGCGCTGCGCATGGGCACGGGACTGGTCACGCTGGCCTGTCCGCGCTCGATCGTGCCAGTGCTTCAAACGCTCGTGCCGGGCGCAATGGCCGTTCCCCTGCCCGAGGAAAACGGCGCGGTCAGCCGGGACGCGGTGCCCGTGCTGAAGGAGGCGCTGCGCGGCAAAACCGCCGTGGCCGTCGGGCCGGGGCTGTCGCGCCGAGCCGCGCCGGAAATCGTGGAAACGATATTGACGTGCGGCCTGCCCGCCGTGATCGACGCAGACGCGCTCAATCTGATCGCCGAAAACGCGCCGCTCAAAGCGCTGCTCAGGCCGTATCACGTCCTCACGCCGCATCCGGGCGAGGCCGCACGGCTCATCGGCGCGCTGAGCAATCCGATCGAGGACGCAAAGCGGCTCCATGCGATGGGCGCGACGGCGCTGTTGAAGAGCGCGTCGAGCGTCGTTGCGGGCGAAAGCGGCCTGACTCTGAGCGCGTCGGGCTGCGGCGGCATGGCGACCGGCGGCAGCGGCGACGTGCTGACCGGCATGATCGGCGCGCTGCTGGCGCAGTCTGTCGATCCCGAAACGGCGGCATGGGCGGCCAGCGAGCTGCACGGCCTTTCGGGCGAAACCGCCGCGCGCGCCCTGACCGAAACCGCCATGACCGCGTCCGATCTGATCGCCTATTGGCCTGAGACGCTCAGAACGCTTTCACGGCAGTGCGGCAGAGCGCGCCTGTAACGTCCCCTGCTTACTCCCCGTCCGTGCCGAGAACGCGCAGCGCGATCTTCCGCGCCGTGGGGGTACCGGCCACGCCGCCCTCGCCGGTCTCGCGCAGACAGGCCGGCATCTGATCGCCCACCGACTGCATCGCGTCGATCACCTCGTCGGTCGGGATGGGGCTGTGCAGTCCGGAAAGCGCCATGTCCGCTGCGGAGAACGCGTTGGCCACGCCGCCGACATTGCGATAGACGCACGGAATCTCGACCAGCCCCGCCACGGGATCGCACACCAGCCCCATGCTGTTCATCAGCGCGAAGGAGCAGGCCTGCGCGCACATATCGGCCGTGCCGCCGCGCAGCTCGACCAGTGCCGCCGCCGCCATGGCCGCCGCGCTGCCGCATTCCGCCTGACAGCCACCCGCCGCGCCGGATATGCTTGCCCGCCGCGCGATGATCTGGCCGAACATCGCCGCGGTCAGCAGCGCGTCGGTCAGTTGATCGTCGGTGAGATTGTATTCCTCCTGCGCCGTCAGAAGCGCCGCTGGAAGGATGCCGCATGAGCCAGCCGTGGGCGCGGCCACGATGCGGCCCATGCCTGCGTTGCACTCGGCCACGGCCATGGCACGCGCCGCCGCCCGTCCGAGCAGCGAGCCGCCCGCCGTTTTTCCCTGCGCCGCCGCGTCGAAAAGGCGCGCCGCCTGCCCGCCGGTCAGTCCGGAGAGCGAGCGCCGCTCGGCGTTCATGCCCTCTCTGACCGAGTCGCGCATGACCTCCAGATAACGCGCCATGCGCGCGCGCACCGCCGCCACGTCCGTCCTGTCCTGCTCGGCCTGCGCCATGGCCGCCGCGCGCGATATGCTGCCGTCCCCCGCCATCTCCAGCAGGGACGCGATAGAATCGTCCATAGTGATTGTTCTCCTTTCAATGGGAACGTTGTGAAAAGGAAGGCCCGCAAATCTTCTCCGGATTTTTGCGCAACATAGCGCGTGAATCCTTGGACTCGACCGCCGCGCTTCCTGAAAAAGGTTGAAATCCGCAAAAGCCGCCGCCCTCGCTGCGCGGATAAACGCCGCCGGTTCAGGGTGCTCGATCAGGGACTTCCAACGCCGAAACCGCAATCTGTCATTCTCTCCGGCGCGCGCTAGTCGGCTCTGAGCAGCGTCACTGATTCCACGCCCTTCATCACCCGCAGCGCCGCGACGATCTCGTCCGGCGGCAGCTCGTCCAGCTCCATGGTGGTCATGGCCTTGCCGCCCGCCGCGCTGCGCGCCACCTGCATCGTGGCGATGTTGACCGGCGCGCCCGCCAGCAGGCTGCTCACCCGCGCGATGATGCCGGGCGTGTCGCGGTGCGCGATGATCAGCGTGTGCTTCTGCGCCGTCACGCGCAGGCTCAATCCGTCGATCTCGCGGATCTCGATGCTGCCGCCGCCCACCGACGCGCCGATCACTTCGATCTGCTTCCCGCTCACGCCCCGCAGGCGCAGCCGCACCGTGTTGGGATGCGCGCCCTTCAGCTGGATCTCCTCGAACGTGACGCGCAGGCCGCGCCGTTTCGCTTCGTCAAGGCTGTCCCGCAGGCGCGCGTCGTCCGCGGCGACGTCCATCAGCCCGCCCACGACTGCGCGGTCTGTGCCGTGCCCGCGCCACGTCCGCGCGAACGAGCCGCAGAAGCCCACGCGCGCCTCGGCCACATCCTCGCCCAGCAGCCGTCGGGCCACGCGGCCAATGCGCGCCGCGCCCGCCGTGTGCGAGCTGGACGGCCCGATCATCACCGGCCCGACGATGTCAAAGAGGTTCATTTCCGTATCCATAGCATCGGCCTCCCGCCCGTTTCGTTCACAAAAAATGACTGGTGTTTCTCTCATTATAGCACGACTTTCGCCGTCCGGCAACCGCATGGAGCGGCGTTTCACAAGGAGGATATGTCCCATGTTCCACACGACCATTATTCCCGCAAGCTCGCTTGAAAAACCGTTCCTCGACCGCGCGCTGCCCCGCTGCGATCGCGGCGAAATGTTCAAAAACGAGCTGTTTTCCTTCCAGTTCGCCTTCAAGGCCGACCCGAAGGGCGCTTCGAGCAACCCCAACTTCATCAACGCGCGCTTTGAGATCGACTCGCCGCTGCGGCCGTGGATCACGCTCGGCGTGGTCGGCCATGTCGGCGTGACCATGCCCTGCTACGCCCGCTATGATCAGGATTATCTCGGCCATGCGCCGGGGCTGTATCCCGATCCGATCGAGCCGCTGGACGAGGGCGATATTCACGTCTACGTCGGCAAGTGGCGCTCGCTCTGGGTGGCCGTTCAGGGCACGGACGAGCTGGCGGCGGGCGAATATCCCGTCACGCTCTCGCTCTACGAAAGGAAGGACGACGCGCTCCTCGCCCGCGAGACGTTCACCGTGCGCGTGATGAACGCCAGCCTGCCCGCGCAGACCTTCCCCTGCACCAACTGGCTGCATTTCGACTCGATTGCCGACACGCACCATGCGCCCATGCTGTCCGAGCCGTTCTGGGCGCTGCTGGAAAAATACGTCGCGCTGGCCGTGGCGGGCGGCACGAATCTGCTGCTCACCCCCTGCTTCACGCCGCCGCTGGACACACCTGTGGGCGGCGAGCGCATGACGGCGCAGCTGGTCGGCGTAACGGTGACAGACGGCGCGTATTCCTTTGATTTTTCCAATCTCGAGCGCTTTGTGCGTCTGGCGCAGCGCCATGGCAGCGTCTACTTTGAGCACAGCCACCTCTTCACGCAGTGGGGCGCGGCGCACGCGCCGAAGATCATGGCCGATGTGGACGGCGTTAAAACGCGCATCTTCGGCTGGGAAACCGACGCGTGCGGCGACGAATACCGGCTCTTCCTCGAAGCCTATCTGACGGCGCTCACGGCCTTCCTCAAAGAGCGCAATCTTACCGACCGCTTCTTCTTCCATGTCTCCGACGAGCCGGAGAAGAAGCATCTGTCCGTCTATGCGCACGGACACAGGCTGCTCTCCCGCTTCGTCGATCCCGCGCATATCATCGACGCGCTCTCCGACGTCGATTTCCTCGACGAGGGCGTGATCCAGACCCCCGTGGCCGTCACCACCAGCGTGCCCGATTTTCTCGGCAAGACTGACAGCTTGTGGGCGTATTACACCGGCGGGCAGAGCGTCAATCTGCCCAACCGCCTGATCGCCATGCCGCAACGCCGCAACCGCACGCTGGGCTTCCAGCTGTACGCGCTGGATATCAAGGGCTTCCTGCACTGGGGCTTCAACTTCTATTATAATCAGCTTTCGAGAAAGCCGGTCAATCCCTTCGCCTCGCCGGACGCGCTGGGCGATTTCGTCGGCGGCACGTCCTATCTGGTCTATCCCGGCGAAAGCGGCCCCGTGCCCTCGCTGCGCTATTACGCCTTTGCCGAAGCGATCAATGATCTGCGCGCGCTTCAGCTGCTCGAGTCGCTCTCCAGCCGCGAGGAAGCGCTCGCCGTGCTGAAAGACGCGCTGAACGTCAGGGAGATTACGTTTGAGACCTGCCCGTCCTCCGAAGCGGCCTTCATCGAGCTGCGCGCAGCGATCGACCGCGCCGTCGAATCGCATCTGAAATAATAGGACGGCTAAGATCAAATCCGCGCGGCTGAGTACAACGAAACGTTGACAGCCGCCATCCCCTGCGATATTATGAAGGAGAATATACCATGAAGACGCTTGAAACCGACCGGCTGATCCTGCGCCCGTTCCGCGAGAGCGACGCGGAGGATCTGTACGCCTATGCGCGCGTCGAGGGCGTGGGCGAAGCCGCCGGATGGACGCACCACAAGAGTCTCGACGAATCCCGCGCGATTTTAGCGGATTTCATCAAAAAGGGCGACGTTTTCGCGCTCGAGCTGAAGGAAAGCGGCCGCGTGATCGGCTCGCTGGGGCTGCACGCCACAAACAACGGCGAAAAATACGACCCGCAGCGCGAGCTGGGCTATGTGCTCTCGCGCGACTACTGGGGGCGGGGACTCATGAGCGAGGCCGCCGCGCGCGCCGTTTCATACGCCTTCGAGGACATGGCGCTCAATACGCTCTGGTGCGCGCACTTCATCGGCAACGACCGCTCCCGCCGCGTGATCGAAAAGACCGGCTTCCGTTATCTCAAGCCGTTCGTTTACAACACGCGTGACGGCCGCCATCTGGAATCGCTGCTCTATATCCTCACGCGCGAGGACTATGAAAACAGGCTCAAAACGACCAGAGGAGAGTGAAAACTATGATTTCCTACAACAGAGACGAACTGCGCGACCGCATCTATGCCTGCTGGCTGGGCAAGAACATCGGCGGCACCATGGGCACCCCCTACGAGGGACAGCAGCAGCTCAACGACATTCAGGGCTTCGTCACCAAGCCCGGCGAGGTGCTGCCCAACGACGATCTCGACCTGCAGCTGGTCTGGCTGCGCGCCATGGACGAGGTCGGCCCCGAGGCGATCGATTCGAAGGTGCTGGCCGAATACTGGATCAGCTTCATCGGCCCCAGCTGGAACGAGTACGGCCTAGGCAAGAGCAATCTGCGCGCGGGCATCGTGCCGCCGATGAGCGGCGAGCTGTACAACGAGGAGTGGAAGCACTCCAACGGCGCATGGATCCGCACCGAAATCTGGGCCTGCACGCATCCCGGCAGTCCGGACAAGGCCGCGCGCTGCGCCTTTGAGGACGCCTGCGTCGATCACGGCCTGGGCGAGGGCACCTATGCCGCCGTGTTCGTCGCCGCGATGCAGTCGGCCGCGTTCGTCATCAACGACCTGCGCACGCTGATCGACATCGGCCTGTCGAAGGTTCCGGAAAGCTGCCATCTGGCCAACTACATCCGCGCCACCGTCAAGGCCTACGACGACGGCATGAGCTGGCAGGACTGCCGCGAAATGCTGCTCAAAATGAACGAGGAAACCGGACTGGGCTGGTTCCAGGCCCCCGGCAACGTGGCCTTCACCATACTCGGCCTGCTCTGGGGCGAGTGCGATTTCAAAAAGTCGATGATCATCGCCATTGACTGCGGCGACGACACCGACTGCACCGGCGCGACGGTCGGCTCCCTGCTGGGCATCATGTACGGCATGAAGGCCATTCCCGAGGACTGGCGCGCGCATCTGGGCGATTCGATCGTCACCGTGTCCACGATCAACGGCCACGGCTATTTCCCGAAATCATGCACCGAGCTGACCGACTGCGTGCTCAGCCTGATGGCCGCCACCATGCGCACCCCCAACGAGAAGCTGGCGCATCACGGCGCGCAGTTCGCTCTGACCGACGGCAAGACCGACTTCGGCGGCCTGACCGCGCAGGACATGACCGGCGGCCCCATCGCCGCGGAGCTGGAAAACCGCGCACGCTATTCCTTCACCGCCGACAACTGCTATGCCCATGCGCTGGTCGAGTTCGAGCACGAGCCGATCATTCAGGCGGGCGGCACGCTGACCTTCAAGCTCACCGCCACGCTGCGCACCACCATGGCCGATCAGAAGCTGTTCAACATCCACGTCTATCTGCCCGAGGGCTGGACGGCGCAGGGCCGTATGCACGTCCACGCCAGTATGCCCATCTGGTCGCATGACAACGTGCCCTACAGCCTGAAGAACGGCCACTCCACCACCGAGATCACGCTGACCGCGCCCGAGACCATCGCCGCGCAGAACCACGCCGTGATCGAGCTGCGCGTGGACGGCCGCCCGACTCCGCTGCTCATCCCGCTGACCATCCTCGGCTGATCATCGCTATATGCCATGCCCGCGAACGCACTGTTTTCGTTCGCGGGCGTTTTTTTGCGATATGCAAAAGCGGCGCTCCCGCACATTGGGGAAACGCCGCCTTGTTATGCTCTTTACCGCCCGACCTTGGCGGCCTTTGCGCCGCTGCGCACGGACGCGAGAATGTTGGAATCGTAGGAGAACACGCTCTTGTTGCGATCGGCCCACGCCTTGAAGGCGGCATCCACCATCGCGTCGATCAGCTGCGCAAAGCTGACCCCCACCGGCTCCCACAGATAGAACGCCAGCGAGCCGGGAATGGTGTTGATCTCGCCCAGATAGACGCGATCCTCGTCCTTGTCGATGATGTAATCCACGCGCGTCACGCCCTTGCAGTCCAGCGCGCGGAACACGTCGGCGGTCATCTGTCGGATGAGCGCCAGCTTTTCATCGCCCACCGGCGCAGGGATCTTGCGCTTGAGCGAGCTCATGCCCTTGCCGGAATTGCCGCGCAGATACTTCTCGGAGAAGTCGAGCAGCTCCTTGTCGTCCCAGCGCACGGGCATCTCGGTTTCGGACACGCGCACATCCTCGGCATAGCCCATCGCCGAGCAGTTGACCTCCTCGATCGCCATGACCGCCTTCTCGATCAGCACGCGCCGGTCATAGGAGAACGCCACCTCGAGCGCGTGAACAAGGCCGTCCCGATCGTTCGCGCGGCTGATGCCGATCGACGAGCCGAGATTGGCGGGCTTGACGAACATCGGATAGGCCAGCGCCTGCTCGCAGTGAGCGATCACGGCGTCTCTGTCCCGCTCCCACTGGCCGCGCTCCGCCCATGTGTCGGGCAGCACGGGGAAGCCACAGCCGCGGAAGAGCTGCTTCATGGCGATTTTGTCCATGCCCACGGCGCAGCCCAGCGTGCCGGACGACGCGAAGGGCACGTTCATCAGCTCCAGCATTCCCTGCAATGTGCCGTCCTCGCCGTTCAGGCCGTGCATGACCGGCAGCACCACGTCGATCGTCTTTTCAACGCTGCGCCCGCCGCCGAAGAGCTTTTTCTTCTCGGTGGGATAGTTGATCAAGAGCAGCTTGCCCTTTTCGGCCACGGGCAGGACGTGCGTCACCTGCGCGGGATCAAAGCTCAGATAGAAGGTCATGTCGGCCAGCTTTTCGCCGATATACCAGTCGCCCTCGCGGGAAATATACACGCGCGTCACGTCATAGCGCGCCGAATCGGCCGCCATCGCCGCCTGCAGACCGGAAATGATCGATACGTCGTGCTCGCAGGTTCTGCTGCCGAACACGACCGCGAGATTCGTTTTCATAGATCGCATCCCTCCGCGTTACTTTTCATTATAGTTGTCGGGCAGGTCGTTCTCGAACAGCACAACGTCGTTCGCCCGCCCGATCTGGCCGAGCACCGCCGTGGCCTCGTCGAGACTGGCGGTCACATGGATGTGTTCGTCGGTCATGCCGCCCGCGCGCAGACCCTCGACGATGGGCTGCGTGTGCTTTTTGCCCACCAATATCGCCTCGTCGCACTTATTCGCCATCTGCGCGCCGAAGCGGCGGTTGATCTCTTCTTCCTTCTCGCCCTGCTCCACCATGCCGGGCGTCACCACGACACGCCGCCGTCCCTCAAAGGCCGAGAGCACGTCGAGCGCCGCGCGCGCGCCCACGGGGTTCGAGTTGAACGCATCGTCTATGATGGTCATGCCGTTCGCGCCGGGCAGGAGCTGGAGCCGATGCTCGACCGGCTCGAGCTTTGAAACGCCGCGCGCGATCTCCTCCATCGTCAGCCCCAGATACCGCGCGACCATGCAGGCCAAAGTGATATTGCCGATGTTGTGGCGGCCGAGCAGCTTCGTATGGCACTCGATCTTCTCGCCCGTGCGCTTGTCGGAGAGCGTGAATGTGCTGCCCTCCGCGCCCACGGCAATATCCTCCGCCTTCATGTCAAGGCCCATGCCCTGCGTGCCGGTGAGGAATTTCTCGCACGCCGCGCGCTGATAGAGCTTATCGACCCACGCGCCGTCCGCCGCGAAGAACGCCGCGCCGTTTTCCGGCAGACCCTCGACCAGCTCGAATTTCGTGTTCGCCACCGTCTCGATGTCGCCGAACGTCTCCAGATGCTGCTCGCCCACCGACGTGAGCAGGCCCAGCCGCGGATGCACCAGCTCCACCAGCTCCTTAATGTCGCCCACATGGCGCGCGCCCATCTCGGCGAGGAACACCTGATGGTGCTTCTCAAGCTGCTCGCGGATGACGCGGGTCAGGCCCATGGGCGTGTTGAAGCTCGATGGCGTGGCCAGCACGTCGAACTTTTCGGACAGGATCGTCGCGAGGATGAACTTGGTGCTGGTCTTGCCGTAGCTGCCCGTGATGCCGATTTTGATGAGATCCGGGCGATCGTCCAGCTTGCGCTTCGCATCCTGAAGATAGTGATCGGAAATCTTCTTCTCAACCGGCTTCATGCACGCGCCCGCCGCCAGCGGCAGATACGGCGCGGCGACGAACACGATAAAGCCCGGCAGCTTGAACACCAGCGTGATCAGCAGCGCCGCAAGAAGCGCAATCACAACAAGCGCGGCATAGAGCCGCTTCATGCGCGGCGTATAGGTCAGCGGCTTCTTTTCCGGCTGCATATGGAACGTGCGGTCGAGCAGCACGGCGAACAGGCCGAAGCCGGCGAGCGCGATAATCCCCGCGGCGATCTCGCTGGCCGCCGCGCTCAGGAACACGCGCAGTATCAGCCAGAGCGCATAGTAGCCGGCCGTCGCGCCCACGCCGATGGTCAGCGCACCGCTCTGGCGGCTGTGGTTCTTCTTCAGCCAGCGCACATAGCCGTCCAGCTGATAGCTCTCCAGCTGGAGCATATGCAGATAATACCGCGAAACCAGTGCGGTCAGAAGCGCGCTCAGGACGGCAATGACAATTTTCATCTCTCTCCTCCGTTATTTCAAAAAGCTCTCGGCAATCAGGCGGAACTCGCCGTATTTGTCCAGATAGGCGAAATGTCCGCAGCCCTTCAGCACGACCAGCCCCGCGTCGGGAATCTCCTTCTCCATAAGCTGACCCATCCACAGCGGCGTGGCGGTGTCGTTCTCGCCCCAGACGAGCAGCGTGGGCGCTTTGATTTTGGCAAGGCAGGGCGTTAAGTCCTGTCCGATCACGCGGTTGAACGTCTGCCGCATGAACGGGGTCAGCGCGCGATAGTCCGCTGAGCCGAAGCGCTGAACGAGCGCCTCGCGCCACAGATCGATCTTCTCCTCGCCGAACAGCTTCTGCGTGAGCGGCCAGTTGACCACAGAACGCAGCGCCTTATAAACGCGCGTCTTAAACGGCGTTTTGCCCGATTTGCGGCTCGGAACGCCCGCTGCGCCGGTCAAAAGCAGCTTTCCCACCGCGTCCGGATGCTCGGCGGCGAGCAGAATCGCCACGCGCGCGCCGAACGAGTGTGCCACAATGTCCGCGCCGCCAATACCGATTTCCTCCATGAACGCGCGCAGATACTCCATATACTCGGTCACGGACCAGGGGCAGTCAGGCTGATCGCTGCGGCCATGGCCGGGAAAATCGACGGCATAGACGCGCCGCGTCGTCTCGAAATCGCGCGTGACGGGCAAAAAGCTCTCGCAGCGCCCGCCCCAGCCGTGCAGCAGAAGCAGAGGCCGCCCGAACGAGCCGTGCTCCTCATAGTACATTTTAACTCCGCGCGCTTCAAAGATCATATCAAGCCACAGCCTCCTCATTTTCTTTCTATTGTATACCATTTGTGTGAAAAATGAAAGAGACAATTCCCAGAAATGGCGCAAAAAGGGACGTTAAATCCGTCAAACCTGCACTTTCCCCTCAAAAACGGGCGTTGCGGGGCCGGTCATCAGGATATGTCCGTCCGTCTCGCGCCATTCGATGGTCAGCGCGCCGCCGGGCAGCACCACCTGCGCCCGCCGCTCGGCCAGCCCCGCCGACACCGCCGCCGCCAGCACAGCGCACGCGCCGCTGCCGCAGGCCATGGTCTCACCCGAACCGCGCTCCCACACGCGCACATGAAGCTGCGTCCGGCTGACGACCTCGGTAAACTCGATGTTCGCGCGCTCCGGAAAAAACGTGTGCCCTTCAAACGCCGGGCCGAGCGTGTAAAACTCATCGCCCTTCGCGCTCTCCTCGAACGTCACGGCGTGCGGATTGCCCATCGACACCGGCCAGAACGTGAGCGTGCGCCCCGCGGCGGTCAGTCTGACCGGCTCGCTTACGGCGGGCGCGCCCATGTCGGCGGTGACGCTCAGCACCTCACCGCCCTGAACGTCCAGCCAGACGGTCTTAAGCCCCGCGCCGGTCACAATGTTCATCTCGGTTTTCTGGCAGAGGTTGTGATCATAGAGATAGCGCGCGGCGCAGCGCAGGCCGTTGCCGCAGATCTGCGCTTCGCTGCCGTCAGCGTTGAATATGCGCATCCGCGCGTCGGCGTTTTCCGCCGGCTCGATGAGGATCAGGCCGTCCGCGCCGATGCCGGTGTGGTATTTCGACAGTTTGATGGAGACGGCTGCCAGATCGCCGGGCAGCGCCTGCGTAAAGCCGTCCGCGTAGATATAATCGTTGGACAGGCCGTGCATTTTCGTGAATTTCATGGTTTTTCTCCTTTTCGAGAGATATACTATGCCGCAAACGCCGCCGGCGTGCAGCGCATGATTGAAAGGCGGTTTCTTCCTATTAGCAGTATATCCCCCGCGCGCCCTTCTGTCCAGCGCGTTTTTGATAAAATCATCAATCATTGGCTTGGGGGACATAGAAAAAAGGGCCGCCGTTAAGCGACCCTTTGGGGTAGGAAACTACGAATTACTTCGCGGCAAAGAACTCGGCCAGCTGGCGGTTGACTTCTTCCAGAACCTTCTCGGCGCCGGCGGAGACCAGAGCCTCGCGGTAGGCGGCCAGACCGTCCTCGCCCATGAAGCCGTTTTCGAGCAGCTTCTGATGCTCGGCCACAACGGCGTTGCAGGCGATCACTTCGGCAGCGACCGGCTCGGTGTCAAAGACGAAGCCCAGAATGTAGGAGGGCTTGGCTTCCTCGTTGAACTTGGCGTACTTTTCCTTCTTGTCGAGGGAATCGGTGGTGGTCAGGGAGACGGTCATAACGTTGGCGCAGGACCATGTGCCGAAGTCATAGCCGGAATCGGCGATCTTCTCGACGCGGCCATCGTCGGTGCGGGTGTAGTTCACGCCCTCGATGCCGTACAGGCACAGATCGGCGAACTCGGTGTTGCCATACAGCGCATCCATGAACTTCAGGCAGGCGTCGATGTCGGGCGTGTAGCTCGCGAAGGACATGCCGGAGCCGAGAGAGGAGGTGCTGTTGAGGTAGGTGTCGGTCATGCGGACGTAGACAACGCCCTGGCCGTCCTTGTTCAGCTCCTTGCGGCTGTTGACGTAGTTCTGTTGGTCGGGGGTCAGCGCCTCGGCGACGAACAGGCGATCCAGCTCGCTGGTGGCCTGGCCGGTCGCGAAATTCTCATGGATGTAGCCGGCTTCGTTCCAGCTGTTCATCAGAGCGACGTACTCCTGATAGGAGGGGATGTCGGGCACGAGGGTGGCCTCGGTCGCGCCTTCAACGCTCAGGTCGATGCCGATGAAGTTGTTGATGGCGGCGATCTTGTCCAGCATGTAGTACTCGCGGCTGCCGTTGACGACTTCGTTGTTGTCGAAGTTGTACAGCACCTCGTAGCTGCCGTCCTCGGCGGCCTGCTCCAGATAGGGGGTGAACTCGTCCAGAGACCAGATCTTGGTGTGGTCGTCGTTCAGCAGCTCGTCCCAGCCGAACTTCTTGCAGGCAGACACGGGCACGGACACGGACACGCCGATGCCGCACTCCTTATAGGTGGGGATGACGTACAGCGCCTTGCCGCCGTCGCGCAGCAGCGTCGCCCAGATGTTCTCGGGGATGCTGTTGTACAGACCCTCGTAGTTCTTGTACAGATCGACGATGTTGTACAGGAAGTTGCCGCGGATCAGGGTGTCGGTCAGCTGGCTGGCGTTGCGCCACAGGATGTCGATGTGCTCCTTGGCGGCCATCTGAACCTGCAGGTTATTGGCGTCCTCAACCTGCATCATGTTGACGGTGAAGTTGTAGCCGTTGTTCTTCAGCCACTCGTTGGCCGCGTCCTGAACGGCGCCCAGACCGGCCTGCGCGTCGGTGGTGCCGACGCTGCCGTAGCGCAGCCAGACCAGCTCGTAAGGCTCTTCCTCAGCGGTGGCGGGCATGGCGATGCTCGCGACGCTCAGGCACAGAACCAGGGCCAGAACCAGAGACAGGAACTTTTTCATGGTGTTTCCTCCCAAGTTTGTATTATCAACGGCGGGTCGATGCCGCCATGATTTCAGCGGATAGGGAACAAATCGTGCGCTCGTTCTTATATTATCCTTAACTGCGATTATAATAACACTTCAAATTGGGTTTGTCAATCGGTAATTTTCATTTTCTTAGCTTTTTTCGTCTCATTTTAACTGCATTTTGCGCTTTTTGATACACGCGGCGACGGTCTTTTGTTTTCGTAAACAAAAAGGGACGGCGGGAGATGGTGGTTTCTCCTGCCGTCCAATGGATTTAATCGGGTTTAGTCCAGTTCCTTTTTGCCGGTATACAGCTCGTAATAGCGGCCCTTCATCTCGAGCAGCTGATCGTGGTTGCCGCGCTCTATGATCACGCCGTCCTCCAGCACCATGATCGCGTTGGCGTTGCGCACGGTCGAGAGGCGGTGGGCGATGACGAACGTCGTGCGGTTCTTCATCAGGTGATCCATGCCGATCTCGATCAGGCGCTCCGTGCGCGTATCGACCGAGCTGGTGGCCTCGTCCAGCACCAGTATCGGGGCCTTGCTCAGCGCCGCGCGGGCGATGTTGAGCAGCTGGCGCTGGCCCTGCGAGAGGTTCGCGCCGTCACCCTCTATGCGGGTGTTGTAGCCGTCGGACAGGCGCATGATGAAGCTGTGCGCGCTCACCATCTTCGCCGTCTCGATGACCTCCTCGTCGGTCGCGTCCAGCCGGCCATAGCGGATGTTCTCCATGATCGTGCCGGTGAACAGGTGCGTGTCCTGAAGCACCATGGCGATGTTCTCGCGCAGGTAATCGCGCTTGTATTTGCGGATGTCCACGCCGTCTATCGTGATCTCGCCCTGCTGTATGTCGTAGAAGCGGTTAAGCAGGTTGGTCACAGTGGTCTTGCCCGCGCCGGTCGAGCCGACGAAGGCGATCTTCTGGCCGGGCTTGGCGTAGAGCGAGATGTCCTTCAGGATCACCTTGTCGGGATTGTAGCCAAAGTAGACATGATCCAGCCGCACATTGCCCTCGATTTTCGCGGGGGCAATGGCGTCGGGCGCATCCGGCTCCTCCGGCGCGCGATCCATGACGTTGAACACGCGCTCAGCGCCGGCCAGCGCCGAGAAGATCGTGCTGACCTGCATGGACAGCGTGTTGATGGGCTGCGAGAACTGGCGGGCATAGTTGACGAACACAGCCAGACCGCCGATGTCGAATTTGCCCAGCGCGCACAGTATGCCGCCCACGCCGGCCGTGATGGAATAGCTGATCTGGCTGGTATTGCCCATGATGGGGCCCATGATGCCGCCCCAGAACATCGCGCCGATCTGCTTGTCGCGCATATCGTCGTTGAGCATATTGAACTCCTCGACGCAGGTGCTCTCGTGGTTGAATACCTTGATGACCTTCTGGCCGTTGACGGTCTCCTCGACGTAGCCGTTGACAGCGCCCAGCGCCGCCTGCTGCGCCGAATAGTACTTGTGGCTCGCCGCGCCGATCCAGCCGCCCAGCTTCATGAACAGCGGCACGAACAGCACCGTGATGAGCGTCAGCCAGATATTGGTGTAGAGCATCATGGCGAACGTGCCGATCAGCGTCACCGTGCCGGAGACGATGCTCAGCAGGCTGTTGTCCAGCATGGTGCCGATGTTGTCCACGTCGTTGGTGAAGCGGCTCATGACCTCGCCGTTGTTCTCGGTGTCGTAAAAGCGCACCGGCAGCGTCTGCAGCTTGTCGAACAGGTCGTTGCGCAGCTTCTCGATCGCGTTCTGGGACACCTTAATGATCAGGCGGCTCTGGAGATATGTGCCTGCAATACTGACCAGATAGGTCACGCCCAAGAGCGCCAGCACGCCGCCCAGATTGGCGATGCGCACCGCCGCGCTCAGGCTGGAGTCGGCCACGTTGTTGATGATCGGGCGCATGATATAGGAAGCAGCCATGCTTGCCACCGTGCTGACCACCAGACAGACCAGCGCCAATATCAGGCGCATGCGGTAGGCCATGACATAGCCCATCAGCCGCTTGACGATCGCGCCCGTGTTCTTGGGCTTTTTGATGCCGCGCAGGCCGCCGCCCCTCGGGCCGCGGGGGCCGGGACCGCCGGGACCACCCGGGCCTCTGCCGGGGCCGCCCGGGCCGCCGGCCTTGGACATACTGTTGTATCTCTTCTGCAAATCCTCAAGGCTTCGCTTTGCCATCAGGCGTCCTCCTCCTTTCGGCTCATCTGAGAATCGTATATCTCCTGATATTCCTTGTTGTTCTTCATCAGCTCGTCGTGTGTGCCGACGCCGGTTATGCGGCCGTCGTCCATGACGATGATCTGATCGGCCTCCATGACCGAGGTGATGCGCTGGGCGATGATCAGCTTGGTGGAATCGGCCAGCTCGTTATGGAAGGCCTCGCGGATGCGCGCCTCGGTCGCCGTATCGACGGCGCTGGTGGAATCGTCCAGTATGAGGATCTTCGGGTGCTTGAGCAGCGCGCGGGCAATGCACAGCCGCTGCTTCTGGCCGCCGGAGACGTTCACGCCGCCCTGCCCCAGCTCGGTGTCGTAGCTGTTCGTAAAGGAGCGCACAAACGCGTCGGCCTGAGCGCTCTGCGCGGCTTCTCGGATCTGCTCCTCGGTGGCGTTTTCATCGCCCCAGCGCAGGTTCTCCTCGATGGAGCCGGAGAAGAGCACGTTCTTCTGCAGCACCATGCCCACGCCCTCGCGCAGGTTGTACAGGCTGTAGTCGCGCACGTCCGTGCCGTCGACCAGCACGCTGCCCTCGTCCGCGTCGTACAGGCGCGGGATCATCGACACCAGCGTGGTCTTGCCGCAGCCGGTCGAGCCGATGATGCCCACCGTCTGACCGGACTTTATGTGGAAGCTCACGTCGTCGAGCACCTTGCCCTCGCTGTTTTTGTAATAGCGGAAGGAGACGTGCCTGAACTCGATGTCGCCCTGCTGGACGGTCTTGTCCTTCGCCGCGGCGTTCTCGTCGTTTAAGTCAAGCGGCTCGTCGAGCACCTCGGTGATGCGGCGCGCCGACGCCATGGCGCGGGAGGAATTCATGAACAGCATGGTGGTCATGATGAGCGACATGAGGATCTGCGTGATGTAAGTGACGAACGCGGTCAGATCGCCCACGGGCATGGTGCCGCTGGCCACGCGCACGCCGCCGAAATAGAGCACCGCCAGCATGGTGGCGTTCATCATCAGCATCATCGCGGGCTGCATGAAGATCATGATGTTCATCGCGTCCAGACCGGCCTTCTTCAGATTGCCGTTGGCCGTCTCGAACTTGCCGCGCTCATGATCCTCGCGCACGAAGGACTTGACCACGCGCACGTTGGTCAGATTCTCCTCGATAGTGGAATTGAGCGCGTCGATGCGCGTCTGCATGACCTTGAAGCGCGGGAAGCCCTTCTTAATAAAGAAGGTGAGCGCCAGCAGCATCAGCGGAATGGACACGGCCAGCACCAGCGCCAATCGGGCGTTGAGCGATATGGCCATGATCAGCGCGCCGATCAGCATACCGGGCGCGCGCAGCGTCATGCGCAAGAGCATATTGACGAAGTTTTGCAGCTGCGTCACGTCGTTGGTCATGCGCGTAACCAGCGAGCCGGTCTGGAAATGATCGATATTGGCGAAGGAGAACGACTGCACCTTCGCGAAAATGTCCCGCCGCAGATCGGACGAGAAATTGACCGAGGCCTTCGCGCCGAAATACGCGCCGCCCACGCCGCCGGCCATCATAAGCAGCGCGGTCACAATCATGAACGCCATCGCCCAGGCGATATAGCCCGGCCCCATGCCGCCCTCAACGCCGTTGTTGACGATCATGGCGTACAGCTTGGGCAGAACGACCTCGCCCACCACCTCGACGATCATGCACAGCGGCCCGAAAATAAAGTAGGGCCAGTAGGGCCTGACGTACTTCATCCACCTTTTCAAGCTCTCAACACATCCTCTCATTCTCCGGCGACGCGCCCTCCCGGCCACCCTCGCCGTCCTCTTCCTCCATGGCGCGCAGATTGGCGTTCACGCGCACCATATTCTCCCGCAGCCGCTCGATCTCATCGTCGCCGAAGCCCTCGAACATCCGCCGATCGATGTCGGAAAACATCCGACGCGTCCGCTCGATGACCTCATGGCCGCGCCCGGTAATCTCAACCTCGTTGCACCGTCCGTCCGCGTCCAGCGCGCGCCGGACGATGTAGCCGCCCTTCTCCAGCTTCTTGAGCATATTCGCCACGCTCGCCGGAGAAATGTCCATCCGCTGAGCCAGCTCCTTCTGCGTCGGCATATGGCCGCAATGCGACAGCGACATGAGCAGCCTGTGCTGCCCGCCGTGCATATCCATCTGACTCAGCGACCGTTCCACCACGCGATGGTGCGCTCGATTCATGCGCATGATCATATCCATCACCGCATGGATCCGATCCGGTCTGTCGTCGTTCATGACGTCCTCCCTTCCGCTCCTCTTTCAATCAATTAGCACGCTAATCATTCTATCACGATCCCTCGGATTCGTCAAGATGGTTAGCGTGCTAATTATTATTTAATTTTGCCCGATTTATGCCTCAATCGGCCTTCAGCGGCCCACGCCCTTCAGGAAGCCGGAGAGCGCGCCCTCCTTCGTGTCGTCCGATTCGTCATACGCGTCGTAGGGCGCGGTGGGATCGGGCACGCGCTTTTTGAACGGCGAGCAGAGCTTGTCCTTATGCGCGAAGGCGAACTCGAAATTGTCCGTCCAGCCGGTGTGGCCGGTGATGAAGAGCGGCTTAAGTCCCCGCGCGCGCAGTTTCTCCTCCAGCGCGTAAAGCGAGCGCACCGCCAGACGATTGTCCTCGGCCAGCGAGCTGATGAAGCTGTAGCCGCCGTCCGCGCCAAACCAGATCGTATCGCCGGTGAAGAGATATTTGTCGTCGATCAGATAGACCATATGTCCCCATGTGTGGCCGGGCACGAGGAAGCACTCGATCTTCACGCCGCCGATTTCAAGCGTCTGCCCGTCATGGAGCAGCACCTTTTTGTTGTTGATCGTCACCTGCGGCAGCTTGTAGAGATGATAGATCACGCGGCGGCGCATTTCTCCGGTGAGATAGCGGTTTTCAATCTCGCCGACATAGAGCGTCGCATCCCTGAACAGGCCGGGGCTGTCGGCCTCGACCGCGCCCACATGGTCGGTGTCCTGATGCGTGACGAGTATGCTTTTGATCTCCTGCGGCCGAATGCCCAGCCAGCTCATCTTCTCGGCCAGACGATCGTAATTGTAGCCCGCGTCGATCATGATCGTGGTATCGCCCCTGCGATAAAAGAATATGTCGGCCACCCACTCGCGCACGCACGCGACATGCTCGTCGATCCAGCCGGTGTTGAGCGGCTTGAAGATCTGCTTGCCGCGGTACATCTTGCTCATTTCCTTCTTCTGAAATTCCGTCGCCTGCTTTGACATAATCTGCGCTTCCCTTCTCGGTTAGCGTTTTCTAACTCGATGTCGCTTAAAAAGCCGTCCGATGGCGGCCTGCGTATAGCTCTATTTTAGCACGCGCCGCGCGGAAAAGCAACCGGAATTGCCGTGGGATTGCGGGCGGTCAGTGTGATTTGCACAACGTTTTTGTTAAGTGCGTATTGACTTGCGCATCGTATCGTGTTATGATTAGTTTACAAAGAGAATCATTGAATGAATGCGCTATAAAGGCATTTTTCAAAAAGGAGAGAAGTGACAATGAGGAAAATCATCACCATCGGACGCGAATTTGGCAGCGGCGGACGCGAACTGGGTCGCCGTCTCTCTGAGCATCTGGGGATCGCCTATTACGATCACGAAATCATCACGGAAATCGCCAAGCGGACGGCGCTCTCGGAGGCCTATGTGCGTCAAATCACGGAAAACCGGCCGCTCACGTCGTTCCCCATTCACTTCGGCGGCCGTTTCTGTGCGCTGCCCGACCCCCTGCTTCAGCAGAGCATATCGATCTATTCCGAGCAGCACAAACTGCTCTGCGAGCTGGCCGAGAAGTCGGACTGCATCATTGTGGGGCGCTGCGCCGACTATGTGCTGCGCGACAGCCATCCCTTCCGCATATTCGTCTACGCCGACATGCAGAGCCGGCTGAAGCGGTGCATGGATCGCAGAACGCCCGAGGAAACCCTGAGCGAACAGGACATGAAGCGCAGAATTGCGGACATCGACCGCGACCGTGCGCGCTATTACGCCTTCTTCAGCGGCCAGAAGTGGGGCGCGCGGGAGAACTACGATCTGCTCGTCAATACGTCGGGACGAAACATCAAAAAGCAGGCGGCCGCGCTGTACGAATATCTGCGCGGACTGGACGATTGAGCCGTCGAAACAGATAAAACGCGCCTTTTGACAGAAAAGTCCGGCAATCCAGCAGGAAAATGATCAAAATTCTTGCATTTTCCAACAAGCTGTGCTATAGTGTATCTCAATAATTTCGGGGAGAGATGCGCCATGCTGAAGCTGGTCAGGCTGGAGGAGCGATACATTCCGCAGCTCAACGACATGATGGACGAATGGACGGCCACGGGCGAGAAGATCATTCCCTGGGCGATCCGCAAGCGCGACTACCACGACTTCGCGGCCTATCGCGATTCGCTGGAGATCGTCGAGAGCGACGGCCGCCATGTGCCCGATTCGACGTTCTTCTGTCTGGACACGGACAGGAACATCTTCGTGGGCGCGGTCAACATCCGTCACACGCTGAACGAGGGGCTCTTAAGGGACGGCGGTCACATCGGCGACGGCATCCGTCCCAGCGAGCGCGGGAAGGGTCTGGGCACGCGCATGATCGCGCTGGCGTTCGAGGAATGCGGCCGGCTGGGCCTGCGCGACGTGCTGATGTGCTGCGACAAGGACAACATTGCCTCAGCGCGCACAATCGTCAAAAACGGCGGCGTGCTGGAAAATGAAATCGAGGTAGACGGCGTGATTGTCCAGCGATACTGGATTCATCGATAAAGTCAAGGGAGCGTTTGTAGAAAACGCTCCTTCTTTTCATGCCATAATCGCGCGCGTCGATCGCTGCGTTCCTTCGGATATATCCAGCCAACGATTTCGTTTCATATCCGCGCCTTCATCAATGCTCAGGTGCAGAGAGTCTGTGCAGGAAACGGCTGCGCGGCAGGCCTGCATCCGATCATAGAAGCGTTCTCTTCACAGCGGCTTCCCGCGGAACCGCAGCGGCGACGTTCCAAAGTTGACCGCACGCACCGCCGTGAGAATCTCGCCGCGCCGCGCTTCGAGCGTCTCGGAACCGACAACGTCGTTCAGGTCATACGGCCCATTGCGGAAATGCCCCACCGCCGCGCCGCAGAACACACCGTCGATCAGCAGATATTGCAGCGGCTCATGGTCGTATTCAAGCGGCTCGATATACGGCGCGATCATCGCCTTCAGCTCGGTTTCGCAGGCGCGATAGAGAAAATCATTGCGATGAACGGCGCAGACAAAGCGCGGCACATCCGGCGCGAGCGTCCGCATCAGAGCCGCATCGTCCGCCGTCATGAACCGACCGTCCTCGCAGATCAGCGCGCCCGAGTCCGTCATCGCCGCCAGCGCCGCGCGGATCTCCTTTACCGGAAAGCGGAAGAACGAACGCGCTTCCTCTTCCGTAAAGGCCGCCATGCGGCGGGCGAAGCGGCGCAAGGCCTCCGCCAGCGCGGCGGCACGATCGGGCATGACCGCCCGCAAGTCGGGGAACATCTCGTCGATGAGATACCACTCGCGATCCCATTCGCCGTCATACTGATCCTCATAGACGCAGAACGCCTCCTGCAAACGCTGAAGAACCGGCGTAATTTCCTTGACCAGCCAGCCGGTTTCTTCTTTGATCTGCCGGATATTGAGCGGCCCCTCGCGGCGCAGAAGCGCGAGCAGCGTCTCCTGAGCCGCCGTCATGCGCGCGATCGGCTTGCGATAGAGCGCAGTAAAGAGCGGCATATCGCCGCTTTCGATCCAGCCCACCGTGCCGGCGAGCCGCACCTTGATCAGCGCGCGGCTGCGCTGACGCAGGCGGTTGTATTCGCCGTCGTCAAAGGCAGCGCGCGGTGTCAGCGTGGGCGGCTGGCCGAAGCCGTTCCAGTAGACGCTGCGGCCGGGCTGCATATCGCGGTACAGCGCGGGATAGTCCCGCTCGTCCACCGGCTGTGCAAACCCCTGCCGCGCCATGCGCAGTGATATGATTCGTTCCTGCTCCACAATTTCTCCTCCCTCTGCTCTGATGAAATTCCATGAACGTCTATTTTTTATTGATTTGATAGACGGAAATCTTCTTATAAGCCCGCGCAAGTGTTTATAAAACCTCACGAAAATGGCT
>CAKTXR010000032.1 GCA_934631025.1 uncultured Clostridia bacterium
ATGACCTGTTCAAAGAGTTCTTTCATAATATAATCACCTCACACTCAGACGCGCACCCATGCGCCGCCTGAATTGTAATAGGGAACCACCTGCGCCCACGCGCCGTTCAGCCGATACCAGACCGTGCATTGCCGCCATGTGCTGCCGTCCCGGTACCAGACCACCGCGTCAATGTAGCTTACTGAAATTGTGCAGCTGGTGACGCGGGCATAGTTGCTGGAATAACCGCTGCTGCTGGATGTCTCCCCGTTGTACAGCACCAGCACAGAATTGCCTGCTTCGAAGTACGCCTTCATCGCGGCAAACAGCGCGGCGTTGCTGGAAGCGTTCAGGGTGTGCGTGACGGTATTCGAATAGAATTTACCGGTCAGCGTGCCCAGCGTCGCCCCCACCTGCGCAGAACCGCGAACGCCGGTGTTCAGGCTCTGGTAATTGGCCTGACAGAAGGTCAGCTTCTTGGAGGACGAGCCAGAGCCCGCGCCGGAGGACGTGATCGTCAGGGTAATGCTCTGAATGAGCTTGCCTTTGAGCGCTGCGCCCACGCCGCTGAAAACCATTACGCCTACGCGGGATTTAGCGGCAGTCGTACCCTGATACGCACCCTGACACGCACCACTGCTGCTGCCTGTGCTCCATGAGGAAGAGCCGTACTGCGCATAGCCGATTGTCGAACTGCTGTTGGCGGTCGCAGAAAATGTGCCCATAGCTTCTTCACCTCATCAGACCGGCACAAGGCAGATCTGCCCGTCCGTGCCGCTGCTGGGGAGCGATGCGGAATAGAAGATGCCGAGGTTGGATAATGCCGCCTTTGCGCTGCTCGCGCCTGTGCCGCCGTTGGCCAGCGGAATGGGCGTTGCCATGCCCGCGTGAAACAGGCGGTAGGAAGCCCATGTGCCGCCCGTGCACGTCCGCAGCAGCACGGCAAAATCCAGACTCGCCTGATACGCCGCGTTGCGCACTTCCAGCATTCGGCGGTTGTTGCCTGTGCCGTCCTCCCACGAGGAAAAGGAGGACGCGCCGACGTATGATCCTTCAAAAACCGTCCGATTTGTCGTGCTGTTGTAGGTGGGCAGCAGGTACAGGGACGGGTACAGATAGCCTGAAATGGCGAGGTTACCCGTCATCGTGTCTCCGGCCTTTTTGACCGCGCCCAGCTTCGTACAGGCGGCAGACGCAGTTTCTGCGCCGGTGCCGCCCTGATCCACGCCCAGCGGCTCGGAGAGCAGCAGCGGCCAGCCGAATTCTACCTTGCCTGCGTTCTCCGCGACCTTGCCGAAGGCGATGCCGGAGCCATCCCGGTAGAAATCCATCATGACCTGCTTCGTACCGATGGAGACCGTCTGCTCGATGTAGTAGAACACATCCTGCACGCGGATCTTGATGTCGTAGCTGCTGAGCGCGTCGAAGGTCGGAGAAAGCAGCCGGTTGGTCGCGGTAATGACGTAGTCGCTGGGCGTAAGCGTTACGGCAGAAATCCACGCTTCCGCGTTGGACATCTTGTAGTACACCGTGCAGGCCAGCGTATTCTTGCCGCCCACGGACGAGCCGCTCGCCTTTGCCGAAATACGCACCTTTGTGCCATCTGTCTGCGCGGCGGTTCCGTCCGCGTTGCAGCGCTCAGCGGTAAACTGGGACAGCGACGGCGGCGAATAATCCAACACGGTGACGGTGCGGGCCGTGCTGGCCGTGCGTCCGCGAGAGTCGGTAACTGTCACGGTCATTGTGAGATTGCCCGCCGTATTAAGCGCATTGGTGGTAAAAGACGAACCTGAATAGGTCACGCTGTCTATGCTGGTGCGATAGGCTGAAATGCTGCTGCCCTGCGCGCCAGTTGCCGTGATGCTGACCGACAGCTTGCTTCGCGTCCGCACATAGCCGCCGAAGCGGTCGGCAATGCCGGAAGTCGCTTCAGAAAACGCCACATTGGAAATAGACGGGGCAACGGACGCAGGCACCGTCAGCTGAAAAGCACAGGTATTTGTTGAAACGAGATTGCCGTTGACATAGGTGTCGCACAGAATCGTGCCCCAGCCGGAGGTCGCGTTCGGGATCTGTTCGGCCAGTGAAACGGGCGGCGTCCACGTGCAGGAGGCGGTTACGCCTGTGGCAATCGTTCCGGTTGACGAAAAGAAACTGTAGCGAATGGTGTGTGTGGCGATGTTGCTCTGCCGGTTCGTGTTAATTGTGACCGCTGTTCCCATTTCAAAAGAAGTCTTGGAAAGACTGGGCTTAGAAGCAGCCTCTTCATACGTCACCGTGATGGTGCATTCCGACCATTGCAGGTAGTTTGTGGAGTACCCCTGCGAGCTTTTCACCGGGCTGGGGTTATACAGGCAGATGGTGTTGTTGCCTTCCGCGATGTACGCCGCCAGATTGTTCAGCAGATCGCCGCTGAGTGTATGGGTGCTGGTGTTGCCGTAGAACGCGCCGGTGAATGTGCCCAGTGCGTCGCCGCAGTAGCCGAGGCCCGTAATACCCGACTGCGACGCGGACTGGTAATTGGCCTTTCGGACATATACGGTTTTCGTGTGTCCGGTGCCATAGCCCGCCTGCGCCGCCACGATACGCAGCGAAATCCCCGTGATGACCTTGCCGCTCAGCGCCATGCCCGCGAAATGCACGATGCCCACATAATTGTAGGTATTCTCGTAGTACTCCTGACTGGCGGCGGAGCTTTTCGCATTGCTGGCCGAATTGGTCTTGCGCGTGCGCATGGACGCGCTGTAGGAAACTGTGGTTGCCATTGTTCCTCCTTTCAGCCTGTGTAGATTACAGACAGATTGCCGTTGGGCTGCGGCTCATAGGCAAATTTACCGATCTGCAGCCGCGCCAATATCTCCGCCTGCGTGACGTACAATTTGTTGTCGCTGAGATAGGCCACCTCGGTATCGTTCATATAGAACGCCAACCGGTCGTTGACCACGCGGAAGGTCAGCGGATTGCCCGCCTTGCCAATCGTTAATCCATCCTCGCCGAATCGCATATAGGTGTGGATCAGGTTCAGCTGCTCCCGCGTCAGGTTATCGCTGGCGGCAGCGTCCTCGATGATCTCATTGACCTTGGTCACCGTCCAGGTGAAGTTGTTTTCGGACTGCTCGGCCAACGTAGAAAGCGTTTCATTCATCTGGCTGACCTGATCGTTGGTGGCATAGTCGCGTTTTACTTCGCTGCGAATCTGCTCCGCCGTCAGGGCGATCTGGGCAACGGCCTCGCCAGTCGCGTCCAGCGCTTCGTCCTTTGCCGCGTCTACCACCAGCCGCAGGGATTCGTTGCCGGAAATGTCCACGGCGTTCAGCTGGGCAATAAACGCTTCAGCGGCGAACAGGCTGGACACATCGATGTTCGCGGCGGTAATCGCACCCACCAACGCCTCGTCCGCAAAGATGGACGCAACGTTGAGCTCGCGGGCGGTAATGGTTTTCTCAATGATCTTGCCGCCCGAAACAGAATTGTCGCCGATGTCCGCGTCGCCCACGCTCTTTTTCTCCGTGGTCACCGTACCGTCCTCGGCAATGGACAGCGCGTAGAAGCAGCCGTCCGCACCCTTGACGATAAGTTCGCCTACCGTCAAAGAAGCCATATTCGCCTCGGTCACGGCGAGGTCGGCCACATACAGCTTGCCATTCACGCCTTTTTCGATGATGGCTGTGCCCGCCGTCAGATCCTTGATCTGCGCCCAGTCGATGTCGGCAGTTTGAATGTTGGCGTTAACCAGCTTGGCAATATCCGCCTGCAGTTGTGTGATGCTGGCCCAGTCGATCTCGGCGTTGTTGATGTTGGCTGTGGTCAGCTGCGCCAGCGCAATTTTCGCAACGGCGGCATTCAGGTCTTTGATGGCCGCCCAGTCAATCGCCGCGCTTTCGATGTTTGCGGCGGTGATCTGTGCCTTGGCAATCTTCGCGATCTCGGCGTTCAGGTTGACGATGCTGGCCCAGTCGATATTGGCGTTGTTGATGTTGGCCGTAGTGATCTGTGCCTGTGCGATGCTCGCAATCTGGGCTGCCAACTCGCCGATGTCTGCCCAGTTGATGTTGGCCTTTTCAATGTTGGCGGCGGTGATCTGTGCCACGGCGATGGTGGCCAGCGCAGCATAGAGCTCGTCCGTAGTGATGTTCTTCGCGGCCAGCTCCTGTATCTTTGCGGAAATCGCCGTAATGGCCGTGGCGTTCAGCTCGCCAATGGTGGCCTCGGCGATTTTTGCCTTCGTGATAGCCGCGTTCTGAATGTGTGCGGTCTGAATCGCCGCCATCTTCACCTGCAGGCTGCCCACCGAGCCTGATTGCAGCTGCCCCGTGCCCACTGAATTGATGGCCAGCTTGCTGCCGGATATCACGCCGGAGGGCAGCTGGCGGGAAGAAATCATGCTGCCTTCCAACGTATTCGCCGCCGTGCCCAGCGTGACCGAAGTGTATTTCCTGGTCAGGCAGTCGTAAGTGTACTGCGTCATGCGCATTGATACTTCCACGCCGATGCGCCGAGCTACGACGCGCACGCTGTCGCCGAGAAAGATGTCGGTAAGCGCTGCATACTGCTTATATTCCTCGGCATCCGAACAGTTGATGAAATCCACCTTCAGCGTGACCGTAGGCAGGTCGCAGCCCGCGTCAAACTCCGCCTGCGCAGCCTTGCGCATTTCGGCATAGCACTGGGTTTTACTTTTCGGCTCGTCGCCGTCCGTGACTTCCCTGGCTTCCGATACCGGCAGATGAATCCATTTCGGATGGGTATAAGCGTTGAGGTTTGGGCTGTCGAGATACAATTCCGGCAGATACAGGATGTTCCCGTCCGCGTCCTCCCCTGTGGGCATGATGCGGGTAACCACGTCCGTTTCGTCTACGTCGTAAGATATACCGGTCAGGTTCTTCTTTTCCCGGATGGACACGTCCGTGTTGTTGCCCACGCGCCTGACCAGAAACACATCGTACCAGTCGCGGGCCAGCTCCGCACCATATTTGCTCACCAGCCCGTTTTCGCCCAGCATGGCTTCCACGGGATTGACGTTCTCCCATTCCACGTCCTCGGCAGTGCTGGTGAGGTCGGAATAGAACGAGAAATCATGGCTTGAGAGGCAGGCTCCCGACAAGCTCTGTACAACGGAAGCCCCCACCACAGAGGGCGAGGGCTTCAGGCTTTTTATCATGTTATCAAGCAGGTCGTAGAAAATGTGCCGGGCATAGACCGTGACCTTATCCAGCTCCGGCACCACGCGGTAGACGCGGAAGAGCTGGTCGCGCAGCTGATGGGCTTCGATGATCTGATTGCGGAATCCCACATTCGTCTGCACCGTCTGCGTTTCCGTGCGCTGAAAGGTCAGGTACTGACTGGCCATATAGCCGTGCTTGCCGTCCGGGGCGGTCACCTCATACCAGCTGGATGTGGTTTTGTTGAGCACGATGACCTCACGGCCCTTTTTGTATTTTCCGAGGATTTTGTAATTCGTGCCCGTACCGGAGCGCAGATGCAGCGGCCCGCTTTTGGTCGTGATCTTATAGATCTGCGTGTCGTAGGTGCTGGTCTGGTACTGCTGTGTCACCAGATCGACGCTGGGAGTCATGGCGGCGGGCACAGGCGCGCGGAGGATGCAGCCCTCCGAAAGCTGCGTCCATTTGCCGCGCTCGTCAATGTCGTGCACCAGCGTCAATTCCCATTCGCCGTTCAGCGTTTCGGTCACGGTGCAGCTCATGGGCGTAACCGCACCAAGGCCATTTCCCGAAAAGTCGGTGCAGTCGGCAGGATATACACAGATCAAGCGAGATACCTCCAATTCGGCTGAACGACGATCTTCGTCACGTTTCCTGTCCAGCTAATGACGTTCTGACCCGGCAGCAGTGTCGGAAAATCACCGCTCATGCAACTGTTCATGCTGACCACACCTTGATAGGCTTCCATGAGCGGGGTGTCCAGCGTAATGCTGTCCGTGATACCGTCCAGTTCCACAATGGTCATGCCCACCATGAGGGTAATTTCGCCGGAACCATACACCGTGATAACCGGTTCGGAATAAACGCTGCCGGGGTTGGTGATGAATGCGCCGGAGGTCGTTACGGTGATCTCCGGCACATTTTCCTGGTACCAGAAGGGCTGGCAGCGGAAGTTCACGGCGAACGACCGGTGCGGATTGCCGCGCAGAATCTTCTCAAACGGAATCTGATTTACGATCCGGGCAAAATAAAAGCCGCCCGGCCTGTTGGCAAAAGCGACTTTCCCGCTTCCCTTCAGATAGGAAGCAATGGCGCGAATGTTACTTGGATCAGAAATCATGCACTCCGCTGTCAGGATCATATCGTCATAAACGTCGTCTCCTTCCAGCGTCGTCAGACTGCCCGGTCTGCCGGGCACATTGGTAAACGTTGCGCGTTCGGCGGGAATGGTGATTGGCGGCTGTTCCAGCACATGAATGCCGTATTCCGTGCATTTCTTACCGTTCCAGGAGAACCAGTCATTCATACCATTCTCAGCCCCTTTCCGCGCTGCTGCCGTCTGGTCAGCGTCGCAATCTCAACCGCCAGTGAGCGAATATCCTGTTCATCCCGTACTACCATCTGCTGTACCTGAATGGTGGAGGATACGTTGTTGTTATACCACCCCATGATAACAGCGGTTTACTTCGTGCCAGACGCAAAAAAGGATGGCGGCTCGTATCAGGAATACACGGGGAAAGTGCGGCAGGTTGACTCCGTTGAACGAAAGCTCGTCTTTCTCGCGGCAAATGAACGCTCCGCAGGCAAAGAGATAAGCATAGATGATATCCTTGAAATCCACGGCGACCTGGTGGACGATATATGAGCGCTGGATTTATCGTCTTCTACGTCAATTTCTCACAACATTAGCGCAACCCGTGCAGATGAAAATGCGGCAGTGCTCGTTTTCCAGCTCTTCGCCTCTAGAAATCACAGAAGGCCGGCAATCGCTTCATTGATATCCCGATCCACATAAATCGCCCGTTCTGCAATTTCCTTCGGACCTAACGCCTGTCCCTGATTGATACACACATACAGGGCGTTCGGATTCTCGTAGGTCATCTGCCAAAAGGGGTACTTAATGATTCCCGGGGTATTGTAGCATACATCAAGGAATACCAGCCGGATGGACTGCATTCCCGAAATCCGTCCTATCCCGTTATGAGCTTTTCCGAGTTTGAGCATGTTTATCTGATCGGACGGGTCATAGGCGTACTGAGTAAAAGCGATGTGGCACAGCCGTCCGATGTTGAAAAGTATATAGAACTGCATCCGGAATTTGAGTAAAATCCTCTGGGATACTTCCGAAGGAGAGTGATTATCGTGATTGATTCTGCCACCCTAACCTATGCGCCTTTTGTCGACCCCAGGGAAAAGCACAATCCCGACTTTACAACAGGCCAATCTGGCAAGCTTCTAATTGGCACGGATGCAAACGGGAAAAAGTACCTCATAAAGCACTGCTATCCGCATAACGCCGCTAATGAATTTGTCGGCTGTTGGCTTGCAAAAAAGCTGGATATTCCCGCTCCCAGTGCATTTTTGCTCTCCCCAAACAAGACCTTCCAAAGCCGGTTTGCTGTGGCAATTGAATTTCTTGATCTAAAACCTTTCGATAAGAAAGCGGTATCGCATCCCGACGATCTAATTGCGCAGTTTGTACTGGCGGCGCTCATTGCTCAAGAGGATCGCATCCAGCTGAAGGTTGTTGACAATCACATTGTTTCCTTCGATTTTTCCGAATCCTTCTGCATTTCAAAATTGGACTTGATTCTGGGCTTGATACGCCAGCACACTTCATTCGCTCATGATTGCGCCGTCGGTATTCTCCGTCAGCAGCTTTCAGCATTCCAGAAATCCCTTACTCGAGTGAAATTCAATCATCCTGCCTTCGCTCAGGCGTATAATCTGGATTGCGAAGAAATGTGCAAAACAGCGACTGCCATCAGTAAGAGAGTTCTGCGGATTGCTGAAAACGAGATCCGATTCATGTCAGAGGAACTCGAAAAACTATTTCCAATGGAGATTTCTGTTTATTACGAGGAGTGTATTTTTGCAATGCAGGAGCACATAAAGAGCTTCCAATGAATCGGCAAGCATTTTCGCTTCGCAAGTGGAAGTTTTGACATGTCGGCTTTCAGGGATTTTTGCGATACTGTGGACGTTTCCTTGGATACGTTGGACGATACCCAGCTATCGTCCAACGTAGGGTGCATTCCATGATAAATCTCTGATTTCGACCCCGAAAAGTGGGTATGAGGAGACTAAAAAGGGCCGGAGAGTGGAAAACTTCATCTGACAAAATGACGCCGGGCAGTCCGTTTCTTGCGCTCATAGCCCGTATTTGGTAGTTATAGCCTGTATTCTGACGGTTTATCAGTCTGTAAATGCAAAAAGAAGTCCTCATGCTTTGTATCAAAACATGAGGACTTAGTTGGCACCTCCATGGGGATTCGAACCCCAGTTTTCGCCGTGAGAGGGCGACGTCTTAGGCCTCTTGACTATGGAGGCAAATGGCTGCCGAACTAGGATTCGAACCTAGAATGAACGAGTCAGAGTCGTTAGTGTTACCGTTACACCATTCGGCATCATTCACTTTTTGCGCGGCCGCTCTCGCAACCGACGAATGATATTATATATGAGCTTCCGCGATTTGTCAATAAGTTTCGATGTAAATTATATGTAAACTGAAAGGCTGATCCGATGCGCCTAATCCCGCCGCCGGTCGCGCTCCTTCTCTTTGATCAGGCAGATCGGACAGAGCGCCGGAACGAGAGACTGGGCGTAGGGCGCGGCGGTGTCCTCGAAGGGCTGGCCGCACAGGGGGCAGATGATCCATTTCGCCATGGCTGATTTTCCTCCCGATTTGGTTTACGGCTCTATTATGCCGCGTTCGGCGCGCGCCGATGCGCCGATCACGTGTTATTTTTTCAAGGCTCGGTTGACGTTTTGGGCGTTTCGGGCTATAATATCGGATGTATATGAAACGCATTGATGCGGACTGCCCGCGCATTTCTTTCGTCCCAGAGAGCCGGAGAACGGTGTGATTCCGGCCGAAAGCGCGCAGGGGGATCCCCGCAGAGCGGCGTTCTGAACGGGAGGAATACATCCCCAGTAAGGCGTCCGGGCGCGCCCGTTACAGCGCGTGCAAGAGGGAGCGGCTCCGTTCTGTGCGGGCGGCTTCAATACTGGGTGGTACCGCGATGAATCGTCCCATGATCGGACGGTTCTTTTTATTTTCATTCGATACTTCATAAGGGAGGCAGAAACCATGTTTGAAAAGGTTTCCACGACGCTGGATTTTCTCAGCCGTGAAAAGGAAGTCCTCGAGTTCTGGAAAAAGAACGAGGTCTTTCAGAAATCCATCGATCTGCGCAAGGGCGGCGACGTCTTTACGTTCTACGACGGCCCGCCCACGGCCAACGGCAAGCCGCACATCGGCCACATCGAGACGCGCGCCATCAAGGATCTGATTCCGCGCTATCAGACGATGAAGGGCAAGTCGGTCACCCGCAAGGCCGGCTGGGACACGCACGGCCTGCCGGTCGAGCTGGAGGTTGAAAAGCAGCTGGGTCTGGACGGCAAGGATCAGATCGAGGCCTACGGCATCGAGCCGTTCATCAAAAAGTGCAAGGAATCCGTCTGGAAATACAAGGGTATGTGGGAGGATATGTCCGAACGCGTCGGCTTCTGGGCGGACATGAAGAACCCCTACGTCACCTATGACAACAATTATATCGAGTCCGAGTGGTGGGCGCTCAAGACCATCTTCGACAAGGGCCTGCTCTACAAGGGCTATAAGGTCGTGCCCTACTGCCCCCGCTGCGGCACCGCGCTGTCCAGCCATGAGGTGAGCCAGGGCTACAAGAAGGTCAAGGAGCGCTCCGCCGTCGTCCGCTTTAAGGTGGTCGGTGAGGAGAACACCTTCCTCTACGCCTGGACGACCACGCCCTGGACGCTGCCCAGCAACGTCGCGCTGTGCGTCAACGGCCACGAGACCTACGCCCGCTTCGAGTGCGAGGGCCGCACGATCATCATGGCGGACGCGCTGATCCCCGCCATCATGGGCGACAAGGAAATCGCGAACAAGACCACCTTCCCCGGCAGCGAGCTGGTGGGGATGCGCTATGAGCCGCTGTTCGACTTCCAGCGCGAGGTCATCAAGGGCGTTGAAAATGAAGAAAACGCCTGGATGGTCATCGCGGACGATTACGTCACCATGACTGACGGTACCGGCATCGTACACATCGCCCCCGCGTTCGGCGAGGACGACGCGCGCGTCGGCCGCGAGAACCACATCCCCTTCCTGCAGCTGGTCGACACCAAGGGCGAGATGGACAAGCGCACGCCCTGGGGCGGCGTGTTCATCAAGAAGGCCGATCCCATGGTGCTTGAGGATCTCGACAAGCGCGGCCTGCTGGTGGCTGCGCCCGCGTTCGAGCACGATTATCCCTTCTGCTGGCGCTGCGACACGCCGCTGATCTACTACGCCCGCTCCACCTGGTTCATCCGCATGACCGCGGTACACGATCAGCTGATGCGGAACAACCGCTCCGTCAACTGGATGCCCGACAACATCAAGGAAGGCCGCATGGGCAACTTCCTCGACAACGTCATCGACTGGGGCCTCTCCCGCGAGCGCTACTGGGGCACGCCGCTGCCGGTGTGGGTCTGCAAGTGCGGCCACATTCACGTCGTCGGCTCGATCAAAGAGTTGTGCGAGGTCGGCCACAACGTCACGCCCGACATCGAGCTGCACCGCCCCTACATCGATCAGGTGACCATCACCTGCCCGGAGTGCGGCGGAGAAATGCACCGCACGCCCGAGGTCATCGACTGCTGGTTCGATTCCGGCTCCATGCCCTTCGCCCAGTGGCATTATCCCTTTGAAAATAAGGAGACGTTCGAGGCCAACTTCCCGGCCGACTTCATCTCCGAAGCCATCGATCAGACGCGCGGCTGGTTCTATACGCTGCTGGCCATCTCCACGCTGCTCTTCGACAGATCGCCCTTTGAAAACTGCATCGTCATGGGCCACGTTCAGGACGCCGAGGGCCGCAAGATGTCCAAGCACATCGGCAACGTCGTCGATCCGTGGGAGGTTCTGGACAAGCAGGGTGCGGATGCTGTGCGCTGGTATTTCTACGCTTCGAGCGCGCCGTGGCTGCCCACCCGCTTCTCCGGCGATCTGGTCAGCGAGATGCAGCGCAAGTTCATGGGCACGCTGTGGAACACCTACGCGTTCTTCACGCTCTACGCGTCCATTGACAACTACGATCCGCTGACGCAGAAGGCCGACAAGAAGGACTTCTCGCTGATGGACAGGTGGATCCTGAGCAAGCTGCAGACGCTTATTTCCACCGTGGACGAGGGGCTCGAAAAGTATCAGATCACCGAGACGGCCCGCGCCATCTCCGATTTCGTGGACGAGCTGTCCAACTGGTACGTCCGCCGCTGCCGCGAGCGCTTCTGGGGCAAGGGCCTTGAGGGCGACAAGCTGGCCGCCTTCGAGACGCTCTACACCGTGCTCAGGACGCTCTCCGGCCTGTGCGCGCCCTATATCCCGTTCATGGCCGAGTCGATGTATCGCAATCTGGTCGCGAACAACGATCCCAGCGCGCCCATCTCCGTGCATCTGACCGACTTCCCCACCGCCGATCCGTCGCTCGTCGATCACGAGCTGGAGGCGCAGATGGAGGAGGTCATCGCCGCCGTACAGCTGGGCCGCGCCTGCCGCAACGCCGCCAACATCAAGGTGCGCCAGCCCATCGCCACGATGTACATCAAGGGCGCGGCGCTGGACGAGGCTGTTTCCGAGCTGATCGCCGACGAGCTGAACGTCAAGTCTGTCCGCTTCGTGAACGACGCGCGCGACTTTACCACCTATGAGCTGAAGCCGCAGATGCGCACCCTCGGCCCGCGCTACGGCAAGCTGCTCGGCCGCATCGGCGCGCACCTCAAGACCATGGACGGCAACGCCGTCGTGGACGCGTTCGAGCGCGGCGAAACCGTCTCCTTCGAGCTGGACGGCACCACCGTCGAGCTGGGCAAGGACGACGTGCTGACCCGCCCGATGCAGAAGGAGGGCTTCGTGGCTCAGGTGGACGGCGATATGACCGTCGTGCTGGACGCGAACCTCACGCCCGAGCTGATCGAGGAGGGCTATGTCCGCGAGCTGATCAGCAAGATCCAGACCATGCGCAAGGACGCCGATTTCGACGTGACCGACCGCATCGCCGTGACCATCGAGGCCGACGCCAAGCTGTCCGCCATCGCCGAAAAGGGCGCGGAGGATATCAAGCGCGGCGTGCTGGCGCTGTCCGTCACGCTGGGCGCGCCGGAAGAGGGCGCTGTGTCCCAGGAGTGGAACATCAACGGCGAAAAGGCCGTCATCGGCGTGAAGGTCGTCGAGAAGCGCTGAGCCGTTTTCCCGTAAACTGAAAATACGCCCCGCGGGAGGAGAATGCTTCCTCCTGCGGGGCGCTTTGTGTCGTTATGCACAGGTCTTTTGGCGCGCGGTCAGCCGTCCAGCGCGACCTTCATGATCGACAGCGACTGGTCTGAAAAAGTGATGTGCTGCGGGTCGCTCTCGTCGCAGTGGCTGCTCAGATAGGCGCACAAAAGCGCGCGGTCGCGCGTTTCGAACATCGCCGGATAGCAGTAATTGCCGTTCGCGTCGTCCTCGAGGGTGAACAGCTCGCCCCACGTCTTTCCGTCGTCGGTGGACGAGCGCAGCACGAGCGGCGTGCGGCCGAGATAGGAGCGGTGCTTTACGCCGTTATAGTGCGGCACGGGGTTGTAGGCGGCGAATATCGTGCCGTCCGACAGGCGATGCAGCTCCATGGGCGCGCGCGGCGATGTGAACTCGGACGGCTCCGGCGGGGTGAACGTGTCCATGCCGTCCAGCGAGAAGCACTGATACTGATAGCACAGCATTGTGCGCGCCCACAGTCCGATCACGCCGTTTTTCAGCTCGATGATGCCCGGCTCCTCCATGCCCTGCGCCTGCGCCAGCCGGCCGGACACGGCGATGCGTGCCTTCGTCGTGGTGAACGACGCGCCCTCGTCGTCCGAGACGAAGCACACGGGCATGGCGTAGCCCTCGGAGAACAGGCAGTATTCGTTCTCCTCCTGCGTGCGGGCGCAGCTGTACTTGGCGGCCGCCGCGGCGATCCGGCCGTCGGACAGGCGGATGAAGCGGTCGTTGTTGAACACATAGTAGCCGCGCTGAACGCGCTTAAACGAGCAGGTCATGGGCGTGAAGTGAACGCCGTCCTGAGAAACGGCGCGCCCCAGATGGCTCGAACCGTCCGCGTCCTCCTTGACGATGAAGAAGAAGCACACGCTGCCGTCCTTGAGCGTCATGCCGGACACGCTCATGATGTTCTTCACGCCGAAATCGGATGCGCGGGCGATGATCTCCGGCGCGCTCCATGTCTCGCCCTCGTCGCGGGAGCGTATGAGCGCGATGTCGCAGGGATCGTCGTCGTCGCCCAATCCGGTGCTGAAGTGGCTGTAGGCGAAGAGTATGTCGCCGTTTGGCGCGCGCAGGAAGGAGCCCTCGCTGTTGCGGCCAGACTGCTCGCTGTTGGGCAGATGAAAGACGAGACGCTTGTTCATGATATTTTCTCCTTTTTATGGGTTTGTTCTCTGTAGAGCCGCATGACCCTTTTCAGCGCGCCAATCTGGCAGACCATCGAGTAGAGCGCGTAGATCAGATAGGTGATCTGCGCGGGGTGCTCGCGCAGCATGGCGATATAGAGCAGTATGCTGACCGCGCCTGAGAGGATCATCAGCGGCGCGTATTCGATATAGGCCAGCATGGTTAAAAGCGAAATGAGTATGCCCAGAAGCGATGTGGAAATATCGAGTATGCGATAGCCGGAATCGGCGCGGGAGAGTATCAGCCACGCCGCGCCCCAGCAGAGCGCGAACAGCGCGGCGACGAGCAGCCTCTGCCGGTTCGTCATGGCGCGGAACAGCGTGGACTGCCCCTGCGGGCGGCGCTTCCAGCGAAAATAGGTGGCGAACTGAATCGTCGAGGAAAACAGCACGGCGTAGGCGGCGGACGCGTAGAGCTTGAAGTGCGCGTAGACCGCGGCGTAGAGCAGCGAATTGCACGCGCCGATCAGATAGGCGGTGCGGCTGACGCGCGATTGCAGCAGCCCCACGCAGAGCGACACATACAGCGGCAGGATGTTGATAAGCGACTGCTTAAAGACAACGCCCGCCGCGGTGATGAGCACGGCTGTGACGAGCATCAGGATCAGCATGGGGCGCGGAATGGCGGAACGGCGCATGAAAAAAGCCTCGCATTCTGGTGTCATCGTGAGCGCCCGCGCCGAAACGGCTCTCTGCGGCGCGCTCCGAAAGAGGTTATATCACAAAACGGGCCGCGGCGCAAGGCTGCCATGGGACATCCTTGCGCGCAAAAGGCCGATTTTGCAAATCCGTCTTGACAAACGAGCCGCTCGCCGCCATAATGGGGCGGGAACGGCGCTTTATGAAGGGAGAGGAACGACCGTGCAGATTGACTTTCCGGATCGATGCGTTTACAGCGTCCATGTGGAGAACGCGACCGTCGAGCTGCTCGTCGAGAAGAGCGGCGCTCAGGGAGACAGCCGGCTGATCGGCATGACGGCGCATACGCACGCCTATCACGAGCTGTTCGCCTGCACCGCCGGAGAGATGACCGTTAGCACAGAAAAAGGCGAAATCAATCTGCGCGCGGGCGATCTGGCGATAATTCCGGCCAACGTGCGCCATGTGTCGCGCGTGGCGGACGCGGGCGGCGCGTACAGGGCGGTCGGCGTGCGCTTTATCCGGCGGCCGTGCAGGGACGCGCGGGATCTCTTCGGGCGATTGAACGCGCTCTGCGGCGTGCAGGCGCGCGGCCTGCCCTCGCTCTGCGCAGCCGTCGCCGAGCTGGCCGAGTATGACGGCGCGGACGACTGTCTGCCCGCGCTCAAGCTGACGCTGCTGCTCTGCGAGCTGGCCGATAAAATCGGCGGCGTTCGCGATGAGACGGCGCAGGCGCTGTCCGACCGCGATCTGAAGCGCGCGTCAAGGCTGGATTATTTCATCAACACCTGCTTTATGAATCCGCTGACGGCCGAATTTGTGGCCTCTCAGCTCTTCGTCAGCCTGCGCCAGCTGTCGCGCCTCGTCAAAAAGCGCTACGGCGTGTCCCTCCGGCAGGCCGTGACGAAAAAGCGCGTGAGCGTGGCGGCGGAAATGCTGCGGGAGGACGGGCAGTCCATTGCGGAGGTCGCGCTTTCGGTCGGGTTCGGCTCCGTACACAGCTTTTATCGCGCCTTTTCAGAAGAATACGGCCTCTCGCCGCAGGAATACCGCAGGCGGGAAGGCCGTATGGAGTGAGCTTTTTATCGATTCAGGAAGAACAGATTGGTGTCGCCGACAAACGAGCGCAGGCTGTAGGAGATCGCGACGCAGTCTATGCCGTTGTCCTCGATATAAGCGCTCAGGCTGTCGCGATAATAGCGCAGATCGAGCGCGTGAATCTCGGAAAACGCGCCGCACAGGAAGGGAATCTCGCAGTCGGCGTAGGAATCGCGGATCAGCAGGAGCTTTTTGCCCTCATTGCCCGTCCGCACCACGGCCAGCGGCTGATTGCCGCCCATGAAGAAAGCGTATTTGTCCTTCACGGCCAGCTTTTCCTCGTCGTAAAGGTCGGTGACGATCTCCTTTTCGCCCTCGATGTGCGTGACGGTGATTTTTCCGCTGGGCACATAAACGTCGATGCCGTCGGGCTGTATGTAGCGCGCACCCGAGCGGGAATAGAGCGTGCCGTAGAACGCGTCGGTGACGCGCACGGGCGCGCTGTCCGCGGCGCAGGTTTCTATGCCCATGCCGTCCAGAAGCGCCTGCGCCCCGTAGCGCGCGCCCAGAGACGTCCAGTGGTGATCAGTGCGGTAGTAGAGCGCCTCGCCTGAGTGGGCGCTGAGCGCTGAGAGCGTGTCGATGGAAACGGCCTTCGTCTCGGCGGCGAGCTGCTCAATCAGCGCGCGCTCGTCGCAGCGGGGCGCGCCGGCGGGCAGCTTGTCCCGCCAGATTTCCGCCGCCGAGGGAATGAGCGTGAAATAGACCGGCACGGCGCTGTTTTCGGCGAAGCGATTGACAGCGGACAGATTGGCGGCCAGCCGATCCGCGTCCGGCTCGTCGATGCGCTCGATCAGCGTATCCGAGCATATGTACACGCCGTTGTTCTCGCGTTTGCCCAGCAGGCGCTCGGCATAGGCCTTGAGCGCGATCCAATGATCGCGCAGGGCGAACTGATCGGTGACGTAGCTTTCTGCGTCGCTCTCGAACTGGCCGGACAGGACGCTTTCCAGCGACAGCGCGGGCTTTCCGGCGAGATTGCGGTTTTCCATATCGGAAAACGTTTTGTCGGGCAGAGCGATGTTCAGCAGGAGAAAGCCGCCTATGAAAGCGACGAAGAGTATCACAAGCGCTTTTTTCATCGGGGCGTCTCCTTTCAGAAGCGGAAATAGAGGAACGGGTTGTAGGTGGAATCTACCAGATAGGCGGTCGAGAGCACGAGCGCGATCAGGCAGAGGATAAGCGCCAATGCGCCGCGCGGCTTCTCCTTCAGCTTATGCCACGCGCGCGCCCCCAGCGGCGTGCTGGCGAGGATCAGTATCGGGAACAGGCGCGCGTAGCTCGCGAGATAATAGCCGTCCATGGCGGTATAGAGCGGCGCGCCGCTCAGGCCGAACATCGCGGCCAGATAGCGCCCGCACGCGCCCATGTCCTCAAGGCCGAACAGCGCCCAGCCCAAAATGATGAAAAACAGCGCGTAGATATGCCCGACGGCGCGCGGCGCTCTTTCCAGCCCCTTGAGCAGGAACAGCTTTTCCAGCATCAGCAGCACGGCGAAATACAGTCCCCACAGGAGGAAATTCCAGCTCGCGCCGTGCCAGAGGCCGGTGGCCGCCCATACGATCAGTATGTTGATCAGCCAGCGCGCCTTGCCCTTGCGGTTGCCGCCCAGCGGGATATAGAGGTAATTGCGGAACCACGCGCCCAGCGATATGTGCCAGCGCCGCCAGAATTCGGTGATGCTGCGCGAAATATAGGGGTAGTTGAAGTTACGCATGAACTCAAAGCCCAGCATGCGCCCCAGCCCCACGGCCATATCGGAATAGCCGGAAAAGTCGAAATAGATCTGAAACGTGAAGGCGATCACGCCCAGCCACGCCCCCACGCAGCTCGGCGCGGCGGCGGCCTTGTACACGTCCCACAGCGCGCCGACGCTGTTGGCCAGCAGCACCTTCTTGGCCAGCCCGACGACGAACACCTCCACGCCCGACGCGAACTGGGAGACGCTGCTCGAGCGTTCGCGCAGCTGGTCGTCCAGATCGCGGTATTGCAGGATCGGGCCGGCGATGAGCTGCGGGAAGAGCGTCACGAACGTGCCGAAAGTGACGAAATTTCTCTGCGCGCGCGCCTCGCCGCGATAGAGGTCTATGGTGTAGGACATTGTTTGAAAGGTGTAAAACGATATGCCGATGGGCAGCGACAACCCCAGCGGCCTGAGCGACGAAAACAGGCTGATGCGGCGCAGGTTCTCGATCACGAAATCGAAATACTTGAAGAAAAAGAGCAGCGCGAGATTGAACAGCACCGACAGAAGCACCACGCGCCGCGCCTTTTTGTCCTCGGCGCGGAATTTCTCCACCAGCAGGCCGAAGCCGTAATTGACCGCGATGGACGCGACCATCACGGCCAGATAGACCGGCTCGCCCCAGCCGTAAAACAGCAGGCTGGCGACAAACAGCACGGGATTGCGTCCCTTGAGCGGCACGACATAGTAGACCGCCAGCACGATGGGCAGATAGACAAAGAGGAACATCAGGCTGCTGAATACCATAATATCAGTCTCCCGTCGAGTTAATCAGGCGAACCACTGTACAATCAGGCGTATGATGAGCAGCGCCAGCACGCCCAGCATGATATAGCGAATGAGCTTTGCGCCGCGCCGCATGGCCAGATAGGAGCCGATATAGCCGCCCGCAATCGAAAAAGCCGCCGCCGGCAGAGCGAGCGCAAACAGCACCTCGCCGCCCAGAATCAGCGAGACCAGCGCGGAGATGTTGCTGGCCAGATTGATCAGCTTGGCGCTGCCCGAGGCAGTGATCATGTCCATGCCGATGAGATAGGTCAGCCCCATGATGAGCAGCGTGCCGGTGCCCGGGCCGAAAAAGCCGTCGTACAGCCCGCACGCCAGCCCGATGCCCGCGCAGCCCCACAGCCGCCCCGCCGTCATGGGGGCGCTCTGCTCGGGCGCGTTCCTCTTGAAAAGCAGGATCAGCGCCATGAGCGGAATGACCACCACCAGCAGGATGCGGATGATCTCCGGATCGCACAGCTGCAAAAGTTCCGCGCCCAGATACGCGCCGGGCAGCGCGCCCGCGATCGCGCAGAGCGACGGTTTGACCAGCAGCCTGCCGCCGCGCAGGAATTTGCCCGTGGCCACCAGCGTGCCCAGACAGGCGGACATCTTGTTCGAGCCGGACGCGAGCGCCGGCGGCAAGCCGGTGAGCAGATAGGCCGGCAGCGAGATCAGCCCGCCGCCCCCGCCGATGGCGTCCACAATGGCGGCCAGAAAGGCGAGCGGGCAGACCGTGAGCAGCATGGGAAGCGTTACAGCCATGGGATTCGTCTCCTTGCATGATTTTCAGAAAATACAGCCAAACGCCCGCGAGAGATCAGGCTCTTTCGCGGGCGATGATTTTATGGGGCGCGTTCATTCGGCACTCGGCCGTTTCCTCAGCGATGACGGCCAGCGCCGCCGCCGCGGGACATACCGCCGCCGCCCGAACGACCGCCGCCAAAGCCGGAAGGACGGCCGCCGAAGCCGGAAGGACGACCGCCAAACCCGCCGGGACGCGGGCCGCCGTGATGATGCTCGGGAGGCGGACCGCCGAAGAAGCCGCCGGGCGGGGGTGGATCCATGGGATGGATAAAGGGCGGCGCGGGAGGACGGCGGCGATAGCGCCTGCGCCCGCCCAGTCCGCCGAATATCACGGCGAGAACAATGATCCAGAATAGAATATCCATGTATGCTTTAACCTCGTTGATGGGAACGATTTCTTCAGGATTGAAAAAATCCGATTTGAAGAGCAGCGGGTCATGCAGCGCGCATCGGAAGCGATTCTTTTTGAAGCGCGTGCGTCCGCTGCGCCGCGTGATAAGGACGGCGGCCTGCGTTATCTGCTCAGGCCGCCGCCAAAATGCCTGTGGAAAAAGCCTCAGCGATGACGGCCAGCACCGCCGCCGCGGGAAGCGCCGCCGCCGCCCGAACGACCGCCGCCAAAGCCGCCGGAAGGACGAGATCCGCCGGAGGAGCGTCCGCCGCCGAAGCTGGAGGGACGCGAGCCGCCGGAGGGACGGCTGCTGCCAAAGCTGGAAGGACGCGAGCCGCCGGAGGGACGACCGCTGCCGAAGCCGCCAAAGGGCGGGGGCGGCGGTTCATGTCCCATGGGCGGGCGCGGGGGACGAGGAGGACGGGGCGCGAAAATGACGGTCGGGCCGCGGCGGCGCGGGGGCGGCATGCCCATACCGCCGCGATAGACGCGCCTGCGCCGGCGGAAGCTGTTGACGATGGTAATCAGCGCGATGACGAGCACGATTACTACGACCCACAGGATGATCGCCGCGTCCTCGCTGTCGTCGCTATTGCGGGGCGCAGCGGACGGCGTGTAGGCGCTTTCAGAGCGGACGGCTCTGTAGTCCTCATAGAGCGTGGTGTCGAGCGTCAGATTGAGATCGTAGACCCGAACGACTGCCTCGAACAGCGCGGTGAACAGCTTCTCCGCGCCGGCGGAGTAGTCCTTTGCGGCGAAATCCGGCTCGAGGTCGTTGTAGAGCATATCGTCCAGATCGCCGGATGTGATGTAATCCTGCAGGCCCTTGCCCTGCATGAGCCAGTAATCATCGTCGTCGATGGCCATGAGCAGCAGAATGCCGTTGTTTTTGTCGCTGGAGCCGATGCCCCAGCTGTTGAACAGCGTGTAGGCGTAGTCCTCGATGGAGGCCGTGCCTGTGGTGGGCACGGTGACAAAGACGATCTGCGCGCCGCAGGCGGCATAGAGCTTGTCGTTGTTGAGCACGATCAGGCCCTCGACCTCGTCGCTTAAAACGTTCGCGCTGTCGTTGACGTAAAAATCCTCTGTGGGCTGAACGACCTTGGGAGCGGCCAGCGCCGATGCGGCCGTCAGCAGCAGCGCAAGAAGCACGGCGGAGAGTCGTTTGAGCGTCATGTCCGCATCAGTCCTTTCATCATGAAATGTCGTATGGAATGTCATGGGTTATTCGTACAGCTCCGCGTCGCCGATACCGCGCAGGGCGCTGATCAGTCCGGCAGGGAAGCCGCTCTTCTCCTCGTTGAACGCCGCGGCCTGCTCGTTGTAGGAATCGTGCGATATGCGCAAAAGCGCCGAGGAAAAGTTCTTGTATTTGTAGCGGAAGTCGCCCGCGTCGGTTTCGGACAGCTTCAGATTGGAGCCGTAGGAGTAGAGATCCTCGACGGCGGCGGTCAGCGTCTGCGCCGCGTCATAGCGATCGGGGATCGTCTCGGCGCGGTTCAGCGCGTCTATGGCGGCCGAGACGGCGTCCGTCTTTTCGCTGTCCGCGCCCTTGGCGTTGGCGGCGATCGAGTTCATGACCACGGCGTTGTCGGCCATTTCCTTAAGCTCGGCCGAAATGCTCTCCGACGGCGCGGAAAACGCGGCCTGAACGTCCTTTTTCTGGTCGAGCAGGGCGTTGCCGCCGCCGATGACAAGCGTTCCGGCGACAACCAGCGCCAGCACGGCGCGGGCGATCGGGCGGTTTTCGGTGAATTTCATGGCGTTGTCCTTTCAGAGTCGGGAGAATCGGCCTTATTCGATGTTCATCTCGAGCATCTTTTTGCGCAGCTGATTCTCGATGTTGACCAGCTCCTTCTCCGCGTCCTTGCGCTTCTGGCGGCCGGTCTTTTGAATCTCCAGCACCTCGTCCATGGTCTGGATGAGCTTCTGGTTGGTCTCGGTGAGCGTTTCGATGTCGATGATGCCGCGCTCGCTCTCCTTGGCGATCTCCACGCTGCCCATGCGCAGCTTCTCGGCGTTGGCGCGCAGCAGGTCGTTGGTCAGGTTGGTGACGGAGCGCTGCGCTTCCATGGCGCTCTGGGAATGCTGAAGGCCGAGGGCGAGCACCATCTGGCTCTTCCACAGCGGGATGGTGTTGACGATGGTGGACTGGATCTTCTCGGCCAGCACCTGATTGTTGTTCTGCAGCAGGCGGATCTGCGGGGCCATCTGAATGGCGACGTTGCGCGTCAGCTCCAGATCATAGAGCTTCTTCTCAAAGCGCTCCGCCTTGGCGGCGAGGTCGCTGGCGTACTGCGCGTCCTCGGGCAGGCCGGACTGCTGCGCCTTGGCGCGCGCCTCGGCGAGGGGGCCGCTGCGGAAGGCCTCGAGCGCTTCGTTGCCCGCGGCGATGTACATGGACAGCTCCTTGAAGTAGGTCAGATTCATGTCGTAGAGTTGATCCATCGTGGCGATGTCCTTGAGCAGCTGCACCTGATGGTTCTCCAGCTCGTTGACCAGCTTGTTGACGTTGACCTCCACGTCGTCGTAGCGGTTCTTGAGCAGCTGCATCTTGTCGACCTTCTGGCGCAGAAAGCCGAACAGCCCCTTCTTTTCTTCTGTGTCGACGTTGAAGGAGCGCAGCTCGGTCACAAGGCCGGCGATCATGTCGCCCACCTCGCCCAGATCCTTGCTGCGCACGTTGTTGAGCGCGGTGTCGGAGAAGGAGGCGATGTTCTGCTGCGTGCCCGCGCCGTACTGGAACACGAGCGAGGAATTGGTGATGTCGATCTTCTTGGCGAATTCGTCGATCTGCGCCTGCTCCTCGGGCGAGAAGGTCTGCTTTTTGACCTCCTCCTGCACCTCTTCCTTGATCTCCTCAATGGGCGCTTCGGCGGTTGCGGCGGCGGTGGGATTGGGCGCGGCGGGCGCGGGTTCGTTTCCGAGAGTCAGCTTGATATCGGCCATGGCGGTGTTTCCTCCGTTTCAATAGTGCGTTCAATAAGGCTCCGTTTCAATAGTGCGTTCAATAAGGCGTTTTCTTTTTAGGACGGTCAGTGCGCGGCCCGCATGGTCTGCGCGGGCGATTCGGTTTTGGTCAGCCCCTCGGCGGCCATCATGGTCTCGAGTACCTGAATGTCGCTGGTGATATCCAGCTGCGTGTCCTTATAGAGGTTGTCCAGCTGCTTTTCAAAGGCGTCCGCGATCATGCCCAGGCTGTTTTCCACAGCGGTTTTGGACTTGGCGATGTGCTCGCCGTCCAGCCCCGTGCTCTCGAGCAGGCGGTACTGATCCAGCAGCTTGACCGTGACGGGCAGATAGTAGTTCATGAACTTGCGCACCTGCATGGCCTGTCGGGGATTGCGTTCGAGCGCTTCGAAGATCTTGCCGCCGGCGTGCTCCATGCGGTCGAGCTGGCGGGTGATCTCCGCGTCGGTCAGCGCGGCGTTGGCCTCGCGCAGGCGGCGCAGCGCCTCGCGGCCCTCGGCGATCTGCCTGTCGACCTCCGCGTCGCCGGACGCGGGCGCTTCCTCATATTCCTCGACGCGGCCGGGGAACAGCCTGCGCCCCAGCACATACGCGGCCGCCGACAGCAGCGCGCAGATGAGAAGCGGCCAGAATTTGTAAATCGGATGGATCAGGCCGAAAATCAGCCAGACCGCCGCGGCCATATAGATCGGCAGCGCGGACGGAACGCGTCTTGTTTTCAAGAGACCATCTCCTTGCTGTTTATGATGATATTATAGGCGAGAGCCGGACGAAAATCAACCGGAAACCGCCCGAATGTCGCCCTGAGCGCTCAAAAGCATCGGCTGGAGCGGGGAATCGTCAGCCCTTCTTTTCCAGCTCGGCTTTAAGATCGAGCGCCTGCTCGCGGGTGGTGGTACACAGCGCGGAATAGTTGCCGTCCAGCGCGCTGTTTAAGTAGTCGATCGCCTGCTTCGTATCGCCGTCCTCGGCGGCCAGACGCGCCAGATAGTAGAGCGTGTCCACCTGACGGGGCTTGTTCTCGTGCGCCTTCTTGAAGTAGGAAAGCGCCTTTTCCTTGTCGCCCATGGCCAGATAAAGCTGGCCCAGGTTGTCAAGCACCACGGCGTCCTCGTCGTCGTAATCGAGCGCCCTGGTATTGAACTCAAGCGCTTCGGCGAAATCGCCGGTCTGCTTGGCCTTTTCGATCAGGATGTAGCCCAACGAGCCGTAGAGCATGCCGGTGGGCGCTTCGCTCATGGCGATCTTCAGATTGGAAATGGCCGAGTCGAGCTGCCCCAGCTTCCACTGGCAGATGGCGAAGTTGATGCGCAGCTGATGCTTTTCCGCCTTGGTGATGCCGGGCGTGGCGTCGGCCTTCAGGAACAGCTCCTTCGCCTCCTCAAAGCGGGCGAAGCGCAGCAGCAGCACGCCGTAGGCCATGACGTAGCTGGGCTTGGTGCAGCCGCCCCTGATCGCTTCCTCATAGAGCTTGAGCGCCTGCTCGTGCTTGGCCCTGGCTTCGGCCGTCTTGTCCTGATCGTAGAGCCGGTTGCCCACGACGTGCAGCCCGTAGGCCTTGCGTCCGGCGTTGTCCGCCTTGTATTTGTCGAAAAATCCCATGATAAAAAACGCCTCCCTGCATGATATGAAAGTTTTTCGCCGCCGGTTATTTTGAATTCCGACGCGCTTCAATGCGCCGCGTCAGCCGCTCTCTGCGCTTTTGCAATGCGGCTCTTTCCTCGTCGTCCGCGGCCAGCTCGAGCGCCCGCTCGGTCAGGCGCAGCGCTTCCTCGGGGTCGTGGCGGCTGTGCTCATAGAGCTTGGCCAGCTCCACATAGGGAAATATTCCCATCTGCCGCCGGTCGATCATGTCGCGCCAGACCGATTCGGCGCGGAGCATATCCCCGCCCGAGCGCAGCATGAGCGAGAGCTGCCGGTTGGCGCTGCCCGCGACATGGCGTTCGCGTAGACGCTCAATGGTGCTCAGCGGGCGCTCTTTGGCGGCCAGTCGGTAGCAGGTTTCCGCACTGTCCCGTTCACCCTGTTTTTGCAGCGTGCGTCCCAGCGAGAATACGTCCAGCATGCTGGTCTGCTCGAGCGGCGCGGCGTAGCTGCCGGCCAGGCGCACGAGCAGCGTGCCCAGCGACACGATGTCCTGCCGGTTGTGATCGACGACGTCCTCAAGCAGCGTCATGTCGCCGGTCTTGAGGAAGGAAAAGTAGCGCTTGGGCACCTCCGCGCCGGGAATATCATGATCGCGGTGCAGCCCCAGCTCGGTTTCCTCGATATGGCCGAGCGAGCAGTCCTTCAGGCGCAGCTTCCAGACGCGCCGCGCCGGATGGATAAGATCGAGATGCGGCTTGCCGGCGGTGGGATCGTCCATGCGGCACATGGTGAAGCGCGAGCGGAGCAGCGGCACGTCGAACGAGCGGCCGTTGAACGTGACGAGCGTCTGCGCGTCTCGGATCATCGGCGCGATCTTTTCGAGCAGCAGCACCTCCGCGCCGTAATTGGACATCATGTACTGATATACGACGAAGCGGTCGTCCTCGACGCGGCCCAGCCCGACCAGAAAGGCCACCGTGCCCGCGCCGCCGGACAGGCCGGTCGTCTCCGTATCGAGGAACAGCGCGCGCCGCGCGTCGAACGGTTCGTCGAACGCCATGCGTTTAACGCCCTCGGCCGGAAGGGAAAACAGCGCGCCTTCCGCGGCCGTCTCGCTGCGGTATTCCATCAGGACGGGCTTTTGCACAGGCTTTTTGGGCGCGGAGGAGGAGAGCGCGTTCAGCCTGTTCTTCAGCGACGAAGCCATGCCGATCCCCCTCCTTCCGGCGATATTTCATGATAGCGCGGAGCCTGAAAATCCATGCTGCACTTATTGTAAAATGCCGCGCCCGATTTGTCAATCGAATCCATGAAAACAGACGGAAAAGACGCGGGATTCCCGATTCCCCGCCGCGCGTTCGACGCATGATTCCCATACAAAATCGGGCCTGCCGGGGAAGGCAGACCCTTTATATGAACGCCCCTGCCGGATCCTCTATTGGATCGGACAGTGCGGGGCGGGCGTCAGGTGGTGCGGGTCATCGCGCAGCCGCAGCGGGGGCACTGCGTCGCCGTTCCCGCGCAGGTGGTGCCGCAGGAGGAGCAGGTGCTGGTGCAGCTCGAGCAGCTGCCGCAGGCGCGGCCCAGCCCGTTCACGCAGGCGCGGTTGCAGGAGCAGCCGGTGTTCGCGCTCGCGGTCGTCGCTTCCTCGCACGCCGCCTTCGGGAAGAGCGGGAGGGAGAAAAATTCTTTCCACCCTGAATGATACCAACGATAAACCTCCGTCCAAATAATGACGGAGGTTTGGAATATAAGTTTAGGTGTAGAATTCCAGCATAAGCGCCCATTAGCAGAGAAAGGGATGTCATGTTCTGACTCGGTTGGTTGGATGCGACATCCCTTTATAAGTTTGCAATGGCTACTCAAATGCGCTCTTTATACCGTTAAATATCTCAAGAACGTCGCTTTTGTATTCTGGTTTTATCTTCCCCCGTTCCGTTGCAATACCGATCTTAGATTGTATGGTACGATTACTCTTGTCGCGTATATCGTCAGTGGGCAATACAAAAAACTTGTAGTCGGTTCTTGAAAATTCCTGCTTCAGCTCGTCGAATAGATCTCGTTTATCTCCATCAAGAATTGCCGCAACATGATGATAACCCATATCTCTAAACAGGGTTAAAAAGGCACGCATTTTAGGTGCTCCGCCAACGCCCCAACCGAAAAAGTCACCATTTATTGAACACTTCAATTCTTCTTGGATTTTTTTGAAAATTACGACATCTTCCTGACCTTCAACTAAAATGATGCGATCTTCTAAAAAGAACACTTCATTTGCTTCCAGACCGAGTGTGTGAGGGTTGTTTAGGTCTCTAGTGATGCCACCAAAGTGTGAACGACAGTCCTCTGATAGGCAATAGCATTTCGAATCGGTCCCCTCTTTTACGATCCTGACAAGCTGTGCTCCATTGATAATTGCTTCCCAGCTTATAAAGTAAGGAGAATGAGTGCAAATCACAATTTGCCGTGTTTTCGCATATTCCATAAGGAGACTCATTAATTTCTTTTGCAATGAAGGGTGAACCGATAGCTCTGGCTCATCTATAACAATGGTGGATCCATCCATCGCATCGAATAGAGCGGCGCATATGGTAAAAATACTCCAAATGCCGTCGCCGACGCCTTCACTGCTATGAGTGACAGCATCCTTTGAATATTTTATGTAATAATACCCACTGTCTCGTTGCTCGACTGCCCACTTAAAATCAGTGCCAAGAATGCGTACGATTAAATTGTCAAACTCTGTTTTGCGCTGTTCAATTTGAAATATTCGAGCACTAAAAGACTCGAGTGAATGTTCTCGTTGGTTTTCCAGTTTTTGCGCATAGCGGATATATTGGCTTCTATCCATATGTTCTTTTCTAAATTCAAAACTTACGGCTCTTCTTGAAGGCAAAATGTAGTTTTCCGAATCGATATGTCCCGTCTTTTTAGTAGAACTGCCACCTCCTGGCATAGATTCGATACGGGCAGTATTTCCGGAACTGTCCTTTATTTGTAGCTGGACGATTCCGCCAGTTTTTATATTTCTTCGGCCTTCTGAGAACGAAGGACTTTCAGAATCATTAAATGCACGAATTGCTTCAATGACTGTTGTTTTTCCTGCATTGTTTGCGCCGGTGATAATTGTAAGGCCGCTTCCTGATTTCTGCTTATTTGGAATTGCGAACGAAATGGTTTGTTTGAGACCAAAACCACGAAAGCCGGAAATCTGCAATTCTTTTATCATCTTGCGTTTCTCCCTTCTGGTCCTCATTATACCTTCGGATACATCATCATCTCCAAAAACGCGCTGGGGTCGTCCGCGCGGGTGCAGCGGCGCGTCTTGCGATAGATGATGTGGTCGATCACGCGCTTCAGCAGCGTGTTCAGCTCGGCCGCGCCGGACGCGTCCCACACGTCGAGGATGTGCAGAATGTCCTCGCGCATCGCGATGATCGCGGCGATCGGGTCGCGGCGGCTGTCCAGCTCGGCCAGCTCTTCGCGGGCGGCGGTCAGGCGCGGCTTGAGCTTGGCCATGCGCTGGAGGTAGGTCTGCGTGTCGTATACGCCGGTTTCGAGCAGGTCCTGGAGCCGCTCCTGCTGGATCTCCAGCGCGCTCAGGGCCGCGCGGGCCGCGTCCAGCTGCTGCGCGGTCGAGGGCAGAACGTCCGTAAGATCGGCGGCGTCCTCGGGCCGGTCGCCGAGCGTCGCCCAGCGCTCGAGCACGGACTTGACCGTGCCCAGGACGTAGGACGCGTCGACGCCGCTCGTCGGGCAGCCGTGCGTCACGCAGCGGTAGGCGGTGCTGGCCCTGCGGTGATAGAGCGGCGTTATGACCATCGCGCGGCCACATTCGCCGCAGACGAGCAGGCCGGCGAGCGGGTTTCGAAGGTCGCTCCCGCGATGGCAGCGCACCTCGGCGTGACCGGCCAGACGCGTCTGCACTGCGTCCCACTGCGCCTGCGTGATCAGCGCGGGATGCAGGCCGTCGCAGATCATGCACTCGTCCGAGCGCGGCCGGCTCTTGACCTCCACGCCGTCGACGATGGCCGACTGCTGGCGGCGGTAGTTCCAGCGCACCTTGCCCAGATAGACGGGATTGCGCAGCATCGTGCCGACGGCGGACATATCGAATAGCCGGCCGGAGAGCGTGCGAAAGCCCATGTCGTTGAGCCGGTTGGCGATGATCTGCTTGCCCGCGTCGGACGCGCCGTAGAGATCGTAGACCATGCGCACGGCCTCGGCCTCGGCGGGATCAGGCTCGAGCGTCCAGCGCCGGGTGTTGTCCACGCGCACGCGCCGGTAGCCGAACGGCGCCTTGGGCGACTGCCAGTAGCCGGCCTGTGCGGAAGCCACGCGCCCCGCCCACATACGCCGCTTGATGTGGCGATACTCGAACCGCGCGAACTGCTGCTCGAACTCGAGATGCTCCTCGTCCGATTCGGACGCGCGCGGATCGTAGTCCTTGTAGGGCGTGATGATGCGCGCGCCGGTGTACTTGAACGTCTTGAGGATGCGCGCCTGATCGGAGCCGTCGCCGCGGCCGAGCCGGTCGATGTCGTTGCACAATACGCCCTCCCAGCGGCCGCGCTCGAGATCGCGCAGAAGCCGCTGCATCTCGGGCCGGTCGGCGATGGTGTCGCCCGAGAGCACCTCGGCGTAGATTTCGCCGATGGGCAGGCCGCGGCGCTCGGCCAGCTCGATCAGCCGCTTCCGGTGAACGGCCAGCGTCTCGCCCTCGCCGCGCGCTTCCGCTTCGAGGTCGGCGCGGGATTTGCGCAGATAGATGCAGTACATGGGGACTCCTTTCGCGGCGTGCGGTTCTCGTTATGATGCGGCTTCGTCCTCATCCGCGCCCGATTCGGGTACAAGCTCCGGGGCCGGCGCGGCCATCGAGAGACTCTGCCTGTACTGATCGGCCAGCGCGGTCTCCATAAAGGGCGCGGTGGGGTCGATCTGCTCGACCATCGCTCTGATTTCGTCGATGGAGACATTGAAGAATTCCTTGCGCAGATTGATTTTGTTCACACGGCGGTCGTTGAGCGCCCTGTGGAGCTGATTCTCGAGCGAAACAGCGTCCTCGCTGAAGATAAAGCTGTGTACGTCGAACGGGAAGGGCACGCTGGCGTTGCTCAGCTCGTCGATGCGCTCCTGCGGCTCGAGCCGGCGCGTCATGCCGACCTTGTA
>CAKTXR010000033.1 GCA_934631025.1 uncultured Clostridia bacterium
CCATGTGGGCCATCAGCGTAATCAGCGCCACCTGACGCATATAGGTGCTTTTGCCGGCCATGTTGGGGCCGGTGATGATCATCACGCGGTCTTTGTCGGAGAGCGCCGTGTCGTTGGGTACGAACGCGTCGTGCCCCAACGCCTTTTCGACGACGGGATGACGGCCGCCCTCGATTTCGAGAAGCCCCTCCTCGTTGATGCTGGGGCGCACATAGTTGTTGTCAACCGCCGCTTCGGCCAGTGCCAGCAGCACGTCGATTTCCTTCAAGCCCTTCGAAAGGCGCGAGAGCCGCGTCAGAGCCGCGTCCAGCGTCTCGCGAATTGTCAGGAAGAGCTGATATTCAAGGCGCGTGGCGCTCTCCTCCGCGCCCAGAATCTTCTTTTCGAGGTCTTTCAGCTCGTCGGTGACGAAGCGCTCGCAGGCGGCCAGCGTCTGCTTGCGGACATAGCGCGCCGGCACCAGATCGTAAAACGACTTGGTGACCTCGATATAAAAGCCGAAAACGCGGTTGAAGCCGATCTTGAGGTTCTTGATGCCCGTAGCTTCCCGCTCCTGAGCCTCCAGATTGGTGAGCCACGCTTTGCCATTGGTCGAGGCCGAACGGTATTCGTCCAGTTCGCTGCTATAGCCGTCCTTGATGATGCCGCCTTCCTTGACGGAGAGCGGCGCGTCGGGACTGATGGCCTTTTCGAGCAGCTCGGTGAGGTCGGTCATCGGATCAAGCATGGCGTAAAGCTCGTCAAGGCGCTCTATGCCGGTGTTTTTCAGCTTTTCCGCGATGGGCGGCACGGCCTTGAGCGAGGTGAGCAGCGCCAGGCAGTCGCGCGCGTTGACGGTCGCATAGGCGATGCGGCTGAGCAGGCGCTCCACGTCGTGAATGGGTTTCATCGTCTCGCGCAGATCGTCGCGCAGGAACGGATCGTCGACGAAATACGCGATTGCGTCCTGCCGCTTGAGGATATCGGCCTTGCTCACAAGCGGCTGCTCAATCCAGCTCCTCAGCAGGCGGCTGCCCATGGTGGTCATCGTCTGATCGAGCAGCCACAGAAGCGTGCCCTTGCGGCTACGCCCCCGCAGCGAGCTGGTCAGCTCCAGACTGCGCTGCGCCGTCGCGTCGAGCAGCATGAAGCGCTCGGCGTAATAGCGCTGTATGGTTACGATGTGCTTGAGCGCGTTTTTCTGCGTCTTGATCAGATAGGACATCAGCGCGCCGGCCGCGCGAACGCCGATTTTCAGGTCGCCGATCTCCAGATTGTCCAGCGAGGACACTCTGAAGTGATCGCGCAGCACCTTCGCGGCCGTGGCGGCGGCAAAGGTTTCGGCGGGCGCTTCGGTGAGGAGGATCGAGTGCGCCTGTGCATAGGCGCGCAGCGGCTCCGCGTCCATCACGACCAGCTCGCGCGGCGCGATGCGGGCCAGCTCGTCGTTTAATTCCGCGGAGACGTTCGCCAGCTGATGTACGAAAAATTCGCCGGTCGACACATCGCAGAACGCGACGCCCGCGCCCTTTTTCTGCTGGCAGACGGCCATGATGTAGTTGGCGGCGTGCTCGTCCAGCATGGTCGATTCGATGAGCGTTCCGGGCGTAATGACGCGCGTGACGGCGCGCTCGACCAGCCCCTTCGATTCGGCCGGATCGGTCATCTGATCGCAGATGGCTACGCGATAGCCCTTTTCGATCAGGCGCGCCACATAGGTGTCCACCGCGTGATAGGGCACGCCGCACATGGGCGCGCGTTCGCTCAGCCCGCAGTCCTTTCCGGTGAGCGTCAGCTCCAGCTCGCGGGAGACAAGCTCCGCGTCGTCAAAGAACAGCTCGTAAAAATCGCCGACCCTGAAAAGCAGCAGCGCATCGGGATTCTGATCTTTGATCTGCAAATACTGCTGCATCATGGACGATATGGCCATGGATATTCCTCCGTTGTATCAATCAAGGACTTTTGTGGAATCAGTGGCAGCCGGAGCAGGTCGAGCAGGAGCCGGTGCAGCCGCCCTCCGACTCAGGCTCTTCGGTCTGGCCGGTGATGATGAAGCGCAGCACCTGATTGACCTGATCGATCAGGCGGGAAAAATCCGCGCGCGCCTTGCTGAGCGCCGCGATGTCGTCGATCTCCTGAATCTGCGCCTGAAGATCGGCCATGGCCTGCGTGTGCTCGGCGATGGCCGATGCGTCGGGTCTGGAAACGCGCGTCAGCTCGTCCAGCTGGTTCTTATGCTCGATGTAGCTGGTCATCAGCGCGGCCGCCTCGGTGTTCTTCATGGCGACGTCCTCCGCCGCCTTCATGGCCTTGTATTCGTCGCTCTGCATGAGCGCGTCGCCCAGCTCCTGGGTCTTTTCAAAAACAGCATTCATATCGAATTCTCCTCCTGATGGTCTTGTTTACAGCATTTCTCCGCGCAATGTATTCTTGCCGGCGGAAGTGATTTTAACCGGTACGATGCGGCCGATCAGCGATGGATCGCCCGCGAAATTGACCATGTGGCCGCGCTCGGTCTTGCCGCCGACGCACTGTGCGTCGCGCGCGCTGACCTCCTCCACCAGCACGGACTCGATTTTGCCGATCTGGCGCGTGCAAAGCTCGGTGGTGATGCGCTGCTGATGATCGATGAGCCGCTGTATGCGGCGGCTCTTCTCCTCCATGGGCGTGTCGTCCGGCATATTGGCGGCGCGCGTGCCGGGGCGCGGCGAATAGATGAAGGTATAGGCCGCGTCGTAGCGTACTTCGTCGACCAGCGACACGGTGTCCTCAAATTCCTCCAGCGTTTCGCCCGGAAAGCCCACGATGATGTCGCTCGTCAAGCCGATGTCCGGGCAGACGGCGCGCAGTGCATGCACTCTGTCCAGATACTGCTCGCGGGTATAGCGGCGGTTCATCTGGGCGAGGATGCGGTTGTTGCCGGCCTGCACGGGCAGATGCAGCTGCTTGCAGAGATGATGCAGCTCGCCAAAGCAGGCGATCAGCTCGTCGGAAATGTCCTTGGGATGCGAGGTCATGAAGCGCACGCGCGGAATATCCAGCTGATCGAGCCGGTAGAGCAGCTCCGCAAAGTGCGCGCCGCCGCCCATATAGGAATTGACGTTCTGGCCCAGCAGCATGATCTCCTGAACGCCGCTGTCGGCCAGCGCTTTGGCTTCCTCGACGATCTTGTCCATATCGCGGCTGCGCTCCCGACCGCGCACATAGGGCACGATGCAGTAGGAGCAATAGTTGTTGCAGCCGTACATGATGTTGATGTAGGCCGAAAAATTGTTGCGCCGGTGTACGGGCAGCCCCTCGCAGATGCCGCCGTCCTCGCGCGTGATTTCAATGGCACGCTGCTTTTCGCAGATGACCCGATAGAGCAGCTCGGGCAGGCGATACATATTGTGCGTGCCGAAGGCCAGGTCGACGAAGGGGTACATTTTGCGCACCTTCTCCCCCATGCCCTCTTCCTGCATCATGCAGCCGCCCACGCCGATGATCAGATCGGGCTTGAGCGCCTTAAGCTCCTTGAGCCATATGACGTTGCCCAGCGCCTTGTTTTCGGCGTTTTCGCGCACGCAGCAGGTGTTGTACAGCACGAGATCGGCCTGCTCGCGGCTCTCGGCCGGCGTCATGCCCATTTCGTCCAGCATTCCCGCGATGGTCTCGGAATCGTGCGCGTTCATCTGGCAGCCCAGCGTCACGATGCAATAGCGCATCTCGCGATTCAGCGCGTCGCGGATGGCGCTGATATAGCCCTTCTGAACGGCCATTTCCTCATCGGAAACGACAATATCCTTTCTATCCTTCATGACGGTTACAGCAGTTCCTTTCTCTATGTCGGCGGCTAAACAAACGCGGGCAGCTGGCGGGTTTTAGCCGGCAGCTCGTGTTCTCCCGCGGGCTTTATGTCGTAGTGATCGGCGGCGCAGGCAGGATCGGCGTGAACAAAGACCTTTGCGCCGCATTCCGTGCCGATGAGCAGCAGCTGCCCCGCCACGCCCGTCGAGGCAGTAATCAGCCAGCAGGGCGCGGTGATCTCGGCCGTGAGCCGCCTGAGGTCGTGCAGCGCGCGTCGGGCGATCGTCTCGTCGGTGGGCACCATGCCGCTGCCGCCGCACGCCGGACAGGGGCGCTTTAATTGCGTGTGGATGGGCTGATGCACCTTCTTGCGCGTCAGCTCCACCAGCCCAAGGCCGGTCAGGCCGACCAGATTGGTCTTTGTGCGGTCGCGCTTTAATTCCTGCCGAAGCAGTGCGAGCAGGCTTTCGCGATGCTCCTCCGTGTCCATGTCGATAAAGTCCACGATGATGATGCCGCCCACGTCGCGCAGGCGCAGCTGTCGGACGATCTCATGCACGGCCTCGCAGTTGATCTTGTACACGGTGTCCGACAGGTTCTTCGAGCCGACGAATTTGCCGGTGTTGACGTCGATCACCGTGAGCGCCTCGGCATGATCGATGATGAGATAGCCGCCGCTCTTGAGCCAGACGCGGCGTGCATAGGCCTTGTCGATCAGCGTATCGATGCGGTATATGTCAAAGAGCGGCTTCTTTTCGGTGTACAGCTCGATGCGGCCGCACAGCTCCGGCGAGAGCATTTCGGCCGTCTCGCGGGCGCTTTTGTACTGCTCCTCGTTGTCCAGCACGAGCCTGTTCACCAGCGGCGAGAGCATATCGCGCACGCTGCGGTAGACCAGACTTTCGTCGCGATGGACGAGCGCGGGCGCTTTAAGATGAGCGGCGCGCGTCTGAATGGACTGCCACAGCTTCAGGAGATAATCCACATCCTGACGAATTTCCTCCTGCACAGCTTCCGCGGCGGCTGTGCGGACGATCAGCCCCATGCCCTCGGGCCGGCAGCTCTCCGCCATGGCGCGCAGATGGGCGCGCGCGTCTTCGTCCTCGATGCGCCGCGATACGCCGATATAGCCCACCGTGGGCAGCAGCACGACCAGACGGCCAGGCAGCGTAATATGACTGGAGATGCGCGGCCCCTTTGTGCCGCCCGGCTCTTTGATGACCTGCACCAGCAGCTCCTGCCCCATATGCAGCATTTTGCCGATGGATTGGCCGGAGAGCTGACGCTCCACCTTTTCCGAATCGCCGCCGAAATCGGATTTGTCAATCTGAATATCGCCGACGTGCAGAAAGGCGTTTTTATCCAGCCCCACGTCCACAAAGGCGGCCTGCATGCCGGGCAGTATGTTGGCCACGCGGCCCAGATAGATATTGCCCGCCAGCTTTTCCTGTCCCCGGCGCTCGACATAGTACTCGGACAGCTCGCCGTCCTCCAGCACGGCCAGACGGGTTTGGCCGCAGTTTGTTTCGATCAGAATATCTTTCATCATGGCTCCCATTAAAGCTTCATCAGATCGACAATTTCTCCGCTTTCACGCCTTGTCAGCAGCGCCGTGCGGCAAATTGAGCTTTCATAATCGACCGCGCCGGACCGCGCGGCCAGCGCGCCGACCAGCGTATCGGGCTTGAGCGTATCCTCGGGGGTCAGCATGAGACGGGCGCAAAGCGCGTTGTCCTGCACGCTCAGGGCGATTGTCTGCGGGCGGATGTTGACTTCCTTTTCGCCGGATTTTGTCTTGCGCACGCCCATGACCGTCTCTTCGGCCAGATAAGCGTCGACCGCGCCGATGATCTTTTCAGCGTCCGTGCCTTTCAGCTCGACGCGGTAGTCGGCCATGACCAGATTGGCCATCAGCGCCGGATGCCTGTCCTCCACCAGACGGCAGGAATAGACCGGCATCTCGGGCGGCAGCGCAGAACGCATCTGCTCGAGCGCGTGATCGGGATCAACGCTGCCGGTGAGCTTTATGTCCATCAGCTCGGCTGTGCTGGCCCAGCCCATCGCCAATGCCGAGGCGAACGACATCTGCGGGTGCGGATTGAAGCCCTGCGAATAGGACACGGGCAGATCAGTGCGGCGCAGAGCGCGCATCATAAAGCGCTGCAAATCCAGATGCGAGATATAGCGCAGCCGTCCCAGCTTGCCAAAGCGATAGATGATCCTCATACGCACGCCCCCTTATAGCGCTTCACGCCGCAGCCGACGCAGCCCTTGCGGCAATCGTGCGTCAGCTCGCCGCGCTGCGCCTTGTCCCATTCGCGCAGCAGAAATTCCTTCGATACGCCCGCGTCGATGTGATCCCACGGCAGACACTCGTCCAGCCCCTTGTTGCGATTGGCGAAGAACGCCGGATCAACGTCCGCTTCTTCAAACGCCTTGAGCCACAGATCGAAGCGGAACTGATCGCTCCAGCCGTCGAAGCGGCAGCCCAGCCGGAAGGCGTGCTCCAGCACGTCGGCCATGCGGCGGTCGCCCAGCGCGAACGTGGCCTCGAGCATACTCAGATCGGGCGCGTGATACTTGAAGTCGACGCCCTTGAGCCTGGCGATAGCCTGCTTGATCATCTGCTGGCGGCGCACGACGTCCTCCTCGGTGATCTGGCCGCACCACTGGAAGGGCGTGAACGGCTTGGGCACGAACACGGACGCGCTGACCGTGATGTGCAGGCCGGGCGCGCGCTGTCCTTTCGGGATGCTGAAGTACACCTGGCGCACCTTTTCGGCCAGATCGACGATGCCCATCGCGTCCTCGTCGGTTTCGGTGGGCAGGCCGAGCATGAAGTACAGCTTGACCGACGACCAGCCGTTTTCAAACGCCTCGCGCACGGAGCGCATGAGATCCTCTTCGGTAACGCCCTTGTTGATCACGTCGCGCAGGCGCTGCGTGCCGGCCTCGGGCGCGAGTGTCAAGCCGGTCTTGTGTACCTTCTGCGTCTCCTTGAGCGTGTCGGTGAGGAAGTTGTCGATGCGCTGTGAGGGCAGCGATATGGACACGCGCTTTTCATAGAAGCGCTGAACCATTTCCTTCGCCAGATCGGGCAGACAGGAATAATCGCCGCTGGAAAGACTCATGAGAGAGATCTCATCATAGCCGGTAGCGTTGACCAGCTTTTCAGCCAGCTCAAGCAGGCGATCCATAGAGCGCTCGCGCACGGGGCGATAGACCATGCCGGCCTGACAGAAGCGGCAGCCGCGCGTGCAGCCGCGGAATATTTCAAGCATGATGCGGTTGTGGACGACCTCGCCGTAGGGCACAATGAGCTGCTCGGGATAGTCGGCGGCGGTGAGATCGTTCACCATGGCCTTGAAGCACACCTCAGGCGCACCGGTGCCGGGCTTGGGTGTGACCGACTTGAGCGTGCCGTCCTCATTGTAGACGACGTCATAGAACGAGGGAATATAAATGCCCTCGATGCCCACGATCATCTTGAGGAATTCCTCGCGGGGCGCGCCGCTCTTCTTCCACTTTTTGTATACGTCGATGTATTCGTGTGTGTTGCGCTCGCCGTCGCCCAGCGCGAAGAAATCGACGAACGGCGCGAGCGGCTCAGGGTTGTAGGCGCAGGGGCCGCCGCACACGACGAACGGGCCGTCCGTGCGATCGGCGGCGCGCAGCGGAATGCCGGCCAGATCGAGCGCGGCCAGTATGTTGGAATAGCTCATCTCATACTGAAGCGTAATGCCCAGTATGTCGAACTCCTTAATCGGCGTGCGGGATTCGATCGAGAACAGCGGAATATCGTTTGCGCGCATCTGCTCTTCCATGTCGATCCACGGCGAAAAAACGCGCTCGCACCAGGCGTCGTCGCGCTTGTTGATGGTATGATAGAGAATCTTCATGCCCAGATGGGACATACCGACCTCATAGGTGTCCGGAAACAGAAAGGCATAGCGCACATCCACGTTCGCGGGGTCTTTCATGATGGAGCCAAACTCGCCGCCGACATAGCGGACGGGCTTTGTGACCTTCATCATCAGAGAATCGATTTTATCAGAAAGCGTCAAGGCACATACTCCTCCTTGAGACATAATCACCCACTTAACTTTATCACGAACCGTGCGGCAGGTCAACCGCTAAATGAAAAAAACAAACCAACTTTTGCCGAATTGCAATATTTGCGCTTGAAGAGAAAGCGTGGACTCACTATAATAGAAGCAACAGGAAATAAGGCGGGAGAATGCAATGCCCATTTTTGAATGTGTTATAGAGGATATTACCTTCCGGAACGATACGAACGGCTGGACGGTGCTCCAGTGCGCCATGGGTCGCGACGAGTTGTGCGCCGTGGGCGTAATGCCCTTTGTGGCCACGGGCGAACACGTCCGGCTGACCGGCGAATGGGTCGAGCATCCCGAGTACGGCCGTCAGCTCAAGGTGAGCCAGTGCGAATCGATCATGCCGGCCACAAAAACGGGCATGGAAAAATATCTCGCGTCCGGCCTGATCAAAGGCATCGGCCCGGCCACAGCCAAGACGCTCATACAGCATTTCGGCCTGCGCGTCATGGACGTGTTGGAAAGCGAGCCGGAGCGGCTGGCGGAGGTGGACGGCATCGGCCCCAAGCGCGCCGCCATGATCGGCGAATCCTTTCAGGAACAGATGGAAATGCGCAACACCATGATGTTTTTGCAGCGCTACGACATCACGCCCACGCTGTGCATGAAGATCTATCGCCGCTTCGGCGAACGGACGCAGGACGTGCTCCAGAGCAACCCCTATCGCCTTGTGGACGAGGTGTCGGGCGTGGGCTTCAAGACGGCCGACCGCATCGCGCTGGCCATCGGCATCGACGCAAACGCCCCCGAGCGGCTCAAGAGCGGCCTGAGATACGCGCTGTCAAACGCGGCCTCCGTCTCCGGACACGTCTATCTCCCCCGCGCGATGCTGCTCTATCAGGCCGCGTCGCTGTTGGGCGCAGACGAGGACACGCTGGACAACACGCTGCGCGAAATGATCATCAAGCGCGAGCTGATCTGCATGCCGATCGACGAAATCGACGCGGTGTATTTGCCTGAGATGTACGAGGCGGAAATCGACGTCTCCCAGCGCCTGATCCGCATGCTGAACGCCGCCAAATCGGAGGAATTTTCCGGCATTGAGGAGCGGATCGACGCTTACGAGCAGGAAGAGAACGTGCAGCTGTGCGCGGAGCAGCGCGAGGGCGTGACGGAGGCGGTGACAGGCGGCCTGACGATCATCACGGGCGGCCCCGGCACCGGCAAGACGACCGGCATCAAGTGCATGATCCGCCTGATGTCGCGCATGGGCGAGGTGCTGCTCACCGCCCCTACGGGGCGCGCGGCCAAACGCATGAGCGAGGCAACCGGCTGCCCGGCCAAGACCATTCATCGCCTGCTCGAGTTCAGCGGCGAGGAAAACGTCTTTGCACGTGACGAGGACAATCCGCTGGATGCGCGCATGGTGATCGTGGACGAAATGTCGATGGTCGATTTGTTCCTCATGCGCAGCCTGCTGCACGCCATCAAGCCGGGCACGCGTCTGGTCATGGTGGGCGACGCTGATCAGCTGCCGTCGGTCGGCGCGGGCAACGTGCTGGGCGATCTGATCGCCAGCGGCGTGATTCCCGTCGTGCGGCTGACGCAGATCTTCCGTCAGGCCGGCGAGAGCATGATCGTCCAGAACGCGCACAGAATCAACCGCGGCGAAATGCCCATCATGAACGGCAAGGGCACGGATTTCTTCATCGAGCGGCGCGACAGCGTGCAGGCGGCCGTGGAATCGCTCGTCCAGCTCGTCTCGAAGCGCCTGCCCTCCTATATGCCGCTCGATCCGCTGCGCGATATTCAGGTACTCTCGCCCACGAAAAAGGGCGACATCGGCGTCGCGCAGCTCAACCGCGTCCTTCAGGCGGCGCTCAATCCGCCCGAACGCGGAAAGCCCGAGCGCGCGCGCGGCGATACGCTGTTCCGGCACGGCGACAAGGTGATGCAGGTGCGCAACAACTATCAGCTTGAATGGACGCGCACAGGCGAGCAGGGACAGGGCGTGTTCAACGGCGACATGGGCTATGTGACCGGCATCGATCCCGAGGAGCACACGGTCGAGGTGACGTTTGACGACGAGCGCACCGCCGAATACGACGACACGGTCATTGAGGAGCTGGAGCTGGCCTATTGTGTTTCCGTTCACAAGAGCCAGGGCAGCGAATTTCCCGCCGTGGTCATGCCCGTGTGGAACTGGCCGCCGCTGCTCATGACGCGCAATCTTTTCTACACCGCCGTGACGCGCGCCAGAAAGCTGGTCGTGCTGGTCGGACGCGAAAACTGCGTCGCCCGCATGGTGGGCAACAACGAGATCAGGAAGCGCTACAGCGCCCTGAGCCGCCGCCTGATCGAAGCAAAGGATATGTGATGCCGGTATGAAGCTCTGGGACAAACTGGCCGAGCTGCTCTATCCGTCGCGGGCGCGCTGTCTGGGCTGCGGCGATCTGGCCGGTACGGGCGACGCGGACTGGCTGTGCAGCGATTGCCGCAAAAAGCTCCATCCCAAGGCGCACACAGCCTACAGCGACCATTGGGGCGCGGACGGCATATCGAAGGGTTATTTCGCGCTCTATTACGGTCCGCCCATCAGCGGACTGATCCGCGCGTTCAAATACGAAAGCGTCTATCGCTGCGCCGATTATCTGGTTCAGCTGATGGAGCCTGTGCTGCAAACAATTCGTCCCGAGGACTACGATTGTCTCGTGCCGGTGCCGCTGCACTATGATCGTCAGTGGACGCGCGGCTTTAATCAGGCGGAGGTGCTCGCGCGGCTGATCGGCGCGCGGCTCGGACTTCCGGTCAATACGGAATTGAAGCGCGGCGTCAACACGCGCAAGCAGGCCAGGCTGCGCGTCAGCCAGCGGCACGAAAACGTGAAGAACGCCTTTTACACGAAAGCGTCGTATCAGGGAATGCGCATATTGATTGTGGACGACGTTCTGACGACCGGCAGCACGGTCTGCGCCTGCGCAAAAGCGCTCAGAAAGGCCGGCGCGACCGACGTTGCGGCGCTTACAGTCGCCGGATCGCACATTTACCGGCGGCGGCGAAAAAATTTCTCCATTATTTTGAGGAAATAGTAAAAGAGCGGTAAAATATCGCTTGCATTTTTGCGCTGGGCGGTGTATAATAGACGCGGTTGTTGAGTTCAGGTCTGTGGTTGAAAGTCGATGCCAGTCGCAGGCAAAGCGATCCACGTAAGCGGGCCAAAGCGCCCGTGAGCATGGTGCGGCTTAGAAGTAAGTCCGGCCAGCCTTGATGCTGAGAGGGTTAGTAGTGGGAAGGCTACCGCCTCATGAGCGAACGCTCCCGCCGGCGAGTGTGGGGTCAAAGACCAGGTCAGCTGACCGCAACAGCCAAACACATTTTTAGCAGGGGGAAATTCCAATGTACGAAGACAAGACGCTGGTTTGCAAGGACTGTGGCAATGAGTTTGTGTTCACCGCCGGTGAACAGGCCTTCTATGCCGAAAAGGGTTTCCAGAATGAGCCCACTCGCTGCAAGGCCTGCCGCGACGCCCGCAAGGCCAGCCGCGCGAATGGCGATGCTCCGCGCGAGATGTACGAGACCGTTTGCGCTGAGTGCGGCAAGCCCACTCGCGTGCCCTTCATTCCGAAGAACGACCGTCCGATTTATTGCAGTGAGTGCTTCGCCGCTCACCGTCGGTAAATTATAACACGACAACCAGAAAAGCAGGAGTTTCGGCTCCTGCTTTTTGTGTATGCGGACAATCGGCGAAAGACCGCTTCCCTATTTCGCACCGGCGGGCTGGCGGCGCAACAGGACGCGTGCAAATTTCCGCTGGGCCGAAAGCGAAGTCAAGCGTGAGACGTACTTCAAATGGCCGACCCGTAACCAGTCTTGCGCAGCGCCTTACAAGCGCGTTCGACCACATCTATATGATCGAACAGCGCCTCGATCATGTTACAGTAGCTCTCCTTAACGGCGGCTTTGACCGTGCCCTCGCCGTACTTTGCGTTGAAGTGGTCGGTTACGCGCTTGATATAGGCCTTGTGCGCGTTGAACATTTCCATATCCTGATCGCAGATTATAGCGCAGCGCCGCCTTTTCCACAATGCCGCCCATCTCGGTCAGATGATAGAAGCTCTCGCGGTATTCGGTGTGCGCGAGCGCAGAATATTCGGAGATTTTGAAACGAAAGTACATCCCGAACATCCTCTGAAACATCGTATTGAAATTCCCGATTGGAAGCCTTTATCCTCGAGTCGAATCTATGCCGGCGATGCGGAAACATGTCGTTTTTTGACTTTGTAATGTGCAAGCGGTGCATTGACTGTGCTCTTTCCCTTTCGTTGTCCATGCACATTTTCAGTCGGGTAGGAGCAGCGTCTTAAAAATATTCCATGCCGAAACATAATGACTTTGAACATTGCATATACCAAAATCCCGCGAACCTTTCGATTCGCGGGATTCGTTTACATATTGATTCGACTTAGCGCTCCAGGATGGTGTCCTCGGTGTCCTTGTCGAAGAAGTGCAGGCGATTGGCGTCGAACGCAACGCTGATGGAATCGCCGGTACGGGAAGTAGAACGCGGGTCGACGCGGGCAACGATGTTGGTGTCCTTGCCGCTGGTCTTGAGGTACAGATAGGTCTCGGAACCCATCAGCTCGACGATCTCGACGTTCACCTTGATGGTGCTCTCGGGAGAATTCTTCAGGAACAGCTCCTCGTCGTGGATGTTCTCGGGACGGATGCCCATGTAGACTTCCTTGCCGATGTAGCTGTCGGAGACGAACTTCTGCAGCTTGCCCTCGGGGATGCGGATGGCGTTGTCGCCGAACACAGCGTAGACGCCATTGGCGCGCTTCTCCAGCTTGACGGTGAAGAAGTTCATCTGGGGCGTGCCGATGAAGCCGGCGACGAACAGGTTGGTGGGATAGTCGTACAGGTTCTGGGGGGTGTCAACCTGCTGGATGAAGCCGTCCTTCATGACGACGATGCGGGAACCCATGGTCATGGCCTCGGTCTGGTCATGGGTAACGTAGATGAAGGTGGTCTGCAGCTTCTGGTGCAGCTTGGTGATCTCGGTTCTCATCTGAACGCGCAGCTTGGCATCCAGGTTGGAGAGCGGTTCGTCCATCAGGAAGACCTTGGGTTCACGCACGATGGCGCGGCCCAGAGCAACGCGCTGGCGCTGGCCGCCGGACAGAGCCTTGGGCTTACGATTGAGGAGGTGCTCGATGTCCAGGATCTTCGCGGCTTCCTTAACGCGGCGGTCGATCTCCGTCTTGGGGGTCTTGCGCAGCTTCAGACCGAACGCCATGTTGTCATACACGGTCATATGCGGATACAGAGCATAGTTCTGGAAAACCATGGCGATGTCGCGATCCTTGGGCGCGACGTCGTTGACCAGCTTGTCGCCGATGAACAGTTCGCCCTCGGAGATTTCTTCCAGACCGGCAACCATTCGCAGGGTGGTGGACTTGCCGCAGCCGGAGGGGCCGACCAGAACGATGAACTCTTTGTCCTCGATGTTCAAGGTGAAGTCGCTGACGGCCGTCACGCCACCGGTATAGATTTTATAGATGTGCTGCAGAGATACGCTTGCCATTGAAAGATTCCTCCTCATTTAATGAATCCAAACACTGATGCGGTCTCTCAACCGCTGTACCCTTATTATATCTGTTTATACAGGAAAAATCCAGTGGACAATCCTACAAAATAGTTTCGTTCTGTTTTGTGTGTTTCGGATATTGATTTTTGAGCCGTCCATTTCGAAAAGATGCTGTTTTCCGAAACATGGGTTGTATTTGGGCAATGTGTCTATTTGATTGTAAATTAGCATTTCAAAACACCCAAACAAAACGGTTTGATCCCCCGAGACTCGGATTAACGATTTCCGCTCAAAATGGGAAAAAGCGGGACGTGGCGCGATGTTTGTAACCTGTATCCAACTTTCAGTGCTCCATAATGCACGAAATGTCTTAGCAAAGGTTTATGGAAAAGGCGTTTCTTCCTTATATAGCCGAGAACGCCTCTCCCCTCTCCTCTTTCCGTCCGGCGGCGCGCGGCCGTTTACAGAATATTCGCTTGACATGGGCGGGCGGTGATTCTATAATTCCTTATACAATCAAATACCGCTGGGGGCGCTTATTGCTGAGATCGACGCTTGACGCGTCAGTCCCTTGGAACCTGTTGTGGATAATCCCACCGTAGGGAAGCGGAGACGGCTTATCATCCTCTGATAGAGAGCTACAGAAAGAAATGAGTCCGTTTCGTTTCCCGCATCCGGCTGAATCGGCCGTATGCGGTTTTCTTTATGCGCGGCGTGCCCGACGGCTGTTTGATCCATCATTATGGGGAGGTCTTTTTCCATGAACCTGAAAACGAGACGTCTGGTTGAGAGCGCCGTCATGCTGGCGGTCGCCGTGCTGCTGAGCCTGCTGTCCTTCCACGGCCCCTGGGCGCTGGGCGGCAGCATCACCATCTGCTCCATGCTGCCCCTGGTCTTTATCGCGCAGCGCTACGGCACCAAGTGGGGCGTGTTCACCGCCTTCGTGTACAGCCTGCTGCAGCTGTTGCTGGGCGTGAGCAACGTCTATTACGCCACCAACTTCATCATGGCCGTCGGCATCATCCTGCTGGACTACATCCTGCCCTTCACCGCCATCGGCTTCAGCGCGGCCTTCAACAAGTCGATTTCCAACCGCCGCGCTTCCATCGCCGTGGGCATTCTGGTCACATTCCTGGTGCGCTTCCTCTGCCACTTCCTCTCCGGCTGGATCATCTGGGAGGTCATGTGGCCCAACGAGCTGGGCTGGGCCGCGCCGCTGTGGTCGTTCGCGTACAACGGCTCCTATATGCTGGGCGAAATCATCATCACCGAGATCGCCGCGTTCCTGCTCTACAAGCCGCTCGAAAAGTACTGGTTGGGCAAGGATCTGGTCTGATCTTCCCCGTAGTAATTAAAGACTCCGGTTCCGCTTTACGGAAACCGGAGCCTTTCTCTTATTCGTTATTCGCTCATGAGCAGCACGACGCTGTAGCGGCTCATCGTCAGCAGTTCGCCGTCGGCAATTTCGCCGCACTTTTCAAGGTTATGTGCCCTGTCGAGCTTGTAGACGGCATAGCGCTCATGCCCGCCCTCAAAGTGGACACGGACGCGCTCGACCTTGCAGCCGTCCTCCCTGAAATTGGCCAGCAGCACGGCCTGACCGTCCTCGCCCTTCGCCGCGCAGACGAACACATCGCCTTCTTCGATTTCCGCTGGAACCTGCGTGCCCAGCCGGCTCAGTTCGCCGAAGGCCTTGAAGGCATAATAGGGCTTTTTGACCTGCACAATGCCGGCCATGCCATGGCGCGTTTCGAGCGAATTGCCGAACAGCCCGCACCAGCGGCCGGTGAATTTGGTCTGCGCGTCGTAATAGGTCGCTATGTCGCAGGGGGAGGATTGCAGTTCGCACATCATGCCCGCGTTGAAGGCCGCGCCGCGCTCGTCGGCGATTATCCTGAAGCTCTCGTCGACCTTAGACCAGTCGCGCACGTAATTCCATTCGTCATAGATGCTTTCGGTCTGGTCATAGCCGTATTTCTTCAGATGCTCATCCAGATATTTGGCCGCTTTCGCGCCTTCGCGCGGATCACGCATATAGCCGTGCCAGGAGAAAAAGTCGAGCGGCGCGCGCCGTCCGTCCGCCGTGAGCGCCTCGAGGAACTGTTTGGCGAAGTCACCGTACACCGAGCAGCAGGTCGGGCCGCCAAATTTAAGGTGCGGGAATTTTTCCTTCAGATAGGTGACAACCGTGATGTAGAACTGGCAGTATCCCTCCGGCGTGCCCGTCCAGCACTGATGGCCGCCCAGCTCCGGCTCGTTCCAGATCTCCCAGTACTCAATGTTCAGATGCAGGCCGTTCGCCCAGCCCTCGTTGTAATGGCGGATGATATGCTCGCAGACGCGCGCCCACTTGAGATAATCCGTGGGCGGCACGGCGTGAACCTTCACCGGCTGATGTTCGATCGTCGCGCCCAGACGATAGATGATCTTCGTACCGCACTCATCGATGGCCTTGAGATATTCGTCGGTCAGCGTGAAGTTATAGTTGGCGGGATCGTTCTCGTCACAGTTGAAATTCTTAAACAGGCAGGAAACGTCGACAAATTCGCCCGACCCGAAGGGATACTCCGTATCGTGCAGGCGGGAGAACGGAATGCGCGCCTCCTTAAAATACGGGCGCGCGTCCTGCGAAAAATTGCAGGTCAGCGGGCCGTTGTTCACGCCGTTGACCGCCTTGATCGGGCCGAGACTCTGAGAAAAATCAACTGTCAGCTGTTTCATGGAAGATCATTCCTCCGTTCATCATCGTTCTGTTGAGAACTACGCCCAGTATAGCACACTTTTATGGTGTTAACAATGCTTTCTTTTCCGCGTCGCCCTTGAATTATGGGCAACCTGTGCTATAATAAAGGAAGAAATTTTTCAGATTACCGCGGTTATTTGAAAGGATGATTCTCTTTGCGCATTCGTGATTACGGCCTGACGGTCGGCTCTCTGCCCACGGGGCCGCTGAACCGCATCAGCGACGTGGCGGGCGTGACGGTGGGCCACGCGACGATCGTCAGCGAGACGCACAATACCGGCGTGACCGTCGTGCTCCCCTGCCCCGACAATCCCTTCGCCAGTAAGCTGCCCTGCGCGTCGTTTGTGCTCAACGGCTTCGGCAAGACGGCGGGGCTTGTGCAGATCGACGAGCTGGGCACGCTGGAAACGCCCATCGCGCTGACCAACACATTAAACGTCGGTCTGGTTCACGACGCTATGGTCGAATACATGGCGCGCCTGTGCGAGAGGGACGGCGTGAAAATGCGCTCGGTCAATCCTGTCGTATGTGAGTGCAACGACGCGTCGCTCAACGACATTCGCCACCGCGCCGTAAAGCAGGAGCACGTCTTTGCGGCCATAGACGCCGCCTGCGCTGAATTTGAGGAGGGCGCTGTGGGCTGCGGGCGCGGCATGACCTGCCATGGACTCAAGGGCGGCGTGGGCTCGGCGTCGCGGCAGATCGAGCTGGACGGGCGCGTCTACACGCTGGGCGTGCTCGTGCAGACCAATCACGGTCAGATGCGCGATCTCACGATCGACCATCGCCCCATCGGCGAGGACATCTGGCGCGAGCTGAACGAAAACAGGCCCGACAAGGGCAGCTGCATCGTCATACTGGCCACCGACATTCCGCTGAGCGACCGGCAGCTGAGGCGCGTCGTCAAGCGGTGCAGCGTCGGTCTGGCGCGGCTCGGCTCGTTCATCGGGCACGGCAGCGGCGAGGTGTTCATCGGCTTCAGCACAGCCAACCGCGTCCCGCATACGCCGGCGCGCGCGATCGTCGACGTGAAGGCGCTCAGCGAGGACTACATCGATCTCTGCTTCCGCGCCGCAGCCGAAGCGACGGAGGAAGCCGTGCTCAATTCCATGGTCGCGGCCGAGGACGTGACCGGCTGCGGCGGACACACGCGCTTTTCGCTCAGCCGCTTTATGAATAAGCTGACCAATCCATAATAAAAAACAGATCGAGCCGATTCACTCATATCGTTGAATGAATCGGCTCGATTTTTTGCAAAGCTCAGTCGCGCTCAGTCAGTTCGATCAGGTCGTATTCGCAGTCACACTCAAAACCGGTCAGGCCGCGCGTTTCCGTCTCAACCTCGCCGCACTGATTGTCGTAGGGATCGATGCGGGTGTGCTGCTTGGGCGGGTAGAAATCGGCCTGATAGTCGGCATTGCTGACCATGCGCCACGGCTCCAGATTGCCGAAATAGAAATTCCAGCGCTCGTAATTGCCGTTGCGCCACGCGCTGCCGCCATAAGAGCAGTCGCAGAACACCCAGCCGCGCTCGCCGGCATAGAACTGCGCCCAGTCGTGATTGCCCACGGACGAGGGCGGCGACATCTCAAGGCCAGCCTGCCAGCGCGCGGGAATGCCTGCGATGCGGCACAGCGTGATGAAGCACAGCGACTGTATGCCGCAGTCGCCCTTCTGGTTGATGGCCGCATATTCCGAGCCGTTTTCGATCGTCAGATAGCTGCGCACGAACGTGTAGGTCACCTTCGTCGTGCAGTAGTCATAGAAGCGGCGGGCGATGCGCACGGGGTCGGTCTCGTCGCCGGCCAGCTCCTTCGCCAGCGCGCGCATGAACGGCGTAAAGGCGATGTGCGGCAGCAGCTCCTCTGTGTCGGAGGGCTTGACGGGATCGGCGTTCGGATAGACGATACCGCCCTTCTCCATGGGATCGACATAGCGGCAGACGTTGTCGTATTCGTATTCCACGCTGAAGCGCCTGTTTTCGGTCAGCTTTTCCTTAAAGCACACGGTGCGCTGCGCCTGGTTTTCCGGCGCGACGATCATGTCCTTGTCCTCGGTCAGCAGGCGGATGTTGTGAATCTGCGCCGCAGGCATGGGGATCGGGATATGCACGGTGTAGGTTTCATTCGGCACGAAGGCGTCGTCCTCGATGTAGACGGTGTGCTTCATGCGGACGTGGCAGATCACCTCGCCCTTTTTCTTCATGCGGGCGATAACCTCGTCCAGCTGATTGGGCCACTTGTTCGGCGCAATGCCCGCGCGCGCGGCGAGATCGGGATTGACCTTCAAAAGCGTGTTGACAAATCGCCTGAAATACATCTTTTCGCCCAGCACATAGATGTAATCCAGCTTGTTTTCAAGCTCCAGCCGGTCGAATTCCTCCTCGGTGAAATCGGGAATACGCTCCCGCACCTTCTCAATGGCCTGCGCGCGCGGAATGGGATATTCGCGCGGCAGACGCTCGAGAATGATCTTTTCCATCTTCAGGCCCTCTTTGAGCGAGAGCGGCACGCGGGGATCGGCGAGACGCGCTTCAATCAGATCCAGCGCGCCCTTGAAATCGCCCGCCCATTTCTTCTTCAGAATGTCCTCGGGAAGTCCGACGCTCAGCGCGCCCCAGTTTTCAGCCATGGCGTTTTCTCCTTTACGGGTTTTGTCTCTCAGCGGTAGCCGCGGGAGGCGAGGAAATCATAGCTCTTCTTCAGGCAGTCGAACGGATCCGCGCCGAAACAGTCGTCCTGCTCGACGAAGGCGTATTTTGTGCCGGCCTTCTCGGCTGCGGCGAGAATCGCGTCGAAATCCATCACGCCGTGGCCGACGGGCGCAAAGCGCTTTTTGCCGTCCGGCAGAAGCTCCATGTCCTTCAAATGGATGCAGTCCACGCGGCCGGACAGGCGTTCCAGCTCCTTGATGGGATCATGGCCGCTGTACTGCACCCAGTAGGTATCCAGCGTAAAGCCGAACTCGTCGGCATCAAAGGCGTCGGACAGGCGCTCCATCATGTTGCGCTCGCCGCCAAAATAGTATTCCACATCGTGATTGTGATACATCACCTTGCCGCCCAGCTCGTGAACGCGCTTTACCATGGGTCTGGCCTGCTCGATGAAGGGCGCGAGCGCCTGGAACTTGTCCTCCATGCCCCACATGGCCGGCATGGAGCCAAGGCCCAGATAATGGCAGCCGAAAATTTTATGCTCGGCGACCACGGTATCCGTCTCCGCGCACATCCGGTCGAAGCTGGTGTGCGTCAGATCGCAGGTGAGGTTGTTTTTCTTCAGCTCCTCCGCCAGCCACTGAGGGTCATAGGCGCAGGTGCCGCTCACCTGAACGGAGGTATAGCCGATCTCGGCCACCCTTTTAAGCGTCTGGGCAAAGTTGTCCGTCGTCTTGCAATAATCGCGGACGGTAAAAAGCTGAGCACCGATTTTCATAAAACAGCATCTCCTTTGAATGAATCAGATCAGGCGCTTTTTGAAACGCACTCCTATGATAATTCAATCCGGCGCAAATTACAAGCTCATTTTCATGAAATATGCGGCTGGACGGCCAACTTTCCTTCAAAAAGAAGCATCCGGCGCAGCGGACGAACCGGCGCGCCGGACACAGGGATTACTTGACGGTGATCAGCTCGTAGTCACGGCTGCCCAGACCGATCTTCTCGGCGTGCTCAAGACAGGTGCGCCACTCGGATTCCGGCGTGGAATTGGTGAAGTGGTCGTGATGATCGATGAAGTTGGGCATGGCCATCTTGTCGCCCAGCTGGCTGGCACGGATGGGCTGCGCCGCCTGACATGCGTCCACGCAGGCCTGATCGAGCGCCAGCGGATCGAACGACGCAAACATACCGATGTTGGGCAGGATCGGCGCGTCGTTCTCGCAATGACAATCGCAGTTGGGCGAAACGTCTACGACCAGCGAAATATGGAAGTTGGGGCGGCCGTCCACAACCGCCTTGGTGTACTCGGCCATGCGGCAGTTCAGCTCGGAAATGGCGGAATCAACGCCAAAGCTGATCGCGTCGAAATTGCACGCGCCCAGACAGCGGCCGCAGCCCGCGCAGTGCGCCTTGTCGACGTGCATTTTGCGCTTCACAACGTCGAAAACCAGGCCGTTGTTGGCGCATTCTCTCTGACAGCGCTTGCAGCCGCGGCAGCGCGATTCGTCGATCTCGGGCTGGCCGTTGTTGTGCTGATCTTTCTTGCCGGCGCGCGAGCCGCAGCCCATGCCGATGTTCTTGATCGTGCCGCCGAAGCCGGTCACCTCGTGCCCCTTGAAGTGCGTCAGGCTGATGAACACATCTGCGTCCATGATCGCGCGGCCGATCTTCGCCGTCTTGAGGTATTCGCCGCCATTGACCGGCACTTCAACGTCGTCTGTGCCCTTCAGGCCGTCGCCGATCAGTATGGGACAGTTGACGGTCAGCGGCGTAAAGCCGTTCTGCCAGGCGCACTCGAGGTGTTCCAGCGCGTTCTTGCGGCTGCCGGGATAGAGCGTGTTGCAGTCGGTCAGGAAGGGCTTGCCGCCCAGCTCCTTGACCACGTCCACGACGGCGCGGGCATAGTTGGGGCGCAGATAGCTGATGTTGCCCAGCTCGCCGAAGTGCATCTTGATGGCGACGAACTTGCCGTCCAGATCGAGATCGGCGATGCCGGCCCGCTTAATCAGCTTTTGCAGCTTGGCGGGCAGGCCGTCGCCAAAGGCCTTCGTGCGAAAATCGGTAAAATAAACCTTGGACTTTTCCATGGCGCGTTTCTCTCCTATGCAATATAGTATTTTATTTATTCGACCCAGTTGACGGCGCCCTCGCGGCGCGGCGCGCGCTCCTTCGGCTCCTCGAGCGTGTGACCCACGGCCAGCGCCAGCGTCGGGCGGTAGCCCTCGGGGATGCTCAACGCGCGGAGCAGGCTTTCCTTCTCGGCCGATTCAAAGGCGCGGCGGAACGAGGCGATATAGCAGCTGCCCAGCCCCAGCGCCTTGGCGGCCACGGCCATGTTCTCGGTGGCGTTGGCGCAGTCGATGTCGCCGAATTTTTCGTTGCTTTCCTCAGCGGAGACGATGACGGCGCAGGGCGCGCCGCGGAAGGTGTCGTTCTCGGGATCACCGCAGGCCGCGCTGATTTTGTCCAGCAGCGCGCGGTCGGTCACGACGGTGAAATGCCACGGCTGGCAGCCCATGGCCGTTGCGGCGAACTGACCGCACTCGACGATCTGCTCGAGCGCCTCGCGAGAGACGGCTTCCGGCTTATAGGAGCGGATGGAGCGGCGGGTCAAGAGAGTCTGAATGGTTTCGTTCATATCAAAAGCCTCCTTCAATTCATGCGCTTATGTTTGAATGATAGCATTTTTGAAGCGCGCTGTCAATCGTTGCAAAGCGGCGGATTTGGTGATATAATGAGGGCGAAAGTATGAATTTTGAGGAGGGTTTTCCCATGCGAGCCTATGAGAGACTGATGAAATACATCATGTTCGATACAACCTCGAACGAGGCCTGTGAGAGCTGCCCCAGCAGCGAAGGTCAACTGGTGTTCGGCCGCGCGCTGGTCGAAGAAATGAAACAGCTCGGCCTGAGCGACGCCTTTCAGGATGAGCATGGCTATATCTACGGCACTCTGCCCGCCAACACGGACGGTCAGCCGGTGATTGGCCTGATCGCGCATATGGACACCGTGGCCGACGCGCCCGCCATGCCGATGAAAGCGCATATCGTCAAAAACTATCGGGGCGGCGACATTGCCATGAATGAAAGCGGCGCGCCCGTGCTGAGTCCCGCCGTCTATCCGCATCTGAACGCCTGCGTGGGCAAGGATCTGCTGATCACCGACGGACGCACGCTGCTGGGCGCGGACGACAAGGCCGGAATCGCCGAGATCCTCACACTCGTCGAGGAGCTGAACGCGCACCCCGAAATCAAACACGGCGCGCTCCGCATCGGCTTTACGCCGGATGAAGAGATCGGACGCGGCGCGGATCTGTTCAACGTGTCGCTCTTCGGCGCGGATTTCGCCTATACCATGGACGGCGGCGCGCTGCCCGAGCTGGAATACGAAAACTTCAACGCGGCCGGCGCAACGATCACGATCAACGGCGTGAACATCCATCCCGGCTCCGCGAAAAACATGATGAAGAGCGCGCTGCTCATTGCGAATGAGTTCATTTCCATGCTGCCGCCCGCCGAAACGCCCGCGCATACCGAGCACCGCGAGGGTTTCTATCACCTGACCGAGATGAGCGGCATTGTGGAAAAGGCGACGCTTCGCTATATCATCCGCGATCACGATAAGGAAAAGTTCACCGCACGCAAGGCCTATATCCAGCGCGTGGCCGACTATCTCAACGCAAAGTACGGAGAGGACACGGTCGAGGTCGCCGTTAAGGACAGCTACTACAACATGATCGAGGTGCTGGCCGATCACATGGACGTAGTGGAGCGCGCCCGCGAAGCGTTGCGCAAAACCGGTTACGAACCGGTCGATTCGCCCATCCGCGGCGGCACGGACGGCGCGCGGCTGTCCTTCATGGGCCTGCCCTGCCCCAACCTGCCCACCGGCGGCATGAACTACCACAGCCGCTTCGAGTACATTCCCATTCAGGATATGGACGACGCGGTAACCATGCTGCGGCATATCGTCGAGGCGCGATAAAGGCGCTCATAAAACATAAAAAGGCCCTGCCTGATTCCGTTCAAAATTGCGGAAACGGGCAGGGATTTTGCGCTATTTACGATTCGATTTTTTTGATCTCTTCGACCGGCTCGGGCAAAGCCTGTTCGAACGTCAGCCGGCCGTCGATGACCGACATGCGCACGCGCCCGCCCAGACGGATATTGCCCAGCAGCAGCTCGTCGCTGAGCGCGTCCTCGACCAGGCGCTGTATGGCGCGGCGCAGAGGACGCGCGCCGTAGAGCGGATCGTAGCCCTCGTTTGCCAGCAGCGAAACGGCCTCCGGCTCGACTTCCAGCTGAACGCCCTGCTCGGCCAGACGCTTCTGTACGTCGCCCAGCATGAGCGCAGCGATGCGCTCAATGTCCGCGCGTTCCAGCTCGTGGAACACGATCATCTCGTCCACGCGGTTGATGAACTCGGGGCGGAACACCTGCCTGACCTCATCCATGATGCTGGCCTTCATGGCCTCGTAGCTTCTAGCCGCATCGGCCGCGCTGCCGAAGCCCATCGTGCGCTGTTTTTTGATGGCGTGCGCGCCGGCGTTGCTGGTCATGACGATGACAGTGTTTTTGAAATCCACCACGCGGCCCTGTCCGTCGGTCAGGCGGCCGTCCTCAAGGATTTGCAAAAGCACGTTGAACACGTCGGGATGCGCCTTTTCAACCTCGTCGAAGAGCAGCACGCTGTAGGGATGGCGGCGCACCTTTTCGGTCAGCTGACCGCCCTCGTCAAAGCCGACATAGCCGGGCGGCGAGCCGATCATGCGCGAGACGGTGTGCTTTTCCATATATTCGGACATATCGATGCGGATCATGCTGTTCTCGTCGCCGAAAAGCGCTTCGGCCAGCGCCTTGCACAGCTCCGTCTTGCCCACGCCCGTCGGGCCGAGGAATATGAACGACCCGATCGGCCGGCGGGGATCCTTCAGGCCTGCGCGCGCGCGCCGGACGGCCCTGGCCACCGCCGTAACCGCTTCGTCCTGACCGACGACGCGCTTTCTCAGCGTGTCCTCAAGGCGCATCAGCCGCGCCGCTTCGCCCTCGGTCATGCGCTGCACGGGAATCCCCGTCCAGGCGGATACCACGCCGGCCACTTCTTCCTCACCGACCGTGCCGTTTTTCTCGTCGCGGCGGGCTTCCCATTCCTGACGGCGTGCGGCCATGTCGTTTTGCAGCCGCTTTTTCTGATCGCGCAGCTCGGCGGCCTTTTCAAAGTTTTCGTTCGAGACGGCTTCCTCGATTTCCTTGGTCAGCGCGTCGAGCCGTTCCTCCTGCTCCTGCATATCGAGCGGCTCGGTGAATACGTGGATGCGCACGCGGGCGGCGGCTTCGTCGATCAGGTCGAGCGCCTTGTCGGGCAGGGCGCGGTCGGAAATATAGCGATCGCTCAGCCGAACGGCAGCCTCGATGGCGTCGTCGGTGATCGTGACCTTGTGATGCGCCTCGTACGCGTCGCGCAGCCCCATCAGAATCGCAATGGAATCGTCGATCGTGGGCGGCTCCAGCATAACCGGCTGGAAGCGCCGCGCCAGCGCCGCGTCCTTTTCGATCTTCTTGTGATATTCGGAGGGCGTGGTCGCGCCGATGCATTGCAGCTCACCGCGCGCCAGCACGGGCTTTAAGATATTCGCCGCGTCGAGCGAGCCTTCTCCCGCGCCCGCGCCCACCAGCGTGTGCAGCTCGTCGATAAAGAGGATGATGTGGCCGTCATTGCGCACCTCGGCCACGGCGTTCTTCAGCCGCTCCTCAAACTCGCCGCGATATTTCGCGCCGGCCAGCATGGACGAGAGATCCAGCTGCACAAGCCGGCGATCCTTCAGGATCTCAGGCACGCCGCCGGAAACGATCATCTGCGCCAGTCCTTCGACCACCGCCGATTTGCCCACGCCCGGCTCGCCCAGCAGCACGGGGTTGTTCTTGCGGCGGCGGCAGAGAATCTGCATGATGCGCTCGATCTCCACGCCGCGCCCCACGACGGGATCAAGCTCGCCGTTCTTCGCGCATTCGGTCAGATCGCGCGCGTATTGATCGATCGTCGGGGTTGTGCTCTCCTTGGGCGCGGCGCCGTCCTTCTCGCCAGCGCCGCACGCCTGCAAAAGCTGCGTCCGCGCCTGCGCCAGATCGACGCCCAGCCGCATGAGCGCCTGCGCCGCCACGCCCTCGCGTTCAAACAGCAGCGCCAGCAGCAGATGCTCCGTGCCCACATAGTTCTGCCCCAGATCGCGGGCCTCGCGAGCGCTCTGCTCGAGCACCTTTTTCGTGCGCGGCGCATAGGACATCGACTTGGCGGCGGTCTGCTCGTCGCCCTCGCCCACCATCTGGACGATCGTCGCGCGCAGCTCTTCCTCCGAGACGGCGTTCAATATCAGGGCCGCCTTGCCGGGGTCGCGCATAATGCCGAGCAGCAGATGCTCCGTGCCCACATAATTTCTGTGCATGGCCGCCGCTTCCTTTTGAGCGGCCACCAGCGCGCGCTGCGCCCTTTCAGTAAATCTTGCAAAAAAAGCCATAGTTCCTCCTTAAGACCTGTCAAATGAAAAGCGCTATGCCGTGCCCTCCAGCCGGCTGATCGCCTCCCGAAGCGCGTCGGCACGCAGCATATCGCGCTGTCGTTCAGTCAGCTTTTCGGCGACGCGGCACTCTATGGACGCGTCGCTCATCTCGCCGAGCAGCCGGTCGATCGCGTCCAGCGGCCAGTCGATCAGCCCCAGCGCCGCCGCCAGACGGACGTCCGAGCAGCGCTCGCGCATTTCGGTCGCGCTCATAAGCCGCGCCGCGCCGATCAGCGCCAGCGACCGTCCCGCGCGATCCTCCATCAGCAGCTTATCCTGTTCAAGGATGCGCTCCCGCACGGCGCGCTCGGCTGCAATCAGCGCCAGCGCCGCATCGGAAAGCGCTTCCAGGGCTTCCTCTTCTGTCTGTCCCATTTTTACCGCGGCGGACAGGCGATAAAGACCGCTCTGATCGCCTTTTTCTTCAAAGCGCTTTTTCAGGCTCAGTCCCTTTTTGTCCATATCGCGCATCAAGCGCGTCGTCTGGCCGGATGCGCGCAGCGCCGGCAGATGCAGCGTGACCGACGCGATCATGCCCGCGCCCGCCAGAATCGGCTCGACAGTCAGATAGCCGAACTGCTCGTCATAGGCGTATGCGCCCGCGCCGTCCAGCCAGTCGTCGGCCATGAACGCCAGACCGGCCGTGCGCTCGAGCTGAAAGCCCTGAAGCGCCGCGTCGATGCGGACGTGCTCCGTGCCGTTCACGCCGATGTTGATCGTCGCGCCCTTTGAGAGGAACGCGGCCGTACGCGCGGCGTTTTTGAGCAGATCGCGGTCGATCAGGCCGTGCTCGGCCAGCTGTCCGCGCTCGGAGGCGGTCATGTCGGCCAGCCGGCTCATAACGAACGCGTCGCGCTGACCGGCCTCCTCCAGGGCGGCGTTGACGCGGGCGACGTTGTGCATGGCCTCTTCGTCGCTCATGGACGCATCGAACGGCACGTCCGCAAAGTTCCTCAGAAGGCTCACGCGCGTCTCGAGAACGACGTCCGCTTCGGGCGCTGTTTTGTCATTCATGGCGCTCAGCCTCCCCCTCGCCGCTCAGCGCGCGGATCTGATCGCGCAGCACTGCGGCCGCTTCGTAATCCTCCTCGGCGATGGCCTGCTTCTGGCGGCGCTTGAGCGCGCTGATGCGCATCTTCTTTTCGATGGATTCGTTCATGCCGCCCGCATGCCGGCCTGCGTGACGGTCGCCGCCCGCGCGCTTTGCAAGCCACGCGCTCAGCGGCTGCCGAAAGGCTTCATAGCACTGCGCGCAGCCTACGCAGCCCGTCTTGAGAAAGACTTCGTAGCTCGTGCCGCAGTTCTCGCACGTCAAATCGGGAATCGGCTCCTCGTCCGGCGCGCTCTTGCGGACAGGCCCCGCGCCGGCGGTCAGCATCTGTCCGATCGTGCCGGCCAGCGCCGAAAAGTCGATCTTCAGCTCTTTTTTGCGCGCCAGACATTCGGCGCACAGATTGACGTCCTTCTTTTCGCCGTCCACGATGGTCGTCAGGTGAATGTTGGCCGGACGAATTCCGCATTCGTCACACATGATCATGGCTTTCACCTCGCTCGGCATTTCTGAAAACCTGCTGGAGCATATTGCGCAGCACGGCGGCACGCAATACGTTTTTCGCGCTGATGGGCAGTGCCAGCGCGTTCTGCGCCACGGCCGAACGCATCAGCAGCGCTTCGTTGAGCGTTATAAGCTTGCTGTCGTGCAGGTGCTCTATGATGGCCACGGCGCTTTCCTCGTCGATCTCATTGCCCACGCGATTGAGCAGCACGCTTAAAAGATTCCCTTCCGGCCGCTCTCTCATGCGCACGATGCGTACAAATCCGCCGCCGCCGCGCCGGCTCTCGATCACATAGCCGTGGTCGACCGAAAAGCGCGTCGCCAGAACATAGTTGATCTGCGACGGCGCGCAGCCGAAATGCTGGGCCAGCTCATTTCGGCGCAGCTCGACCTGCGTCTCCTCTTCCATAAGATCCTTGATGAATTTTTCGATTGTATCGCTTAACTGTGCCATACGGCAACGCCTCACTTATATTTTGACTATCTCTGACTTTTATTATACCGCATTCTCGGAATAATGCAACAAACAAACGCGACATTTAACATTATAAGCGGCTTAAAAAATCTTCCATCGCCCGTCGAGCATTCACGCTTCAAAAGAAAGACGGCTGCGCGCCGTTTCCTGCATAAAAACAAAAGCGGGCGCGGAGAAGCATCCTTCCCCGTTCCCGCCTGATATTAAGACTGCGCTCAGCCCTCCGCCGTCCTGTCGTAGGCCTCCCATGATTCCAGATTGTCGTTCATGCGCGCGGCGACGTCCACATTGACGCGCGCGGCGGAATCCTTATCCAGATAGAGCGAAAAATGCGCGTGCTGCTTGAGCATGGTGGCCGGCACGCTGGGCGTCAGCGGACTGGTCAGCGTTTTATAGACGGCCTCGGCCTTGACGGCGTAC
>CAKTXR010000034.1 GCA_934631025.1 uncultured Clostridia bacterium
AGAGTCCAGAGAGGCCGCAGTGCGGCTTCCACTTTTGACTCTTTGGCGCAGGTTTGGGGGCGCGCAGCCCCCAACGGACTCCCTGCGGAAAACATGTCAAAGCCAATACGCCCGCGCAAAAGTCCCCCACGCCACGCCGCCGACTTCCGTTTTCCCGTTCCTTCGTACTTCGTCGGGATCGCCATAAGAAAACGCACAATCCCAAGGTGAACCACTGAAGTCCGATAACCGCATAACGCTGCGAGAACGCACTAATGGCGATCCCGACCCGCGGCGGAATAGAAACGCAACCTCCCGCAAGCCGTCTCTCTTTTCCTGACAAAGGAAAAGAGACAGGCGTGATCGAACGCAAAACATTTCAATAGAACCGTATTGGCAGGCGTGAATCGAACGCCCAACGCCGCAACAAAAAACTGCTCTCGCCACGCAGACCGACCCCCGCGCGCACAAACGCTTCTGCCGGGACTATATCCGGCAGGCACAAACATCTCGCCGGCGTACAATTCACTAGCCCACGAAGCGGAATATCATTTCTTCGCGTCAGCGCGGACAAACGCTATAAGCGGAAGCCGCACTGCGGCCGTCAGCGCGGACAAGCGCCCTAAGCGGACGGCGGCAATTCGGCATGCAATAAAAAAACCGCCCGCCGGAGAGATTGCCCTCTCTCTGGCGGACGGATAGACGCGATATGATTACTTGGTGCCGAAGAGGCGGTCGCCCGCGTCGCCCAGGCCGGGGATGATGTAGGCGTGCTCGTTCAGGCACTCGTCCACGGCAGCGATGTAGATATCCACGTCGGGATGGGCGGCCTGTACGGCGGCGATGCCCTCGGGCGCGCCGATGAGGCACATCAGGCGGATGTTCTTGCAGCCGCGATCCTTGAGGAACTGTATGGCCGCGATGGAGGAGCCGCCGGTGGCCAGCATGGGATCGACCACGATGAGCAGGCGCTCGCTCGCGTCGGTGGGCAGCTTGCAATAGTATTCGACGGGCTGCTTGGTTTCCGGATCGCGATACAGGCCGATGTGACCCACCTTGGCGGCGGGGACAAGGCTCAGTATGCCGTCGACCATGCCGAGGCCCGCGCGCAGGATCGGCACGACGCCCAGCTTGCGGCCGGCGAGCATTTTCGTAGTGCATTTGCAGATGGGCGTTTCGATTTCAACGTCCTTGAGCGGCAGATCGCGCGTGACCTCATAGGCCATGAGCATGCCGATCTCGTTGAGCAGCTCGCGGAATTCCTTCGAGCCGGTTTCCTTCTTGCGCATGATAGACAGCTTGTGTTGAATCAGCGGATGGTCGAACACATACAGTTTACCCATTGTTTTTCTCCTCCACTCGTTTATGCCCCACTTCGACATTTTACACTATTGTACTCCTTTCCCCGCCGCTTTTCAACCCCCGCGCCAAAACAATACGTTAAATTCAGCGCCCGCCGAGCGTCTCAGCCGCCCCAAAGCCTGCGCCAAAGAGACAAAAGCGGCGCGCTCTGCGACCTTTCTGGACTCTCTTCTTTTGATTCGCGGCAGAGTACCTCTTGCCAAACCTCGCAATAACTGACATTCCCGAACATTCACGCCCACGCCACGCAGCACCCAGGTACACGGAGAGACTTGACCGGCTCCAATTTATGGCCGGGCAAGTCGGGCTGCACGGCGATGATCTCAACGCCTGCCAACGTCCAGACTCGAAGCGCCCCCAAGCGCTGAAGAGTCGGGTTGCACGCGCGAAGCGGTGTGGAAGCGGCACAGCCGCCACGGAGAGACTTGCCCGAGTCCAATTTATGCTCGGGCGGGTCGGGCTGTATATCGATGTTACCTACTCGCTCTATCGGAGACTTGCCAAACTCCAATTTATGGTTTGGCAAGTCGTGTTACATTGCGCGGCAGCAAGTGGAAGCCGCACTGCGGCCGGGTTGCACGCGCGAAGCGGTGTGGAAGCGGGCACTGCCCGCCGCGTTCTGAGGGGGCGAGTGCGGGCATACACTGGCTTCAGGGACTGTAAGAGGAGGCGATGACTCATGCGCGAGGAACAGACCGCCGCACAGGCGCACGCCGTGTCGCTCGAGGGGCGCAGACGCGCCGTCATATCGGGCGTTCAGGCGGTGGACAGCTTTAACGAGCAGATGGTGACGCTCATCACCGGCGAGGGCGCGCTGACGATACTGGGCGATAATCTGCATGTGTCGCATCTCACGCTGGAGGACGGGCGGCTGCTGGTGGAGGGCGATATATCGGCGCTGGAGTATGACGCTGCGCCGCGGCGGCGGTCGCTCTGGGCGCGCCTGACGCGGTGACGCGCCGTGCTGTTCTACACGCTGGGGCAGAGCGCCGCCTTCCTGCTCATGCTGCCCGCCGGTTTGATGACCGGCCTGATCTGGGACGGCCTGTGCGCCCTGCGCCGCCTCTTCCAGCCGGGCGTGCTGCTCTCGCTGGCGATGGATCTGACCTTCTGCCTGATGGCGGCGTTCCTGCTGGTCGCCTCGCTCGTCGCCGCGCTGCACGGCGAGATGCGGCTGTACGCCGTCATGGGCAGCCTCGCCGGCTTTCTGCTCTATGGCGCGACGCTCTCGCCGCTCATCGCGCTGATTGGACGCGCGCTCGTCCGTCTGCTCCGCGCGCTGGGCGGACGGCTGTGGGCATGCGCGTTTGTGCGGCGACTGCTCAAATAGCGCGCGCTGTAAAAGAGATGCTCATGCCCCCGCAGCTTTCTTCAAAAACCGCGCTCTCCGACTCTGCGGCTCGATGCGCGTCCGAAAACCGCGTTCCCGTCAAAGCTGAATCGGAAGTCCGGAGCGCCGGTAATTCTGCCATGCGAACGCGGAGCGGCGGGGCGCTGCGCCGATTCTCAAAGCGTGTCCGTAAAATTTTCGCAAAAAAGACGCGCGCGGCGGCAGGAGAATGTCCGCACGGTGCAGAATATTTACTAAAACACATTCAACGGTTCTGCGGGAGGGTGATGGCGATGGCGTGCAGACGGAGGAGCCGCGTCAGGCTGGCGGTTGCGCTGGCTGTGGGCGGCGCGCTGGCGCTGGGCATAGGCTGCCTTGTCCAGCAGCGCGCGATCGACGCGCAGACGGCGCGCATTGACGAGCTGACGGCGCAGCGCGACGCGCTGATCGAATCGAACGCCCAGCTGCGCGACAAGATCAACTTCACCTACACAGACGAATATTTCCGCCGCGAAGCGCATCGTCAGGGCTATGTCGCCGAGGACGAAACGCTCTACAGCTTTGACGACGTCGGCGGCTGACTGCGTCGGCGCTGTGCCCCCTGCGCGCCGAGCCGCGCTGCGAACGGCGCGTTTCGAGCGCCGCACGATGCCCGATATATGGATAGACCCGCCGAATTCCGGTTTCCGGTTCGGCGGGTCGTTCTGTATGCGGAAGCAATGCGCCTGTATTCGCGGCGGGATTGGGCGGCGGGGCGGTTGGGCGCTCGGTGTGCGCCCGCTGTTTGTGCGTCCCTGTCGGCCTTGCGTGTTCGTTTGCCATGTCGGGACGCGGAGCTGGTCTGCGCGGCGATGCGGTTCTGTTGTCGCGTTTTGTCCTCGGTTCACGCTCGGCGATGCGGTTCTGTTGTCGCGTTTTGTCCTCCGTTCACGCCTGCTGTTTGTGCGTCCCTGTCGGTATTGTGTGTTCGTTTGCCATGTCGGGACGCGGAGCTGGTTTGCGCGGCGATGCGGTTCTGTTGTCGCGTTTTGTCCTCGGTTCACGCCTGTCTTTTTTCCTTTGTCAGGAAAAAAGAGACGGCTTGCGATGCCTTGCGTTTCTATTCCGCAGGTCGAGATCGCCATTCGTGCGTTCTCGCAGTGTTGGCGCGGTTATCGGCTTCGGTTGGTTCACTTCGGGCTTGTGCGTTTCTTTATGGCGATCTCGACGGGTTACCGGGGACGCGGGGCTACGAGGAAACGGGGCTGGCGGCGCGGCGCTTGTGCGCTTTTGCGCAGCCACATTGGCATTGTTGTGCTTTCCGCCGGGAGTACGTTGGGGCTGCGCGCCCCAAACCTGCGCCAAAGAGTCTTCGACTCTCTGGACTCTCTTCACGCTGCGGCGGGGTTATGTTGGTACAAATACCCATCCCTGCAAAAAGCGCAAGCGCCCCAATCAGCGCACCCACGCTTGCAAAACCCGGGTACACGGAAAGACCCGCCCGGCTCTGATTTATGGCCGGGCGGGTCGGGCTGTATTGCGATGTTCCCTACACGCTCAATCGTCCAGACTCGAGCCGCCCCCAAGCGGCGCGGAGTCGGGTTGCGTGCGCGAAGCGGTGTGTCAGCGGGCACTGCCCGCCGTGGAGAGGATGTGCATGAACTCGTCGCCGGTGATGGTTTCCTTCTCGTTGAGGAACTTGGCCAGCGCGTGCAGCTCGGTCATGTGCGCGCTCAAAAGCGTGCAGGCGTGCTCGTAGCGCTCCTTGACCAGATCAATGACCTGCTCGTCGATCTTCGCGGCGGTCTCCGGCGCGCAGCTGAGCGACGTGTCGCCGCCCAGATACTGGTTCTGAGTCGCCTCCAGCGCCACCATGCCAAACTCGTCGCTCATGCCGTAGCGGGTGATCAGCGCGCGCGACAGCTTGGTCGCCTGCTCGATGTCGTTCGCCGCGCCGGTCGTGATCGAATGGAACACCAGCTCCTCCGCCGCGCGGCCGCCCGTGAACGTCGCGATGCGGTCGAGCAGCTCTTCCTTGCTCAAGAGATTGCGCTCGCCCTCGTCCACCTGCATGGTGTAGCCCAGCGCGCCCGATGTGCGCGGCACGATTGTGATCTTCGTCACCGGCGCGGAGTGCGTCTGCAGCGCCGCCACCAGCGCGTGGCCGATCTCGTGATAGGACACGATCAGGCGCTCCTTGTCGGAGAGGATCTTGTTCTTCTTCTGATAGCCGGCCACGACCACCTCGATGCTCTCCTCGAGGTCGGACTGATTGACGCTCTGCCGGCCCTGACGCACGGCGCGCAAAGCGGCCTCGTTGATCATATTGGCCAGCTCCGCGCCGGACGCGCCGGAAGCCGCGCGCGCAATGGCGGAAAAGTCCACGTTCGGATCCATCTTCACCTTGGCGGCGTGGACGCGCAGTATCGCCTCGCGGCCTTGCAGGTCGGGCAGCTCGACGGGAATGCGCCGGTCGAATCGGCCGGGACGCAGCAGTGCCGGATCGAGCGACTCGGGGCGGTTGGTCGCGGCCAGTATCACCACGCCCTTGGAGCCGTCGAAGCCGTCCATCTCGGTGAGCAGCTGGTTGAGCGTCTGCTCGCGCTCGTCGTTGCCGGAGAAGCCGCCGCCGTCGCGCTTCTTGCCGATGGTGTCGATCTCGTCGATAAAGACGATGCAGGGCGCCTTTTCGTTGGCCTGCTTGAACAGATCGCGCACCTTGGCCGCGCCCATGCCGACGAACATCTCAACGAATTCCGAGCCGGAAATCGAGAAGAACGGCACATTGGCCTCGCCCGCGACCGCCTTGGCCAGCAGCGTCTTGCCGGTGCCGGGAGGGCCGACGAGCAGCGCGCCCTTGGGCATCTTCGCGCCAATCTGCTTGTACTTGTCCGGATTGTGCAGGAAGTCGACGATCTCCTGAAGCGCTTCCTTGGCCTCGTCCTCGCCGGCGACGTCCTTGAACTTTATGCCGGTCTCCGAGGCGACGTACATCTTGGCGTTGCTCTTGCCGAAGGACATGGCGTTGGGGCCCACGCCGCCCATCTTCTTGATCAGAGCGCGGAAGACGAGCTGGCCGACCGCCGCAAAGATCGCGATGGGCAGCACCCACGTCATGAGGAAGCTCATGATGGGCGACATTTCCTTGGCCTTGACCTCGCCGAACTTGCAGCCGGAGTCCTTGAGCCGGTTCACCAGCTCGGGATCGTTGAACGTCGCCGTCTGATAGATGTTCGGCTCCGCGTCGTTGTCGAGGAAGTAGATCACGTCGCTCTCCACCTCGACCTGCGAGACCTTCTTTTCCTCCAGCATCGTCAGGAACGTGCCGTAGTCCACCTCGCTGATCTGCTGCCTGAGCAGGCTGGGGAACAGCAGCCAGTTGAGCAGCAGCAGCACGCCCATTGCCACCAGATAATAGAATATCAGCGGCTTTTTGTTGACCTGTTTCACGTTTCTTCGTCGCCTTCCTTTCCGTGTCGATATGGATTTTGCTTCCAATTAAAAAACAATAATTTATTTTTCGCCGCCGGCGGGGCTTTATCCTGCCGGACGGGGAATTTCCAGACCCATCAGAGCCGCCCCTTCAAATCCATGCGCTCGTGCAGCACGCGCATGACCAATACGGCGTCGCCCATGATCCTGTAAAATATGTTGTAGGGATGCGCGCAGAGGCGATAGTATTTCCGCACGACGCGCTTTCCGACGACGATCTCCGCGCCGGAGCCGGGAAATTCCGCGGCCTGAGCCAGCTTTTTCAGTATATCCTCCAGCAGCGCGTCGGCCGCGTCGGGATTGTCAGCGGCGATGTACGCCAGCGCCTGATCGACGTCGTCCTGCGCGATGGGCAGGAGCTTAACGGTCATGGATGGCATGGCTTAACGCCCTCCAGTGCTCGGCGGCGTCCGCAAGCGCGATGGGCTGCGCGCCGGAAGAAAGCTGTTCCTCGGCCTCGAGCAGCTTCTCGCGCAGCTCAAGGCTGGCCTCGCGCCGGTTATAGGCCTCGATGCTCTGGACGACCAGATCGCCCTCGCCGTTCTTTGTGATAAAGACCGGCTCGCCGCTCTCGCGGCAGACGCGCGATATGTCGTTATACTCGTTGCGAATGGCTGTTGACGGACGAATCATCATGTCCATCGCCTCCTCCTGTCAAAATTCTATCATTTATCTGATAGAATTATAGCACATCCGCGCCGCATCTGTCAAATGCGGGGGAGATATTGCCCCGTACGCCGGAGCGTGATATAATAATAGGCAGCTGCCGCCCATTACGTTTCGGGAGTGACCGATATGAAATACATCGCCCTGAGCGGCGCCGTGTGCGCCGGAAAAACCACCCTGCTCGGCCGGCTCATGGACGCGCTCGGCGAGCGCGCCGCCGCCCATGAGGAGCGCCCGCAGGACAACCCCTTCATCTGCGACTACTATGCCGACGCGCGCCGCTGGTCGTTCCACGCGCAGGCGGCGTTCCTCTCGCTCTATTTCGACAAGCCCGACTGGACGCGCCGCGACCGCGAATTCTTCTTCTTCGACCGCTGCCTGATAGAGAATCTGGTCATCGCGCGCTATCGCCTGCTGGAGGGCGAGCTGACGAGCGACGAATACCGCGTGCTCGAGCGCATCGCCCGAGGGATGGAGACGCTCATGCCGCCCATCGACCGCTATATCTACCTGCGCTGTCCCGCCGAAACGCTGGCCGAACGGCTGCGCACGCGCGGCATGGATTACGAGGGCGAGCTGGGCCTGCGCTATGCCGAGCGGCTCAAGGCGCTCTATGATAACTGGGCGCAGACGCTGCCGCGCGAGAAAACGCTCGTGCTCGACGACGGCGCGTGGACGCTTGAGGACGTGCTCGGCTTTATTGAAGCCTGAAGCGCCTTGAGGATTATACAGAGTATAACCAATTCCGCGCGTGAAATCCAGTATTGCGCTGTAAACACAATGCAACAACATTATGACTTTTGAAGCGACCATTGGCAAGGAGGAAGAACCATGCTGCCCCAGGACATCCTGATACTGCCCAGCTATCTGAACACGCTTCTGCGCGACCGCTACGCTTCGCTGGACGAGCTGTGCGACGATCTCGACGAGGACAAGGCGCTCATCACGGCGCGCATGGCCGCCTCGGGCTGGCACTACGATCCGGTGCATAATCAGTTCATGCACTGCCGGCGGGCAGCGCCCGCTGACGATTGACGTGGCCTGACTCACGCGATTGTGCGAACAGGGATGTTTGAGCGGCCACACGACCTGCCCGGCCAGCCGCAGTGCGGCCTCCACTTTATCAGAGCCGGTCAAGTCTCCGCTGTACCCGAACGGCCCTCTCCAGCCCTTCGTACCCCCAACATCCCTCCCAAAGGAGCGTGACCCCCATGACCCTTCACGACGACGCTCTGCTGATCGCCCGCCGCGCAATCGACGCCGCCATGCCCGACGCGGCGGTTCGGCGCGCGCTGGCCGCGCATTGCGATTTTCTGGACGCGCCCGGCCGGCTGATCCTCGTGGCCGTGGGCAAGGCGGCCTGGACGATGGCGCGCGCCGCCTGGGACGAAGCGGCCTTCGACGGCGGCGTGATCGTCACCGCACGCGGCTGCGCGCACGGCCCCGTCGGCGATCTGCCCATCATTGAGGCGGGACATCCCATACCGGACAAACAGTCCATACTCGGCGCGGAGACGGCGCTCGAGTGCGTGCGCGGCCTGACCGAAAACGACCGCGTGCTGTTCCTGCTCTCGGGCGGCGGCAGCGCGCTGTTCGAAAAGCCGCTGATTGCGCCGGACGAGCTGGCGCGCATTACCGACCACCTGCTGCGCAGCGGCGCGGACATCGTGGCGATCAACACCATCCGCAAGCGGCTGAGCGCGGTCAAGGGCGGCCGGTTCGCACTGGCCTGCCGACCGGCGCGCGTGCTGAGCCTTGTGCTGAGCGACGTGCTGGGCGACCCGCTCGACATGATCGCCTCCGGCCCCGCCGCGCCCGACGCCAGCACCGCGCGGGACGCGATGCGTCTGGCCGAGCGCTATGATCTGCCGCTGAGCGACGCGGCGCGCGCCTGCCTTGCGCAGGAAACGCCCAAGGCGCTTTACAACGTCGAGAGCGAGATCATCGGCAGCGTGTCGCTTCTGTGCGCGTCGGCGGCGGACACGGCGCGTTCGCTGGGCTACGAGCCGCTGCTGCTCACCGACCGGCTCGACTGCGAAGCGCGCGAGGCCGGCGCATTCCTCGCCGCGATGGCGAAAACGCACGCGGGACGCGGCCGGCGCGCGTTCATACTGGGCGGCGAGACGGTGGTTCATGTGCATGGCCACGGTCTGGGCGGGCGCAATCAGGAGCTGGCGCTCTCGGCGATCGTCGGCATGTCCGGCCTGAACGCGGCGCTGATGAGCGTCGGCAGTGACGGGCGCGACGGCCCCACCGACGCGGCGGGCGGCTGCGTGGACGGCGCGTCGCTCGAAAAGTGCCGCGCCGCGGGCGTGGACATCGCCGCCGCGCTGGCGGATAACGACGCCTATCATGCGTTGGGCCGCATCGGCGCGCTCATCCGCACCGGCCCGACGGGCACCAACGTGGGCGATCTGACCGTGCTGCTGACCGGCGGGGCGACGGAGAACGGATAGACAGGCGTTTGTCCGCGCTGACGCGGCGATGCGTTCTTCCGCTTCATAGGATCGTGAATAGTGCGCCGGCGAAAGGCTGCGTTTGGCCGGATACAGGCCGGCAGGGGCGTGGGTGGGCGCGGGGGACGACGTGGGAAATCACCTTCCATTGAGCAGCGCGCAGTGCATTTCCTTTGAAACAGATACGGACGATTGAGCGGCTGTCGAGGTGCGCCGTGCGTTTCTGTTTGGAATGTATTGCGTTTGGTTTACGCTGGCCGTGGCGTTCCTGTGGGAATGTTTTGCGTTCGGTTCACGCCTGCCGTGCGGTTCTGATGGGAGCTTGCGTTTGATCACGCCTGTCTCTTTTCTTTCGTCAGGAAAAGAGAGACGGTTTGCGGGATGTTGCATTTCTATCCCGACGAAGTTACGAAGGAACGCAGAGACGCGGGGAACGGAGTCGGCGGCGCAGCGTGAGTGCGCTTTTGCGCAAACCTATTAGCCTTGCCATGGTTTCCACGGGGAGTACGCTGGGGCTGAAAAGTGGAAGCCGCATTGCGGCCCTCTGGACTCTCTTCTTTTGATTCGCCACAAAGTACCTCTTTGCAAAACATTGCAATAATCGCTATCTTTGAATCAACGTCCCCTCGCCGCGCAGCACTCGGGTACACGGAGAGACCCGCCCGAGTCCAATTTATGCTCGGGCGGGTCGGGCTGTACAGCGATGATCTCAACGCCTGCCAACGTCCAGACTCGAAGCGCCCTCAAGCGCTGAAGAGTCGGGTTGCACGCGCGAAGCGGTGTGGATGCGGCTCAGCCGCCGCGAAGCGGTGTGGAGGCCGCACTGCGGCCGCCCCCAAGCGGCGCGGAGTCGGGTTGCGTGCGCGTCAGCGGAGTGCATGCAGGCTCAGCCTGCTGGGCATGGCGGTTTGCGCGCCGGGGGCTGTGGTAGAGATCGCTGCGGCCGCGTTGGCCAGATCGAGCGCCGCTTCCACGGTCATGCCCTCGGCCAGACCGGCCGCAAAGCCCGCGTTGAACGTGTCGCCTGCCGCCGTCGTGTCCACCGCCTTCACGCGCCGCCCCGCTACCGGCACGACGTGCGTTTCGTCCACCCACAGCGCGCCGCGCGCACCGCGCTTGTGAACGACCGCCTTCGCACCGCGCGCCAGCAGCGCCCGACACGCCGAGAGCGCTTCCTCGTCGGTCGAGACGCTCAGGCCGGTCAGCGTCGCCAGCTCCGTCTCGTTCGGCGTGACGTAATCGCACAGCGCAAGCAGCTCGTCCGGCAGCGGCCGCGCCGGCGCGGGATCGAGAATCACCACGGCGCCCGCTTCACGCGCAATGCGCGCCGCCTCGATCACGCCGTCCAGCGGCGTTTCCAGCTGGAGCAGCAGATAGCCGCAGCCCACGATGATCGCCTTCGCCGCGTCCGCCGCCGCCGCATCCAGCCGCCCGTTCGCGCCCGGCACAACCACAATGCGATTCTCGCCGCCGTCGTCCACCTCGATTACCGCCACGCCGCTGCTCACGTCCGCATGACGGCGAACGCCCGCCGCGTCAATGCCCTCACGCGCCAGCGTCGCCGCGTAAAGATCGCCGTTCGCATCCTCGCCCAGCGCGGCCACCAGCTTCACGCCCGCGCCCAGCCGCGCCGCCGCGACCGCCTGATTGCCGCCCTTGCCGCCCGTGTACACGTTGAACGACTCGCCCGTCACCGTCTCGCCCGGTGCATGAAACCGCGTCATGCGCACCGTCAGATCGACGTTCAGACTGCCAAACACACAAATATCCCTGCGCTCCATATCTGCAACACCTCGTTTATCGCCGTTTTTTTTCATTATAGCACGTTCCGGCGCTTCCTCCAAGGGCGGCGCGTAAAAAAATATATTAAACAGAACATGCATTTGACAAGCCGTCGCAGATGTGCTATAATACGTTCAAGAACAGTTATTCGATATGGAGGTATGAATCAATGAAGGTGAACTATATGGTGGAGCTGAATCGACTCAACCGCTGGGAGATGACCAATCCGCTGAATCCGACGGAATACAAGCTGATGCTGAAGCTGCTCCACATGGCCAATATGGGCGAGTTTCCCGAGGATATGCGCGTGGGCAACAGCCTGCTCAAGGCGCTCGTGGGATGCAGTGAAGCGTCGCTGCTGCGGGCGCGGCGGCGGCTCATCGCCTGCGGCCGGATTTCCTGCCGCGCCAATCACGGCGAAGCGGCCATCTATGCCATCAACTACTTCTCGGCGGCCAATCCCGCCTTTTGCGCCGAAACGCTGCCTGACGAATCCCCTGATGAAACGCCTGACGCAAGTTATGACGGATCTTCCGACGTATGTTGTGACAATGAAAATCGCGAAAATGCGACAAATTTGGCAGTTTCTTCCTATACAGATAAAACCAGACCAGAACAGACCATACCGAACCAGAAAGAAGAGGAGATATATCCCACAAGAAAGGAGGATGTGCGCGCGTGCGGGCGGAAGGAGAAGCGGCTGCGGGAGACGGCGGCGTACATTGTCGAGACGCATCCGACGTTTACGGCGGAGCGGGAGGCGTTTCTGGCGCTGATTGCGGACAGGCGGCATGATGCGGAGGCGGTGATGGAAGCGCTCGACCGGACTGAGAAGCGCAGCGAGCGGGAGAAGCTCGAATCGCCGCGGGCGTATTTCGTAGCGCTGCTGGCCGACTGGCGCAACCGACGGGCAGGCTGAGCCTGCACGCACACCGCTTCGCGCACGCAACCCGGCGGCAGTGCCCGCTTCCTCTCCGCTTCGCGCGCTGCAACCCGACTCCGCGCCGCTTGGGGGCGGCTCGAGTCTGGACGATTGAGCGAGTTGAGATCATCGCCGTGCAGCCCGACTTGCCCGGCCATAAATTGGACTCGGGCGGGTCTCTCCGTGTACCCGAGTGCTGCGCGGCGAGGGTGCGATAATTCGGGGATAGCGGTTATTGCGAGGTTTGTAAGAGGTACTTTGTGGCGAATCAAAAGAGGAGAGTCCAGAGGGCCGCAGTGCGGCCTCCACTTTTCAGCCCCAGCGTACTCCCGGCGGAAACCATGGCAAGGCTAATAGGTTTGCGCAAAAGCGCACTCACGCTGCGCCGCCGACTCCGTTCCCCGCGTCCCTGCGTTCCTTCGTAACTCCGTCGGGATAGAAACGCAACATCCCGCAAGCCGTCTCTCTTTTCCTGACAAAGGAAAAGAGACAGGCGTGATCGAACGCAAGACCTCCCAATAGAAACGTATGGTGGGCGTGAACCGAACGCAAAACGCTCCAACAGAAACGCACGGCAGGCGTGATCGGGCGCAAAACGCGACGCGCAGGGAAACCCCTCCGTCACCTACGGCGACACCTCCCCTTTCAGGGGAGGCAACCCGCGTCGCCGCAACAGGAACACATCGCCCCGCCGCCAGCCCCCGCGCGCACCCACGCCTGTGCCGGCCTATATCCGGCCAAACGCAACATCTCGCCGGCGCACTATTCACGATCCTATGAAGCGGAAGAACGCATCGCCGCGTCAGCGCGGAACAGCGCCAGACCTGCGTTCTCCCAGCCGTGCCCGCACATCCCCGATTCCGCCGTGTCTTTCGCCCCGCCCCTCGCACATAAAACGCCCCGCCGAACAGCGCGTCTCAAGCGCCGTCCGACGGGGCGAAGCCTGTGTCGGTTTGTCAGACCTCGATGTAATACGGGCAGATGGCTTCGTAACGGCCGTCCTTTATGCGGAAGCCGTTTGGAATTACGCCCAGCTGCTGAAAGCCGATGCGCCGGCAGTGCCGGTTCCACTTGCTGCCGCCGGGCAGAACACGACCTGCCCGACCATAGGTCGGAGCCGGGCAGGTCTCCGATAGTGCGAAACCCGCCGCACGGATGCAGTCGCGCACAAGCGCTTCGCCGATGTGCCGGCCGCGCGCCGCAGACGACGCCGCGTAGCTCGCGTTTGAGATGCGGCCGTTCCCGTTCGGGTGAGATTGTTGTCTTATGGAAAATGACGGCGTTGACCGTCGCCCGGGTACACGGAAAGACCCGCCCGAGTCCAATTTATGCTCGGGCGGGTCGGGCTGTATAGCGATGATACCTGTTCGCTCAATCATCCAGACTCGAAGCGCCCCCAAGCGCTGAAGAGTCGGGTTGCACGCGCGAAGCGGTGTGGCTGTCGGCACTGCCGACCGTGCGCGAAGCGGTGTGGCCGTCGGCACTGCCGACCTTACTTGCCGACTCTTTGCAGCGTCTCGTGGCCGCCCATGTAGGGGCGCAGCGGCACGGGGATGCGCACGGTGCCGTCGGCGGCGAGGTTGTTCTCCAGGAAGGCGATCAGCATGCGCGGCGGCGCGACCACCGTGTTGTTGAGCGTGTGCGCGAGGTACTTCTTGCCGTCCGCGCCCTTGACGCGGATGCCCAGACGGCGCGCCTGCGCGTCGCCCAGATTGGAGCAGGAGCCGACCTCGAAATACTTCTTCTGGCGCGGCGACCACGCCTCGACGTCGCAGCTCTTGACCTTCAGGTCCGCCAGATCGCCCGAGCAGCACTCCAGCGTGCGCACCGGAATATCCAGCGAGCGGAACAGCTCGACCGTGTACGACCACAGCTTGTTATACCAGTCCATGCTCTCCTCGGGCTTGCAGACAACGATCATCTCCTGCTTTTCAAACTGGTGGATGCGGTAAACGCCGCGCTCCTCGATGCCGTGCGCGCCGACCTCCTTGCGGAAGCAGGGCGAATAGGAGGTGAGCGTCTGGGGCAGATCCTTCTCGTCGAGTATGGTGTCGATGAACTTGCCGATCATCGAATGCTCGCTCGTGCCGATGAGGTAGAGATCCTCGCCCTCGATCTTGTACATCATGTTTTCCATCTCGGCAAAGCTCATGACGCCGTTGACCACGTCGCTTCTGATCATGAACGGCGGCACATAGTAGGTGAAGCCCTTGTCGATCATGAAATCGCGCGCGTAGGAGAGAATCGCGGAGTGCAGCCGCGCGATGTCGCCCTTGAGGTAGTAGAAGCCATTGCCGCTCGTGCGGCGCGCGCTGTCCAGATCGATGCCATTGAGGCTCTCCATGATGTCCACATGATAGGGGATCTCATAGTCCGGCACGACCGGCTCGCCGAACACCTCGTTCTGCACGTTCTCGCTGTCGTCCCTGCCGATCGGCACCGACGCGTCGATGATCTGCGGGATGACCATCATGCGCTTTTTGATCTCGGCGGCGTATTCCTCTTCCCTGGCTTCCAGCGCGGTCAGCTGGTCGGCGATCTCGGCCACCTGCGCCTTGACGGCTTCGGCCTCGTCCTTCTGACCCTTGGCCATCAGGCCGCCGATCTGCTTGGAGAGCACCTTGCGCCTGTTGCGCAGGCCGTCGGCCTCGGTCATGGCGGCGCGGTTGGCCTTGTCCAGCTCGATGACCTCGTCGACGAGCGGGAGCTTGGCGTCCTGGAACTTCTTTTTGATGTTCTCGCGCACGAGATCAGGGTTGGTGCGGATCAGATTAATGTCGATCATGGTGATATATCCTCCTCATATGATGCGTTTTTTCAGCCGACCAGGCCGCGCGACTGGCGATCCATGTCCTCGATGACGATGTCGTAGATTTCGCCCAGCGTGGCGCAGTATTCAAGGATCAGCCACGGCTCGTTGGTGTGGAAGTGCAGCTTGATCAGCTCGTCGTCGCCCACGACCAGCAGGCAGTCGCCCTTGAAGTGCTCCGTGATGTAGGCGTTGATCTTGTCCTCGTCCAGTCCCTTGCCGTCGATCAGCAGCTGCGTATCGTATTTGAATTCCAGCATGACAAAACCTCCTTTGAAACAAAAAAAGACTCGTCCATCCCACCTCTGGGACGGAGAATCTTCCGCGTTGCCACCCAGCTTGCCGCCCGATGGAGCGGCCGCCTTGAAGCGCGATAAGGCGCGCCAAACCGCCGGTTCATCGCCGGCCGCCCTGGAAAGTGGAAAAAAACCGCGCTTCGCCGCCGGCTTTCAGCAATTCCGGCTCTCTGTGGGCGAATCTCTGCGATTTATGTCTTTCCGCATTGCGTTTATTCGCCTTTATTATAACCGTTTTCCCGCCCCATTGCAAGTTAAATTCAGGCAGGGGGCAGGGAAAGGGGAGATAATGCGGCGGAGGCTGGGCCGGTTTCGCTTTGTGCGGCTTCCGATTAAGGCGCTCGTTCGCGCTGACGCGAAGATGTGATATTCCGGCTTATGGGATCGTGAATAGTGCGCCGGCGAGATGTTGCGTTTGGCCGGTTGCAGCTCCGGCACAGGCGTGGGTGCGCGCGGGGGCTGGCGGCGGGGCGATGTGTTCCTGTTGCGGCGACGGAGGGGTTTCCCTGCGCGTCGCGTTTTGCGTCTGATCACGCCTGCCGTGCGTTTCTGTTGGAGTGTCTTGCGTTTGATCACGCCCGCCGTGCGGTTCTGTTGGAGTGTTTTGCGTTCGGCTCACGCCTGTCATACGTTCCTATTGGAGTGTTTTGCGTTCGATCACGCCTGTCTCTTTTCCTTTGTCAGGAAAAGAGAGACGGCTTGCGGGATCTTGCGTTTCTATTCCGCGTGGGTCGGGATCGCCATTAGTATGTTCTCATGACTTTGTGCGGTTATCAAACTTTGTTGGTTCACTTCTGGCTTGTGCGTTTCTTTATGGCGATCCCGACGGAGTACGAAGGGACGCGGAGAACGGAGTCGGCGGCGCGGCGTGGGGGCGTTTTTGCGTGAACCTCTTAGCTTTGCCATGTTTTCCGCGGGGAGTACGCTGGGGCTGCGCGCCCCAGACTGCGCCAAAGAGCCATTGGCTCTCTGGACTCTCTTCATTTGATTCGCGGCGCGGGTACGTTTTGCACGGCGGAGGGGCTTGCAGGTATAACGCAGACTTGCGCGCCCCCGCCGCCATGGTGTATAATATAATGGTTGCGTTTCAAAAGGCAGAGGAGGGTTCGATCGATGGCGGGACAGAGCAGGGTAAAACTCAATACGGACACGGGGCTTTTGAAGCTGATCGCCATTGCGGCGATGCTGGTCGATCACCTCGGCGCGCGGGTGTTTCCGCAATACCCGATCATGCGCGTGATCGGGCGCATTTCCTTCCCGATATTCGCCTACTGCATCGCGGCGGGCTGCGTCTATACGCACAATATCGGGCGCTATCTGGCGCGCGTGCTGCTGCTGGGCGTGCTGGTGCAGCCGCTCTATATCACCGCCATGGGGCATCAGGCCATGGGCGCGTTTGACTGGGCGCATAATTTCTATCGCGTCGATCTCATCGCGCGCCACTATTATGTGCGGCCGCTCAACATCCTCTTCACCCTCTCGGCGGGCATACTGTTCATCTGGACGATCCGCGACAGGCAGTATATCCTCACGGCGCTCCTGCTCGCCGCGCTCTGGTATGTGGGCGATATGGTCGACTACGGCCTCAAGGGCGTGCTGCTCATGACGCTGTTCTATGTGTTCATCGACCGGCCGCTGACCAGCTTCGTCTGGGTGCTCGGCCTGATGGTCTACTGGGGCGTGCCGCAGCTGCGCACGAGCTTCAAGCCCTGGGCAGTCACGTCGGTCTCGACGCAGTTCTTCGCCGTGCTGGCGCTGCCGCTGATCTATCTGCCCATGCGCACCGGCGTCAAGATCAACAAATACGTCTTTTACGCGTTCTATCCCGCGCATCTGGCGCTCATCTATCTGCTGACGCGCTGAAACGCGGCGGGGGCTTGCGCTGAGTAATCCTGGAACGCCCTGTAGCAGAAATCCGCTTGGCACACTGCGTCGGCTCACTCTCCCGCAAACCGTGCGCGGCGATGGTTCGCGCCGTTTCCGCGCGCCTAAAAAAATCGACTCAATCAACACCCGTCGCTTCGCCTGACCTGCGGCGGCTCAGACATTCCAGAACCCTGCCCGCCGACGATCCCCTTCAGGATACCGGCATACGCTTTAATAATAAGGAGGATTTTCCCCATGCGACTGAATACCGTCAATATCTGCGCCGACGCGCTCATCGGCGTGCTTTCCGGCACGGACGCGCTCGTCGACCGGCAGGAGAAAATCGCTGCGTCCGTCGAGAGCGCCGACCGCGCTATCGGCGAGTGGGTGCGCGGCTTTGCGAAGAGCGGCGGCGTGGACGCGCTCATGCTCAACACGAACTATCACGTCTCCTACATTCCCTGCCGGACGTGGGACGCCGCGTGGCGCAAGCTGGACGGCACGCGCGTGACCGCCGAAGCGCTCGAGGCCATACCGCACTGGAGCAGCCGCTTCGTCCGCGCGCACGAAATGGGCATAGAGCCGTACGCCATCGCGCTCAAACACGCGCGCGAGAGCGGGATGCAATGCTGGTTCTCCGTGCGCATGAACGAGTTCCACTATTTGAGGTGGCCGGAGACGAGCGCGACGCTCTGGCTCGAACATCCCGAGTACCGGCAGGCGGCTGATCTGCCGTTCGACTACCGGCATGAGGAAGTGCGCCGCTATTATGTGGACTACATCGCCGAGCTGTGCCGCGATTACGACATTGACGGCGTTGAGCTGGACATGATCCGCCGCTTCGAGCCGAACGCCGACGACAGCCTGCGCGCGGCGGTGACCGAGTGCGTGCGCGCCGTGCGCCGCGTCGTTGATGAAATCAGCCGCGAGAAGGGGAAGCGCATTCTCATTTCCGCGCGCGTCTACGGCCTGCCTGAGGCTGCGCGCGATCACGCCTGCGAGGCCGATCTCTGGGCGCGCGAGGGGCTGGTGGACGGCCTGACGCTCTCCAACTTCCACACGCCGTGCGATTACAATCTGCCGGTCGGGCAGTGGCGGCGGCTGATCGGGCGCGATGAAGTGTTCATACAGGCCGGCTGCGATTTCGGCAATTTCGGCATTATGTGGAACGACGTCCGCACGCGCGTTCTGCGGCAGGACACGGCCAGTCTGCGCGGCTTTGCGGACGCGGCGCTGAACCGCGGCGCGGACGGCGTGTATATGTTCAATCTCAACACGCCGGATGTGCTGGACTTTTCGGCGCTCTCCTCGCGGGAGAAGATCCTCTCCGGCGAGCGGCGCTACATCCTCACGAAGCACGATCCCGGCGCGGACTACGCGCTGCCGGTCAGTCTGGACGGCGCGTGGCACGAGCGCGCGCTGAACGCCGGCAGCGGCGGCGAAAACGCGGTCGTGCGCGTGGGCGTGGACGCGGTTCCCGAGTCGCTCGAGGTGCGTGTGAACGGCGTGGACGCGCGCTTCATCGGCCGGATGCAGCCGGTGGACGGGCGCGGCTACATCGAGGGCGTGGTCTGGAACGACTATGCGCGGCGCATTGTGGATACGCTGCCGGAAGCCGCGGCCTATGTGGCCGAGTTCGCGCTGCCGAACGTGGCGGCGGGCGCGGCGCGCGTCGAGCTGCGCGGCCTGGGCGGCGAGGTGACCTGGCTGGAGATCGCCGTGGACGCGCGGTGAAGCGGCGGGCGGCCAGAGCGCTTCAATAGCGCGTCCGCGCGGCGGGAACGACTGAATAGACGATTTGCAGGAGAGCATATGAGCGAATATACGAATATATCGGCGGGGTTGGCGGCGCGGCTGGCGCTCGAGAAGCACGGCTTCCGCTTTACCCATTCGCTGGGGCAGAATTTCATACTGGACGACGATCTGCTGGGGCGGATGCTGGATCTGGCGCTGATCGAGCCGGACGGCCGCGTGCTGGAGATCGGCCCGGGCGCGGGCGTGATGACGCGGCTGATGGCCGGGCGCGGCGCGGACGTGACGGCGGTCGAGCTGGACGAGACGCTCAGGCCGGTGCTGGAGGACATGGTCGGCGGCTGTCCCAACGTGCGTCTGGTCTTTGCCGACGCGCTGAAGGCCGACCTGCGCGCGCTGATGGGCGACGAGCCGTTCAGCGTGATTGCGAACCTGCCCTACTACATCGCGACCGAGCTGATCGAAAAGCTGCTGACCGGCGAGCCGAAGCCGCGCCGCCTGACGGTGATGGTGCAGAAGGAAGCGGCCGAGCGCATGACCGCCGCGCCGGGCGGCAAGACATGGTGCGCGCTCGCGGCGACGGTGCAGTATTTCGCGCGGTGCGAAGCGGTGATGGAGCTGCCGCCTGCTTTCTTCACGCCGCCGCCGCATGTGGACAGCGTGCTGTTGCGTCTGGAGCCGTACGGAGACGACGCGCCGGTGCGGGCTGCGGACGATATGATGATGCTGCGCGCGATTCGGGCGGCGTTCGCGATGCGCCGCAAGACGCTGGCCAACAACCTCACGGCGGCGTTCGCCATGCCGCGCGAGGAAGCGGCGGCGCTGATCGAGTCGCTGGGGCTGGACGCGCGCGTGCGGGGCGAGGCGCTCTCGATCGCGCAGCTGGCGGCGCTCTCGGACAAGCTGAGCGCGCGGTGAATATGCGCGGAATATGCAGGGCGCGGCCTGATGAAGGCAGGTAAAGATCATTAAATGTCAGTAAATGCAGGAAATAACCTTGAAAGCGTTACATACGCATTGTATAGTGTGATGTGTAAGTTTGAATGGAGAGGTTTGTAAGCATGAAAGCTGTCAATATAAAACTGAGTCTGACGGAAAATGTAAAGACCTTTGTGAACATCGTGAGCCGCTATCCTTACGACGTCGATCTGCGCGCGGGCCGGCACGTCGTAGACGCGAAGTCCATCCTGGGCATATTCAGTCTGGATCTCTCAAAGCCCGTCACCGTCGAGGTCTACTCCGACAACTGCGACGACATGATGGAGGAAATCAAGCCCTTCATCATCGGCTGAGCGGGCAGTGCCCGCGGCCGCACCGCTACGCGCACGCAACCCGACCGGCGGCACTGCCGGTCATGACGTTCTCTCTCTGGTGTATATGTTTGCATCGTCGGCTTATCGGCTGAGCAAGGATATACGCGGCTCCGAGCGCAAGTCTGTGCGCAAGGGCAAGAGAATCCGTCGGAAACGTCGATAAGGACTGACTAAAGCAAAGCCGCCATCCAGCGCGAACTGGTGACGGCTTTGCTCTTCTTTTTTACCTTAAATCAGAGGGGGGGAGAGCCGGCCCAAAAGCGTCATCCCTTCATGCCAGTATTGCGGCACAGCGCGGCCTGACTTGTCAAGCGGCGCTGTGCTTTTTTCTCGCGCTACATATAAATGAAGTTATCGCCCGCCCCAACAGAACTGCCCACGTCCCGCAGAACAGCCCCCGCGCGCACCCACGCCCGTGCCGGAGCTGCAACCGGCCAGACGCAGCCTTTCGCCGGCGCGCTGTTCACTCACATATGAAGCGGAACAACACATCTTCGCGTCAGCGCGGAACAACGCCGCGCCGCCTGTGCGTCCGCACAGCTCTCACAGCGCGGACAAACGCCCTGATCGGAAACTGCGCTGTCTGCGATGCGAATATTAACCTTAATGTTGCGCTTTCTGACTCTATTTCGTCTGAAACTATTGACATTGATCTTACATGATGGTAAAATACAGGCGACTTGGCGAGGGCGGCGCGCTCGTTTTTGGAGATATTCACGATGCGCCGGACGCGCTGCGCACACTTTACTGTAAAGGAGACTCAACATGGCTCAGAGCACAGGCGTTCCCGCGCGCCGGCGGACGAAATACCGCCGCGACATTGTCAAGGAAAATATCGAGGTCTGGCTGATGATGCTGCCCGTGCTGGCGCTGATCTTCGTGTTCAGCTATGTGCCGCTGTGGGGCGTGATCATCGCGTTCCAGAACTATCAGCCCGGCAGCCCGTTCTTCGATCCGGCCAACTGGGTGGGATTGAAGCACATCCGTCAATTTCTTAACAGCCCCTTCTTCGGGCGGCTGATCACCAACACGCTGCGCCTGAGCGTTTTGCAGATCCTCTTCGCCTTCTGGGTGCCGATCATATTCGCGCTGTTTCTGAACGAAGTGACGCACATGCGCTTCAAGAAGGTCGTGCAGACGTGCAGCTACATGCCGTATTTCGTCTCCTCGGTCGTCGTGGCCGGCATGGTCATATCGTTTTTGGACGTGAACGGCCTGATCAACAACCTGCTCGCGGTTTTCGGCAAGGAGCCATACGAATATATGACCGACCCGAAGGCCTTCCCCGCGATCTACACCGTCACGACGATCTGGAAGGATTTCGGCTTCGGCAGCATACTGTATTTCTCGACGCTCTCCTCGATCGACCCGTCGCTGTACGAGGCGGCGCGCATCGACGGCGCGAATCACACGCAGCAGATCTGGCACATCACGCTGCCCGGCCTCAAGGCGGTCATCGCCATCAAGCTGATCATGTCGGTCGGCTCGATACTCAGCTCCAACACGGACATGATCCTGCTGCTCTACAACACCTCCACGCAGAAGACCGCCGACGTTATCGGCACCTATGTCTACCGGCTGGGCATACAGGGCGGCAAATTCAGCTACACCACCGCCGTCAATCTGTTCATGTCGCTGATCGCCTTCCTGCTGACCACGGCGGCCAACAAGGTCAGCAACAGGCTCACCGGCAGCGGACTGTGGTAAGGGAGGAGAGCCGTCATGAAAACAACCGTCGCCGTACCGAAAAAGAACCGCATCAAGGACCGCAGCCTGCTCAGCACGGCGCTGATCTATGCCTTTGCCGCGCTGATCGCGTTCATTACGATCTATCCGATGTACTATGTGCTGGTGCTCTCGCTCTCCACGCCGCGCGAGGCGCTCACCATGCGCGTCTACTGGTGGCCGAAGGGCTTCTTCCTGGACGGCTACAAGCGCATACTGAGCGACGCGCAGCTCTGGCAGAGCTATAAAAACACCATATTCTACTGCGTCACGCGCGCCGTGCTCACGCTGACCACCTCGGTGCTGGCGGCCTATCCGCTCACCGTGCCCAAGCTCTATGGCCGCCGGTTCGTGACGATGTACCTGCTCATCCCGATGTACGTCTCGGGCGGCATCATTCCCGAGTTCATACTGATGACCAAGCTGGGGCTGTACAACTCCCCGCTGGCGCTGATACTGCCCGGCTCCTACGCCATATGGTATATCATACTGGTGCGCTCCTACTTCCGCACGATTCCCGAATCGCTGCGCGAGTCGGCCAAGATCGACGGCGCGAACAGCTTCCGCATACTGTGGAACGTGTTCCTGCCCACCTCCAAGCCGATCCTCGCGGTCATCGCGCTCTATACGATCATCGGCGTGTGGAACAGCTGGTATCACGCCTCGATCTACATCACCGACCGCTCCTGGCAGCCGCTTCAGCTCTATCTGCGCCGGATCCTCGTCGAGCAGACCGAGCAGCTGGCCAACACCGCCTTCACCGACGCGGACGCGCTGCGCATGGCGCAGGAGCAGCAGATCTCCAACAACCAGCTCAAGTACACCATCATCATCGTCTCCTCGCTGCCCATGCTGATCGCCTATCCGTTCTTCCAGAACTATTTCGTCAAGGGCGTCATGCTGGGTTCGCTGAAGGAGTGACGGCTCCCGTTGTCCCGGGCCGCCCGCGGGGCGCGCCCACGCGATAGATCCCCAATTTCATATCAAGGAGGTTCTTCCATGAGACACATGAAACCCGTCCTCGCGCTGATTCTGGCGCTGATGCTGCTCATCCCGACCGGCCTGAGCATGACTGCGGCCGCCGATGAAGAGCTGACCACCGTCACCGTCCTGGGCTACAATCAGGGCAGCGCCCGCATGGGCTACTTCAAGGATTCCGCGGCCTACGACTGGCTGATGGAAAAGACCCGCGCCCTGGGCGTCGACCTGCAAATCGACTATGTTGAGGCCGATCAGTACTCCACGATGATCACCACGCGCCTGGCGACCGGCGTCGATCTGGCGGACATGATGTTCCTGGAGATCGACAGCGTGACGCTGAACAACCTGATCAACCGCGGCATGCTGACCAGCGTGGACGCGATTCTCGAGCACAGCGACGGCACGGCGAAGGGCTATCTCGCGCCCGACGGCGAATATGCCACGCTGCGCAATGCCGGCACCACCGCCGACGGCACCTTCTGGGTGCTGCAGGGCGTGAACACCGGCGTGTACAACATCAACGACTGGATGGGCTCCTATTCCGTCGGCATCCGTCAGGACTGGCTGGACAAGCTGGAGCTGCCCATGCCCACGACGATCGACGAGTTCGTCGACACGCTGGTGGCCTTCCGCGAGAAGGACGCCAACGGCAACGGCATTAACGACGAGAAGGCGCTCTTCGCGAGCGATCTGTCCCTGCTGCGCCACAGCGGCATCGCCGGCTGGTTCGGCCTGGTCATGAACACCATCGGCCTTGACCCGAACACCGACAAGATCACCACCGTGTTCTATCAGGACGGCTTCAAGGATTACGTCGCGTTCATCAAGAAGATGGTCGACGCGGGCGTCATGTCGCTGGCCGACAACGGCTCGCTCTACACCACCGACACCTCCTCCCTCATCTCGCAGAACAACATCAGCGCGATGTACTATCAGACTGCCTCGATGAGCGGCCGCGACGAGCTGACCGGCGACGAGAACTGCAACTATCGTCCGCTGACGATCCAGGGCGTGGAGGGCATCCGTCCCACCAGCCGCGGCGACTACAATCTGTCGGTCTACACCGGCTACTATGCCTTCATGAACAGCGTGAACGTCGAAGCGGCGGCCAAGCTGCTGGACTTCTTCTTCACCGAGGATTACTGGAGCTGGAACCGCGAGGGCCTGAAGGGCAACGACTTTGACGTCGACGAGAACGGCAACAAGGTCAGCCTGACCACCGGCTGGACGGCGGACGAAGTGATCGCCAAGGGCTTTGGCGGCGGCCGCTTCTACATGGACCGCGCCAACCTGCCCTGCCTGGACATGGCCAAGACCTTCTACACCTTCAACGGCGAGAAGGTGGGCACGTTCGCTACGGCGGACGATCTGATGGCCAGCGCCTACGGCCAGGATGTGCTCGCCAAGTGCGACGCCGCCGACCCGACCGGCAAGCGCCGCGAGCTGCAAATCGCGGCCTGGCAGCAGATGGAGCAGAAGGACGCCGTCATGTACCAGACCAATACCGCGACCTATCTGGCGCTGCCCACCGACGAGGAAGTCGAGACGCTGGATATGTACACCGCCGATCTGGACATGGCCATGACCGATCTGTTCGTCGAGCTGATCAACGGCAACAAGGACATGGACAAGCTGGACAGCTATCTGGACGAGCTGCGCGCCTACGGCCTTGACGAGGTCATCGCCGTCTATCAGGCCCGCTACGACCGCTTCATGGGCAGGAACTGAGTCGGCAGTGCCGACGGCCACTCTGCTCCGCGCGTGTCAACCCGACTCTTCGCCGCTTGGGGGCGGCTCGAGTCTGGACGATTGAGCGAGCAGGCATCATCTCAATACAGCACGACCCGCCCGGCCATAAATTGGACTCGGGCGGGTCTTTCCATATACCCGGGTTTTGCGAGCATGGGTGCGGTGATTGGGGCGCTGGCGCTTTTTGTAAGGCCGCGAATCTGCACCAGCACAACCCCGCCGCAGCGTGAAGAGAGTCCAGAGAGTCGAAGACTCTTTGGCGCAGGTTTGGGGCGCGTAGCCCCAACGTACTCCCGGCGGAAAGCATTACAAGGCCAATGCGGCTGCGCAAAAGCGCATAAGCGCCATGCCGCCAGCCCCGTCCTCCGTTCTCCGCACCCCGGTTACCCCGTCGGGATCGCCTGCAAGAAACGCACAATTCCGAAGTGAACCAACAAAGGCAGATAACCGCGCCAACGCCGCGAGAACGCACGAATGGCGATCCCGACCCGGCGGAACAGGAACGCAAGATACCGCAAGCCGTCCTGTTTGTCGTGAGACAAACAGCAGGCGTGAACCGAAGGCAAAACACGGCGACAGAACCGCAACGTCAGGTGTGAACCGAGGGCAAAACACGGCGACAGAACCGCAAAGATAGGTGTGAACGAAGGGCAAACCGCCCCGCCAGAACCGCAAGACAGGCGCGAACCGAGACAAGCGCTGCGTTGAAAGCACCAAGTCAGCCCCGCAGCGTGAAGAGAGTCCAGAGAGGCCGGCGCTCACGCCGCGCGTCAAACCGGCGGCTGTGTCCGCGCCGCATCGAGGCTCGGGGAAAGCTCTGTGCGCCAGACGGTGAGCATGAACGTGATGAAGCACGCGGACGAACCGACCACGTCGGATATGGCCTCGGCGGTGAATACGCCCCACGGCCCCATGAAGCGCGGCAGAATCACCGCCAGCGGGGCGACGATGAACGCCTTGCGCAGCAGCGAGAAGAACATCGCGCGCCGCGCCTTGCCCAGCGCGACGAAGCTGTGCTGGCCGGAGGACTGCATGAACATGAATATAAACGTTGCGAAATACAGGCGCACCGCCGGCACGGCGACATTCATCAGCTCGTCGCCGCCGTTGAAGAGCTGGATCAGCAGCCGCGGCGCCAGCTGTGCCAGCGCCCAGGCGATCAGCGAAAGTGTGAACGTCACCACAACCTGCACGCGGAAGCATGTCCGCACGCGATCCATGCGCTTCGCGCCGTAATTGTAGCTCATCACCGGCGCGGCCGCCTGCGAAAAACCCTGAATGGGCATCATGATGATCTGTCGAATCGAGTTGATGATGGTCATCACCGTGATGTAGACGTCGCCGCCCGCCTGGCCAAGGCTGGCGTTGCACACCGCCTGCACCAGACTCTCCGTCACGCTCATCGTGCAGCTCGACAGACCCAGCGACGCGATCTTGCCCATCAGATGAAAGTCCGGCCTGAGCAGGCTCAGCCTGAGCCTTATCGGCGAGCGCTTTCCCGTCAGGAAAATCAGCGTCCACGCCGCGCTCAGCGCCTGCGATATGATCGTCGCCACCGCCGCGCCCTTCACGCCCATGTTGAACGCGAATATGAACAGCGGGTCGAGCGCCACGTTGGTCAGCGCGCCGATGAGCACGCTCATCATGCCCACGCGCGTGAAGCCCTGCGCGTTGATGAACGGGTTCATGCCCAGCGCCGCCATGACGAACGGCGTGCCGAGCAGATAGACGTTGAGGTAATCCTGCGCGTAGGGCAGCGTGTCGTCGCTTGCGCCGAAGAGACGCAGCAGCGGCGTCTTGACCAGATAGCCCACAATCGTGCAGAACACGGCGAAGAAGAGCAGCATCAGCATCGAATTGCCCATGATGCGGCCTGCGCGCTCGTCCTGCCCCTCGCCGCGCGCCATCGAGAACAGCGGCGCGCCGCCCTGTCCCGCCAGCGCCGTGAACGCGGAAATCAGCGTCACGATGGGGAAGGTCAGCCCCACGCCGGCCAGCACAGTCAGGCCGACATGCGGAATCCTGGCGATGTAGATGCGGTCGACTACGCTGTAGAGCACGTTGATCAGCTGCGCGGCGATCAGCGGCACGGCCATCCGCGCGATGGTCGCGGGGATATTGCCCTGTGAGAAGTCGTTTTTCTGAGCTGTCTTTTGCATTTTCTGCCTCCGAAGAGCTATTTTATGCGCGTAGAAACCGCGCGGAACGTACAGTCATATTATACGCCTTTTGCGCGTTTCTGCCTTTCCGGCAATATGAAATCTATACTAAATAATTCGGCGGCTGTGCCGCTTCCAGACCGCTTCGCGCACGGCGGGCAGTGCCCGCTGACACACCGCTTCGCGCACGCAACCCGGCGGCTGTGCCGCATCCGCACCGCTTCGCGCACGCAACCCGACTCTTCAGCGCTTGGGGGCGCTTCGAGTCTGGACGTTCGTGCGCATTGAAATCATCGCTATACAGCCCGACCTGACCGGCCATAAATTGGAGCCGGTCAGGTCTTTCCGTGTACCCGAGTTTTGCGCGGCGTGAGGACGTTGTTCAAAGATAGCAGCTATTGCAATGTTGGACAAGAGGTACTCTGCTGCGACCCATATGAAGAGAGTCCAGAGAGGCCGCAGTGCGGCTTCCACTTTTGACTCTTTGGCGCAGTCTGGGGCGGCCGCAGTGCGGCTTCCACATTTCAGCCCCAGCGTTCTCCCCGCGGAAAACACGGCAAGGCCAAGAGGTTTACGCAAAAGCGTACTTACGCCGCGAATCAAATGAAGAGAGTCCAGAGAGCCAATGGCTCTTTGGCGCAGTCTGGGGCGCGCAGCCCCAGCGTTCTCCCCGCGGAAAACATGACAAGGCCAAGAGGTTTGCGCAAAAACGTACTTACGCCGCCGCCCCCGTTCCTCGTCGCTCCGCGTCCCTTCGTCCTCCGTCGGGATCGCCGCAAAGAAACGCACAAGCCAGAAGTGAACCAAGCAAAGCCCGATAACCGCACGACATCCGAGAACGCACTAAGGCGATCCCGCCCCCGCGCGGAATAGAAATGCAACATCCCGCAAGCCGTTTCTCTTTTCCTGACAAAGGAAAAGAGACAGGCGTGATCGAACGCAAAACCTCCCAATAGAAACGCATGGTGGGCGTG
>CAKTXR010000035.1 GCA_934631025.1 uncultured Clostridia bacterium
ACCGCCTCGTGCCGGCGCAGATAGTTTTCGATCTGTACGGGATAGAGGTTCTCGCCGCCGGTGATGATAACGTCCTTCTTGCGATCGACCAGGAAGATAAAGCCGTCCTCGTCCTCCATGGCCATATCACCGGTCAGGAGCCAGCCGTCTCTGAGCACCTCGGCGGTTGCCTTTTCATCCTTGTAGTAACACTTCATCACACCGGGGCCTTTGACGCACAATTCGCCCACGTCGCCGCGTTCGACGGTTTTGCCTGCGGGATCGACAATTTTGACCATCCAGCCGAAGCCGGCCTTGCCGATCGCGCCGACCTTTTCGACGTTATCCAGCCCCAGATGCACGCAGCCGGGGCCGATGGACTCGCTCAGGCCGTAATTCGTGTCGTACTTATGATGCGGGAAAACGGTCAGCCAGCGCCGGATCAGCGAGGGCGGCACAGGCTGCGCGCCAATGTGCATCAGCCGCCACTGATCGAGCCGGTAATCCGCCGGCTTTATATCGCCGCGCTCGATCGCGTCGAGTATATCCTGTGCCCACGGCACCAGCAGCCAGACAATCGTACAGCCCTCGTCCGAGACGGCGCGCAGAATCCATTCGGGTTTCGTGCCCTTGAGCAACACCGCCCTGCCGCCCGAAATCAGACTGCCGAACCAGTGCATCTTCGCGCCGGTATGATAGAGCGGCGGGATGCAGAGGAACACGTCGTCCTTCGTCTGACCGTGATGCGCCTGCTCGCAGCGCGCCGAATGAACCAGCGCGCGATGGGCGTGCAATATCGCCTTGGGGAAGCCGGTCGTGCCGGAGGAATAGTAGATCGCCGCATCGTCGTCGTCGGTGACGGCGATATTCGGCGCGTCGGTCGAGCACAGGCCGATCATGTAGTCGTAATTGTCGGCGAAGGTCGGACAGTCCTCACCGACATAGAACAGATGCTTCACCTTGGGAATGAGATCGCAGACGCTCTCCATGCGGCCGGTAAACTCCGGCCCGAAGGCCAGCATGGTGCAGTCGGCCTTTTCAAGGCAGTATCTGATCTCCTCCGCCGTATAGCGGTAGTTGAGCGGCACGGCCACCGCGCCCGCCTTCAGGATGCCGAAATAAATCGGCAGCCATTCGAGCGAATTCATCAGCAGAATGGCGATCTTATCGCCCTTTTTGCAGCCGCGCGTGAGCAGCAGATTGGCGAAGCGATTGGCCTTTTTGTCAAACTCGCCCCAGGTCATCTCGCGGCGGAACGGTTCGCCCGGCTCGGGCTGCATCAGCGAATACTCGCGCCATGTGATGCGGCTCTCGCTCGTGAACTGCGGATTGATCTCCACCAGAGCCGTGTCGTTCGGGTAAAGGGCTGCGTTGCGGACAAGGAACTCGGTAATCGGCATGGAATTTCCCTCCTGTATTTTGCAGAAGGCTATTAAAAAGCCCTCTGCAAAGCTGTGCAGAGGACGATAAATAACTTACCGCGGTACCACCTCTATTGCCGGCCATGGCCGACCGCTCAGGCACGGCGCAAAGCGCATATGCCTTTCCGCTGTGACGGGCGAACCCGTTGCGTCCTACTGGCTCTCGCTTTCAGCGCACAACTCGCGGGATGTATTCGCCTATCTGACGCTCCGCTGTCTCGCACCGCCCGGCAGCTCTCTTGAGGAGTCGAATCAGACGCTACTTCTTCCCGGTCAACGTCTTTATAACCATTATATACGCTTCATGACCGCTCGTCAAGCCCTATTTTTCATTCGACCGCCATATGCGGGCGCTCGCAGCCGGCCTCGAGCCGCGCCTGCTCATAATAGCGCCGCATATTCTCAAGCCCCAGCGCGTGCGCCGTTTTCATTTCCTCAAGGCCGTCGTATTCCATGGAATACCAGCCGTCGTAGCCCGCGTCGATCAGCTGCGCCATGACGCGCCGGAACGGGATCACGCCGTGCCCGATCACCGTGCCGCGCAGATAGTCGCCGCCCAGCGTCTTATACCAGCCGCCGCCCGGATAATCCGCGCGCCCGTCCTTAAACAGATAGTCCTTCACATGGATGTGCCGAATCAGCGGCGCGAAACGCCCGACGAAATCCCGCGCCTGCTCGCCTATAAAGAGGATATTGCCCAGATCAGCCACCACGCCCGCCGGACGGCCCAGCGCACGCAGAAAACGCTCGAAACGCCGGATTCCGTTGACGCAGTAGCCCTGATCCTCGTAGACGCACTCTACTTTCACAGACTGCGCATAATCGAACACAACGCGCGCGTTTTCGGCGGCCTCGTCGATCGCCGCGTCCATATCGCACGGCACGCCTGCCGGCTCCAGCGCCGGAATCAGCGTATGATGCAGATACGGTATGCCCATCTCCGCGCACACGTCCGCATAACGGCACAGCCTTTCAATCTCGCCCTGCGCCGCCGCGCCCGTCATGCGCGCCGCCGTGGAAAAGCAGGGCAGCGCCAGCCCCTTCTCCCGCGCGTAATCGCCGACGCGCCGCGCCGCCGGCAGGGACGGCGTTTGCAGCTCCGCCATGGGATACGGCTCTATGCCCGCCGCCCCCAGTGCGGCGACGTAATCGATCGCCTGCGTCCAGTTCATGCCGCTCGCGCCAAAGCCAAAGACCGATGCTTTCATACTGTAAGTCTCCTCCCGTCATGTGTTTTCATCTGTTTCTTTTCTTGTTAAGCGTCCCACCGCGCTGTTGCGTTCGCCGCGGATTGGCGTTATAATGAATTCATAGCGTTTGAAAACGAAAGGACAATAAAACCATGAGCATTATTACGATCATCGGCGCGGGCATGATGGGCACCGCCATCGGCTATCCCGCCGCCGGAAACGGCCACGAGATCCGTCTGGTGGGCACGCCGCTGGACGACGCCATTATCGACCATGCCATCGCCACCGGCACTCACCTGACGATGAAGCGCCCCATCCCCGCCGGCTTCAAATTCTATCATTTCACGCAACTGGACGAGGCCATGAAGGGCGCCGATCTGGTCATCAGCGGCGTGTCGAGCTTCGGCGTGGACTGGTTCTCGGACAACATCCTGCCCATCATCCCTGAGGAAATGCCGATTCTGGGCATCACCAAGGGCATGGTCGATCTGCCCGACGGCTCGCTCATCTCCTATCCCGAGTACTACCGCATGAAGCACCCCGGCCGCAAGATACGTCTAAACGCCGTCGGCGGCCCCTGCACCAGCTATGAGCTGGCCGATCACGATCCCACCGAGGTCTGCTTCTGCGGCGACGAGCCTGATCTGCTCAAATGGATCAAGAGCCTGTTCGAGTGCGACTATTATCACATCAGCCTGTCCACCGACATCCGCGGCGTGGAATGCGCCGTCGCCATGAAGAACGCCTACGCGTTGGGCGTTTCGCTGGCCATCGGCCTGTCCGAGCGCATCGAGGGCGTGGGCGGCAGGGAACACTACAACTCCCAAGCCGCACTGTTCGGGCAGAGCATCCGTGAAATGCGCCGCCTGATCCGTCTTTCCGGCAGCGACGACGACAACATCATCCTGGGCGCGGGCGATCTGTACGTCACCGTGTTCGGCGGCCGCACCCGCAAGATCGGCACGCTGCTGGGCCGCGGCCTGACCTTCGAGCAGGCCATGGACGAGCTCAAGGGCGTGACGCTCGAATCCATCGTCATCGCCACCCGCACTGCGCGCGCCGTGCGCCGCCTGATCGAGCTGGGCAAGGCGACCGAAGCGCAGTTCCCGCTGCTGATGCACATCGACGAGCTGATCAATCAGGGCAAGCCGGTCAACATCCCCTGGAGCAAGTTTGAAACCGAATTCGGCCAGACCGTCTGATATTCTTCCATATTGTCAGAACGCGCCGTCTCATAAAGCATGGGGCGGCGCGTTTTTTGCGTTATTCCGCGATGATTTCCACTTTGTTGAAGTCGTATACGACCGCTCCGCTCGCGCCGGCGACGCGGATGACGTTCGAGCCGGTCTCGGACTGCGCGTAGGGCGAATCGAACAGCTTATACGGGAAGGCGGGCGACACGCCGTTCACCGCGCGCGCCATGCCCTGCATCTCGATCGTGCGGCCGCCGCTCGCATAGGTCAGGCGCATCGTCTCGGGATCGAACGCCACCGGATTTGAGAGTATGCGCTCGATGAACTGTTCGAGACTGCTCTCCGCGTCCGAAATCTCGATCACAACGCCGTGCTTTTTACCGTCGGACACCAGCTCATAGCGGTCGTTGTCTGGCAACATGGGTTTGACGCGCCTGACGCTTTTGTCGGCCTCGGCAATCCAGCTAAAGCCGCTGCTGCCGTAGAGCGCGATATACACGCCGTCATAGGCCGCGAACATCCAGTTGCCGCGCTTTTCGACGCGATCCATCACATCGCGGTTCATGTAGGCGTTGATGTAGAAATACTGACTTGCGCCGGTTGTCACGTGCGAATTGGCCAGCGCGCCGTGATCGCGAATGTCATAGGTGGCCAGAATCACGTTTTTATCGCAGAATGTCTGCGCGCAGCGGCAGTGCAGATCGCCCGTCCATTGGTTGTGCTCCTTGAAGTCGCCCGGATGATGCACAAACACCTTCGCGCGCGGCTCGCCGACGATCATCGCGTCCATCTCGTGCTGCTCGTGATGCGCATACCACTCCTGCGCCGAGCCTTCTGGATAAGGATCCTGCCGGTTGATCGCGCCGATGATATAGCGCGGCGTGACATAGGTGTACTTGCTGATGCGCCCCGGCAGAACCGCCTGCGGAATGCAGTGAAGGTGCTTCGATTCCCTATTGACATACGCCATGTTCCGGCCGGTCGCCAGTTCGTAAAGCGCGCGGCGGGGTCTGTAGTCGCTCATCATGCAGCCGCAGGGCGGGCAGTCGCATTCCGCCTCCCGTTCGCCGCCGAAATAGTAGCCGCTCAGCGTGCCGCCGTGGATGGCGTTGATCGCCGAGGGCGGATAGATGCGCCCGTGCGCGCCGCCGTACTGAACGCCCACGCTGTCCATGACAACGTCCAGCAGCAGTATGTCGAGCATCATATCGGCCAGCTTTTTCAGCCGCTCATCCCGCGCAAAGGCGCGCAGCAGCAGCAGGCACTTGAACACCACCGGCATATAGCCGTAGGAATCGAACTCGCCCCAGCCCGCACCCGCGCGGTACAATATATAGTTTTTCAGATACGCCTCTTCCCCGTCCAGGAGCTCGCTTCCGCGCCTGCCCAGATAGGAAATCGTCTGATCGGCATAGTACATCGCCGCCAGATAGAGCGCCGTGTGATGAAGCAGACGATGGTTTTCCGATTCGTACATGCTCTCAAAGTTCTTTTCGAGGAAGAAACGGTCGATCAGGCGCTTCGTTTCCGACTCGATCCGGTCGGAAGCGTAATACAGCGCGCCCGCCATGCCCAGTGCCGCAAACGTGCTCTCGCCGCGCGGGTCGCGCCCGTGGGGATGCGGCTGATCGAACCAGAGCGCCGTGTTGCGCAGCCGTTCGTTGGCCGACGCAAGACTGCGGTTCGCCCACAAATTCAGCGCCGCGTCCTCGCCGTAAATGTCCGTCTTGTAATCATAGGTATAGCCCAGCGTCTTTTCATCGATGCGGCGTGCGCGGCGCTGTTCAAACGTATTCTCGGCCTGCGCCGCCCTCGCCTGCGTGTCGGCATAAAACATGGCTCTGTTCCTCCAAATATTACAGATCGATTTTCCGGATGCTCAGCCGCGCCAGACACGCCCCTTCCTCCGACCCGCCGCTGCAATAGGCCGCCAGCAGCGCGTTGTCCCGCGTAAAGAACAGCGCCGTATAGCAATAGCCGTGGCCCTCTTCCTCCTCAATGATCTCAGGCTCGCTCCACGACGCGCCGTCGTCGTCGCTGTATGCCATGACCAGCGGCGTGCGTCCCCAGCCCGCGCTCGATTTTGCGCGGCCGTTGTACTCGGGGATCGGATTCCACACCGCGTACAGCCGCCCCGAGGGATGCCGCGTCATGCTCATGGGCGATACGGGCGACGTAAAGCGCGAGGGCTGCGCCGCCGTCCAGTGAAGCCCTCCGTCGAGGGAAAACGTCTCATACTGAAAGCCCATGTCCGTGCGATAAAAGCCCCACAGCACGCCGTTTCGTTTCTCGATCACGCCCGGCTCCTGAAGGCCGGTTTTCGAGCCGGTGAAGGGCGGGAACACCACATCATTCGCCGGCAGCCAGCTTTCACCGTCGTCGTCCGAATAGACCCACACGCCCGAGGCGCGATAGTCGATATGCGCGTCCTCGCCGCTCTTTGCGCGCCCATCGGCGCGGTGAAAGGCCAGCGGCAGTATCAGCCGCCCGCTCGTGAGGCGGATGACGCGCGCGTTGTTGACCACATAGTGCCCCTGCCCGATGTTTTCAAGGCAGTCGACGCGCTTATAGAACGTCTTTCCCTCGTCGGCCGAACGCGAAAGATAGATGCGATAGATCTGCGGCGGCTCCTTCGCGATACACAGCGCACCCAGATCGCCGTTTTCCATGCGCAGAAGCGACAGACTCATGATGTTCTTCACGCCGAACGACGCGGCCGAGAGCATGACCTCCGGCTGCGTCCACGTCTCGCCCTCGTCGCGGGAGATGCAGTACACGATGTCCGACGGCGCGTCGTCGAACCACGCGCCCGTAAAGCGGCTGTAGGCGAACATCAGCGCGCCGTCCTTCATGCGCAGAAACGCGCCCTCGCTGTGCCGCGTATAAACGCCGTCCGGCCTGAAGAGCGCCGTCAATCGTCCCTTTTCCATGCCATATCCTCCGTCTGTCGTTGATTCATCATTGATTTCATGTTATATAATAGCGCATTCAGCGCCGCAAATCAAGAGCAATCGACACTTTTGCGGCGTTTTTCGCCTGCGCCGCGGTTTCGTTTTGCGCGTTGACAGTTTCCGCTCGAAATGCTATACTGAACCAGAACGTTATGCGGATTCTCACGCCGATCCGACGCGACCATATTATAATGAAGGGATTTTTGCCCATGCTGCGCGCGCTTCTTACCTCTCATCTCCGGCGCTATCCGAAAATGCAGGCGGCCGACTGCGCCAAGCTGATCTATCAGTCCGCTTTCGCCGGCGGCCACCTTATTCCATCGCCCGAATACGCCCTGAACCGACTGAAGTCTGAATGGGACGCTTCCGCGCCCGGCCGCTATGTCCCGCTCCTCGAACCGGTCGGAAACGGCGTGTCGCGGCTGTACATCGAACCTGCGCGCCGCATGGGCCTGCGCCCTGAAACGGTCAATGCGCTGTTTGTGCAGACCTCGGTCTGTTTCAAAAAAAACGCCGCGCTGTTTGAGCAGGAAATGGCCGAAGCCGCCGCCATGGCCGACGAGGGGCTGCTGCCCTTTTCCGGCGACGAGCTGCGCACGCTGGCGGACGACTGCCGCAAAACAGACTTTGCCCCGTTCAGCCACAGTGCCGTCTATCGCGACGCTTACGTGCCCGCCTACCGGCTTGTTTTAGACCAAAGTCTGCGTTCTCTGGCCGTGTTTGCGGCCGTCGACGCGCTGCTGAGCGAAAAGGGCTGCGCCCGCGTAGCCATCGACGGATGCAGCGGCTCGGGCAAGAGCACGCTGGGGCAGCTCCTTGGCGACATTTACGGCGCGCAGCTGTTCCACATGGACGATTTCTTCCTGCCGCACGAGCGCAAAACGCCGGAGCGGCTGGCCGAGCCGGGCGGCAACGTCGATTACGAGCGCTTCCAGAGCGACGTGCTCGACCATCTGGACGAAGAGCGCTTCTCCTATCGCCCCTATGTCTGCCACGAGGGCGCGCTGGGCGGGGCGATCACCACTGAAAAACGGCCCGTTCAGATTGTCGAGGGCAGCTACAGCCAGCATCCCAAGCTGAACGGGCGCTACGACCTGCGCGTTTTCCTCACGCTGAGTCCCGAAGCGCAGAGCGCGCGCATCCTGAAGCGCAACGGCGCGACCATGCACGCGCGCTTCATGAACGAATGGGTGCCGCTGGAAAACCGCTATTTCGAAGTGTTTCACATACTGTCTCAGGCCGACATCGTCTACTGGGGCTGACAAAACCTGAAAGGAACATCCGCATGAATATACTCATCTGCAATGCCGGCAGCACGTCGCTCAAATTCAAGCTCTGGGCGATGCCGGCACTTGACGTGCTGGCCGAGGGCCGCGTGGAGCGCGTCGGCAGCGACAGTGCCATATACGCCTATCGCCGCGGCGGCTTTGAAGCGCGCACGGAGGGGCTGAGCATCCCCGATTACACCGCCGGCGTTCGGCTGTTTCTGGACGACCTGACCGACGCGTCGCACGGCGCAATTTCCGCGCTCGATGAGATCGCGGCGGTCGGCTTCAAAACCGTGCTTTCAAAGGACTTTTACGGCATTCACGAGCTGACCGAGGAGGTCAAGGCCGGTATGCGCGCCTATATGGCGGTCGCGCCGGCGCACAACGGGCCGTATCTCGAGGCCGTCGCCGTGTTCGAGACGCTGCTGCCGGACGCGCCGCGCATCGGCGTGTTCGAGACGGCCTTCCACACCACCATTCCGCTCGAGCGGCGCGTCTATCCCGTACCCTACGAGTGGTACGAAAAGTACGGCGTGATGCGCATGGGCTATCACGGCGCGTCGCACGGCTACATCGCCGAGAAGCTCAAGGCGCATCGCCGCGTCATATCGTGCCATCTGGGCGGCAGCGGCTCGCTCTGCGCCATACTGGACGGAAAGAGCATGGACAACAGCTTCGGCTTCTCGCTTCAGGCCGGCATCCTCCACGCCCAGCGCACCGGCGACATGGACGTGTACATCATCCCGTATCTGCTGGAGCAGGGGCTGAGCATGGACGAGATCCTCTATGGCCTGTGCAAAAACGGCGGCCTGAAGGGTCTTTCCGGCACGAGCGGCGATCTGCGCGACGTACAGTCGGCCGCCGATGCGGGCAGCGAGCGGGCACAGCTGGCGCTGAACGTCTACGTCACACAGCTTCTTCGCTACATCGGCGCGTATTATATGGAGCTGGGCGGCGTGGACGCCATCGCCTTCACTGGCGGCATCGGCGAAAATTCATGGCGGCTGCGCGAAATGGTGCTGGACAGGCTGGCGCACATCGGCGTAAAATATGACCGTGCGCTGAACCGCCGCGTTTCCGGTGAGCAGCTGATCTCCACGCCCGATTCCGCCGTCGCCGTCCATGTCATTCCGGCCAACGAGGAGCTGATGGTCGTGCGCTCCGTCTGGTCGTGGCTCAACAATTCAGAAAGAAAGTGATTTTATGCGATGCAGCTGTCCCGAATGCGGCACCTATATGGTGCATTCCGAAAGTATGCACCTGGGCTGCGTCTGTCCCGAGTGCGGCGCGCGCTGCACAGCCTGCCTGGGCACGAACACCGTCATCAGCCGTGAGGAACTTCAAAAGCTCAGGAACGTTCAGTGGTTCGAGCCGTCCTTTGAAGGCTCCCAGCCCGAGGACGAGCCGCCCGTCCCCGACGATCCCGTCGCCCGCGAACGTGACGAACACCCCGAAAAGGATCAGTGGTAATCGAAAAACAGACACCGTTCTATTGCAATAGACCGTCGTCTGTTTTGCTGCTTTGACGCTATTGACAGGCGCGCATTTTCGTCTCAAATCCGAAGGACTCGCAGTGTATATTAGACTAGGGTCTGTTTTAGCAGGAAAGAAGAGTTTGGCAATGCCGTGCAGCGTCTGTGGCAATCATGTGCCGTTCTGTTCCGAAAGCTCCGCCCCTCATTGTGATTGCGCTCACGCCAAAAGCGGACTTCAGTCTATTCTTGCAAATTAGACTGAAGTCCGCTTTATTTCCACTTCATCAAAGCGCGCCGCAGCACTTCATGATGACCTTGAACAGCGCCAGCTCGTAATCGGGCGAGCAGAGCATTTCCTCCTCGCCCAGCACAGTGCGGGCAAAGCTGAGCATCATGTTGTCATAGCGGTCGACGATAATCTCGTGCGCCACGGCGCAGTCGCAGAATGCCTGCGCGCCGTTCTTTTCCAGCGTCATGTGCTCAGTCGTACGGATGCGCTGACCCGGGCCGGCCACGTTGATCTCGGTGGGCTTGATCTCAATCGTGCCCTTGCTGCCGCAGATGACGATTTGCCGGCGACGATAGCCGCCGTATTCCGTCGCGCAGGACTTGACGAACGACACGCCGTTTTTGTACTTCATGATCGCGAAGCCATAGTCCTCCGCGCCGCCGCAGTCGATGCCGGTGGACATATTCATTGGGATGATTTCATCTGGCTCGCCCTGAATCTGATAGACCAGATCGATCAGATGGCAGCCCAGATAATACAGCATACCGCCCTTGAACTGCCCCAGCCACGCCCGCTTGGAAGGCGCGTGGCACACGCTCATCTGCGTCTCGACCGAGAAGATTTCGCCCAGCTTGCCGCTCTTCGCCATGTCCAGCGCCTCGCGGATCATCGGGTTATAGCGATACATATAGCCCATCTGGAAGGGCAGATTTTTCGCCTTGACCGTCTCGATCAGCTTTGTGAACGACTCAAGATTCTGCGCGCCCGGCTTGTCCAGATGAATGGCGATCCCCTTGTCCGCGAACAGCTGCGCGTACTCGGTGGACAGGCTCTCCTCCGTCTCGATGGCGACCGCGTCCAGATCGTCCCGCGCCAGCAGCTCGTCCACCGTGCAGTGCGGAGCGTCCGGATAGATATCCTTCACGCGCTCCGGATTCGGCTCAGCCACGCCGACCAGCTCGAACGCTTCCGGATGCGCCATGACGCTGCGAAACGTCGCGATCGCATGGTCATGTCCCGTGCCGATCTGAGCAATTCTGACTCTCTTCATTTAAGTTCCCTCCAGTCAAACTGAACCACCGGGAAGCTCTTTTCCGTCGCCAGGCGATGATAGACCTCACCCGCTTCCTCCGGCGAATGAACCTCCTGCACCAGTCCCTTCAGATCGAGCCGTCCCATCTCGACCATACGCAGCACGGCCATGATGTCGTCATGATGCGTCCAGTGGCCGGGATAGGATTCAAACCTGGGCCGCGCCTGCGTGTGCGCACCGAAGAGCTGGATTCCCGGGCCGTGTACCTTATGATAATAGTCGATCGTGAAATCCGAATGGCGCGTGCAGCCCAGCAGCGCCACGCGGCCCATGGGAGCCATCACGTCCAGCACCTGATCGAGGCCCTGTCCGAGGCCGGTCACCTCAATGGCCACCTTTACGCCGCCGTGCGTCAGCTCCTTCGCCTTTTTGACGAAATCGGGATCGAACGGATCGAGCGCATAGTCCGCGCCGATTTCCAGCGCGCGCGTCCGCTTTTCCGGCACGGGATCGACGGCAATCACCGGCAGAGCGCCCGCCGCACGCAGCAGCTTCACCGCGATCTGTCCCAGTATGCCCTGCCCCATGACCATCGCCGGCTCGCCGATCTCAAGGCTGCACTTGCGGATTGCGCCCAGCGGGAAGGTGGCGATCAGCGCCAGCGCCGCGTCCTGAAAATCGACCTTGTCGCTCTCAATCTTATGTATTTCGTATTCGTTTACGATTTTATACTGGCTGTGCGTGCTCCATGAAACGGCCACGCGATCACCCGGGACGACGCGCGTCACCTCGCTGCCGACCGCCTCGACCACGCCGGACGAAGAATAGCCCAGCCGCCGCGGGAAATGCGCCACTGTGTCGACCGTATAGATGCCCACGTTGACCTCGCCGGTCAGGTTGGCGCGCTCGGTGCCGCTGCTGATCGTTGAATAGACCAGCCTGACCAGCACGTCCTTTGCGCCCATCTCGCCCGTCTCGGCGGGGAGCAGCTCGGCCGTATCCTTCTTTGTAAACACGATTTCTCTCGTTTTCATCGATATGTCACTCTCCTTTGCGCTGTTGGAACCGCTCTGCTTCATATTATAGAGCTTCTTTCCCAGCCGCGCGATACATAATACTGTCAAATGACGGATACAATCCTCCTGTTTTTGCGCGGGCAGATTCTTGCAGCATCGTTCGTGTTCTTCTGAATTTCAATTATGTATGCGCACTCATTGTCACTTCACCATCACTGTGTCGCCGCATTTCAGCGCTGTTTGCGGTTGATTTTTGCGTATTTACTACATTTTAACGAACGATGGGCGTTTTTGGCATCATTTTATTCGTGAACAGGGTTGTCAGAGAGGATTTTCCATGGTATACTGAGGGCGAATTTTGACGAAAGGGTGACGTACTTTGGAATTCCTCAGCAACATCGGCCCGTTCATACTGGCTGTCGTCGCCGTGATCATCAACGGCGTTCCGCAGCTGCTCTACGCGCAGGCGCGCGGCTTTGCCCTGAAACCCGCCGGCTTCGCCTATCTGGTCGGCGCAATCGGCAATCTGCTCACCGGCTCGGTCACACCCATATCGGGTCAGGCCGAAACCATCACCGTCGCCAGCGTAAAGAAGGACCTGCGCAACAACGTCAGCTCCGTGCTGCTGGCCGCCGTGTTGATGGTGATCCTCGGCCTGTGCGGCGGCGTGACGAAAATCGCCAATTTTGCCGGCGAGGCCGTCGTGGCCGGCATGATGAGCGGCGTCGGCCTGATTCTGGCAGGCGTCACCTGGGATATGTTCGGCCAGGAGAAGCGCATCACGCTGGTGTCGGTCGTCTCGGCCTTCATCGCCTATGCGGTCTTCCTCAACAGCCCCAACAAGGTCGTTTGGACGATCTTCATCTCCGTGGCCGTCTCTACGATCGACTTCCTCTTTATCCAGAAGCGCCGCGTGGACATGAGCACGCTGGTTGAAGATGGCCGCGAGTCGATCGAAATGAGCACCGAGTGGCGCTTCTGGAAAAAGGAATACTGGAGCGACTTCAAGGTCATCAAGCCCACGCTCAACCTCACCGTGATCTTCGGCGCGCTGAGCCTGATCATGCTCAACATCGGCGCGAACATCTCCTTCGGCGGCATCACCGCCAGCATCGCCGGCACCACGCAGAACTTCGACCATCTGTCCATCATCAACTCCCTCGCCGACATTCCCAGCGCGATCTTCGGCGGCCCGCCCATCGAGGCCATCATCTCCGGCACCGCCGGCGCGCCCTGGCCGGTTGCCTGCGGCGTGGTGTTCATGCTGGTCACCGGCATACTCGTGCTGTTGGGTCTGGTCAGCCGTCTGGGCAAGTATCTGCCGGCGCAGAGCATCTCCGGCTTCCTGTTCATCATCGGCCTTGTGATGACCTTCGCGCCCAATCTGTCCACCGTGACCACCTGCGACGGCTCCATGAGCGGCTATATCGCTCTGGGCGTGACCGCCTGGTCGAAGAATCCCTTCCTGGGCATGGTCGCCGGCATCCTCGTGCGCTATCTGGGCGCTTACATCGGCCTGGCGTAAGGAGATAAAGCAATGCAGAAGAACTGGCCCGAAACCCATCGCGTGTATCTCGCGTCCGACTGCCCCGTGGATCTGCCGCTGCTCGACATCGGCGACGGCTTCCGCATTTATTCCTTCGACATGACCGGCGAGGCAGCCTGGAACCGCGCCGCGGCCGAATCGCTGCGCAAGAAGCTCGCCGATTACGATTTCGACGGCTTCGTGACTGTGCAGACCAAGTCCTGCGGCCTGGCTCAGGCGGTCTGCACCGATTATCCCAAGTATCTCGAGCTGCGCAAGAGCCGCAAGAGCTTCATGATCGACCCCAAAGGCGTGTCCGTGCAGTCGATCACCACGCACGGCAAGCAGGAATTGTGGATCGGCCGCGAAAAATACGAGGCCTTTAAGGGCAAGAAGCTGTGCTTCCTCGACGACGTTGTGTCCACCGGAGGCACGATCGACGCAGTGCTGGCGCTGGCGAAGGAAATCGGCATCGAGATCGCCGTCATCGCCTGCGCCCTGACCGAGGGCACGCCCCGCACCGAATACAGGGGCATACCGGTTGTCTCGCTCGACCACATTCCCCTGCCCGGCGCGGACAAATAAATCATCCCTTTCGGCGGAACGTGCTTTTTTGAAGCGCGTTCCGCTTTTGTCCACTTTTCAGCCGTTTTCTTTAACGCGAAAACAAATAATCTGTCATACCTTGTCCATGTCCTTCACGCATAATAATAGATGTTGCCCTGCATTTTCCAATATTGAAAGGACATTCAAATGCTCAGCTTAAAAAACATTGTCAAAACCTATCAGGCCGGCGACACGCCGGTCGCCGCGCTCAATGGCGTCAGCATCGATTTTCGCAAGAGCGAATTCGTCTCGATCCTCGGCCCCTCCGGCTGCGGCAAGACCACGCTGCTCAACATCATCGGCGGGCTGGATCAGTACACCAGCGGCGATCTGGTCATCAAGGGCCGCTCGACCCGCGATTTCAACGACGCAGACTGGGACAGCTATCGCAATCATTCCGTGGGCTTCGTCTTTCAGAGCTACAACCTCATTTCGCACCAGAGCGTGCTTTCCAACGTCGAGCTGGCGCTGACGCTCTCGGGCATCGGCAAGGGCGAACGCCGCCGCCGCGCCGCCGAAGCGCTCGAGAAGGTCGGTCTGGGCGATCAGCTGCGCAAAAAGCCCAACCAGATGTCCGGCGGGCAGATGCAGCGCGTGGCCATCGCGCGGGCGCTGGTCAACGATCCCGAAATTCTGCTGGCCGACGAACCGACCGGCGCGCTGGATTCGGCCACGTCGGTGCAGATCATGGAACTGCTCAAGGAGATCGCCAAGGACCGGCTGGTCATCATGGTGACGCACAATCCCGATCTGGCAGAAAAATACTCCACGCGCATCATCCGCGTGCTGGACGGCCGCCTCGTGGACGATTCCGCGCCCTATCATATTGAAGAGGAAGCGCCCGCGCTCACCAAGGCGGAGCAGAAAAGGCAGCGCCTGATGAACAGAAAGACCTCCATGTCCTTCTTCACGGCGCTCTCGCTCTCCTTCAACAACCTCATGACGAAAAAGGCGCGCACCTTTTTGACCGCATTCGCCGGCTCGATCGGCATCATCGGCATTGCGCTGATACTGTCCGTGTCCAACGGCGTTCAGAACTACATCGACCGCGTTCAGGAAGACACGCTCTCCAGCTACCCCATCACACTCGAGCGCGAATCGCTGGATATGTCGGCGATGGTCACATCGCTCATGAACGTGCACAACGGCGGCGACGCGGCGCAGGACGACGGCCGCGTCTATGCCAGCAGCGTCATGTCCGACCTCATGGACAGCATGAACAACGCCGAATACACGCAGAACAACCTCGCCGCCTTCCGCGATTACATCGCCGAAACGCCTGCCTTCGCCGAGTACGCCAGCAGCATACAGTATGCCTACGACATAAATCTGAACATCTACACGCGCGACAGAAACGGCGAGATCATCAAAAGCGACGTAAAGGCGCTGTTTGAATCGATGTACGAATCGGCCGGCATGAGCATGCCCGCCAGCGCCTCGAACGCCATGCGCACCTATCAGATCTGGGAGCAGCTGCTCGACGGCGAGAACGGCGAGCTGATCAATCCGCTGCTCTACGAACAGTATGATCTGCTCAGCGGCCGCTGGCCCGAATCGGCCGACGAGGTCGTGCTGGTGGTCGACAAGAACAACCAGCTGACCGACATGACGCTCTACGCCCTTGGGCTGCGCACCGGCGACGAGCTGATGGCCTCCATGATGGGCGACGCGGCCGGCCCGGGCGTGGACACGAGCAATCTGACCACCTCATGGACATACGACGAGCTGTGCGGCATCAGCTTCCGCTATATACTGCCCGCCGACAGCTGGCAGGAACAGGAGGACGGCAGCTTCGTCGACCTCTCCGCCACGCAGACCGGCCTTGAATTCCTCTATGACAGCGACAGGGCGATCGAGCTGAAGGTGGTCGGCGTGATCCGCGGCAGCGAGGACGCTGTGGCCTCCATGATGGGCGGCGCGATCGGCTACACATCGGCGCTGACCGACGAGATCATCGAAAAATCCGAGCAGAGCACGCTCATCAAAAAGCAGCTGGACAATCCCGACACCGACGCGCTGACCGGCCTGCCCTTCGAAATCGCCAGCGATCTGAGCGACGCCGAAAAGGCGCAGCGCTTTAAGGACTACATCGCTTCTCTCGACGCTGCGGGCAAGGCCGACCTGTACACTGAGATTGCGCTCATCCCCGACAACGACGCGATCAATCAGTCTGTTCAGCAGTACATGGCTTCGACCGACGCGGACACGCTCAACGCCATGCTGCTCAAGGCATTCTCTCAGCAGACCGGCGCGGATGAAAAGACCGTTCAGAGCTACCTGGACGAAATGGACGACGAAACCCGACAGGCCTACATCGTGCAGGCGCTGACCGCCATGATGACCGAGCAGTATGTCGAGCAGTTCAAGTCTCAGCTGGACGCGCAGACCGACGAAGCGCTTGCCGCCGCGCTGGACAATATGACATTCACGGACGAGCAGGCCGCCGCGTACTATGACGATTATATGCCCGCAGCGCAGTCCGATTCGACCTATGAGGACAATCTGGCGCTCCTGGGCTATGTCGATCCCGACTCGCCCACCGGCATCAACATCTACGCGTCGAACTTCGCCGACAAGGACGCGCTCGCCGAGTTGATCGACGAATACAACGATCAATCCGACGAGGAGCACCGCATCACCTACACCGACTATGTCGCGCTGATGATGTCCTCCGTGAGCACGATCATCAACGCCATCAGCTATGTGCTGATCGCCTTCGTGGCCATATCGCTGGTGGTGTCCTCGATCATGATCGGCATCATCACATACATTTCCGTGCTGGAGCGCACGCGTGAAATCGGCATACTGCGCGCCATCGGCGCCTCCAGACGGGACGTCGGCCGCGTGTTCAACGCCGAGACGCTGGCCGTCGGCTTCATCGCCGGTCTGATCGGCATCGGCGTAACGCTGCTGCTGACCATACCGATCAACACGATACTGCACGCCGTCACCGGCATCGGCATACTCAACGCCACTCTGCCCGTGACGGGCGCGGTGACGCTGGTGCTCATCAGCATGCTGCTGACCTACATCGCCGGTCTGATCCCCTCCGGCATCGCCGCGCGCAAGGACCCCGTCATCGCGCTGCGCAGCGAATAAAGCCATATACGAAAGCCGCCCGCTCTCCTCATATTGAAGAGAACGAGCGGCCTGTTTTATCATTATCGATTTTTCAGCGACTTGGCGACGCGCTCGCTCAGCAAAAACGCCAGCGCCATCTTGACCAGATCAGGCAGGATATACGGGAACACGCACCAGGACAGCGCCGAGAGCACGCTCACAGCGCCCTTCTGCGCCGAATAGACGATGACGAACCACGCCGTGCCGAACGCATAGCAGGCGATCAGCCCCAGCACCATGCCGAGTATCTTCGCCTTCCTGCTCTCGCCCGCAAAGTGAACCGTCAGGCCGTACACCGCCGCGGCCGCCGCAAAGCCGACGATATAGCCGCCCGTCGGCCCGATCAGATGGCTCACGCCGCCCGAAAAGCCCGAGAACACCGGCAGGCCGACCGCGCCCAGCGCCATATACACCAGCACGGTAATCAGCGTGCCGCGCCAGCCCAGCAGATCCAGCGCGACGAACACCGCGAACGTCTGCATGGTGAACGGCACCACATAGGGAATTGTGATCCACGAGCAGACCGCCATCAGCGCCGCGAACAGCGCGCACAGGATCATGCCCTTGAGCCCCTTGACATTGTTCAACGAAAAAGCACCCTCTCACATCAGTTGATGCCCTTATCATAGCACAGCCGGGGCATCGTGTCAACTATTCTCGCTATAGTTTACATAGCCACGTGAGTGCCCGGCCGATGCGCTGCGGGATTTCGAAAAAGTGACCGCCGTTGTTCCATTCGAACAGAACGTTTTCATTGTCCAGACGCGCCGTAAGAGCGCCCACAATGCGCTGCGTGGCCGTGCTCACGCGCCCCATAGGCTCGCGCCCGCGCCCCGCTTCCCTGCGCCCCAGCGAGAGATACGCCCGCGAAAGCCTCGGAAAGGGCGCGTCCACCGCATAATCGGCAAATCCCTCATACCACAGCGCGCCGGAAACGCTGGCCGCGCGGTCGAACGGCGAATCGCTCTGCGAGGCGGCATAGAGCGCAAACAAACCGCCCAGCGAATAGCCAACCACGCCGATATGCTCAAGGCCGTCAAAGCGCGCTTTCACCGCGGGCAGCAGCACGTCGACCGTCTCGCGATAGAGCGCCGCGCCCCCGCCGCCGATCGGCCGCCCATGAAGCTCGTCCGACGGCCATGGCGCGTAATCGCGATCCCATTCTACGCCCTTTGGGAAAACCAGCGCCGCCGTGTCCAGCGCCGGACAGAGCGGCCGCAGCGCTTCCAGCAGTTCCTCCGGCTCCGGCCCGCAGCAGAGAAAGAGCAGCGTGCGCGGGCGCTTCCCCGTCGTCACGCCGCACGTCCTTCCGGCTATATCAACAGATTCAATCATGACGCTTCTCCCTTCGCTCCTCTTATTGACAGCGCGCCCAATGCGCGGTATACTGTACAGGAATGGACACAATTCTGCTGCTGGAGGACATACCATGCCGTCCGAATCGACATATACGCTGACCACGCCCGTATACTTTTATGTCACGCGGTTTGGCCACGGCCATCCGGTGGACATCGACAACCGGCTGGGTCTGAGCCAGTGCAGCCTGTGCTGCCTGCTGCGCGGAAGCCTGCGCATCGACGCGGGCGGGCGCGCCATCGAGGCGCACGACGGCGATCTTGTGTATTTTCCGCATCGCCGGCGCTATTCGTCGCACTGGCGCGATAACGCCGAGTGCATCGCGCTGTATTTCAACTTCCAGTATCGCGCCATAGAGCGCTACAGCACGCGCCTAATGGCCGTCGATCCCGAGCCGTTCTACTTCCAGACGCTGCCGCGCACAGAGGACTACCCCGCCTTTTTCAAGCGGCTGCTCGCCGATTACGAAACGCCCGCGCGCAATCTGACGGCGCTCTCCGCGGCGCTGGGGCTGTACAGCCGCATGAGCGAGGTCATGGCGCGCGAAGAGGTGCCGCCCGTTCAGGACGCAATCGAGACGGCGCTCATCTACATCGAGACGCACTGCACCGAGGAGTTTTCCATCGCGGATGTGGCGCGCCAGTGCGGTATGAGCGAATCGCGGCTGTATCACTGCTTCCGCGAGGTTACCGGCACATCGCCCATCGAATACAAAAACCGCGAGCGCATCCGCCGCGCCATAGAGCTGCTGCCTGACGCGCAGCTGAGCGTCGAGGACGTCGCCGAACGGCTCAACTTTTCATCACCCGCCTACTTCCGGCGCATATTCAAAAAGTACGCTGGCGGTCAGCCCAGCGATTACCGCCACATCGCTTCCCGCCTGTAAAAGACGCGGCCGGATACAGACATATCCGGCCGCATTTTTTATGACTAATGAGCTTACTTGCCGGCCACGGCGAGCTTGCCGATCAGCAGATCGGGCGACGCGGTGGACGAGAAGCCGAACTCGAGATTGTTGGCCACGGCGGTCACGTTCTTCAGCAGATCGAAGAAGTTGCCGGCTACGGTGATCTGGCTGACGGGGCGGCCGAGCTTGCCGTCCTCGATCATGAAGCCGCGCGCGCCCAGCGAGAAATCGCCGCTGATCTGGTTCGCGCCGGAATGAAGGCCCTGCACCTCAGTGATGAACACGCCGCCGTCCGCCATCTTGAGCAGGTCGTCGCGCGTCAGGTCGGAGGGCTTGATCTGCATGGAGTGCGGCGCAACGCCCACGGGCGACGCATAGGAGGGCTTCGACGCGTTGCCGGTGGTCTCAACGCCCTGCTTCTTCGCCGTCTTGAGGTTATGCAGCAGCGTGTTGAGCTTGCCGTTTTCGACGATGGCCAGCCGGCTGGTCGCCACGCCTTCGCCGTCGAAGGGGGTCGCCGCGGGAGAGGCGGGATTGAGCGGATCGTCCAGTATGGTCAGCACGTCGCTGCCGATGACCTCGCCCTCGCGGCCCTTGAGCAGGGACATCCCCTTCTGCGCCATGTCCGCGCTGAACACGGAATCAAACGTGCTCAGGATCGAGCCGGCCACGTCGCGATGCAGCACGACCTTGTACTCGCCCGACTGCACCTTGTCGGCGTGCAGGCCGGCCACAGCGTCGGCCACGGCCTCGCGCGCCGCGTCATCAATATCCAGCTTTGCGGGATCGCGGACGAAGCGCACAGCGCCGCCCGTGGCGACCTCCTCGCCGTCCTGAGCGACCACGCCGGCATACAGGCCCATGGCGTTCTCGCGGAAGGACACGTCCAGCCCGCGGGAATTGACGATGCGCTTTTCGCTCGCCATGCTGAACACCTCGACCATCTCGCACGCCTTGACGCGCGGATCGATCGAGACGCAGGCCTTCTCCAGCCTGCGCGCCATGTCGATCTTCTCGGCGGCGGTCACCTGATCGATCGCCGGATTATAGGCGGCGATTTCGGGATAGGACGGACTGCCCGCAAAGATGAACTGCTCGTCCTCGTTTTCGATGAGCGCCGCATTTTCGGCCGCGCCGTGGATGAGCAGATCGAGCGCTTCGTCATCCAGCACCTGCGTGCTGGCATAGCCCATCTTGCCGTTCACCAGCGCGCGAAAGCCCAGACCCATGCTGGAGCTGACGCTGTAATCGAGAATCTGGCCGTCCTTGACGTTCACAGAGAACGAATCGCCGCTCATGCAGGTGGCTTCGGCGGCCTCGAAGCCCGCGTCCTTCGCCGCTTCAAAGAGCTTTTTGATAAAAACATTCAATTCCATTGTGTCTGCGCCTCCTTACTGACCGCCGACCGTAATATCGGTGACGCGGATCATGGGCTGACCCACGTTGGTGGGCACCGAACCGCTCATCGAGCCGCACATGCCCTGCCCCATCTTCATATCCTTGCCCACGCGGTCGATTTTCTTGAGGATCTCGCTGCCCTTGCCGACCAGCGTCGCACCGCGGACGGGACGATCGATCTTGCCACCGCGGATCAGATAGCCCTCCATGACGGCGAAGTTGAACTCGCCCGTGGCGGGATTGACTGAGCCGCCGCCCATCTTTTTGGCATAGAGCGCGTTGCCAGCGGTGGCGATGATCTCGTCGTTTTCATCGTTGCCGGGGGCAATGAACGTATTGCGCATGCGGGAGGTCGGTGCGAAGGTGTAATCCTGACGGCGCGCATTGCCGGTGGACGGCATGCCCATGCGGCGGCCGTTGAGCCGGTCGATCATATAGTTCTTCAGAATACCGTTTTCAATCAGCACAAGGCGCGTGGTGGGCGTGCCCTCGTCGTCGATGTTGATGGAACCCCACTCGTTGGGCATTGTGCCGTCGTCTATGGCGGTCACGATGGGAGAGGCGATCTGCTGGCCCAGCTTGCCGCAGAACTCGCTGTTGCCCAGCGCCACCTGAGTGGCCTCGAGCGAATGGCCGCACGCCTCGTGGAAGATCACGCCGCCGAAGCCGTTGTCGATGATCACCGGCATCACGCCCGCCGGGCATTTGTCGGCGTGCAGCATGGTCACGGCGGTGCGGGCCGCCTCGCGCGCCGCCTCGGCGACGTCCACGCGATTCTTGAACAGCTCATAGCCCATCATCGCGCCCGGGCCGTTGAAGCCGGTCTGATTCTCCGTGCCGTCGCTGGCCACGGCCGTGATGCCCATGCGGGTGTAGACGCGCTTGTCGGACACGAACAGGCCCTCGCTGTTGGCGATGGTCACGTCGGTGTCCCAGCTGTAGAGCAGCACGCGCACCTGCTTGACGTCCTTGTCATAGTCCCTGGCCGCGAGATAGGCCTCGTGCGCCAGACGGGCGCGCTCCGCGCCGCTCACGTCCATGGGCATACGCTCGATGGCGTGGATGTTGCGCGCGATGGAGCCGGTCAGCGTAATATCGCGCGCGACCGCCGCGTCACCCATCGCCGAGGCCGCCTGACGCGCCGCCTTCACAAGGCCGCTTTCAGAGGTGTCGTTGGTGTGAACGTAGACGCTTTCCAGTCCGTGATAGACGCGGACGCCCGCGCCGTGATTGCGTCCGGTCACGGCGTTGTCGATCGTGCCGTCAGAGAGCGTCATGTTCGCCCGCCGCGTATCCTCCAGAAACAGCTCGGCGAAGTCGCCGCCTGTGCGCATCGCTTCAGCCAATACATGCTCGGCCGCCGCTTTTGAAATCATGGTTTCGTCCTCCTGTTATGTTGACTGCGGAACCTCTGTTCCATGGTCTTATTATAGCACGTTTTTCCACATTCTACAAGCAATTTGCTGAATAATGCCGGTTGCAGTCTCAAAAGTCGCCCGCACATGATTCAAATGTCGCCATGAACGCCAAATCTTTTTGCGAAAGCTGTCGTTTCCTCATTGACATTCCGGCCAAAATCATATATTCTTTAGAGTCGTAGAGAGTTAGTATGTTGAAACTTTTCAGGAGGACTTTTCATGCCGAACAGCTATACAGGCATCCCGTCGCTCAAAAACGGCGAAAGCGGAACCGTCATGATCGTGGGCGTGGAGGGCAAGCTGCACCGCCGCCTGATCGAGATGGGCCTGACCCCCGGCACGCGCGTGTGCGTGACCAAGCGCGCCCCGCTGGGCGACCCCATCGAGATCCGCCTGCGCGGCTACGAGCTGACTCTGCGCGCCGACGACGCTGCAAAAATTCTGGTTCTGCCCGATAACGCCCGATAAATCCATCGCCGTGACTCGAAAGGATGGTTTCTCATGAACATCACCATCGCGCTGGCCGGCAACCCGAACAGCGGCAAAACCACACTGTTCAACGCGCTGACCGGCTCCAACCAATATGTGGGCAACTGGCCGGGCGTGACCGTCGAACGCAAGGAGGCGCGCTTCCGCCTGCGGGACGACGAGGCGCTGCTGGTCGATCTGCCCGGCGTGTATTCCCTCTCGCCCTACAGCATCGAGGAGGACATCACGCGCCATTTCATCGCTCAGCACCGCCCCGACATCGTGCTCAACATCGTCGACGCGACCAGCATCGAGCGCAATCTCTATTTCACGCTCCAGCTGATGGAGCTGGAACGGCCGATGGTCATCGCGCTCAATCAGATGGACGAGGTGAAGCGGCGCGGCGGCTTCATCGACGCGGAACGCCTGAGCGCGCTGCTGGGCGTGCCAGTCGTGCCCATATCGGCCAAGCGGCGCGAGGGCTTCGACGAATTGTTTGCCGCCATTCACCAGCAGGCGCACGATCAGATCGTCCCCATGCCGGAAAAAATGTACGACGAGGCGACGCGGCAGGCCATCCTCAAGATCACGCAGGCGCTGGGCGGCGGCGACGCGCACTCCGTGTTCGACGAGCCGGAGCACGCCTCTCACCGCGATAAGGAGCACCGCGACGACGACCACGCCGCCACAGCACAGCACCGCCACATCGGCGGCTACACCGACGAGGGCGACGTGGACAACGCCCCGCCGACCGCGTGGGTGGCCGTCAAGATGCTCGAGCGCGACAGGGACATCATGGAAAACGCGCTCCTGAGCGCCGATCAGAAAACGCGCGTTGAAGAGATCATCACCGCCTATGAGGAAAACGGCCGCAAGACCTATCCCGAGATCGACAGCCTGACGCTGGTCGTCTCCGCGCGCTACGGAGCGGTCGAAAAGCTGATCGCCGATTCGCACTCGCGCTTCAATTCCGAGGATTACGGCAAGACCTCCGCCGCCATCGATCGCGTCGTCACGAACAAATATCTCGCCTTCCCGCTGTTCTTCATCGTGCTGGCCGTAATGTTCTGGGTGACGTTCGGCCCGATCGGCACGTTTCTGACCGGCCTTATGGAAACGCTGGTGAACGACGTGATCGGCGCGGGCGCAAGGTCACTCATGGCGTGGCTGGAAGCGCCGGCATGGCTGTCCTCGCTGGTGTCGGACGGCGTCATCGCGGGCGTAGGCGGCGTGCTGGTGTTCCTACCGCAGATACTGCTCATATTCCTCTTCCTCTCGATTCTGGAGGACAGCGGCTATATGTCCCGCGCGGCGTTTATCACCGATAAGCCGCTGCGCCGGCTGGGCCTGTCCGGCCGCAGCTTCATCCCCATGCTGATGGGCTTCGGCTGTACGACGACGGCGGTCATCGCCGCGCGCGGCGTGGAAAACGAGCGCGACAAGCGCATGACGATCCTGCTCACGCCCTACATGAGCTGCGGCGCGCGCCTGCCGGTCTACGGGCTTTTCGGCGCGGCGTTCTTTGCGCGGAATAAGGGGCTGGTCGTGTTCTCGCTCTATATGCTGGGCATACTGGTCATGATCATCTGCGGCGCGATCCTGCGCAGGACGACCTTCCGCGAGGGTGACACGCCGTTTCTGATGGAGCTGCCGCAGTACCGCGTCCCCGCGCCCAAGAGCGTATTGCGCCGCCTGTGGGATCGCGCCAGGGATTTTCTCACCCGCGCGGGCACGCTGATCTTCGCCATGAGCGTGCTGATCTGGTTTTTGCAGAGCTTCAGCCCGACGCTTCACATGGTGGCCGACAGCGAAGAGAGCCTGTTCGGCCGGCTCGGTATGTTCATCGCGCCGGTTTTCAGGCCGCTGGGCTTCGGCGAATGGAAAAAGAGCGTGGCGCTGCTCTCCGGCCTGATCGCCAAGGAGGCCGTCGTTTCCACATTGCAGGTGCTCTATGCCGCCGCCGATTCGGGCGCGCTGACGCAGGCCGTCGCGAATGCGTTTACGCCGCTTCAGGCCTATTCGTTCCTCGTGTTCATACTGCTCTATACCCCCTGCGTAGCCGCGCTGGCCGCCATGCGTCGCGAGCTGAACAGCCGCAAATACTTCATCATGGGCATCGTCATGCAGCTGGGCGTCGCATGGATCGTAACATTCGCCGTGTATAATATCGGGAGGTTGCTGGGGCTGTGAAGCAGATTCTGGCCTGGGCGCTGGGCGCGCTGATTGCCGCCGCGGCGCTGACGATCATCGTGCGCCGCGCGGTTCGCTTCATACGCTCGCGCGGCCAGTCCGGCTGTGACAGCTGCCCTTGGAGCGGCTGCCCGCGCCGCCGGCATTGATACAGCTTATCGGGAGGAATATTCATTGGATCTCACCGCGCTCTTAGGCTCCTCTCAGCGCGTCACGCTGCGCGACCGGCTGGGCAATCACCGCACTGCCCGCACAGTCTGCGCCCTGATCGAGCCGGAGCGGCTGATCCTCTGCGCGAGCGAATCGCTCATGCGCTTTTCATGCGCAATCACGCTGGACTGCGGGCTTGTGCGGCTTCACGGCCGACTGCGCCCTCTGCCCAAGGCGGATTATACGGACGCGCTGTCCCGACTGAGCGCGGCCTTTCCCACCGCCGCGCGCGATTTCATCCGGCTGGGCGATAAGGCGCTGCTCGTATTCATTCCCGATCAAACGCTCCCCTCATTGAACGAGCGATTTGACTCAGCCCGATAAGGATATTGCCCGCGGCCGCCCTCTAAAGAGGGCATTGAAAAATATCGATCGCTGTATCGCAATCCCTTCTTTGGAGATTCGTTCAAGTTTCTCTCGCGCCCCTCATATTATCAACATCTTGCTATTTCCCTGTGGAGCCGCATCTGCCATGCGACTTCATGACCTTTGCTAAACCTCTTTTCCATAGCCCCAGTTGAACGTGGGATTTATAACGCCTGCCTGCCATGACAAACCGTCGGCCCTGAATTTGCTCAGAGCCGACGGTTTTTATCATCCCCATCGGGGCTTATTACAGAAGAGACTGACGACGAATTCGAGCGGATTTTTCGTTAGGCAAAGGACTTTCAAGCTCGGAAATACTACGCCTTTTTGAGCGCGTCACATGCCGCCTGCGATGGTCAGCAGCCGCTCGATCAGCGTTCTGCCGCCGCTTTCCGACATCTGCGAAGCGGCCGACTCGACAATTTCACCCGCTTCCTCATAGTACTTCTGCCGCGCGATGACGTAATAGCTCGCGCCCGACGCGCCTTCCTCATCGGTCGCCGAGAGATACTCGCCCTCGCTGCCGGTCAGGCGCGCGATTTCCACTTCCTTGCCCAAGTTTGAGCGCCGGATCACCCGCCACACCGACACTGAATCGGGCGCGACGAACGACACCGCCGTCCTGCCGTCTCCGTCCGTCCACGAATACACCGTGCCGACCGTCTTGGGCCGCACCCACAGATTCGAGGTCTCTGCGGGCACGCCGCCCTCCGGCAGACTTTCGCGCAGGATATACGCATTCGGCGTGTCCTCCGAGGCCAGCATGGGCGCGGCCACGTCCGCTTCCAGCGAGCGCGCGTCGATCATGACGCTTTCAAGGCCGTCCGGCTGGATGAAGGGCTGCTCGAATGCCGCCTTGTTGCTCCTGATATACGCCGCCGCCCAGCGCGCTGGAAAGCTGCCGCCGGTCACGCCCTGTGCAAGCTCGTGTGCGTCGGGATCGTCATAGCCCATCCACACGACCAGCGCCGTGCGCGGCGTATAGGCCGCCGTCCACGCGTCGCGATTGCCGCCGTCCGTCTCGCCGACCGTGCCGGTTTTCGCCGCGACCGCAATGCCCGCGTCGTTGAGCGCCCGCGCCGTGCCCGTACGCGCCGTATCGCGCAAAACGTCGGTGATCAGATAGGCGCTCTGCGCGCTCACCGCGCGTCTGCTTTCCTGCTTGTATTCATAAACGACCTTGCCACGCGAGTCCTCAATGCGCCGTATGGTGTGCGGCGCGACCGTCGTGCCGCCGTTGCCCAGCGCGCCGTACGCCGCCGCCAGCGCCGCCGGAGAAACGCCGTCGCGCAGCGCGCCCAGCCCCAGCGCATAGCTCACATCCTCATCGCTCAGCTCAAGGCCGAAGCGTCCGGCGTACAT
>CAKTXR010000036.1 GCA_934631025.1 uncultured Clostridia bacterium
ATGGGCGTGGCGGCAGGCTGATCAGCGGGCGCTGCGGTCTGCTCCGCGGCAGGCTGTTCAGCGGTGGATGCGTTGATGGGCGCGGCGGGGGCAGCGAGCGCGGCGGGCGCGACAGGCATGACCGGCTCGAAGGGCGCGACCGGTTCGGCGGTCTGCTCGGCGGCCTGTTCGGCGGCGGGAGCCTCCGATTCGGGGGCGGGGCGGCGCTCGGAGAGCACCTCGGTGAGCAGCTCGTCGAGCGATACGTCGAAGAGACGGCTGAGCGTCATGAGCGTTTGCAGATCGGGGATGGACGAGCCGTTCTCCCATTTGGAAACGGCCTGATGCGTGACGTTGACGCGGGCGGCCAGCTCCTGCTGCGTGATGTTGCGCTGCTGGCGCAGGAAGATGATGTTCTCGCGGATGATTGTCGGATTCAGCATATTTGAACTCCTTTCGGCGGCGGTGAAGGCGGACTGGAAAGCGCTTCCGTGAAAAAAGCATAGCAGACCCGCCGCGAAAATGCAAGATACCGCTGGTTGAATCGAGATTTGCAACTGTCGGTTGCAACCGAGGGTTGCAGGCGGGCGGCGACAGCGGGGGAAAGCGGCCCTGAGACGGTCGAAATGCGTTGCAGACGGCGCGGGACGGAACAGCCTGAGCGTGAAACGATGGGATGCGGGGACGCTATATAATAGGAAGCGACGGGTGAGAAACGCCTAGCGCCGCAGATCGGCGGGGCGCGGCGTATGGAAGCACGGCGCTTGATGGCGGCTATCGGCGTTGGTGCGGTGGAAACGACGCGCTGAATAATAGGAAGCGATGGAGTCTGGCGGCTGACGATTGCGGCGCGCAAGGTTCTAGAGGAAGCGGTGAATGGGGAGGGCGTGCGCCGCGCGGCATTTTGAGGGATGGCGCAGGGAACTTGCACTGCGGACTCTTTGCGACAAGCCGCGCGTTTGGAAGTGCTGCCGCTCATTTTTCCAATATGTGGTGAACGGCCGCGGACAGGCGAAGGGAGAACGGCGCTGACGCTGATCTGAGATACGAGGGCCTGAACGGCTTCGATAATTTTTGCCGCCGCGATGAAGGGGATGCGCCGCGCAGAACTCGGGGATAACGAAAGACCTGTCCGGCTCTGACTTATGGCCGGACAGGTCGTGCGGTATATCGATGTTTGTTCGCTCAACGTCCAGACGCGAAACGGTGTGGAGGCTGCACAGCGGCTTAGTCGAGCTTGTTCGGATACTTCTTGATCTTGGCCGCGTCGTACCAGGACTGATAGGCCGCGTCGTAGGTCTCGTCCTGCTTGCTGCTGAGCAGCTCGGCGCTCAGTTCGTCGCGCACCTCGTCCAGCGGCACCGCGCCGGCGGTCACGTCGCTGTTGTAGTAGATGATGTGTACGCCGTTGCTGCCGACGACCGGATCGCTCACGTCGCCGATCTTCTTGAGCGACATGGCGGTCTCCTTGAACACGTCCTCCCAGTAGGTGGAGTTCTCGGAGACATAGTAGCCGGTGGTCATGCTCGGCTCGCTCTTCATGCCGGGATCCTCGCCGAACTCGGCCATGACCTCGTCGAAGGACTTGCCGCTCTCAAGCGCCGCATAGACCTCGTCGATCTTGTCCTGCAGGGAATCGAGGATCTCCTGCTTCTTGTCCGCGATCTGCTGCTCCAGATCGGCCTTTTTGGCTTCCAGCTCTTCCTTGCTCAGTTCAGGCTCGGCCGTCGCTTCGGGGTCGGGCGTAGCAGTGGCTTCGGGCGTGGCAGTGGCTTCCGCGTCGTCGGCCGGCTCTTCCAGCTTGGCCAGATCGTCGGTCACGGTCTTAAGCTCGCTCGTAAGGTCGGAAAGGGCGGTCTTCTGCTCGTCGGAGGCCTGAAGCAGCACATGCTTGACGGTGCGGTAGCCCTCGGGATTCCAGTAGACGGTCGTGCCGTTGGCATGGTACATCTCGAAGAGATAGCTGCTGGCGGAGAGCGACGTCTCGTTCTCGGAGACCTTGGTGTTGTAGGATTCCTCGATCTCGCTGTCGTCGACGGTCACGTCGGCGATGACGCTCTCGCGCACGCGGTCGGCGATGTAGCGCGTCTTTTCGCTCTCGGTGATCAGATCCATCGTCACGCCTTCCTCCTCGAGGTGCTTGACGACGGCCTCGCGGGCTTCCTCATCGGTCATGCCCTCGGTATCGACCTCGCTCTTATGCTGCTCGATATAGCTGTCCAGCGTGGTCTGCGCGTTCTCGGCGATCTTGGCGTTGTCCTCGTCGGTCAGCTGATCCAGACCCAGCTCGGCGGCCTTCTGCGCCACCAGTTTGGTCTCGATGAACGACTCCAGCACGCTGTCCTTGATTTTGTCCTTCATGGAGCTGATGTCGCTGTTGCCGTAATAGTACTGATAGAGATAGCTGTAGTAGCTCAGGTAGTAGTCGTATGTATCCTTGACGTCGCCCTTGGTGATCTTCTCATCGTTGACGCTGGCGACGACCTCGGCGTTGTCCTTCTCGGGATCGACCTCGATCAGGTTGCAGCCGGTCAGAACCAGCGCCAGGGCCAGCACAAGGGCCAGGAGTTTCCACACGCGTGTTTTCATTGACAAATCGTCCTTTCAGGCTTAGTTGCACATTGCACTTATATTATTATACACGCAACAGCGCCGCCTGACAAGCCCTATTTTTTTCTGAAACTTAAATAATTCGCGGCGAAATGGCGGCGGGCGAAAAAAACTGCCCTTTCTGCCGATTTTGCGCGCGAAAATCCGCCGGTAGGCTCATGTCAGCGACGGCTCGGGCGATACGGCAGGCTCACACAGCCCCATGCGCCGGCAGATGGCCGCGCTCAGCTCGCCTGAAGCGACCGATTGCGCGGCGGGCAGACGAAGAAGGCGCGTGAAGCGGCTCGCCTGACGCACGGCCTGACGCTCGGGGGACGCGGCGAGCACCTGCGCGCGCGTGCTCAGCGCGAACAGATCGATCGATGCGCGCCGCCTGAGCCGGCGTACCTCCCAGCGGGCGCGATGGCTGACGGACGGCGATTCCTGCGCGACGAGTATGAGATGTTCGGGCATGTATTCCTCGGCCAGCATGAGCGCCACCCACGCGCCCGCGCCCAGCCCGCACACCGACACGCAGACATGGCGCTCGCGCAGATGAACGAACGCCGCGCGCGCCGATATGATCGACTCGCGCCACGGCCGCGCGCCCAGATCGAGCGCGGGGACGGAGACGGTCAGCCCGCCGGCATGGAGCGCGCGGGACAGCTCGGCGAGCGCATCGGGGGCCTGAGCGGCGTCGGGCAGCAGAACGAGCGCCTGACCGCCGCCCTCGAGCGTGTATGCAGATTCCATAATGACATCCCTCCTATGGATAAGCCGTTTTCAAAAACGGTGATTATAATCGGAAACAACAGTGATATATATGCGCGCGGGGCGGCGGGCTATGCGCCTGCTTTTACAGGAATAGGCTTGAAGGGGCGGCGCGCGCGTGCTAATATATATCCATTCTGGCGAATGAAAGGATGAAGGGGCATGATCACCACGGTTTGCCTGAATCCCTGTCTCGATAAAACGGCGTCTGTGAGCGCGCTTGTTCCCGGAGGACTGAATCGCATCCGCTCGGCGCGCATCGACGCGGGCGGCAAGGGCGTGAACGTCGCCGTGACGCTTTCGCGGCTGGGGCTGGACGCGCGCTGCGTGCTCTTCCTGCCCGAGGAAGGTAGCGCGCCGCTGACCGAAAAGCTGCGCGCGGAGCATATCGCCGTGGGCGCGGTGGACGTGCCGGGCAGTCTGCGCACCAACCTCAAGATATTCGACGAATCCGAGAGCCGCATCACCGAGCTGAACGAATCCGGCGCGCCCGTGACCGACGCGGCGCTCGAGGACATGACGCGTATGATCGAGGGCTGCGCGCAGGGAAGCGAGCTGATCGTGCTCTCCGGCAGCCTGCCGCCCGCCTGCCCTGCCGACTATTACAGGACGATTATGGAGCGCCTTGCGCATACGAATGCGCGCTGCGTGCTGGACGCGGACGGACTGCGGCTGCGCGCGGGGCTGGAGGCGCGCCCTTATCTGGTGAAGCCCAACCGCGACGAACTGGAGGAGCTGACCGGCGAGCCGCTCAGGACGCTTGACGACATTGCGCGCGCGGCGCGGGGGCTGATCGAGCGCGGCGTGGCCATTGCGGCGGTGTCGCTGGGCGCGGAGGGCGCGCTGATTGCGGACGAGCACGACGTATACTGCGCGCCGCGGCTGGAGATTCCCGTGCGCTCTACGGTGGGCGCGGGCGACGCGATGTGCGCCGGCCTGTGCGCGGGGATTGCGCGCGGCGGTTCGCTCGAGGAGATTTTTCGGCTGGGCATGGCCTGCGCGGGCGCGGCGGTGATGAGCGAGGGCACGCGGCCGATCGAGCGCGCGGAATGTGAGAAGCTGCTGCCGCGGGTGAAGATCCGGCGGCTGTGAGCGCGGCATGAAACGCGGCTATACTAATAGGTAGGAACCGACGCGGAAACGCATGGGTGAGCGTGGAAAGCGCTTCGGTCAGGAATGGAAGCGCTTGAACCGACGCGGAAACGCATGGGCGAGTGCAGAAAGCGATTCGGATAGAAATGAAAGCGCTTGAACAGACGCGAAAAGCGCGTTGTCGAGCATGGAAGCGCTTCGATGGGCGCGGAGGGCGCTGGAAATGGGTTCATTCGCCGGCAGGCGGCGGGACGATAGATTGGAATATTGAAAGGAATGAATGTTTATGATCGGTGTAGCTGTTATGGGATGCGGCGTTGTGGGTTACGGCGTGGTGCAGATGCTGCTGGAAAATCACGACGCGGTGAGCCGCGTGACGGGGCAGGATGTGCGGCCGGTGTACATGCTGGACATTCGCGAGCTGGACGTGCCGGAGGGCGTGAAGCTGACCCACAATTTTGAGGATATACTGGCCGACGAGCGTGTGAAGATCGTCGTGGAGACGATCGGCGGCAATCGCGTGGCGTATGAGTTCACGCGGCGCGCGCTGGAATCGGGCCGCCATGTGGTGACCTCGAACAAGGAGCTGGTGGCGACGCGCGGCGACGAGCTGGTCAGGCTGGCGGCCGAGCATCATGTGTCCTATCTCTACGAGGCGAGTGTGGGCGGCGGCATTCCGGTGCTGCATCCGATCATGCGCTGTTTGCAGGGCAACAGGCTGACGCGCGTGGACGGCATTGTGAACGGCTCGACCAACTATCTGCTCACGCAGATGCGCGATCTGGGCGTGTCCTTCCCGGCGGCGCTGGGCGAGGCGAAGCGGCTGGGCTATGTCGAGGCCGATCCGGCGGCCGACGTGGAGGGCTGGGACGCGCGCCGCAAGCTGGCGATTCTGGCCAACGCGTGCTTCGGCTCGAAATTCGCCGACGAGGCGGTCATTCCGACGCAGGGCATCAGCGCGATTACCGAGCAGGACATGGCGGCGGCGGCGGCGTTCGGCGGCGCGGTGAAGCTGATTGCGCACGCGGAGCTGAGCGAGGACGGCGAGAGCTGGAGCGGCTGGGTGCATCCGGCGTTCGTGCCCGCGGCGCATCCGCTGTACAACGTGAACGACGTGTTCAATGCGATCATCGTGCACGGCGACTATGTGGACGACGTGATGTTCTTCGGGCGCGGCGCGGGGCGTCGGGCGACGGCGAGCGCGGTTGTGGGCGACGTGATTGAGATCGCGCGCGCGATCGACGCGTTTGTGCCCGCCGCCGAGCGCGCGGTTGTGCCGGCGTTCAATCCGGTCAGCACGGTGGCGCGCCGCAGGCTCCTGCGCGTGCCCGCCGAGGCCGAGCCGGTGATGGCGATGTTCGCCGCCGACTGGGCGCTGAAGCCCTGCGCGGGCGAGCTGGCCGTGATGACCGCCCCCCTGACCGACGCGGAATTCGACGCGCAGGCCGCGTCCCTCTCCGCGCGCGGCGTGCTGTTTTCTCAGCCTCTGGTCGCAGTGGCAGGCTGAGCCTGCATGCACACCGCTTCGCGCATGGTCGGCAGTGCCGACAGCCACACCGCTTCGCGCATGCAACCCGCCGGCCGTGCCGGTTCCACATTTTCCGCGCCGCTTGAGGGCGGCTCGCCGGCTGTGCCGGTTCCACTTGCTGCCGTGCAAAGCAAGAAATGTTGGTTATATACAGCCCGACTTGACCGGCCATAAATTGAAGCCGGTCAAGTCTCTCCGTGCCGCAGTGCGGCTTCCACGCCGCTTCGCGCATGCAACCCGGCGGGCAGTGCCCGCTTCCTCTCCGCTAACGCGCGTTGCAACCCGACTCCGCGCCGCTTGAGGGCGGCTCGAGTCTGGACGTTAGTGCATACTGAGATCATCGCTATACAGCCCGACTTGCCCGAGCATAAATTGAAGCCGGTCAAGTCTCTCCGTGTACCCGAGTTTTGCGGGGCGCGGGATTCTGAGTGCGGCAGCTGTCGTTGGAAGAAATGGAAAGAACGCTCGCTGAAGGAGCTGGGTACGCCCTTTTCAGGGGCATGAATGGCGGCTATGAAGAGAACGCTGAAGAAGCCGTATGGCGTTTCATGCGCGGGAGCGGCGGAGCGCGGATTTCTGGCTGAAGCGGACGATTGAATATCGGAGGAAAGCTATGACATACGAAACATCGTGCGGCGCTGTGGTGTTCACGCGGCGCGGCGGCGAGATACTCTATGTGATTATCCGCTCGATTGAGGGCTATTACGGCTTCCCGAAGGGGCATATGGAGGGCGACGAAACGCCGGAGCAGACGGCTCTGCGCGAGATTCGCGAGGAGGTCGGCCTGACGCCGCGCCTGATCGACGGCTTCCGCACCGAGGAGGAGCACAGGCTGCCGAAGAAGCTGAACGTGATGAAGCGCGTGATTTATTTCGTCGCCGAGTACGAAGATCAGCCGATCGTGCCGCAGAAGGAGGAGCTGCTGAGCGCGCAGCTTCTACCCTATGATCAGGCGCGCGCGCTGTTCCAGTTCGAGAACACGAAGGAGATCCTCGATCAGGCGAAGGCGTTCATCGAGACGCTGTGAAGGATGCGCGGCGCTGATTGGCTTGCGCGCTGCGGCGAAAAGTGAAAAATTAGCCCCCGCTGAACCGAAATGAGACGGTTCGGCGGGGGCTTTGTGCGTTATGGGGCGGGATGGGGTGTGCGGAAGGCGGGGGGGCTGGCGTTGCGGAGGGCGTGCGGTGTGGGAAAATCGCTTTGCTGCGCAAAGCTCTGCGGCGGGGATGCGTTGGGGGCATTGGCGGGGGAATGAGATTGCTGTGAAGGCTGGATTTGCGGAGGGCGCGCGGTGTGGGGAATCGTCTTGGCTTTGTTGCGTGAAACTCTGTGGGCGTGGGGCGATACGTTGGGCGTTTTTGCTGGGAAACGCTGCAATAAGTGCAGACGCGGCAATCGGAGAGATGCGCCGCGCAAAGCCCGAGTAGACGGAGAGACCCAGCCGAGTCCAATTTATGCTCGGCTGGGTCGGGCTGTATACCGATGATTTCAGTATGTGCAAACGACCAGACTCGAAGCGCCCTCAAGCGCTGAAGAGTCGGGTTGCAGCGCGCGAAGCGGAGAGGAAGCCGCACTGCGGCCGGGTTGCAGCGCGCGAAGCGGAGAGGAAGCCGCACTGCGGCCGCGAAGCGGTGTGGATGCCGCACGGCGGCTAGATGGGGGTGCAGCGGAAGGGTTCTTTGACGCGCTTGAGGAAGGCGCCGGAAAAATTGACGAAATCGCAATCGTAAATGCGCGGGGCGGGGCCGTCCGACCACGTTTTGATGAAGATCGGGCCGGAAACGCCGCGCACACGCACGCGCTCAAGTTTCACGTCCTCCCAGAAGGCGAGGTGCATGAACGGAACCGTGCTGTCCTCCGCGAAGGTTACGTCCACATCCTTCATGATCAGCGTCAGCGGCTCGGATTCGCTGCCATAGGCCGCGAGCGGCAGGCGGACGTTCGTCGCGGCGACGTGATCAAACACGACGCTCGTCAGCGGCCGATTGCGCTGCCAGATCTCGTTGCCGGAGAAATTGTAGTGCAGGAAGCGGTCGCAATTCTCCGCCGTGCAGTTTTTGATGACGATGTTGCCTGGCGCGTGGCGAATGACGTGCGAAAAATCGGCGTAATAGGTGAGTATGCTCAGCATGTTGTAGCGGTGACTGCCCGTGCCCTCGACCGCCTTGCCCGCCTGCTTTTCCTCCGACGACAGGCTGCCGCGGTAGAGATACTTCGCCGGGCCATAGAAGCGGCAATCCTCAAACAGCGCGTTCGTGCCGCCAAAGCGCAGGCCGCTGCACGCCGTGTTGAGTATGCAGCGCCGCGCCGTGACGTTCACATTGTCGATGCCGGCAATGCAGTCGTCGCCGGTGTAGAACGCGCAGTCCTCGATCAGCGTGTTGTCGCAGCCGGTCATGTGAATGCCGTCGTGGCCGGCCAGCACCGTGACGTTCTCCATCACGATATTCTCGCAGTCGAACAGGGCGTGCGCCCAGTTGCCGGTGTTGCGTATGACGTAGCGGCTGAACGTGAGGTTCCGGCAGCGCTGCGCGTTCACGCCGTGCGGGCCGCGGTAGTTCTCCTCGCCCTGCGCGTCGTAGGGGTCGCAGCCGTCGATGAACGCGCCCTCCTCGCCGATGATCGCTACGTCGTGCGCATCGATCAGGCGAATGAGCGCGTTATTCCAGCGGCTCAGCGCATTCTTGACGAAATTGTAGTCAAAATCCTGATCGCGCATGGACGGCGGAGTCCATGTCAGATGATTCTCATCGATCGGTTCAACCGGCTCCAGCGTGTCGGAAAGAAACGCTATGTAGTCCTCCGGATCGCGGCTGCCGAAGAGATGCGCGTCGGCCAGCAGATGCAGCGTCACGTTCGAGCGCAGCCGCAGCCCGCCCGTCGTGAAATCGCCCGCGGGAATCGTCACCTCGCCGCCGCCTGCGAGAAAGCACGCGTCGATCGCCGCCTGAATCGCTTGCGTTTGCAGGGTCTGCGCGCCGGAGATTGCGCCGTAATCCAGAATGGAAAATGTGTTCATCGCTCAACGCTCCTTTTTGCTTTTTTGAAAAGTTGCTTTATGCTTGTATTATAGCCGGAGCGCGGGGGCGTGTCAAGAAGGAGTTTGAAGCGAGGGGGGACGGACAGAAGGCAAGCGCCTGCGCACCGGTTCCGTAACGGCGATGCGGCGGCGGGATTGCTGTGAAGGCGGATTTGCGAAAAGGGCGTGCGGTGTGGAGGAATCGCCTTGACTTTACAGTGCGAAGTTCTGCGGCGGGCGTGGGGCGCTTTTGCTGGGAACATTGCAATGAGCGCTGGCGCGGCAATCGGAGAAATGCGCCGCGCAAAGCCCGGGTAGACGGAGAGACCCAGCCGAGTCCAATTTATGCTCGGCTGGGTCGGGCTGTATAGCGATGATTTCAGTATGCGCTAACGACCAGACTTGAGCCGCCCCCAAGCGGCGCGGAGTCGGGTTGCGTGCGCGAAGCGGAGAGGAAGCCGCACAGCGGCCGGGTTGCAGCGCGCGAAGCGGAGAGGAAACCGCACAGCGGCCGGGTTGCAGCGCGCGAAGCGGAGAGGAAGCCGCACAGCGGCCGGGTTGCAGCACGCGAAGCGGAGAGGAAGCCGAACCGCGGCCGGGTTGCAGCGCGCGAAGCGGAGAGGAAGCCGAACCGCGGCCGCGAAGCGGTGCGTCAGCGGGCGCTGCCCGCAAGGAAAGATTCGATAAATTCGATTTGCTTCTGGACGGACTGCGCGCCGGTGCCGCCCGCGGAGATGCGCTTTTCGACGCAGGCTTCCAGGCTGATTTCGGGGTAGAGGTCGCTGTCGAAGAGATCGGAATGCGCCTTGTAGGCCTCAAGCGGCAGTTCCTCCAGCGTGGTGTGTTTGGCGATGCACTCGGCGACGATCGTGCCGGTGATCTTGTAGGCGCTGCGGAAGGGCAGACCCTTCTTGACCAGATAGTCGGCGCAGTCGGTGGCGTTGATGAAGCCGTTCGAGGCCGCGCGGCGCATGTTGGCCGTGAGCACCGTCATGGTGTCGATCATCGGCGCGAACACGGCAAGGCACTGCTTCACCGTGTCGATCGCGTCGAAAATGGCTTCCTTGTCCTCCTGCATGTCCTTGTTGTAGGCCAGCGGCAGGCCCTTGAGGACGGTCAGCGTCGCCATCAGGTCGCCGTAGACGCGGCCGGTCTTGCCGCGCGCCAGCTCCGCCATGTCGGGGTTCTTCTTCTGCGGCATGATGCTCGAACCGGTCGAGAACGCGTCCGACAGCTCGACGAACTTGAACTCCCACGACGCCCAGAGGATGATTTCCTCCGAAAAGCGCGAGAGGTGCATCATCAAAATCGCATACGCCGAGAGCAGCTCGACGCAGAAATCGCGGTCGCTCACACCGTCCAGACTGTTGAGCGTGATCCCGTCGAAGCCCAGCGCCTTCGCTACGGCCATGCGGTCGGTGTCGTAGGTCGTGCCCGCCAGCGCGCAGGAGCCGAGCGGCGAATAATTCATCCGCTTGAGCGCGTCCTCCATGCGGGTCACGTCGCGCTGGAGCATCATCGCGTAGGCCATGAGATGATGGCCGAACGTGATCGGCTGCGCGCGCTGAAGATGCGTGTAGCCCGGCATGATCGCCGCCGCGTATTCTTTCGCGCGGCGCACGATCGCCGCCATGAGCGATTTCACCAGCGCGATGATGTCGTTCGTCTCGTCGCGCAGATAGAGCCGGACGTCCAGCGCCACCTGATCGTTGCGGCTGCGCGCCGTGTGCAGCTTCTTGCCCACGTCGCCGATGCGCTTGGTCAGCTCGGCCTCGACAAACATGTGAATGTCCTCGCTGGCCTCGTCAAAGGGCAGCTGGCCGCTGGTCAGGTCGGCGAGTATGCCGTCCAGCGCGTCGATGATGACCGACGCGTCCTCCTGCGATATGATCCCCTGCGCGCCCAGCATCGCCGCGTGCGCCATCGAGCCGCGAATGTCCTGCGCGTACATCCGCTTGTCAAAGCGAATGGAGGAGTTGAAATCGTCCGCCGTCTTGTTCAGGCTCTCCTGAAAGCGGCCCGCCCACATTTTGTCCATGAGAATTGCTCCTTTCGCCGGCAATCGCGGCGGTGTATTCTGTGAGTGTTTATAATAGGAAGATTCGCCGTCTGTACACGGAATCCCTGCCGGATAGACGGAGAAACCTGCCCGACTCTGATTTTCGGTCGGGCAGGTCGGGAAATTTGAGGATGTTTTTTCCGAAACGCGCGGGCATAGACCTTTCGGGCGGCAGATGCTTTCAATGAAAGCGCTTGCGCCGCGCTGGAACTCGGGGAGTATTGGAATTTGACGATACTTTCCGAAACGCGCGCGCATTGAGCCTTTCAATAAGCAATTACTTTCAATGAAAATGCTCACGCCGCGCCGCCGCTCGGGTATAACGGAGACTTGACCGGCTCCAATTTATGGCCGGTCAAGTCGTGTGACCGCACTAACATACCTGTACGCACTCAACGACCAGACTCGAGCCGCCCCCAAGCGGCGCGGAGTCGGGTTTCAGATGCGCGTCAGCAAGTGGAACCGGCACAGCCGGCGAGCCGCCCGCAAGCGGTGCGGAGTCGGGTTTCAGATGCGCGTCAGCAAGTGGAACCGGCACAGCCGGCGAGCCGCTCCCAAGCGGCGCGGAGTCGGGTTTCAGCGCGCGTCAGCAAGTGGAACCGGCACAGCCGGCGAGCCGCTCCCAAGCGGCGCGGAGTCGGGTTTCAGCGCGCGAAGCGGTCTGGGGTCCAGGGGATCATCCCCTGGCTTTGGCCATGGTCATGGCGCGCACCTTCGTGGGCAGACCGAAGAGGTTGATGAAGCCGTTCGCGTCGTACTGATTGTAGACGTGATCCTCGTCGAAGGTGGCGATTTCCGGATCGTAGAGGGAGAAGGGCGAGGTCGCGCCGGCGTTGATGATGTTGCCCTTGTAGAGCTTCAGCTTCACCGTGCCGGTGACGGTCTTCTGCGTCTCGGTCACAAACGCGCTCAGCGCCTCGCGCAGCGGGCTGAACCACTGGCCGAAATACACCAGCTCGGCAAAGCGGTTGGCGATCAGCTCCTTGTAGTGCTGCGTGTCGCGATCCAGGCACAGCGTCTCCAGCACCTGATGCGCGCGATAGAGAATCGCTCCGCCGGGGGTCTCGTATACGCCGCGGCTCTTCATGCCCACAAGGCGGTTCTCAAGCAGGTCGACCAGACCCACGCCGTTCTCGCCGCCCAGCTTGTTCAGCTTCTCGATCAGCTCTACCGCGCCGACCTTTTCGCCGTTCAGCGCGACCGGAATACCCTTTTCAAACGTCAGCGAGACGTAGGTAGGCTTGTCGGGCGCCATCTCGGGGGAAACGCCCATCTCCAGGAAGCCGGGCTTGTCATACTGCGGCTCGTTCGCCGGATCCTCCAGATCGAGACCCTCGTGCGAGAGATGCCACAGGTTCTTGTCTTTGGAATAGTTGGTCTCGCGGTTGATCTTCAGCGGGATGTTGTGCGCCTCGGCGTACTCGATCTCCTCCTCGCGGGACTTGATGCTCCACTCGCGCCACGGGGCGATGATCGCCATCTGCGGCGCAAACGCCTTGATCGCCAGCTCGAAACGCACCTGATCGTTGCCCTTGCCCGTGCAGCCGTGGCAGATCGCGTCCGCACCCTCGGCCAGCGCGATTTCAACAATGCGCTTGGCGATGACGGGCCGCGCAAACGACGTGCCCAGCAGATACTCGCCCTCGTACACAGCGCCCGCCTGCACGGTGGGGAAGATGTAGTCCTCGACAAACTCCTTCTTCAGATCCTCGATATACAGCTTGGACGCGCCGGTCTTGATCGCCTTCTCCTCCAGACCGTCCAGCTCGGTGCCCTGACCCACGTCGCCCGACACGGCGATGACCTCGCAGTTGTTGTAGTTTTCCTTCAGCCACGGGATGATGATGGACGTATCCAGACCGCCCGAATAGGCCAGCACGACTTTTTTGATGTTCTTCTTATCCATGATCTATATCCTCCTGATGTATAATCGCTTGTCCTTATGTGCATTATTATGCACCTGCCAAGCCGATTTGTCAAGTTGTATATATGTAAACCATTATGCGGCGCTGTACGGAAGCCTGCCGGAACGGCCGCGGCCGCGCAAACTGCGAATTCGCCTGATTTATATGATGTTTTACGCGGATGCGGCGGGGCAAAGGGCGGAGGAGCCTGCCATAAAATGTGTTACGATATGCAGTAAGACTGTATATATTCGGCGCGGGCCGCAAAAAAATCCCCACGGACGCGCCGGTATCGCGGCGTATCCATGGGGGAGAAAAGGCGTTTTACGCGTTCTTCATGAACGCTTCGTAGGCTTTCCTGGCTTCGTACAGATCGGCCTTGCTGATGATCTCATAGGGCGCGTGCATCGAGAGCACGGCCACGCCGCTGTCGATCACGTCCATGCCGTAGAGCGCGCAGATGTAGGCGATGGTGCCGCCGCCGCCCTGATCGACCTTGCCCAGCTCGGCGAACTGGAAATAGACGTGATTGTCGTCCATGATTTTGCGCAGCCTGCCGATGAACTCGGCGTTGGCGTCGTTCGAGCCGGACTTTCCGCCCGAGCCGGTGTACTTGCTGTAGCACACGCCGCGGCCCAGATAGGCGACGTTGTTCTTCTCGAACGCGCCGGCAAAGTTGGGATCATAGCCCGCGTTTACGTCGCAGGAGAGCATACGGCTGTTCTTCAGCGCGCGGCGCACGATCAGCTCGCTGTAGGTGCCGGTGAGATTGATCAGCTCGGCGACGGCGTTCTCAAAGTAATGCGCGCGCATGCCGGTCGCGCCGACGCTGCCGATTTCCTCCTTGTCGGCCAGCAGGCAGCAGCAGGTGGTCTCGGGGGTCTCGGTCAGCGAGAAGATCGCGTCCAGCGACGGGAACGCGCACACGCGGTCGTCGTGGCCGTAGCCCAGAATCATGCTGCGGTCAAGGCCCATATCGCGCGATTTGCCCGCGGGCACGACCTCGATCTCGGCGGAGAGGAAATCCTCTTCCTCAATGCCGTATTTTTCCTTCAGGATGGCCAGCACGCCGGCCTTTACGGCGTTCTTTTCCTCGTCCTTCACGGGACGGCCGCCCACGATGACGTTGAGCGCTTCGCCGTCGATTACCGTCGCAGCGGTCTTGCTCATCTGCTCGCGGGAGAGGTGAATCAGAAGATCGGAGATGCACAGCACCGGATCGTCCTCGTCCTCGCCGACGACGACGTCCACGCGCGTGCCGTCCTTCTTCGCCACAACGCCGTGCAGCGCCAGCGGGAGGGCGACCCACTGATACTTCTTGATGCCGCCGTAGTAATGCGTGTCCAGATAGGCGAAGTCGCCGTCCTCATAGAGCGGGTTCTGCTTCAGATCCATGCGCGGCGAGTCGATATGCGCGCCGACGATGTTCAGTCCGCTCTCCAGCGGCTTTTTGCCGAGGTAGAACAGCATGATCGCCTTGTCCATGCACACGCTGTACACCTTGTCGCCCGCCTTGAGCGCTTCGCCCGCGGCGATGACCTCTTCCAAATCGCGATAGCCGTGCTCCTTCGCCATGGCCACCGCCTCGCGAACGCATTCGCGCTCGGTTTTGCCCGCGTCGATAAACGCGCGATAGCGCTTCGCCAGCGACTCGACGGCGATCAGCTCCTCGTCCGTATAGTTCTTCCAGGCATTGGGTCGTTCCATAACCATGTCCTCCCATCGTATCCGGCAAGCCGGTTCGTCATACCCTTACTTTCTTATTATAGCACAGAGCGCGCGCGCCGGCAAGGGGGCGGGAGAAACTCGATTTTCAGGAAACAATGAAATCCCATGGATAACATATGGAGACAACCAATCGTTAACATCCGCGTGGTAAAATAAGGTCAAACGTTGGGAAGGGCGCAGAGTGTCCTCCCGTGCAAAGGAGATCCTTATTATGGTCAAGGTCAACATTATTTCCGGTTTTCTGGGCGCCGGCAAAACGACGCTGATTAAAAAGCTGCTCGGCGGCGCGATGAAGGACGAGCAGGTCATTCTGCTTGAAAACGAATACGGCGAGGTCGGCATTGACGGCGGCTTCATGAAAGATTCCGGCATCAAGGTCACTGAAATGAACTCCGGCTGCATCTGCTGCACGCTGGTGGGCGATTTCACCAAGGCGATCGACGAGCTGATCGAGAAGTATCATCCCGACCGCCTGATCATCGAGCCGTCCGGCGTGGGCAAGCTGAGCGACATCCGTCACGTCGTGGCGCAGGCCGAAAAGAAGCACGAGCTGGTGCTCTCCGGCTGCGTGACCGTCGTGGACGCGGGCAAATGCAAAATGTACATGAAGAACTTCGGCGAGTTCTTCTGCGATCAGGTGCGCAGCGCCGAGACCATCATCCTCAGCCGCACGCAGATGACCGGCCAGGACAAGATTGACGCGGACATCGCCATGCTGCGCGAGCAGAATCCCGCCGCGCGCATCATCACCACGCCGTGGGACGATCTGACCGCCGACGTGATCCTCAAGACCATCGAGTCGCCCGAAGCGCTGATCAACGTGGACGAGATCTACGAGGAGCACCATCACGACGACGATGAGGACGAGCACGAGCATCATCACCACCATCACCATGACGGCGGGGAGTGCGACGATCCCGAGTGCGAATGCCACCATCATCACGACGACGATGATGACGACGACGATCACGACGAGCACGAGCACCACCATCATCACGATCATGACGATGATGATCACGAGTGCTGCTGCGGCCATCATCACGACGATGACGATGATGACGACGATCACGACGAGCACGAGCACCATCATCATCATGATCACGACGACGATGAGGACGAGCACGAGCATCATCACCATCATCATGACCACGAATGCGGCTGCGGCCACCATCATCACCATGCCGACGAGGTGTTTGAGAACATCGGCGTGGAGACGAGCCACAAGTTTGAAGAGACGGCGTTGCGCGAGATGCTCAAGAAGCTCAGCAATTCGGGCATTTACGGCGACATTCTGCGCGCCAAGGGCATACTGCCCACGCCCGACGGCACCTGGCTGCACTTCGACTATACGCCCGGCGAATGGGAGATCCGCCACGGCAGCGCGGACTACACCGGCCGCCTGTGCGTGATCGGCTGCCACATCAACGAGGACAAGCTGCGCGAGCTGTTCGGCGTGTAAAGGGGATTGCTTATGGCTATGGAACCCGTACCGATTTATATTGTGACCGGCTTCCTCGAGAGCGGAAAGACCACCATGGTCAAGGAAATGCTGACCGACGAATACTTCACCGGCGGCGAGCGCACCGTGCTCATGGTGTGCGAGGACGGCGAGGAGGAATACGGCGAGGAGCTGCTGAAGAACGCCAACACGGTCAAGATCGACGTTGAGGACATCGAGTCGATCGAAAACGGCCTGATGAACGAGCTGGAGAAGCAGTACAAGCCCGAGCGCGTGATCATTGAGTTCAACAGCGTGTGGACGCTGGCGCGGCTGTTCAATTCGCCCAAGCCGGAGAAATGGCAGCTGGCGCAGCTGGTGTGCATGGTCGATTCGACGACGTTTGAATTGTACATCACCAATATGCGCGCCGTGATGAGCGACGGCCTTCAGAAATCCGACGTGGTGATCTTCAACCGCTGCACGGAGGAGACGCCCAAGAGCAAATACCGCCGCATGGTCAAGGCGATGAACAACAGCTGCGACGTGATTTTCGACAACGTGGACGGCACGAGCGACGACGGCGTGGCCGACGAGGATCTGCCCTACGACATGAAGGCGGACGTGATCCGCGTGAAGGACGAGGACTTCGGCGTGTGGTATCTGGACGCGCTGGAGCATCCCGACCGCTACGACGGCAAGACGATGCGCGTGACCGGCAAGGCGTACAAGCTCAAGGGCCTGCCGCGGAACTGCTATGTGTTCGGGCGCGAGGCGATGACCTGCTGCGCGAACGACATCGGCGGCATAGGCTTTGTGTGCCAGTATACCGGCGCGGCCCCGGCGGAGAATCAGTGGCTGGACGTGACGTTCAAGGCCGAGAAGGGCCACAGCATCATCCACGACCGCGACGCGATCATACTGGTGCAGCAGAAGGTGACCGCGGGCAAGGCGCCGGCGGAAGAGCTGGTGTACTTTAACCGTTGACGCGGCGCATCTGCACAGACATAATTCCGCCGCAGCGTGAAGAGAGTCCAGAGAGTCGAAGACTCTTTGGCGCAGTCTGGGGGCGGCCGCAGTGCGGCTTCCACATTTCAGCCCCAGCGTACTCCCCGCGGTATCATAGCGAACCATAAATCTATAGCAAGAGGAACGCCAATGCAAAATGGCGTTCCTTTTCGTATAAGCGAACTCCGGTCGTGCTCCCGTCGGGATCGCCATTAAGAAACGCGCAATCCTAAAGTGAACCCGACAAGGCCGATAACCGTACGGCATCCGAGAACGCTCTAATGGCGATCTCGACCCGGCGGAACAGGAACGCAAGATACCGCAAGCCGTCTCTTTTTCCTCAAGGAGGAAAAAGACAGGCGTGAGCCGAGGCAAAACGCCGCGACAGGAACGCAAAGCCGCGCAGAACAGCCCCCGCGCGCACAAACGCCTGTGCCGGAGCTATAACCGGCCAAACGCAGCCTTTCGCCGGCGCACAATTCACTGACATATGAAAAAATGCCAAGGCGTCGCCGCGACAGCGCGGGATAACGCCTGTATGCGGTGGGGGAGAGTGGGACACGATCGACATAAAAGCATCCCGCCCGAATCACAGAGACTCGGACGGGAAGCTGCACTAAATCGCCTTAACGGATTGTACGACGGACAAACGAAACCCCCGTCCGGCTTTGATAAGCGGAGGCCGCACTGCGGCTGGCCGGACGGGGTGGGCTGTACATCGAGATTATCTATGGGCACGAACCATTGCTGCCTTGTATCTGCCGGTACTTCCGGACAAACGAAAGACCTGCCCGACTCTGATTTATGGTCGGGCAGGTCGTGCTGTACATAGAGGTTATCTATATGCACAAGCTATTGTTGCCTTGCGGCGCAGCCAGGCGGCTGTCGGCACGGCCGACCTTACTTGGCGGCGTACTGGCGCTGATAGGCGGCGTCGGCGATCTCGAGGATCTTGTCCAGATTGAAGCTGCTCTTCAGGTTGTCGATGAACTTCTGAGAATCGCTGAGATCGGACTCTTCGCCGATGATGTAGTTGGTGCGCTGCTGGTTGACGTAGGTGCGGATGGTGGACAGAGACTCGGAGATCTCCTCCAGCTCCTCGTCGGTGTAGGACAGGTTGGGAACGTACACGTCCATGCCGGGCTTGCACAGCTGATACACGCCGGAGGCGGTCTCCTGACGGACGGTGCAGTTGTTCTCGGCGTTCATGGTCGTGCCGTCGGCCGCCTTGGAAACGTAAGCGCCTTCGCACTCAACCGTGCCGGAGAAGTAGGGCATCTGATCGTACCAGTTGATCTTCTGGACAGTGCCGAAGATGTCGTTGTAGAAGACGTACTTGGGCTCATAACCCATGGAGCCGTAGCGGGCAGCCAGCTCGGCGCCGGGGTTGGCAGCGAGGTATTCCTCGGCAGTCTGCCAGTTCTCGTTCTCAACGCCGAAGCGGCCCAGCAGGAAGAACTCCTCGGTGAACTGCATGTCGCCGACGCGGAAGCACAGCTCGGGGTTCTCGGCATAGGTGGTCACATGCCACTGGCCGTTAGTCGCGGACTGCGCATAAGCGGTGTACTTCACGCCCTCGGGGCCGGTCAGGGGATCGATGCAGAAGTAGCGCAGACGATAGGGATCATTGGCGGCGCCCATGAAGGCCAGAGAGGAGTTGGTCATGCAGCCAACCACGTCCTCGTCGGTGCCGGCCACGGCCAGCAGGTCGGTGTTGGAGTAGGTGAAGGATTCCTTGGCGAGCAGGCCCTCGTCGCAGAGCTTCTTCAGGTACTCAACCGCGTTGAACCACTCGTCCTGAATGTAGGACACGGAGACGTGGCCGTCCTTGAGCAGGAACATGTCGCCGTCGCCCTCGAACACGAACGCGTTGGTCAGATACTTGGTGGCGGTGCCGCCCCAGCCGGTGGAGGTGATGAAGGGGATCTCGTCGGTGGCGTCGCCGTTGCCGTTCGCATCCTTCTCCTTGAAGGCCTTCAGCATCTCATAGAACTCATCGGTGGTGGTGGGGACGGACAGGCCCAGGTTCTCCAGCCAGGCCTCGTTGACCCACATCTTGTACTTGGTCTCGTTGGACGGGGAGGTCTGGATCTTCGGGATGGCGTAGATGGAGCCGTCCGCGTTGGTGATGTTGGTCAGCAGGTTCCAATCCGGATACTCGGCGACGGCCTTGTCCACGTTGACCGCCAGACCCTGCTCATAGTAGGGCTGCACGTTCAGCAGAGCGCCCGCATCGCCATAGGACTTCGCGACGGCGTTGCTCAGGCTGCCAACGTACACGTCCGGCAGCTTCTCGCCGGTGGAAACCATGATGTTCAGCTTATCGTCGGAATCAACGGCCGGCAGATAGGTGAACTCGAGGTTGACATTGGCGCGCTCTTCGATGGTCTTGGTGTAAACGTTGTCCTTGTGATCCTCAACGTAATCGCTGGGCTTGATCAGGACGGTGATGGTGGCCGGCTCGGAGCCAGTCCAGATGGGGTACTCGCCGGCGGCGCTCAGGTTATTGTCCTCAGCACCGGCGAAGCCGATCGACGAGACGATCAGGGCGATCGCCAGCGCCAGAACCAGGAGCTTCTTGGTCTTCATAGGTGGGGTTCCTCCTTTATAATATGTATTTACAGCGCACGGTGCGCTATAAACCTGGGGGATTCCGCTCCTGCGGGAGCGGCCAAAGGGCTTTCCGATCGCCCTTTGGAATCCTTCGGGGGTATTTAACCAGTGCGCGAAGGTCAAAACGCGTGGGATTCCGCTCCTGCGGAAGTGGCCAAAGGGCTTTCCGGTCGCCCTTTGGAAACCTTCGGGGGTATTTACACAACACGCGAAGGCTTAAAACGTGAGGGGATCATTCCTGCGAGGGGCAAAGGGTCATGACGCTAGCCGCCCTTTGGAAATCTCGGGATACAGTGCTTGAAAACTCAATCTTGGAGATTTCACTTCTGCGGGAATGGAATACGGAAGATGGGGGAATGCCTGTATCGGAGCGACTGTCCGCAAGCGCCTGCATGAACGCGGTCACTCGGGTAGGCGGTAGACTTGACCGGCTCCAATTTATGGCCGGGCAAGTCGTGCGACCGCACAATCCATCCAACTCATGCCAACGTCCAGACTCGAGCCGCCCCCAAGCGGCGCGGAGTCGGATTATAGCGCGCGAAGCGGAGTGGCCGGCGGCACTGCCGCCTCAGCCCTTCACAGCGCCCAGCATGACGCCCTTGAGGAAGTACTTCTTGACGAAGGGGTAGATGATCAGGACGGGGACGGAGGAGACGATGATCAGCGAGTACTTGAGCAGATCCTGCAGGGCCTGGTTGTTGAGCAGGGTTTCCTCGTTGACGCTCGCCGCCGCGTCGGCCGAGAAGGTGTTGTTGATCAGGATGGCGCGCAGGGTGATCTGAAGGGGCATCTTCTCGTTGTCGCTCAGATAGAGGAACGCGGTGAAATAGTCGTTCCAGTGCGCGACCGCATAGTACAGACCCAGCACGGAGATGACCGTCTTGGACAGCGGCAGCACGATGCTGAAGAAATAGCGGATATCCGAGCAGCCGTCGATCTTGGCGGCCTCCTCCAGATCGGAGGGGATGTTCTGGATGAACGTGCGGGCGATGATCATGTTGTAGACGCTGATCGCGCCGGGGATGATCATGGCCCAGATGGTGTTCATCATGTGCAGGTTGCGGATGAGGATGTAGTTCGGGATGGTGCCGCCGCCGAAGAGCATGGTGAACATGAACAGCGCGACGACCGGCCCCTTGAAGGGCAGATCCTTGCGGGCGAGGGGATAGGCGCACATCAGCGTCATCGCCAGGTTGACCGCCGTGCCGGTGATGGTGTACAGGAAGGTGTTGGCATAGGAGCGCCAGATGCCCTTGTACTGGAACACCGCCTTGTAGCCCTCGGTGGTGAAGTTGACCGGCCAGAAGAGCACCTTGCCCTGATTGACCGTCTTGGCATCCGAGAAGGAGGAGGCGACCACGTTCAGAAGGGGCAGCAGGATCGCCATGAAGAAGAGAAACAGGCAGACATTGACGATGCCGTAGTAGATTTTGTCGCTGCGGGGCACGTTGATGCTGTTCTTGCGGCTCAGCTTTTTCGTTGCGTCCATAATCGTGTTTCTCCTTTCTTACCAGAGTCCGCTGCCGTTGATGCGGTTGGAGACGCCGTTCACCAGCGAGATCATGACCAGATTGACCACAGAGTTGAACAGGCCGATGGCCGTGGAATACGAGAAGTTCGCGCCGCCCTGCGCGGTCAGGCCGACCTTGTAGACGTAGGTCGCGATGACTTCGCTCGCCGCCAGGTTGGTGTCGTTCTGCATCAGATAGACCTTGTCGAAGCCGATCGACATGATCGAGCCGCAGCGCAGAATCAGCGTGATGGTGATCGTCGGGATGATCGCGGGCAGGTCGACATGGAGCAGACGCTGCCAGCGGCTCGCGCCGTCGATCGTGGCGGCCTCATGCTGCTGGGGATCGACGTTCGAAAGCGCCGCCATATAGATGATGGAGCCCCAGCCGGTGCCCTGCCAGACGCCCGACCAGACGTAGAGATTGACGAAGTTCATGTTGCCGCGGAACATGTTCGTCTCCATCTTGCTGCCGGTGAGCTGATAGAGAATGTTGGAGAACAGGCCGGAGTTTACGTCGAACACGCGCTTGAGGATACCGACCAGCACGACCGCGGAGATGAAATAGGGCATGTAGGTGACGTTCTCGACCGCCGACTTCCATCTCTTGGAGCGCACCGAGTTGAGCAGCAGCGCGAAGAAGATCGGGAGCGGGAAGCCGACCACCATGGAATAGAGCGACAGCTTCAGCGTGTTGCCGACCACGCGGCCGAAGTACACGGAATTGAAGAATTTAATGAAGTTCTTCATGCCGACCCAGTCGGAACCGGTGATGCCCTTGGCCACCTTGTAGTTCCGGAAGGCGATCTGCGCGCCGTACATCGGCCAGTATTTGAAGATCAGCAGCCAGACCAGCGGCAGGATCAGGAAGAGATACATCTGCCAGTTTTCTCTTGCGCGCTTCCAGACGGACTTTTGCAAGACGGGGGTGGGCGTCTTTGCCATGAAAATCGATTCCTCCTTGGGTGAATAAAGGTGAGTGGGGCGCAGCGGATGGCGCCGCGCTCTTTGTTGACTACAGTTTAACATACGTTGCGGCTCTGTGTAAAATGTAAATTCAGGCTTTCTGACGGTAAAAAGCCGCATTTATAGTGATAAAAATCGGAACAGGTTGTAAAATCACGCCGCTATGAGTAACTTTTGCAGACAAATGCGGCTGATTTGATTGACCCGATTTGGAAAATCTGATATAATTTATCGTATGGAATGTGCGGACAGGGCGAACGGGAAGGGGCGTGTTCGGTTATGAAACAGGTGCGTCACGGTGAAAAAAGGCCTAAGCAGAGCGTCGTGTTTCTGCGCACGCTCCGGCTGAATTTTATCATCGTGGCGGGCATCAGCATTTGCCTGCTGCTTTTGAGCACCCAGATGCGCATTTCCATCCAGAAAAACGAGCAGGATCTGTGCCGCTCCAACCTCGAATACGGCCTGACGCAGCTGGGCGCGCAGCTGGACGCTGTGAGCGACAACATCATCAACTTCCGCGAGCTGATCATGCAGAACAGTCCCGGCGGCCTGCACCGCTACGACGCGGTGAACCTGCTCAAAGCGCAGACGACGCTCAAGTCGATCCTGCGCGGCAATCCGCTGCTGGGTGAGATCGCCTATGTGTGCGAGAACATCGATCAGGTCGTGACGACGCAGAGCGTCTTTTACAGCATTGACGACTTCATTGCCGCCTATAATATAGAAGGAATGGACACGAGCCTGTTCTATTCCTATCTGGGCGAGAACGAGCGCCTGGCGACGATTCGCTTTTATCCCTGCACCTATGTGGACAGCCGCTATGCCGCGTCGCCGTTTGACGCGGCGTTCTGCTGCGCCATTCCGCTGGACACCGAGCGCTATTCCACGTCAAAGGGCGTGGCCTACACGTTTTTGCGGCTGGACGAGCTGGTGGACGTGGCGGTTTCGAGCCGCATACGCCCCTATGCGTCGTTCAGGCTGTACGACAACCGCGTGGGGCGCGGCGACGTCTGCCTGATGAGCTATGGCGAGGAGATTGAAAACGGCTTTGAGACGGTGCTGGTGAACGACAAGGGCACGCTGCGCGCGGTCATCCGCGTGAGCAACGATTATATCAATGCGCAGATGCGCGACGTCAACCGCTTCATTGCCTTTCTGATGCTGGCGGCGGTGCTGGTGGGCGTGGGCACGGCCTACTGGACGGCGCACAGGCAGTACATCCCCATGCGGCGGGTCATCGGTTCGCTGCGCGAGCGCAATCTGCTCATTTCGCCCGACCGCGACGAATACGACGAGCTGCTCTCCTCGGTGGACACGCTGATTACGGAGAAGGAGATCGTGACGCGCCGCCTGAGCGACTATCAGGAATCGCTCCAGCGCAACATACTCGACCGGCTGTTTTCCAACACGCTGCTCAAGCAGGACGTGGAGGTCATGCTGCGCCTGCAAATGAAGGATTTCCCGAAGCGCTTTGCGGTGTACTGTGGCCGCCTGTTTGTCGGCTCGGCCGATTCTAACGACTCCATGCAGATGACGCTGGTCATGCTGCTGGACTATCTCAAGAAGAACCTGCCGGCCAACGCGGTGCTGCACTCGACCGACACGGCGACGTTCGGCCTGCTGTATCCGTGCGAGGAGGGGCTGGACGCGGCGGAGGAAGCGCTCCAGCAGACGCTCAATTCAGCGTCCGAGCGCTTTTCGGCGCACGTTCTGCTGATTCGCGGCGGCGTGTGCGAGAGCATGAGTCAGATCGGGGCGTGCTTCGAGAAGGCGCAGATGAGCTACATCGAGGATTACGGCCAGTATCTGACCGGCGGCGTGTCGATTGTGCCGGTGCAGGAGCGCGCGGAGAGCGACGGGCGCTGGCGCTTGCGGCGCCTGCAGGCGCTCTATCAGATGATGGCGGCGGGCAACGCCGACCGCGCGGTGGAGGAGATGCGCGAGATCTATCTCTCGACCGGCGACGACATGCCCATCGATATGCGCGAGCGCTACACGATGCTGCGCGCGTACATTCTCATGTCCTGTCCCGAGATTCAGGAGGACATGGCGTGTCCGGAGATTCCGAGCTTCGAGCCGGCGATGCCGCAGCGCGAGCAGCTGGAATCGCTGGAGCGGGCGGTGCGCGAGGTATGCGCGCACGTTGTGGAATGGCAGACGGACGCGATGGACGAGCGCGTGAACACCTATGTGGACTACATGGAGGCGCATTTCGACGATCCGGAGCTGTGCGCGTCCTCGCTGGCGAACGAGTTTCATGTGTCGGAGAAGTATCTCTTTACGCTGTTCAAGAAGAAAACGGGCTATTCGCCCACGAGCTATCTGCACCACGTTCGCATGGAGAAGGCGGCGCAGCTGCTGCGCGAGACCGACGACACGGTGCAGAACATCAGCGCGCAGGTGGGCTTTGCCAATTTCGGCACGTTCTACAAGGCCTTCAAGCGCGAATTCGGCGTGGCCCCCGGCAAATTCCGGGCAGGCTAGCGGGCAGTGCCCGCGGACACACCGCTTCGCGCACGCAACCCGCCGGCAGTGCCGGTTCCACATTTTCCGCGCCGCTTGGGGGCAGCTCGAATCTGGTCGTTGGTGCGTATAGGGGCGGTATTCATGCAGCACGGCTTGACCGGCCAGCCGCAGTGCGGCAGCCACTTTATTGGAGCCGGTCAAGTCTCCGATAATACCCGAGTGACGGCCGCAGTGCGGCAGCCACACCGCTTCGCGCACGCAACCCGATTCTTCAGCGCTTGGGGGCGCTTCGAATCTGGACGTTGGTGCGTGCAGGGGCGGTATTCATGCAGCACGACTTGACCGGCCAGCCGCAGTGCGGCAGCCACTTTATTGGAGCCGGTCAAGTCTCCGATAGTACCCGAGTGACGGCGCGGCGTGAAGTGGTTCGATTGAAAGAGTACGCTTGCTGGAAAGCGGAGCGCCGAAGGCGGGCGCGGAGAGAGAAATTTATCATGCGATGGCTGCGCGGCGGGATAAGCGCCTTGAAAGGGTGCGGCGGCCGCGCTATATAATAGGAAGAAACTGCCGATGGGAGGGATTTTCATGCAGACCTATGAGACGATTCTGGCGCGCCGGAGCGTGCGCCGCTTTACCGATCAGCCGATCGAGGACGAGATCATCAATCGGCTTTTGAGCTGCGCCATGGCCGGGCCGAGCGCCTGCAATTACAGGCCGTGGGCGTTCTATGTGGTGAAAAATGCGGAAAAGCGGGAAGCGCTGCGCCATGTCAGCCGGTTTTCCAATCTGGGATCGATGCTGAACATCATCGTGGCGGGCGATCTGTCGCGCTCGATTACGCGCGCGGACAACGATTTCTGGATCCAGGACTGCGCGGCGGCGACCGAGAACATCCTCCTCGCCGCGACCGACGCGGGGCTGGGCGCGTGCTGGTGCGGGCTGTATCCGATGGCGGCGGCGGTGAACAAGGTGCGCGCCGCGCTCGATCTGCCCGAGACGATCGTGCCCATGGCGCTGATTCATCTGGGCTATCCCGCCGAAACGCCCGAGCCGCGCACGCAGTACGACGCGGAGCGCGTGCATATCATCGAGTGACGAATACGGACTTCGGTCTGTATGATAAGGACTGGCTTGAAACAGACCGAGGTCTGCTCTTGTGAAGCGCAGCGCAGACAAACGGACATGGGCGGCCTTGAGACGGCTGATTCACTTGCAGGCGGCATGGGTGAGTGAGATCGCTTGTGCGAAGCCGTGCGGGGGTTTGGTGAGAACGAAAAAAGCGTATATGAAAAAGGCGGCTCTTCGTGTGGGGGAGCCGTCTTTTTGCGTTTCGATGGGGAAGAAGGAGAGGGGGCGGTGTGTTACGCTGCAACAGGCCTTTCAATGCGCGGCGTCGCTGCGATTGCGCGTTTTTCGCCGACCGTCGCCCGGGTATACGGAAAGACCTGCCCGACTCCAATTTATGGTCGGGCAGGTCGGGCTGTATAGCGATGATTTCAGTACACACTAACGTCCAGACTCGAGCCGCCCCCAAGCGGCGCGGAGTCGGGTTGCGTGCGCGAAGCGGAGTGGAAGTCGGCACTGCCGACCGTCGCCCGGGTATACGGAAAGACCTGCCCGACTCCAATTTATGGTCGGGCAGGTCGGGCTGTATAGCGAT
>CAKTXR010000037.1 GCA_934631025.1 uncultured Clostridia bacterium
GATAATGAGTATAGCAGATATGTTTAATTTCGTCAAGAAAAATCTAAGCAAATTTATTTAATATTTTCCTGTAAACCGGCTTGGCTTAAACTGTTATGTATAGTACAATAGTTGCAAACTAAGCATATTAGCTTAATTCATAAAAATTTTACAATTAGGATAGTCAACAAATACAGAAAAAATGTCCGTTGTAAAGTGAGGGGGTGAAATCCAAAAACCGCAAAACTGAATGACCGTCCAAGGGATACTTTCTCCGGGGAAGCAGGCGATGAGACGAGCGTGCCAAAGAGGAAAGAAAACGACACAGCGCCGAAAAGGGTTGCCTGTCAGAGTCCTGCGGATAGAACGGCAGAAGAAATCAACCACAAATCAGGAAAGGAAGGTATTTTGCCTATGGCAGAACAGTCGTTTATGAGAGTTGAAGAAGTGGCGCAGGAATTGGGGCGTGTCCAAGTCCTATGCCTACAAAATCGTGCAGAAGCTCAATCAGGAGCTGAAAGAAAAGGGATACCTGACCATTTCAGGGCGGGTAAACCGCAAGTATTTTCAGGAAAAAGCCCTGCTATTTAAAGATATTCGTGCGGCTCTCGTGAAGCGCGGAAGCCTCTTCATCGTCGAGCGCCCAGCCGTCCTTCAGATATTGCAGATCGGCCTCCGCCGTATACGCCGTGTAGCTGGTGATCGAATCGATCGCCATATAGGCGATGGACGCGGCGATCTTGCTCGGGCGATAGGAGCGAACCGCGCTGAACAAGCCCATCGGGCCGGGCACGGCGGCACGGATCGCCTGCGCCTGATTCTGCTCATAGATATACTCCAGCCGTTCGCGCTGAAGCGCGGCCATTCTATACTGTTCCATCGTGTCCAGCAGGCCGGTCAGCTGGCTCAGCGTGCGGCTGTCCACCGCGTTGGGATAGGTGTTGTTGATCAGCGAGGAATAGGCCTGCTCCATGTACAGGCGGCTGTTCTTCGAGGCGTTGACGTCCTGCGTCAGCACCGTGATATAGTTCAGCATGGCGATGGCGTTCGACTGCTCGTCGGTCAAGGCCGAAGGCTTTGCATAGGCCGGTACGCTGAGAAGCATTCCCGTCAAAATCACGAACGCCAGAATTTTCTTTACGAATAAGCTCTGCCGCATAGTAAAACCCTCCCTGCTGTTTTCCGCGCTTTATGTGATTATTAATATTCGACAAGAGAATCCGTATTTCCTGCCATTTATTTTCATAAATTTGTGCTTTTGAATGGACATAACCGGCGCGGCGGGAAGCAGACTTGCGGCGAAACGGGAGGAGCGTCTCCTTCAGCGCTGAAAACACAACCGCCCGTTGGCCGAGCGGTTTGACACAGCCCATAAGAGCATATTCCTTGCGACTACCCATCGAAAAAGATTGGCGATCACACGCTCCGCTTCACAAAGCCCCTTTTCGGGGTCTCTTTGCTCCCTGCATACTGCTAGTTAAACCGGAGGATTTATAACGCCTATTCAGCGCTGATAAAAGCCCGCACCGACAGCACATGCCGCCAGTGCGGGCTTTTTGCATCCGTGTTTTCCGTGATTCCAGGGACTCAGGCGCGAATGGCCTGCATCATATACCCCGCGTATTCTCGGGATTCCCCTTCGTCAAACGCCGCCGCTTCGGCGGAGCCATAATCGTCCAGCGCCCTCCGGATCAGCGGGCCGTATCCTTCGGGAAGATTCTTCAGGCCCCACTGACCGCCTTCCCGCTTTGACAGGATCAGCTTTTCCCGCCGGTAGGCCAGCACTCTGCACAGATTGAGCGCCGTATACACGGGCGCTTCGAGGATGTCCTCATCGGCATGCTCGACGTCATGCCAGATGCTGTCCATATAGGCCTTCTCGCCGACCTCCTCAAAGACGCTGCGAATTTCGCGTCCCCAAAGGCGCCGCCCGCGATGATAGACGATCATAATGTGCGCCGCCAGATCCCTGTCCGTTCCCTTCATCTTTGAAACGTAATCCTGCGGATCGCGCTGATACCACGCCAGATGAGCCGTCGAAAAGTGCAGCTCAAACGGCGTCGGATAAACGAACGGCCTGCATACGTCCGCCCGAATCATGCTGAATTCAATCCCCTTCGAGGGCGCAAGGGCGTTTAAGTCTACAACCATATCCATATAGCGCCGCTTGTCCTCATCAGGCGGCGCGCCGTTCACCACGGTCAAGAAGTCAATGTCGCTCTTTTGCTCGTTAAAGCACCCCATCGCCGCCGAACCGTGGAGATAGACGCCCACCAGGTTCTCCCCCAGCAGCGCCCTGCTCCGCTCGGCAAACGCTTCCGTAACCGTTTTCAGTACGCCGCTCATGCCCGCTCCCCTCATTCGCTCCGACCCGCGTTCATGCTCCCGATCTCCAGCAGATTGCCCTCCGGATCGATCCCATAGAAATTGCGGATGCCAAAATCGAACGTCACCGGCGCGCCGCAGGGGAAGGACACGCCCAGCTTCGACAGGCGCTCGTACTCCCTGTCCACATCGGCGTATGTCGGCAGCCACAGCGCGATCTCAAAGCTCTGGTTAATCCCGCGCGGCGGCGTATACGCCTGATCAATCGCCCTGACGAACTCTCTCTGCGGCTGTCCATGAACAGCATCGTCGGGCCGCCGGCCGTCTCAAACTCGGCGAAATTGCCGCCCGCCCAGTCGGTGCGCAGCCCGAGGCCATCGCGGTAAAACCGCACCATCCGCTCCATATCGCCGACGAACAGACACGCGCCGATCCTGACTCTCTTTCCATGCCGCGCTTTCCCCCCTGCGGGGCGATGCGCAGCTTCTAATGTGCATCGTATGTTATACATCATTTATTGTACTCTGCACGGCCGCGCCCGTCAAGGACAATCGCCCCGATTTTATGCACGGATAACGCGATGGACTGAGCGCGCCCCGAACGCAGCTCCAAAAGGCATGACGAAAGCCGCCCGATTTCGTCCCGAAACCAGACGGCTCTTCTCTATCCCCTGCCGCGCAGATACGCGCCGGCGGCCAGCAGAATAACGCCCGTGAGCGCCGCGATCAGGCTGATGATCATCGGCCCCACCGCGCCATAGCCCGCGATCAGGCCGGGCAGCCCGCTGGAACCGTCCATCGTCACGTCGTTGAGCGTGGCCAGCGCCATAATCGCAATCGCGAACACAGCCCCCAGCACGGCCAGCGCCAGCCCCGCCGCCATGAGCGCGTTGAAGGCGCGCGGCCGCCTGCCCATCTGCGCGGACAAGAGCCGCATCAGCTCGAGCTGCCTTTCGATGTCCGCGCGGTCAGGCTCGGGCGTGGGCGCGCCGGTCAGCGTCCCCACGGGCACGCCTAGTATGCCGGAGAGTGCGACCAGCTGATCCACGTCCGGCATGGACAGATTGTTCTCCCACTTTGAAATGGTCTGCCGCACGACGTTCATGCGCACAGCCAGCTCCTCCTGCGAAAGCCCCGCCTTGCGGCGCAGCGTTTTCAGAGTTTCTCCAAACATGATCTCATCCTCCCCCTTCTTCCACACAGGGAGATTATACGCCGCGCCCGCCGCAATGCGCAAGCAACGCAGAACGACAGGCGCGTATAAATTCGTTGCGCCTCGTCAGCGCAGCAGATTTCCGTTGTCGAAATAGTCGATCCGCATGGCGCGGCGCACGTCGCTGAGCGTCTGCGCGGCGGTCTGCTCGGCGCGCGCGCTGCCGGCTCTGAGCAGCTCCACAACGTCCTCGGGCCTCTTTTCCCACTCGGCGCGGCGCGCGCGGATGGGGCGCAGCTCGGCCTGGAGCACGTCGTTCAGGAATTTCTTGACCTTCACGTCGCCCAGCCCGCCGCGCTCATAGTGCGCCTTCAGCTCGTCCAGATTGGCATAGTCCTTCATGAACTCGGCGAAATGCTCGTCGCGGCAGAAGGCGGCCAGATAGATGAACACGGGGTTATTCTCCGTGTGGCCGGGATCCTCGCGTCGAATGTGGGTGGGGTCGGTGTACATGGACATGATCTTGGCCTTCACATCCTCCTCCGTGTCGGACAGATAGATGCAGTTGCCCAGCGACTTGCTCATCTTGGCCTTGCCGTCGATGCCGGGCAGGCGCAGGCAGGCCTTGTTGTCCGGCAGCACGATTTCCGGTTCGGTGAGCGTATCGCCATAGACCGCGTTGAATTTGTGGACGATCTCCTTGCACTGTTCGAGCATGGGCAGCTGATCCTCGCCCACCGGCACGGCCGTGGCGCGGAATGCGGTGATGTCGGCCGCCTGACTGATGGGATAGCAGAAGAAGCCGACGGGGATGCTGGCCTCGAAATTGCGCTGTTGAATCTCGGCCTTGACGGTGGGGTTGCGCTGCACGCGGGACACCGTGACCAGATTCATATAGAAAAACGTCAGCTCGGTCAGCTCCGGCACCATGGACTGGATGAATATTGTGGACTGGGCGGGATCGATGCCGCAGGCCAGATAGTCCAGCGCCACCTGCATGATGTTGCCGCGCACCTTTTCGGGATGCTCGGCGTTGTCGGTGAGCGCCTGCGCGTCGGCGATCATGATGTAGATTTCGTCGTATTTGCCGGAATTTTGCAGCCGGACGCGCTCCTTGAGCGAGCCGACGTAATGCCCCACATGGAGACGGCCGGTCGGACGGTCGCCGGTCAGTATGATCTGCTTCATTTAAAAGGAACTCCTTTGCACACTTTTTTATCATTATATCACGGGCACAGAGCGCGGTCAACAAAAAAAGGCGGCTTGACGGCGCATTTTCCCCGTGCTACAATGGCAAAGAAAGCAACCGCGATGCCGCAAAGAGCGTCTTATCCGATGAAACGACCTGTCTTTTTCGAATGAAAGGATATAATATGAAGGAACTGATTAAAAAGCACTGGAAGCTGATTTCCTATCTGTTCTTCGGCGCGCTGACCACGCTGGTGAACATCGCCGTCTACGGCGCGGCTGCTTATCTGGGCATGGCGGTCGGCTGGGCGAACGCGCTGGCCTGGGCGCTGTCCGTCGCCTTCGCCTACTATACCAACCGGCGCTGGGTGTTTGAGAGCACCGCCGCGGGCTTCAGGGCCGTGCTGCGCGAAATGAGCGCGTTCGTGGCCTGCCGGCTGGGCACGGGCCTCCTGGATCAGGCGATCATGATGCTGGGCGTGGACTCCCTAGGGCCAAAGCTGGTCGCGCCGGAGCACCTCTATATCTGGGGGCTGGCGCTCAAGATTGCCAGCAACGTCATCGTGATCGTGCTCAACTACATCTTCAGCAAGCTGATCATCTTCGCGAAAAAATCGAAATAGCGCAGAGAAAAACGCCGCGCGGAACGTCAATTGACGCTCCCTGCGGCGTTATTTTTATCACGGGCGCTCGGCGACGGCGACCGCCAGTTCGAGCGCAATGTCGAAATGAACCGCGTCGTGCTGCGTGCCGGTCACGTCGTTCTCTTTGCGGCGCGCATCCCACTCGGGCGCGTCGAGCAGATCGCCGCTCGTCAAAAACATATACAGCTCCAGCGCGCGGAAATCGCACATGGCCTGAAGCGCGGCGCACTCCATCTCGACCGAGATGCAGCCCTCCGCCCTGCGCTTTTCAAAATTGCCCCGCGTCTCGCGATAAAAGGAATCGGTCGTCCACGTCTTGTCCTCGACGCAGGGCAGGCCGTTTTTCCGCATGAAATCGGCCACGAAGGCCGCGTTTTTAACGGCGATGTAGTCGGCCGCGGGGGCGTAGTGATAGGACGTGCCCTCGTCGCGACAGGCCGCCGTGGGCACCATGACGCGCCCGTGCGCAATCTCACGGTTCAGGCAGCCCGCGCCGCCGAAAAAGACGTAGTTCTTCGTCTTAATGCCGGCCAGACTGTCCTCGACCGTGGCCACGCACGCCGGCGCGCCGACATACGTCCTGTAAAAGGCGAAGGCATGGCCCCTGTATTCGAAGCGGTAGATGGGCGTTTCGCCTGTCGCAAACCAGATGGACGCGACCTGCTCGCAGGGATAGTGCGCGGCGACAAAGCGCTCGATCTCGTGCGAAAAGGTCACGATGCACGCGTCGACCGGCACGGCGTTCGCGCCGATGCGCGGATTGATGATGGCGGGCGTGCGGTTGTCAAAGCTGTTCGTAATCATGGCGCTTCGCCTCCCGAATGATAATTACTTCCCATTATATCACGAAAGGCGGCGGCGCGCAACGCCTGTCCCGCATATAAAAGGGCCGAAGCCCCTTTGCGGCGCTCCGGTCTTTGGGAAGGCTCATCAGCCCGATATGCGGTTGCACAGCGTGATGGCGGCGACGCCGACCACCACCATGAGAATCGGCCAGAAGGCCAGCATGGCGCTCCAGCCGGGGAAGATGCACAGGATCGAGCCGAACACGAAGCCGAGTATCGCCGAATAGGACGGCTCGGCATATTTGGCCAGCAGCCACTTTATGAGCTTGGTGACCGAGAACAGGCCGATCAGGCAGCCGATGGCGAAGGGAATGAGCACGAGGAAATTGAGATCGGCCACAGCGCCGATGATCGTGCCGTAAAAGCCCATGAGCAGCATGACGAACGAGCCGCTGATGCCGGGGATGATCATCGTCGAGATGGCGATGATTCCATAGAGCACGCACATGAGCGAGTAGCCCAGATCAAAGTGCGTCACCTGCGCCGCGGTGGCAGCCTCCTTGGCGCCGCTGGTATCGGTCAGCGCCATGGGGATCATGATGCCGAAGGTGATCAGCATGGGCAGTATGTTGGCAAGGCTCACATGCCACTTCTTTCCCTGCTTGAATGTCAGCCTGACCAGCATGGGGATGCTGCCCAGTATGATGCCGATGAAGAAGGCGTTGGCCTCGGTGGGATAGTTGGCCAGTATCCACTTCATCAGCTTGCCGAAGGCCAGTATGCCGATGCCCGCGCCCAGGCCGAACACGAGGATGAAGGGCAGCTCCTTGCGCCACTTCGTGCGCAGATTGGCCACCAGATCGATGAGACGCTCGTAAAGACCGAACACGACGGCCATCGTGCCGCCGCTCACGCCGGGAATGACGTTGGCCAGCCCAAACACAATGCCAGCCACCAGAATGTAAAGATGATGCAGCATAATTTGCCTCCCTTTTCTTGCTGTATAAAGGGTACACCAAGTACAGCATCCCTGTCAAGGCATTATTGAGGATAAAACGATTAGATTTCGCCAATTTTTCCGGCCCGCCTGAGCGCGGGGAGGCGGCGCGCCCCGAATCAGAGCGCTGAAGCGAAGCCTTTTACCAATAATGGGGACACTTCTCGCAGACGGCGGCCAGCTTGGGGACATCTTCCCCTTTTATTAAGGTCTCGTCGGAAATAATTTCCTTTGCGACCAGCGTGTAATCGTCGCATTCGCCCATATAGATTTCCCGCCCGGCATACGGGCAATACCATTTATCATTCACATCGGACACAGCGCTCCGCCTCCCGTTATTTTATGCGCCGCAGCGCGCCCTTATTATAGCGCGCCGGTATAATCATGTCAATCCTGTGAAAAAGATGGAAAAGCCCCGCATATCCCTTGACAAGCCGCATAGGATATGGTAACCTAGTATCAAATACAAGATGAAGTGGAGAAAAATAACCATGTATGCAATTGTAACGGATACGTCGGCCAATCTGGACAGCGCGCTGCTGGAGCGGCGGGGGATTTGCGCCATTCCGTTTTCATTTTTTGATGTGAAGGACGAGAAGGAGCAGACCTGTCTGGACACGCACGGCTTTGACGGCGAGACCTATTATGAGAACATGCGCCGCGGCACGCGCTATGTGACCTCTCAGATCACGCCCCAGCGCTATATCGACTTTCTGACGCCGATCCTGCGCGGCGGGCAGGACGTGCTGTTCGTGGGCATGTCCTCGGGCATCAGCGGCGCGTATCACTCGGCGGAATCGGCGGCGCGGACGCTGCTGGAGGAATTCCCCGAACGCAGGATCCGGCTGGTGGACACGCTGAGCGCGTCGCTGGGCGAGGGCCTGATCGTGCTCCACGCCGCCGACAGGCGCGACTCGGGCGCAGAGCTTGACGCGCTGGCCGACGAGCTGACGGCGCTGCGGCACCGCATGTGCCAGATCTTCAGCGTGGACGATCTCAAGTATCTCCATCGCAGCGGGCGCATATCGGGCGTTGCAGCGCTGGCAGGCAACATACTGAGCATCAAGCCGCTCTTAAAGGGCAACGAGGAGGGCAAAATCGTCTGCTATGGCCGCGTTCGGGGCCGCAAGGCGGCAATCAAGGCGCTGGCCGAGCGCTATGGCGAGCTGGTCGTGGATGCAGCCGACCAGACCATAGGCATTGCGCACGCCGGCTGCGCGCAGGACGCCGAGGCGCTGGCCGAGCTGCTGCGCCGCGAAAAGCCGCCCAGGGACATACTGACCGTGTGCTATGAGCCGGTGACCGGCTCGCACGTCGGCCCCGGCACGCTGGCGCTGTTCTTCCTGGGCGGCGACGACGTGAGATCGAGATAAGGGGGGAAAAAACATGACAAGGACAAAGCTCAGCGACCGACAGTTGCCCGGCTACACCCGCGGCGAGGAGCTGTTCAATTTCATTTCTCACATTGTGGGCGGCGCGTTCGCCATCGTCGCGACGGTGACGTGCATATTGAAGGCGGCGTTCGCGGGCAGCGCGTGGGGCGTCGTGGGCGCGTCGATCTACGGCGCGTCGCTGATCGTCCTCTACACCATGTCCAGCATCTATCACGGCCTGCGTCCCTCGACGGGCAAGAAGGTCATGCAGGTGCTCGACCACTGCGCGGTCTACTTCCTCATCGGCGGCACATACACGCCGATCATGCTCTGCGCCGTGCGGCCGGTGCATCCCGGCTGGGGCTGGGCGATCTTTGGCGTGGTGTGGGCTCTGGCGGCCATGGCCACGGTGTTCACGGCGATCGATCTCAAAAAGTATTTCAAGCTGTCGATGATCTGCTATATCGCCATGGGCTGGTGCGTGATTCTGGCGATCAAGCCGGTGCTGGACACGGTGGGCACGGCGGGCTTTGTCTGGCTGCTGCTGGGCGGCGTGGCCTATACGCTGGGCGCAGTGCTCTACAACATCGGCAAGAAGAAGAACAAACGCCATATGCACGCGGTGTTTCACGTCTTTGTGCTGCTGGGCAGCGTGCTGCAATATGTGTGCATACTGGGCTATGTGCTGTAAAAAAATCAAAAAAGTCATCGCGCGGGTCGGAGCGTTCCGGTCTGCGCGATGGCTTTTTTGTATAATGCGGGGCTGGGGGCGGTGGTTCCGGCTTAAAGCGATATTCCGCGCTGTCGCGGCGATGCGTTGGCGCGCTTTATAGGATCGTGAATTGTGCGCCGGCGAAATGCTGCGTTTGGCCGGTTATAGCTCCGGCACAGGCGTTTGTGCGCGCGGGGGCTGTTCTGCGGGACGATACGATTCTGCTGCGGCGAGGGAGGGGGGGACTCCCGTGCGGCGTTTATGTCGCGAGAAAAAACGCACAGCGCAGCTTGACAAGTCAGGCCGCGCCGTGCTATAATGTTGGCATGAAGGGATGACGCTTGTGGTTAGGCTTCTCCCCTCTGATTAATAGTTCAAAGAAGCAAAGCCGCTAACCAGTTGGCGCTGGATGGCGGCTTTGCTTTAATGCGTCTTATCGATGGTTAGATCGATTGTTTCTCTTGCTCTTTTGCGCAGGCTTGCGCTGGGAGCTGGAGGTATCTTTGGACAGCGTATAAACCGTCGTCGCAAACATACACACCATAGAGAAAACGTCATGAATAATCGAGATGATCTCGGAAATATTCATAGCCTCACCTCCAGCATTTGTGCACAGAGGTGAAAAGCCAAGCGCCATCTTATTCCTTCATGCCATGGAGCTGTTGCCAGCCCCATGGCTTTGTTTTATCATATCAATATATTCCTGTCAATCATGTCCGGCGATTTTACGGTATGTTTGTTTGGATGCGGCGGTTCTGCCGCGGCGTGAGTACAAACGCAATGCAATAACCTTTCAGCTATAGCGATGCTTTGCTTCTTGCTCCACGCCCCGCAGCACTCGGGTAGACGGAGAGACCCGTCCGAGTCCAATTTATGCTCGGGCGGGTCGGGCTGTATAGCGATGTTACCTACACGCTCCAACGTCCAGACTCGAAGCGCCCCCAAGCGGCGCGGAGTCGGGTTGCAGCGCGCGAAGCGGAGAGGATGCCGCACTGCGGCCGGGTTGCGTGCGCGAAGCGGTGTGGAAGCGGGCACTGCCCGCTCAGATGCGGATTTCGCCCATGTCGGCGAGGGCGGGGCTGTCGTTCAGCAGGGGATCGACGTCGTTCTCGATGAACTCGACCACCTGCTCCGGCGCGCGGCCGATGTAGAGCTTCGCGTCCAGCAGCTCGTCGAGATGCTCGCGCTCCAGCGGGAAGGCCGGATCGGCGGCAATGCGGTCGAGCAGGTCGTTGTCAAGCCCTTCGGCCTTGACGCGCGCCGCGGCCGCCTGAGAGTGGACGCGGATCTTCTCGTGCAGCTCCTGCCGGTCGCCGCCCCGACGCACAGCCTCCATGAGGATGTTCTCGGTGCACATGAAGGGCAGATTGTCGTTGATGTCGCGCTCGATCATCTTCGGATAGACCACCAGCCCGCCGGCGATGTTGGCGTACAGCTCCAGCACCGCGTCCGCGGCGAGGAAGGCCTCGGGCAGGCTAAGGCGGCGGTTGGCGGAATCGTCCAGCGTGCGCTCGAACCACTGCGTGCAGGCGGTCATGGCCGTGTCCTGCGTGAGCGTGATGATGTGGCGGCTCAGCGCGCAGATGCGCTCGGAACGCATGGGATTGCGCTTGTAGGCCATCGCGGAGGAACCGATCTGATTCTTCTCAAACGGCTCCTCGATCTCGCGCATGTGCTGGAGGATGCGCAGATCCTGCGCGAATTTGTAGGCGCTCTGGGCAATGCCGGAGAGCACGTTCAGCACGCGGCTGTCCACCTTGCGCGGATAGGTCTGGCCGGAGACCGGGAACACGCGCGGCAGACCCATCTTCTGGGCGATGAGCTGGTCGAGCGCCTTCACCTTGGCCTGATCGTTGTCAAAGAGCGCCATGAAGCTGGCCTGCGTGCCGGTGGTGCCGCGGCTGCCCAGCATCTTGAGCGAGGCGAGCGCGTCGTCGAGATCGTTTACGTCCATCAAAAGATCCTGCATCCACAGCGCGGCGCGCTTGCCCACCGTTACCAGCTGCGCGGGCTGGAGGTGCGTCAGACCCAGCGTCGGCATATCCTTGTATTTGAGCGCAAACTCGCGCAGGCGGCGCAGCGTCTCAATGAGCTTTCTGCGGATGAGCGTCAGGCCGTCGCGCAGTATGAGTATGTCCGTGTTGTCGGTGACATAGCAGGAGGTCGCGCCCAGATGGATGATGCCGCGCGCGTCCGGGCAGACGTCGCCATAGGCGTGAACGTGCGCCATGACGTCGTGCCGCACGCGCTCCTCATGCCGGCGGGCGTTGTCATAGTCGATGTCGTCCACGTGCTGCTTCATCTGGTCGATCTGCGCCTGCGTGATGTTCAGCCCCAGCTCCTTCTCGGCCTCGGCCAGCGCGATCCACAGCCTGCGCCATGTGGTAAACTTGTGGTCGGGCGAAAAGAGGAAGAGCATTTCCTTGCTGGCATAGCGGCTGCACAGCGGCGATTCATAGCTGTCCTTGCTCATGGCGGTCTCCTTTATAAACATAATTAATCGATGGGGAAAGCGCAGCCGCGTCGACTGCTTCCAATCCACGCGGCACGCCTTTTATGCACTTATCTCACGATCAGCTGATCGCGCTCCGCGCCGACGGACACAAAGCTGACGCGGCAGAGCAGCGCCTTCTCGGCAAAGAGGATGTAATCCTTCGCTTCCTTAGGCAGCTCCTCGAAGGTGCGGCAGCCGGAGATGTCGCACTTCCAGCCGGGCAGATACTCATAGACCGGCGTGGCGTTGTCCAGATCGGGCGTATAGGGGAAGCGGGCGGTGCGCTGTCCGTTCAGCTCGTAGGCCACACACACCGGAATCTTGTCCAGATAGCTCAGCACGTCCAGCTTGGTCAGCGCCAGCTCGGTCGCGCCCTGCAGCTTCACGCCGTAATGGGTGGCCACCAGATCGAGCCACGCCACGCGGCGGGGACGGCCGGTCGCCGCGCCGTACTCTGCGCCGGCTTCGCGCAGATCGTGCGCCTCGTCGCCGCTCAGCTCGCCCACGAACGGGCCTTCGCCCACGCAGGTGGAGTACGCCTTCACCACGCCGACCACGCGATCCACCTTCGCCGAGGGGAAGCCGCAGCCGCAGGGCGCATACGCCGCCAGCGGAGAGGAGGACGACGTGAAGGGATAGATGCCGTAGTCGATATCGCGCAGCGCGCCCAGCTGGGCCTCGAAGAGGAAGTTCTTGCCGCTCTCCTGCGCCGTCTCGAGCAGCTCGCCCGCATCGGTGATATAGGGAATCAGCTGGGAGCCGTACTCTTCGATCCACGCCATGGTCTCGTCAAAGCTGATCGGCGGCTGATTGTAGGCCGCGGCAAAGACGGCGTTCTTCCAGTCGATGAGCTTCTTCAGGTGCTTCTTGAGCGTCTCGGGGTGCTTGAGATCGCCCATCTGCAGCGCCTTCTTCATATATTTGTCGCCATAGACCGGCGAAATGCCGCGCTTGGTGGAGCCGTAGCTGTCGCGGCCAAGGCGCTCCTCCTCCAGCGCGTCCTGCATCGGATGGAAGGGCAGCACCATGATGGCGCGATCGGAGATCTTGAAGTTGTCGGGCGTGATCTTCACGCCGGCGGCGCGCACGCGATCCATCTCGCCGCAGATGTGCTTCAAGTCGACCACGGTGCCCGCGCCCAGCAGATTGATCTTTTCCGGACGGAAGATGCCGGAGGGCAGCAGGTTCAGCTTGAACTCGCCGTATTCGTTGATGACGGTATGGCCGGCGTTGTTGCCGCCCTGATAGCGGATGATCACGTCGTAGCTCTCGGCGAGGTAATCGACCATGCGGCCCTTGCCCTCGTCTCCCCAGTTAATGCCGACAATGGCGCAATGTGCCATGTGCTTCACTCCTTTGATCGCTCGTGTTCCGCCGGATAAAAACAGTTTCGTTCGGATAATTCACAGCGGCGGTTTCTCTTCATCTCCATAATAGCAAAAAGCACGGCAAATCTCAAGAGACAAGCCGTGCTTTTACGCAATATTAACTATAAATAACGAACAATTCCGTTGATGTGCTCTAGAATGTGCGTCTTATCACCAGACGGTGGCGACGCCCACGCCGGTGAAATACCAGCTGATGATTTCCTCGGCGGTGCGGCCGTCGAGCGCGAGGGCGTAGGCGCCCCACTGGCTCATGCCCACGCCGTGGCCGTAGCCGCTGCCGGTGAAGGTGACCTTGCCGTCCTTCAGTTCAACGGAGGAAATCAGCGTGGACTTCAAAACCGTGCTGTCCAGCTGGAGGCGCAGCGCGGGGGCGCTCACCTGTCGGCCGTTGATGAGGAAATAGATCGTGCGGCCGGATTCGCTCTTCTGACCCGCCTCAATGGAGGTGACGGTACTGCCCACATCCACGCCGGTCTCCTTAGCGGCTCGGGCCACCTGATTGGCGGTAAACGTAGCGCTCCAGTTCTTCACCGTGGTGGGCGCGCTGTCGGAATCGGGGGATTCGACGACGCGCAGGTAGGACGGATTGTCCTGATCGAAGTCAAGGCCCTCGACGGGCAGTTCGGTTTTGCCGCCGGAATGGGCGTGGAACCAGGCGTAGGGCAGCTCGCCGCCGGCGCTGAGCACCTGGCCGCGCGTCTCGTTCACGGCCTTTTCAATGCGCTCGTTGATCTGATCGGGCGCGTAGGCCTGCGCCTCGGAAATGTCGGTCGATATGTCCGCGCCATCGTATTTGGACTGTTTCTCGCTGATGAACTTCAGCACGAACGTGCGCGCCAGTATGGCCTGCGCCTTGAGCGCCTCCATGGGCCAGTCGTTGCGCATTTCGCCGGCGAGCACGCCCATGACGTAATCCTCGATATTCAGGCGCTTGTAGTCCTTCTCGGCCACGTCGTAGACGACGATCGTAGGCACGCCGTCCTCGCCGTAGTCCAGCGTATCGGGCAGCGCGGGCGCGTCGGCATTGGAAAGAAGCGCGCTTCGATTCGTCGTGTTCTCATCGGTCTCGGGCGTTTTCGTCTTACAGCCGGTCATGAGCGAGAGCGCCGTCAGCAGCGCCAGTATCAGGGCAATCCACTTTTTCATGTAAAAAACACCTCCTGTTGGCTCTATCATGGCCGGAATGCAGGCGGGTTATACATTTGAATTCATGCGGAGATTGGGTCAATGCGGAATTTGATGGAATTTAATAAGGTAAAGGGCGCGCCGGCTGTGCCGGTTCCACTTAGGGATTATGTTATTCCGCTTTCAGGGATCGTGAATTGTGCGCCGGCGCGGCGTTACGTTTGGCCGGTTGCAGTTCCGGCACAGGCGTGGGTACGCGCGAGGGCTGGACGGCGCGGCGATGTGTTCCTGTTGCGGCGACGCGGGTTGCCTCCCCTGAAAGGGGAGGTGTCGCCGTAAGCGACGGAGGGGTTTCCCTGCGCGTCGCGTTTTGCGCCCGATCACGCCGGTTGATGCGGTTCTATTGGAATGTTTTGCGTCAGATCACGCCTGTCTCTTTTCCTTTGTCAGGAAAAGAGAGACGGCTTGCGGGATGTTGCGTTCCTATTCCGCCGTGGGTCGGGATCGCCATTAGTGCGTTCTCATATGTTGTGCGGTTATCGGACTTGTTTGGTTCACTTCGGGCTTGTGCGTTTCTTTGTGGCGATCCCGACGGAGTACGGAGAGACACGGGGAACGGAGTCGGCGGCGCGGCGTAAGTACGCTTTTACGTGAGCCTGTTAGCTTTGTGATGATACCGCGGGGAATACGCTGGGGCTACGCGCCCCAGACTGCGCCAAAGAGTCATTGACTCTCTGGACTCTCTTCTTTTGATTCGCGGCAGAGTACCTCTTTGCGCAAACCTTGCGATAACCGCTGTCCCCGAACTGTCGCACTTATGTCCCGCAACACCCGGGTACACGGAGAGACCCGCCCGAGTCCAATTTATGCTCGGGCGGGTCGGGCTGTATGAATATCATATCAATTCGCTCAATCGTCCAGACTCGAAGCGCCCCCAAGCGCTGAAGAGTCGGGTTGCACGCGCGAAGCGGTGTGGGTCAAGCCCAGCTTGTAGAGGGCTTCGAGGAGCGTTTCCACCGGATGCATGCGCAGGCCTTCGGGGACGTTCAGCGCGTGGGCGTTGCCCTTGGGGATCACCACGTCGGTAAAGCCCAGCCGGCGGCATTCAGCCACGCGCCGCTCGACCTGCCCGATGGGGCGCACCTCGCCGGCCAGACCGACCTCGCCCATGATCGCCCAACTCGCGCCCACGCAGCGGTTGCAATGCGACGAGACGATGGCCGCGCACAGCGCCAGATCGGCAGCCGGCTCGTCCAGCGACAGGCCGCCGGCGATGTTGATGTACACGTCCTGATTGTAGAGCGGCACGCCCGCGCGCTTTTCCAGCACGGCGAGCAGCAGCGCCAGCCGCCCCGCGTCCACGCCGCTGGCCATGCGCCGCGGATTGCCGAACACCGTCGTGGCCACCAGCGCCTGCACGTCCACCAGCAGCGGCCGCGTGCCCTCGATGGCGCACAGCACGACCGAACCGCTCTGGTTGTGCGCGCGGTCGGAGAGCAGCACCTCGCTGGCGTTTTTGACCTCCTTCATGCCGGATTCGGTCATCTCGAACATCCCCAGCTCGTTGACCGAGCCGAAGCGGTTCTTGACGGCGCGCAGCAGCCTGTACTGGTGCTGCCGGTCGCCCTCGAAATAGAGCACCGCGTCCACCATGTGCTCCAGCACGCGCGGCCCGGCGATCGCGCCCTCCTTGGTGACGTGCCCCACCAGCATGATCGCGCAGCCGCTCGTCTTGGCCAGGCGCATCAGCACGGAGGCCGACTCGCGCACCTGCGAGACTGAGCCGGGCGCGCTGGCCAGCTCGGGGCGATACATGGTCTGGATCGAGTCGACAATGGCCAGCTCGGGCCGCAGCCGCTCGATCTGCCGCTTGACAATGGTCATGTCGTTCTCGGAGAGGACGTACAATTCGCTCGAGGAAGCGCCCAGCCGCCGCGCGCGCATCTTGATCTGGCGGGTCGATTCCTCGCCGGAGACATAGAGCACGCGCCGCCCGCCCGCGGCATAGTTGGCCGACACCTGCGTGAGCAGCGTCGATTTGCCGATGCCCGGATCGCCACCCACCAGCACGAGCGAGCCTTCGACAATGCCGCCGCCCAGCACGCGATCCAGCTCGTCGATGCCGGTCGAGCGGCGCAGCATGGCCTCGTCGGGGATTTCATCCACGCGCATGGGATCCGCGCCAGCGCCGGGCGCGCGCTTGAGCTTCTTCTCCGGCAGCTCGGCGGCAGGGGCGGTTTCCTGCTCGGTCAGCGTATTCCAGCTCCCGCAGTCCGGGCAGCGGCCCAGCCAGCGCGGCGTTTCATAGCCGCATTCGGAGCAGACGTAAATCGTTTTGGATTTGGCCATGATCAGAATGTCCTTTCGGTTGGTATGCCCTATTATAGCACGGCTGAGGGCGGCGGGGCAAGAGGATTGACGCATTAACGTCAGCGGGCGCGGAAGTATAACCCCGCCGCGAGAAGCTCCCCTCCGCCGCAACAGAACCGCGGCCTCTCGCTGTCCGATACGCGCGCCCAAACGCTTCTGCCGGAGCTGCAACCGGCCAGACGCGACCTTTCGCCGGCGTACAATTCACGATCCCTTGAAACAGATCAGCATAGTAGAACATCCGGTATTGCAGGATGTCATGCTGGCCCTCATAGTAGCGCTGCCCCACGGCCGCCCGCTGCTTGCGCTCGCTGGTCCGGTCGGCGTCAATGAGCCGCTTTATCTCCTCCGGCTTAATCATGGCCCTCACCTCAGCTCCTAATAAATCCATTTCCGGCCCGTGATGAACCGCTCCAGGCCGTAGCGCATGGCGTCCATCAGGTGGTTATAATCGTCCACGGGCTGATTGAGCTTTTTGCCGAAGCGATCCTCGGCCCATGTGTAATTGCTGATCTCGGTTATAAAATTCACGCAGCGCGGATGCACGACGATCTCCAGATCCTGGATCCACTGCACGCCGCTCAGGACGCTGTCCCTGCCCTTTCGGGCGCCGGAGACGCGCAGCCCCAGCCCGTGCAGCTCGTCGATGCTCTTTGGCTCGGCGCTGTCCGCCGTAATGCGCTCCTTGCCATAGCCCATGGCCGTAATGCGCTCGTAAATGGCCCTGTTGCTCAGGCCCTTCTCATACAGCTCATCCCAGACATAGAGCCGCTTTTTCGGCGCGTCCAGAAAGCCCAGGAAGAAGGCCGTCGGATCGTTGGTATAGCCGAAATCGAGTCCGGCCACGGTCTGGCAATCCCTGACCCGATCGAGCGCGAAGGCCTCCTCGCGCCAGTTTTCATAGACCAGGCCGTCTACAATGCCCCAGTGGCCCAGGCCCGCGACCTGATAGCGGCGCGGATTGCGCTGCCGCATCTCCTCGAACATCCTTCGGTCGCTGTCGTCCAGCCACTCATTGCAGGTGTAATCGGTCGTCATGGCCAGCAGGTTCGGGCTGGGCGGCGCGTCGAAAAAGCGCGCCTTGAGCCAGTGGCGCTCATTCCACGGATTGAAGGTCAGCGTCGTCTGCTTAAACAGGCCCGGCGGGACCTCGCCGCGGATGGACTCGTCGAGCATATCAAAATCGGCCTCGCTCGAGATCTCATAGGCCTCCTCGATCCACAGCCAGCACAGCGCGCCGGACTCGACCGTAATCGAGGTGACCTTGAGCGGATCGTCCAGCCCGCGGAAGAGGATCCTCTGGCCGGTGGGCAGATAGGTCATTTCCAGCGGACTTTCCTTGCAGCTCCACCAGCGCTCCACGCCCAGGCGCCGGATCGCCCACTTGAGATCGGCAAAGCAGGAGTCCTTGAGCGTGCGGTAGGTCTTGCGGACCACCAGCGTATTGGCGCCGGGCAGGGCCATCATATTGTAGATGGTCCACAGCGCCATGGTCTTGCTCTTCTTGCTCGCGCGGCTGCCCTTACAGGCGCGGTAGCGGCCCCTGAAGCGCCAGAACGCGCCGTAGCCCCGGCCCACGATGTCCGGCAGATAATACCGCCTGCGCCCCGTCTCCACGGCCGTCAGTCCTCCAGCGCGTCCGCGCCGCCGAACACGGGCACCACGACGTTGACCGCGGCGCCGTCCAGGCCGCCCTGCATCCGGGCCAGCAGCTCGCCCGCGCGGATCGCGTCCTTGAGCTGGGCCTTGCGGTTCATAACCCGAGCGCTGCTCACGCCCTCGCCGTCGCCCTCGACCACGATCTGCTCCTCCTCGGCCTCCTGGCGGAGGATGGCGGTCAGGCGCTCCTGCACCTCGCGCACGCCGGCGATCCGGGCACTGTTCAGCTCGGCGACGATCTCGGCAAGGCGCGCCTTGATCTTGGGGTTACGCAGCATCTTGGACGCGCAGGAGGCGGCGGCATTGTCGCTTCTGTTGGAGTAGCCCGCGCGCTTATAGGATTCGGTGGCGTTGCCGGTCCTGGCGTACTGCCAGCAGAACGCCTCCTGCCGGGGGTTGAGTAAAGTGCCCACAACGCGACACCTCTTTTCCTGAAAAAATCGAACGAAAAAGGCGGCCGGGCCCATCTGGACCTGACCGCCCCTGCAAAAAGGAGGATCGATGAATGCTTCCGTCTCGCGTTCGTCAGTTTATATAATAAACCATGACCGGCCTGACATACAATGACTTCCCTGAATTTTTTTGCCGGTCGGCAGGGCCGACAGCCAGACCGCTTCGCGCGCTGCAACCCGACTCCGCGCCGCTTGGGGGCGGCTCGAGTCTGGACGTTTGTACGTGCAGACAGGTTAGCTATACCGCCCGACTTGCCCGAGCATATATTGGACTCGGGCAAGTCTCTCCGTGTACCCGGGCGACGGCGGAAACGGCCAGGGCAATTCGGAATTTCGGAGGGCCGCAGTGCGCCTGAACGCTATGTAAAGGAATGACTCCTTCTGTACGGGACTGGTTAATTTTGTAAAGCAGAGATTATCTCTAACTCAAAAGGCTCCATTCCCCGACCGCGCGAACGGCCCGTGGACTACAAACTGGCCGGCTGCGCAACCAATTCCAACAAAGTTTGTAGCCCGCGAAATCCTTAGAGCCACGGGCGTTTTCAGCCCTGAGCAACGAAAAAACAGAAAAATGCCTATATACTTTTTTCCAGGTGTCTCTCGCGTGCGCGCGCCCACACACGCCTGCCCATGCTATTTTCTATTTCCCTTTTAAGGGTCTTATAGGGAAAAATTGGTTTTTTCGTTGCGCAAGGCCTGAAATCCTTAGAGCCGCAAGGGATTTGGCCGTCTACAAAGGCCCTTTTTCTTTGTAGTTTTTTGTAGTTTTTCGTTGCTTGCTTACTCGTAAATAATTTGGCGTTTACGGCGGATCGGGCGAAAAGAAAAGCGGCCTGGCCCGTCTGGACCTGACCGCCTCGGTGTGTTGGGGGATTTCAATCCACGCTCCCCGCGATATTTCAATCCACGCCCCCCGCGATGGGGGCGGCGAACATTATTCGCTCAGGCGCAGCACTCGCGCGCGAGATAGTCCGGCCCCTGCTCCTTGAAATCAGGGAAGGTAAAGAACTGCTTGTCGGACACATTGGTGATCTGCCGCCGGTTAAAGCCGGTGAGGGCGTTCAGATCCTCATGCACGATGACGCTCCTGAACGGGATCGCCTTTTTCTGGAAGGTCAGGCAGCTGATCACTGTCCGCGAGGCCTTCGTGTCCCCATTGACGCCGAACAGATAGATCGGCCTGGAGCCGCCCTGGATCATATAGTCCACCTCCAGCTCCCGATCGTTTGTCGGATGGAAGCCGCGCTCCACGCGGAAATTCTGAAGGCCGCTCATCACGAAATCGTTCAGATAGTCATAGAACATGGACTTGACCGTCTCGCGGCTCAGAATATCGATGTTGGACACCTTGGCGACCAGCTGGGCATACTGATAGATCGCCTCCATGACCTTGTCCCTGTCGGGATCCGCATGGATGAGCAGCTCCCCATCGTCCAGCTCGCCCAGGTTGCTCTCCACGATGTTGCGGAGCACGGTCTGCTTCTTCGGCGTTGAGACGTCGAAGGTATAGGAGACGCGCATCAGCGTGTTCCCATAATCGCGAATCGTCACGCCGGCCTCGCCCGTCTCAAGATAAATGGAAAACATATCGCCATCCTCATGAAAAAAGGGCGCGTACAGCCGAAATACGTTCTTCTGGATCTGCTCAAGTCCGGAATTTTTGCCGAAGGCGCCGCGCAGATCATTCTGAATCGTCATATCAATCACCCCTTGCCGCTTATAGATCCTCGATTGACATTTGTTCATTCGTGGGAAAGTACTCCTCAAAGCCGGTCACGCCGCATACTCTGAAGAAGTATGCCCTGGCCGTGAACAGATCGACATATTCTCCGCTCGCGTCGGTGATTTTCGACGGCTTATTGTGCCGGCCGGACTCTATGTCCTTCATGGTCAGTTTGTGGGTATGCGGCACGGCGTGATGCTCCGCAGCATAAAAGCCGGCGCGTGTCGTGCCATGGAAGCCGTTGACCCGCAGCAGCAGGAAATCGCCAAACATAAGGCCGATCGAGAAATCCTGCGGCTGCATCAGCGACCAGGCGATAAACACAGTGAACTCGGTTCCCGTCTCTTCGGCCTGAAGCGTGAACTTCTGCTGAATATTCTTGGCAAAGCGCTGCGGCTCGCGCGGCTTTGATGCAAAGCGCTTCGGGCACTCGATCAAGCGCTGTATCTCATCGTCTGTCAGTACGATCTTTGACACTCTGGCCCACCCCTTTTCTCTATTTTTGCGCCCGTCCGGCGCGCGATATTCACCACTTCCGCACAGTCTGCAATTTCAATCCACGCTCCCGCGATGGAAGCGACACGTTCGTAGTTTTCTTGACACCGTGATAATACTCATTTCAATCCACGCTCCCGCGCGAGGAGCGACGAAGGTTTTGCGTCTGCACCGCAACACAATCACATTTCAATCCACGTTCCCGCGATGGGAGCGACAAGAAGTATCGAACGGTCACAGCCGCCGCTTATACGCCACGGCCAGCCCGATGATGGCCAGATAATCTGTGTTTTCCTGCGTATAGATCATGGGCTTGTATTTGGGGTTCAGCGACACGAGCTGCAATCCGTTCGGCAGATGATAGACCACCTTTAAGGTCACGCTGTCGTCCACGCCGACGACGGCGATCTGCCCGTCATCCACGTCTGGCTGCTCACGCACATAAACAACATCCCCGTTCTGGACGCGCGGCTCCATCGAGTCACCCTCAACACGCAGCACATAGTCGCAGGAGATGCCGTAGGTATCGTCCTCGTACTCTTCGTATTCGCGCTCGGCCATGATCGGCACGCCGGCGGCCACATGGCCGAGGATCGGGATGCGGCGCTTGCGCACAGGCATCAGGCCGGCGGGAAGAGGACGGGACGAGGATGCGTCATCCCAGCCCATCAGGTAAGCCGGCGTAACCCCCAATGCCCTGGCGATGTCCTTCACCTTATCTATGTCAGGACTGCGCTTGCCAGATTCCCACTCCGAGATGCTGGATTTTCCAATACCTATAGCTTCCCCAAGTTCTGCCTGACCCATATGGGCTGATTTGCGCGCGGCCTTTATTCGGATTCCAATATCACCCTTTTCCATATATACAACACCTCACGCCCTCATTGTATTCTGCTTTTTCGATTTTGTCAATAAAAAAATTCGCATTTTCAGAATTTGCCCCTTGACAATTCTGCATTTCAGAATTATAATCTAGCTAAGTTCTGAATCACAGAACATCAGGAGGTGAAATACGTTGCGTATGTACGAAATGGTACGAGCCTACATTGATGATCATGGCCTGTGCCGCAAGTATATCGCCGCAAACATGGGTATCAGCGATTCGCGGCTGTCGCAGCTGCTAAACGGCAAGCGCCGCATGACTGTAGATGACTACGTTGCTTTGTGCCGGGCCATCGCAGTTGACCCCAGAACCTTTTATCCGGCTGAAATGCAATGATCCGGCATGACACCAAGACGCGAAAAGGAGGCTCCCATGAACACACTTCAAATTTTCAAGAATCCGCAGTTCGGCTCGCTGCGGGGCATGGAGATCGAGGGCGAAAGCTGGCTGGTGGGTAAGGACGTGGCCGAGCGGCTGGGGTACAGTAACCCTCGCGATGCACTGGCCAGACACGTTGACGACGAGGACAAGAATACCGTCGTGTTTCACGACGGAACCTCAGGAAATCCAAACGTGACCATCATCAACGAATCCGGCCTGTACGCCCTGATCTTCTCCAGCAAGCTCCCCGCGGCCCGCGCCTTCAAGCGCTGGGTAACGCACGACGTCCTGCCGGCGATCCGGCGCACCGGGCGCTATGCTCCCTCCGACGCATCGGAGATGAGCGTCTCCGAGGCCGTGCGGACGCTGCGGGACTGCGCGCCGGAGATCCGCCCGCAGATCCTCGCGCTGCTCGAGCGCGCCGGCTACGATCTGCCGGCCCTGGAGAAAGCGCCGAACTGCCCGCCGACGGCCCGGAATGACTTCGCCTGCTGGTTCCGGCAGGCCTACATCGCCCGCGGCATGACGTATCAGGAGGTGGCCGACGCGCTGCACACCTCGCGCATGAACGTCTGGCGCTGGGGCTCGGGCTTCGCCCATCCCCGCGCGCCCTATATGCGCCGGATCGTGGAATACTTCGGCACGGAGGAGGCAGCCCTATGAGCGACGACGCTGTCCATCTCCTGCGCCCCCGCGACGTAAGCGAACTGACCGGCCTGACCTACGAATCCGCGCTGGCCTTCACCAAGGCGCACGGCATACGCCTTGGCGGGCACTACTACATCACCCGCCGTATGCTCGTCTGTGCGCTCGCTCTCATGGCCAGCCACACGGACGACACACCGAATAAAGGAGGATCAACCCACTATGGAAATCAAGCTCACCGCCGATAAGAAGCTCATGGAGGTCCTTGAGCAGATCGCCGCCGCCCTGACGAGCGCGCTCACGAGCGCCGCACAGCCCGCTGGCAGCCCCCAGACAGCCGCACCCGCTCAGGCCGAGAAAAGGCCGCCCACGAAACGCAGCCCGCCACGGCGGCTCCTGCGCCCGCTGACGACGCTGTGGCGCCGCCCTTCCCGCTCGAGACGCCCAGCCGCGACGAGATCCAGCGCCTCGCGATCGTCAAGATCCAGGGCGGCAAGCGCGACGCGGTCAAGGCCCTGGTGGTCAAGTATGGCGCGGCGCGCGTCGGCGAGGTCGCCGAGGACAGGCTGGCCGCCTTCAAGGCCGAGCTGGAGGCGCTGTGATGGGAGGTGAAGGTATGCCGTGGAACAAGGTTAATCCCGATCGTTCCTGGACTAAGGTCGAGATCGAGTACACGTCGAAGCGCCGCACTATGCTTCCTCTTGCCACGCTCTGCAAGTGTAAGGATCGGTTCACCAAGATTTATCTCAACGATGCGGCTTACAGCCTGGCAAAAGAGCTTGGCCTCGAGCACGAAACGATGGACGCCTACAGATCTGGCGCAGAATGGGCCTTTGCCAAAGGCGAGAGGTTCATTCTCACCCGAAACGAGGGAAAGACGGTTTGCTCGGGCTACATCGCCGGAGAGCGCCTGTGCGATCGCATCTGGACAGCCACGAAATGCAAAAGGTTCAGGGTGAGCAGACAGGACGAGTAAGTATCTGGGCCAGATCCTGCATCTGGACCGCGCCGTGGACCGCAAGCTGGCCGAGAAGCAGCAGCTCCTCGACCTGGTCATGCGCGCCACGCCGGTCCTGTCCGGGATGCCCAGGGGCGCGGGCGGCGTTCAGGATCGCGTGGGCGACGGCATGGCGCGTCTGGTTGACATGGAGAGTGAGATCGACCAGGCTGTTGACGAGCTGATTGACGTTCGGGCCGAGGTGCTGCGGATGCTGGAGACTCTGCCGGAGGACGAGCAGGAGGTTCTTCATCGATATTATGTACAGGGCCAGACCATCGAGCACATCGCCGAGGACTTCCGGCCGCGCGCCAGGACGCCGCGCCAGATCTATCGGATCAAAGCGAGGGCGCTGAAGCGCGTGCAGGCTCTGCTGGACGGAGAAAGCACCGCGGACGGCTGAGCGCATCTGTCAAAAAGGAGGATCATCATGGACAAAGCAAAGAAAAAGCCGCGCAACATGACCAGCGATGGCCGGCGCTGTATCCGCGTGGACGCGGGCACGGATCCCGTCACGGGGAAGCGCGTCCGAAAGGCCTTTTATGGAAAAACGCTGAAGGAAGCCCGGCAAAAGGCCGACGCCTACCGTCAGGCGGTCGCGGCCGGCATGGCCATTGAGGCGCAGAATCAGACGCTGGGGCAGTGGATAGACACCTGGCTGGCCACCTATGGCGGGCAGGCCGGCTATTCGCGCAACCGCACGCAGGAGCTGGACGCGCAGCGTCTGAGCGCCCGGCTCGGCAAGATGAAGCTCACCGAGATCCGACAGGTACACATCCAGCAGTACGCGGACACCATGTCCGACTATGCCAAATCCACGGTCAGCAAAATCAAGATGACCACCAACGCGATATTCCGAGCCGCCATGGCCAACCGGCTCATACTCTTCGATCCCTGCGTCGGTGTCCGCTGGCAGAGCGCCGGAGAAGGCACGCATCGCCGCCTGGAGGACTGGGAGGTACATTTCATCGTCGATCACTGGCAGGCGCATCGAGCCGGGCTGTGGGCCCTGATTATGCTTTTCGCCGGCCTGCGCCGCGGCGAAGTATTGGCACTCACATGGGGCGATATTGACTTTGACAGCAATCTGATCCACGTTCGGCATGGCGTTCATTTCGAGGTCAATGCGCCGATATTGGACGCCCCTAAAACTCCGTGTTCCATCCGCGATGTACCGATCGTGCCGCCGCTGCGCCGCGCTCTGGAAGCTGCACGCGGGCGAAACGACGAATTGATCTGCATAGGCGCGGCCGGTCAGCCGGTCACCGGATCGATTTGGGCCTCCAGCTGGCGCGCCTGGCTGAACGCGATGAGCAATATCCTCAACGGCGATACGCGCCTGCCCGTTGCGCCTGGCCGGCGCTCGGACAAGGACCCGGAGGGCCGCCGCCGCTTTGACATCCGCGCGCACGATCTCAGGCACCCGTATGTCAAGCACACGACAAAAATTTTTAGCTTGCGCTTGATGAATTTTCAAGCGCAGGCTTATCCTGATGCTCGGCGAAAAACTCGCGGAGCTTGTCAGCTTCTTCGGGTGGACAAAGCCAAAGCCCTGTCCGTCCACTCTGCAATAGAAAGCGATTTTCATGTCTGCCACCTCAATCGAAAATGTCTTGGATTTTGTATGCGATCTCAATGCGCATATTGGGGTACACCAGCACTCGGTCGATCAGCAGCTCGGCCAGCTCGGTGGTCAGCGTGTCCGCATCGAAAATCGCCTTGGACGCTTCCTTGCGGCTGTCCTGTCGCGCCTGTTCGTCCTGCTTCTGTTTCGCCTGTGCCAATACTGCGGCATAGGCGTTTTTTGTTTTCAGCAGCAGCTCGTCACACGCGGCCTTTTCCGCCTTGTAGGTGTTCAGGTCAATCTCGCCCATGAGATAGCGTTCATACAAGGCGCGCTTACCGTCTTGCAGTGCCTCGATCTGCTGCTCATATTCGGTGCGTTCCGGTACGGAAGCATCCACCCGGAGCGTACCGTCAGGGGCAAGCGGCGCGGCGGCTTCCATCTGCTTTTTCAGCGTCAGGAATACCGCCTGTTCCAGCTCTGCGGCGTTCAGGCGCATCTTGTGGCAGCGGCTTTCTTCGTCCGCCTCGGAATGGCGGCAATAATAATACGAGGTTTTCTGCATGGTGCGGGACAGCGCATGACCGCAGCAGCCGCAGAAGGCTTTGCCTTTCAGCGGGTAGTCCCGCTTCTTTTTGTTGGGCTGGGAAAAGCGGAGCTGGCTGGCCTGCACGGTATCAAACACGGTTTTCTCTACGATGGCCGGGTGATGGTCGGGGATGATGTACCATGATTCTCTGTCCTTTAGGCGGCTTCTGGTGCCGCCTACTTCGAGAACCGCCCGCTTGCCGATCACATACACGCCGGTGTAGCGTTCGTCCTCCAAAATGCGGAGAATGGTGGATGCACTCCAAATCCCGTGACAGCGGGAAATATCGTGGGTATGATTGCCGTG
>CAKTXR010000038.1 GCA_934631025.1 uncultured Clostridia bacterium
TCCCGCCGCTTCCTCTGACAGCTTCCGCGCGAGGGCCGCTCCCTGCGAAAAATTTCCTCCCGATACGCCCGATGGGGGAAAACGGGACGACAGGTAGAGCAGCGCCCATTGAGGATGGAAAAAGGCGAATGCCCCTTCGAAGTCGGGATCCTTTAGGAACTTCAAATTCCTTTCTGGATTTGAGCCGGACGCGCATTTTGGATATGCCAAAATGACGAAGCGGCAGCACATAAAAACAGCGCTCCGGACACGATGATTTTTCGCGTCCGGAGCGCATTTTATGCGGAATATCAGCTCTTCTTGCCGGCGAGGGAGCGGCGGTATTTCTCGCTTTCCCAGTTGGCGATGAAGGCCTTGGCGGCCTCGCCCATCGTGGAGAGTGTGTAGCCGTGCGCTTCGATCTGGCGGCAGATGAACACCACGGCGGTCAGCGTCTCGGCGATGACCTGCGCCTTGGCGGCGGGCATATTGAACAGCACGCGGCCGGTCGTCGGGTTCACGGTGCAGCAGCCCTCCTCGGGCAGATCGTCGGTGATGCGGAACGCGCCGGTGAGGAATACAAGCTGATCGGGATAGAGCGGCGATTCGAGGAAGAACTTCTCGGTATAATCGCCCTTGGCCAGCTGCTCGCTCAGATAGGGCGCGTCGGCCTCGACCAGACCGTTTTCGGCCGGCTTGACCGACACGGCGGGGAAGGCGTCGCTCGCCAGACCGAACGCGGCGGCGATGCGGGCGTTCACGTCGGAATGGATGCGCAGGCACTCGTCGGGATCGTCGCTGTGGGCGATCAGGCCGTGATTGACCATGAAGATCGCGGCGGGACGGCGGCCGGTTTCCTTTTCAACGCGGTTCAGCTCGTCGCGGATGGAGAAGGTCAGCCGCGCGCCGGGATCGGTGTAGGGTACGATGCCGAATGTGTAGTCTGCGCCCGCGAGCGCCTTTTCGACGATGGCGGCGCATTCCTTCGAGCAGGCGGCCAGATTGGCGTAGACGCTGTGGCTGTGCGCGACGAACGTATCCAGCAGCGAGTGAAAGCCCGCCTCGACCGAGGGCCGCAGCGCGTCCAGACCCTCGATGGTCTGGGTGTATTCCTTCGCCTTGGCGGAGCCGGCCTTCTCGACGTCCTCAAAATCAGAGGGATTGTTTTCCAGATAGAAGCGGCGCAGCGACGCGTAATCGAGCACGGCGTAGGCCTTGTTTTCACGGATATCCTTCAGGCAGTAGCCCGAGGCCTTGATGGCCATCAGACCGTCGGCCAGCTTGACGGAGGTATTGCCGCCGCCGCCCTGCACATAATCGGCGCGCGCGCCGACGCTCTGGGAGACGCGGGCGAAATCGGCCAGCGCCTTGGCGTTGGTTTCAAAGAAATTGCTCATTGTGATCGTCCTCCAAATTCCTGTCGTTGATTGGCTGTGGGTATTATATCACAGAGGGAGACGCGCTGTCAAAAATTTAATATCGCCCGAGCCGCATGAAAAGAGCCGCCCCGAAACAATCGGAGCGGCTGAAAAAGAGGCGTTATTCTTTGATCAGCATGGGCGTGCCGTCGAGCTTGCTGTCGGTGATGAAGCGCAGGCAGCTTTCGCCCTCGGCGGTGGTGTATTCAATGGCCAGCGTCGGGATGATTTCAGGGAAGTAGGCCTGCACGCGCAGATAGTCTCCGACCTTCAGGCTGGCCCACTCGCCCAGCGTGTCGCCCGCGCTCAGCTGTCCTTCCTCGTCCGCACGGACGTTGACCAGTCTGACGGAGGTCAGATCGGAGAGCGCGGTGAGCAGGAACGCGCCGGCTTCCTCGTCGATGATCATGTTGGCTGCGGGCTGGCCGAACGAAGCGCTGTTTTCATCCTCCATGGCGATGTCGAACCTTGCGTCGGGGTCGAACAGATCCAGAGACATGATCTGATTGTATATTTCATCCGACCAGGTTTCTCCGTTGTCGTCGCCGCGATAGACGCTCTGCGGCACGACGGCGGCAAAGACGAACGTGCGCGGCCCATAGACGACGACGGCGTTGACGACGGCGATATTGTCTCCGCTGCCGGCGGTGAAGCTCGTCCAGCGGGCGGCGTATCCGGCCACAGCGTCCAGCGCGTCGTTGGCCGCGGCGGAAGAGGCGGCCTCGCCGAAGAGCGAAACGAGCTTGTCCTCGGCGGCTTCGGCGGATGTGAACGCGCCGGACATGATCGTCTCAGTCAGGCCGGAACAGTAAAGCGTCTGGAAGTAGGTGTCGACCGAGCTTTCCGTACTGGTCAGCTCCGCGTCGCGCGGAGCCTGAAACACGAGCACCGGCCCGACATAGGGCGCGTCGCTCTTTTCGCACAGTGCCGGCAGCGTCTGCGCCAATATGAAGATAAGGATCAGCAGTGGGAGCCATAAATATCGCTTTTTCACAGATAACACTTCCTTTTCGTTCGTTTTTTGAATTTGCACGCGTATGGAAATTCAGAAAGCGCCGCTCGCCTTCCATTTTGGAATACAGTCAATAGACGGAAAAAGGAAAGCCGTGGTTGCGAATCGGGATATAAAAATATCCGGCCGCCTGTTCAAACGGCCGGATATTGGAGAATGACGTTACATCAGCTTGCGGAACAGCGCGGTGAAATCGGCCACGCTGGCTTCGCGCGGGTTGCCGGGCGCGCAGGCGTCCTTGCTGGCGGATTCGGCCAGGAAGGGCAGATCCTCTTCCTTGAGCGCTTCCAGCTTGGTGGGGATGCCCACGTCGGCGGAGAGCTTGCGCACAGCGTCGATGGCGGCGGCGCGATACTCGGCCTGCGTCATGGAATCGACGTTCTTCACGCCCATGGCGCGCGCGATCTCGCGGAACTTCTCGCCGGTGGCTTCCTGATTGAACTCCATGACCAGCGGCAGCGTCATGGCGCAGGCCACGCCGTGGGGCGTGTCGTACACGGCGCCCAGCGTGTGCGCCATGGAGTGGTCGATGCCCAGACCGACGTTGCTGAAGCCCATGCCCGCGATGTACTGACCCAGAGCCATGCCCTCGCGGCCCTCGGGCGTGCCGGCGACAGCGCCGCGCAGCGAGCGGGAGATGATCTCAATGGCCTTGAGATGGAACATATCGGTCATTTCCCAGGCGGCCTTTGTGGTGTAGCCCTCGATGGCGTGGGTGAGCGCGTCCATGCCGGTGGCGGCGGTCAGGCCCTTGGGCATGGAGGACATCATATCGGGATCGACGACGGCGACGATGGGCATATCATGCGGATCGACGCAGACGAACTTGCGCTTGTTCTGCACGTCGGTGATGACGTAGTTGATGGTCACCTCGGCGGCCGTGCCGGCGGTGGTGGGAATGGCGATGATCGGCACGCAGGGGTTCTTGGTGGGTGCGACGCCCTCCAGGCTGCGCACGTCGGCATACTCGGGGTTGTTGATGATGATGCCGATGGCCTTGGCGGTGTCGATGGGGGAGCCGCCGCCGATGGCGATGATGTAATCTGCGCCCGCGGCCTTAAAGGCGGCCACGCCGGCCTGAACGTTTTCAATCGTGGGGTTGGCCTTGATGTCGGAGAAGATCTCGTAGGCCAGGCCGTTCTTGTCCAGAATATCGGTCACCTTGGCGGTCACGCCGTGACGCAGCAGCGTGGGGCCGGTGCAGACCAGCGCCTTCTTGAAGCCGTGGCTCCTGGCCTCGGCGGCCACCTCGGCGATGGCGCCCGCGCCGTGATAGGAAGTCTGATTGAGCATGATGCGATTGGCCATAATGAATCACTCCTTGAATGTGATGATAATGATGCTTGGAGCGGCGATTCGGTTGGAAATCGCTCGACCCTATTATAATACAGACGCGGCGATTTCGTCCAGTCCTTCCGGCCGCCAAAGCCGCGCTTTCATTGTGACATTATAGCCACAATTTGGAAGAATCATACACCGCGGCGCGATTTTACAATCCCGTGCGCGATGAACGCGCCGCGCCGCGCTATAATCAATAAGTCGTTTGCAAACGCGGCTGTGTACAATCGCATAACAGACAGTTCGAGGCCCTCCTGTCTATAAACAAAACCAGGTTCCGCGCTTCTTTGGCGCGGTCAGAGTTTGTTCCTATTGCGGGAAAGATGACCAGGGCAGTGTTCTACCAAGGCTCGCTGAGAGATTGGAAGATGCGCCGCCTTTTTTGTTTGTCTTTTCACGGTGGGGTGCAGGCTCCAATCTGTGTGGGCTTCCATGCGGATTTTTTTTATGCGGAAAGGATATGACGATCATGTTCAAGAAGAAGGATACCCGTTTCATCACCCGTGCGGCCGTCATCGCCGCCATCTACTGCGCGCTCACGCTGCTGCTGCGCCCCATCAGCTACGGCGAGGTTCAGCTGCGCGTTTCCGAGGCGCTCACCATACTGCCCGTGCTCACGCCCGCCGCTGTGCCCGGTCTGTTCATCGGCTGCCTGCTGGCCAATCTTCTGGGCGGCAGCACGGTGATCGATATCGTTTTCGGCTCGCTGGCCACGCTGGGCGCGGCGCTCGTGACGCGCAAACTGCGCAATAAGCCCGTTCTGGCGGCGCTCGCGCCGGTGGTATTCAACGCCGTGATTATCGGCCTGGTGCTGAACGGTCTGTCCGATATGCCGCTGCCGCTGATCATGCTCTGGATCGGTCTGGGCGAAGCGGCCGCCTGCTACGCGCTGGGACTGCCGCTGCTGTATATGCTCAAAAAGGCGAAGCTCGATACGAAGCTGTTCGCGGACTGATGATCATAGGAAAAAGACGCTCTGATTCGCTGAATGAATCGGAGCGTCTTTTTTTGCTTTATATGAAGAACAGCTGCCTTTCCCCATAGGCGTACAGCGCGGCGTTGAGCGCGTATATGTCCGCGCCGCGGCCAATGAAAAAGCCGATGATCGCGTCGCGGCGGTCTCGGGGCAGCAGGAACAGTCCGGCCGATGCGAGCAGCGCGCGCGTTTCCTCTTCTGACAGCGACAGGGCGACGCACAGCGCCATGGCCGCGTCGCGGTCAGGAATCTCATTCGGGCGATTGCGCAGCGCCCAAAGGCGGGCGAGCGTCATGTTGGCGCGGCGGCTCAGCGCGCTTTCGGTTAGGCCCCTCTCGCGGGCGCGCGCCATGACCTGAGTGATGAAGGGTGCTTCCGGCGCAGGCTCGGCGATCGGCTCGGGGGCGACGGGGTCAAAGAGCATTTCGTCCAGCGAGGGCAGCTCGTCGGCGATTTCCTCGACCGGCTCTTGCGCTTCGGGATGCGCGATATAGCTGGACAGCGCCGACCATGTTTCCGCGTCCGGGCGCGCGGTGCGGGGATCGTAGACGGACAGATAGATCGTCATTTCCCGCTTTTCGAGGAAGGCGGCCAGCTCCGTCATGGCGATGCGGAAGGCCTTTTCGCGCGGATAGCCGTAGGAGCCTGTGGAGAGCAGCGGGAAGGCGATTGAGCGCGCCTTTTGGGCGGCGGCGAGCGACAGCGCCTCCCGATAGCAGGAAGCGAGCAGCTCGCTCTCGTGCTGGCGGCCGTTCACCCAGATCGGGCCGACGGCGTGAACTACATATTGGGCGGGCAGCCTGAAGCCGGGCGTGATCACGGCGCGGCCGGGCGCGCAGGAGCCGAGCTTTTCGCAGGCGGCGCGCATTTCGGCGGGGCCTGCGGCCTTGAACAGCGCGTCGCTCAGGCCGGCGCCCTGGCGGAGGTTGCGGTTGGCGGCGTTGACCACAATATCGACGTCCAGCGTGGCGGCGAAATCCTTGATGATCTGAATGGGCATGGCGGTATCCTTTCTTTGGGGCGTGCAAATAACTCTATCCGTTTATTTCGCGGTGCGCGGCGCGTTTTCCTGCCGATGCGATAATTCGCGGGCGGCTCTTGTGTTTGCGGCGGCGGGCTGATATAATGGATTTAACATCCGGAGAGCGAAACGAAGGGATGGAGAAAGCCATGAATCAGTACTTTATAGAAGCCGAGTCGTTCGAAAATCTGGGCGGCTGGGCGATCGATCAGCAGTCCATGGATCAGATGGGCTCGCCCTATATCATGGCGCACGGGCTGGGCGTTCCCGTGGCCGACGCGGAGACGGAAATCGACGTGAGCGCGGGGCGCTATGCGGTGTGGGCGCGCACGCGGGACTGGACGGCGGTCTGGGGCAAGGGCACGCCGGCGGGGCGCTTTGCCGTGCGCGTGGACGGAGAGACGCTGCCGGCTGTGCTGGGCACGAACGGCAAAGCGTGGGCGTGGCAGAAGGCGGGCGAGATCGAGCTTGGCGCGAGGCGGCACACGCTGGCTCTGCATGATCTGACCGGCTTTAACGGCCGCTGCGACGCGATTTACATGACCGACGATCTGAGCTTTACGCCGCCGGATGATAAGGCCGCCATTGAGGAGATGCGCCGCGAACTGAACTGGCATGAAATCGCCGAATGCGGCGAGGACTACGATCTGATCGTCGCGGGCGGCGGCGTGGCGGGCGTGTGCATGGCGCTGGCGGCGCGGCGCACCGGCACGAAGACGCTGCTCATCAACGACCGCGGCGTGCTGGGCGGCTGCAACAGCTCGGATATCCGCGTGTGCATGGGCGGTCAGATCCATCTGCCGCCGTATCCGCGTCTGGGCGACGTTGTGCGGGAGATCGCGCCGGTCATGGGCCGGCCGACCATCTATCCCGCCGAATATTTCGAGGACGCGCGCAAGAAATTCGCCTTCGAGCCGCTCGAATATCAGGATACGAAGTGCGATATTGCGCTGTGGGAGCACATAACCGCACTCGAGAAGGACGGGGACATGATCACCGCGGTCGTGACCACCAACGTGCGCACCGGCCGCAAGACGCGCTATCACGCCCGTCTGTTTGCCGACTGCACCGGCGATGCGACGCTCGCCCGCATGGCCGGCTGCGCCGTGATGTACGGCCGCGAGGCGGCGGACACGTTCGGCGAATCGCTGGGCGCGCCGGAATATCAGCGGCTGGTCATGGGCCATTCGCTGCGCTGGTATTCTCAGCCGAAGGACGAGGACGTTCCCTTTCCGGCGATCGACTGGGGCTTTGACTTTGATGAGGACGCCTGCTATTTCGTGCGCTCGGGCGACTGGGAGCAGGAGGCGGGCTTTCGGCGCGACATGGTGGAGGACATCGAGTATATCCGCGATTACGGCCTGCGCGCCATATTCAGCAACTGGAATTTCCAGAAGAACCTCTCGAAGCGGCGCGGCGAATATGCCCGCGACGCGCTCGAGTGGATTTCGCCCATCGGCGGCAAGCGCGAGAGCTATCGCGTCGTGGGCGATCACATTCTCACGCAGGCCGATCTCGAAACGCCGAATCTCTATGACGACGCGACGGCCTGCATCACCTGGTCGATCGACATACACTTCCCCGAGCCGGACAACGAGACGCGCTTCGGCGAGGCGTTCCGCTCGTTCGCGTATCATCGGGGCATCGTGAAGCCCTATCCCGTGCCGTATCGCTGCCTGTACGCGCGCGATGTGCGCAACCTCTTCCTCGGCGGCCGCGATGTGAGCGCCAGCCATGTGGCGTTTTCGGCGATCCGCGTCATGCGCACGCTGGGCGCGCTGGGCGAAGCGGCGGGACTGGCCGCGTCGGTCTGCACGAGGCATGGCGCGTGGCCGCGGGACGTTTACACCGACTATCTGGACGAATTCAAGGCGGCCATGACGGCGGGCGTGCCGATTCCCGATTCGTTCAACTGCGGCATCGGCGACGAGGAGGCCTATCACTTCAAGGATCTGGGCTGGATACACTTCCATCCCTATCGCTGCGAGAGCGAAAACGAACGCGAGAAGATTCGACGCAACGTCAAAGCGCTGGGGATGAAGCACAAATATGAGGAGCCGGACTGGCTGAAATGATGAGGAGGAAGCAATCATGAGCATTCACGTCAACGGAGAAAATGGAATTGTCTGCCGCGTGGCCGGTGATTTCGGCTATTTTGGATGGCCGTCGATCGCGCGTCTGGAGGACGGCACGCTGATTGCGGGCGCGTCCGGGCTGCGCTGGGGGCACATCTGCCCGTGGGGCAAGAGCGTGCTGTGCGAGAGCCATGACGGCGGCAAAACGTGGACGGAACCCCGCGTCGTTCACGATTCGCCGCTGGACGACCGCGATGTGGGCGTTGTGGCGCTGGGCGGGCAGGACGTGATGATCACATGGTTCACGCTCGATTCGCGCGAGTTTCTGGGCGAGTATCGGCGGGGCATGAGCGGCGCGGTTCGCTCGTGGATGGAGGGCAAGGTCAGCGCGCTGGATGACGAGACTGTGAAGGCGCACAAGGGCAGCTGGACGCGCGTGAGCCATGACGGCGGCAAAACGTGGAGCGCGCCCCGCAGAGCGCCCGTCAGCGCGCCGCACGGCCCGATTCTGCTGAAAAACGGCGCGCTGCTCTATGCGGGCAAGCGCTTTCCGGAAGAGGATCTGCGCCCCGTCGCGCGCGATGTGGCCGTGTATGTGAGCGGCGATCAGGGCGAGAGCTGGCGCGAAATCGGCGCGCTGCCCTGCCCGCGCGGCTTTAAGTGGGATGAAATCCACGAGGCGCATCCGGTGGAGCTGGCCGACGGCGCGCTTCTGTGCAGCCTGCGCGTGCATGAGAAGGACACCATCGCCACATGGCTGAGCCGTTCGGCCGACGGCGGAATAACGTGGAGCGATCCCGTGCGCCTGCCCTGCGACGGCGCGCCCGCGCATCTGCTGCTGCATTCCTCGGGCGTGATCGTGTGCGTCTATGGCTATCGGCACGAGCCGTTCGGCCAGCGCGCGCTCCTCAGCCGCGACGGCGTGAACTGGAGCGAGGAGCTGATACTGCGCGCCGACGGCCTGGACGGCGATCTGGGCTATCCGGCCTCGGCCGAGCTGCCGGGCGGCGAGATGCTGACAGTATACTATCAGCGCCTGCCGGGCGACGCCAAGACCAGCGTGCTTTCTACGCGCTGGCGTCTGCCGGAGATCATCTGATATGTCCCTAAAAGAAGGCTGAAATGGACGATGGGAGAGAGGCTGCTATGGGAACGGGATGGCTGAGCTATCTGCCGCTGATTTTTCTGCTGTATATCTATTGCATGAGCCGAAAAAGGCGCACGCAATCCATCAGGGCGAGGATCGGGAGAAAGAAGGGGGATACGGAAATGCAGGAGCTTGCGAAGCGCTTTATCGGCAGGGACGTTCTGCTCTATCTGATTTCGGAGAGCAATATAGACGGGATTCTGAAAGAGGTTATTGACAACGCCGTCGTTATTGAGAAGGACGGAAAGGAAAACGTCGTCAATCTCGATTATGTCGTCCGCATGAGGGAGTATCCCGTCGGAAAGAGCGGGAAGCGGAAGTCCATTGTCATGGACTGAAATCGCGTCCGATAAAGGCATAAAGGAATGCCCGCCGCCGCACGTTTTCTGTGCGGCGGCGGGCATTTTATATGCTTTTAAACGGTCAGCGTGAAGGTCGGCTTCGCGTCGGGGGTCTTGGAGAGGTGGATGGCGTGGTGGGTGGTTCTGCCGTTTGCGGTGACCTCCGCGTCGTATTCGCCGTAGAAGCCCTTGAAGGCCGCGCAGCCGCTCTCGCCGACGGTCAGCGTCGCGCCCGTGCGCCACTGCTTCGTGAAGAGATCGCGGAGCACCTTCAGCGCGGGCTTGGGCGTGATGTCGAAGTGCATCAGGCCGCCGGCCAGCTTGTTTTCGCCGCAGCTGAAATCGCCCGGCTCGGCGTTGAAGGCGTAGCCGTCCACCAGATTCCAGTAGATGACGGCCTCGATATTGGCCTCGCCGAACCAGATGGTGTAGAGGTTTTTGAGCACCTCGGCCTGAATATCCTCGGCCTCGCGGCTGAAGGGATCATGGCAGGGGAAGGTGACCTCGGTGATCTGGAAGGGGCGGCCCAGCGTGGCGAAGGTGTCGAACACGCGGTACATATTGATCGGGTTGAACTGCTTTTTCACCACGTCGGCCTCGTTGTTGACGTCGCACCAGACGTGATACTGGAAGCCGATCGTGTCGATGGGCGCGCCCTTGAGCAGCGCGCGTTCGACCTGCATGAAGTAGGGATAGCGGTTGTAGAGGAAATCCTCGCGGAAGCACTCGCCGCCCTCGTTGCAGATCAGCTCGTTCATCGGGAAATGGCGCTCGGCCATCTGGAAGGAGCGCTCCATGAACAGGGGATTGATGTACATGGGCGTGGTGTAGCTGCGCCAGAAGGACTCGTTGGTCACTTCCCAGCCGTGGATGCGGTGGGCGTAGCGCTCGGCGCACTCGGCCATGCGCTTGTCGAGCTTCTTCCACTGCGTCGGCTCGTCGTACTTTTGCAGCCATTTCGGCTCGAAGTGATCGTAGTGCAGGCAGTGCGCCTTGGGAGTGATGCCGTTCTCCTCGCAGTATTCCAGGCAGAGATCGGGCGCGGGGCGGCGGTACACTCTGGGCGAGTCCTTCGCAAAGCGCGGCTTGCCCTCCTCAGGCTCGAGCGTGTCCCAGTAGAAGGGCACGGTGGCCATGTTGAAGTGCTCCTTGAACACCTCGCGATAGGCGGCGTTCTTCTCCTCGGTTTCAAATTCGTCGATCATGAAGATGTTCGCGCCGTATTTGAAATCGTGCGTTTTCTGGGTGAGCCTGACGGTCGCTTCGCGGACGGGATTGCCGCTTTCGTCCTTCAGGGCGATTGTGCAGAAGCCCTTGCGGCCGTTTTCGATGCCGGCGCTCGAACGCTCGGCGATCAGATCGGCGTTGTCCTTAAAGGGCTTCAGCATATATTCTTCGCGTGTCATGATAGCGTCCTCCTTGGCTGATTTTGTGATTCACCCATAGAGTACCACACGCGGCGCGATTCGTAAACAACTATGTTCCGAAGAATGCAAACTATATTACGTTTTTTGCGGGGCATGAAAAAACCCTCCGCGCGTGAACGCGGAGGGATGAAAAGGCGCCGCGCCTTACTTGTGCGGGATATAGCCCTGCGCGCAGAGCAGCTCGGCGGTCAGCACGGCGCCGCCGGCCGCGCCGCGGACGGTGTTGTGCGCCAGCGCGGCGAATTTGTAATCGAATATGCTGTCCTCGCGCAGACGGCCCAGGCTCACGCCCATGCCGCGCTCCAGATCGCGGTCGAGACGGGTCTGCGGGCGGTTGTCCTCCTCAAAGTAGGTCAGGAACTGCTTCGGGGCGGAGGGCAGGTTCAGCTCCTGAGGCGCGCCCTTAAACGCCTTCCAGCGATCGAGAATTTCGTCGCGCGGGGGCTTTTTGTCAAAGGACACCGATACGGCGGCCATGTGGCCGTCGGAGACCGGCACGCGGTAGCACTGCGCGCTGATGACCGGCGCGTTGGCGCTGACGATCTCGCCGTTTTCGACATGGCCCCAGATCTTGAGCGGCTCCATCTCGCTCTTTTCTTCCTCGCCGCCGATATAGGGGATGACGTTGTCGATCATCTCCGGCCAGCGCTTGAACGTCTTGCCCGCGCCGGAAATGGCCTGATAGGTGCAGACGCTGATCTGCTTAATGCCGAAATCGCGCAGCGGGCTGAGCGCGGGCACATAGCCCTGAATGGAGCAGTTGGGCTTGACGGCCACAAAGCCGGTCTTTGTGCCCAGACGGCGGCGCTGATATTCGATGACCGCCGTGTGATCGGAATTGACCTCGGGCACCATCATGGGCACGTCCTTCGTCCAGCGGTGCGCGGAGTTGTTGGAGACGACCGGCGTTTCGGTCTTTGCGACGGAATCCTCCAGCGCGCGGATCTGATCCTTGGGCATATCGACGGCGCAGAAGGTGAAATCGACCTTGTTCGCGAGCGCGTTTACGTCGGCCGCGTCGAGTATGGTCATGTCGGCGGCGTAATCGGGAATCGGCCAGTCGAACGCCCAGCGGTTGGCGACGGCCTCGCGGTAGGTCTGTCCGGCGGAGCGGGCGCTCGCGGCCAGGGCGGTCACTTCAAACCAGGGGTGATTCGCCAGAAGCGTCAGAAAGCGCTGGCCGACCATGCCGGTCGCGCCGATGATGCCAACACGATATTTTTGCATGATGAAATCCTCCAAGGCGTCAAATTGCGCCGATATTTCGAGCTATTGCCGGTAAAAGTGATGTATTTGTATGATAGCATTGCCGCCGCGGCCTGTCAAGCGTATTCGCGGTTAAGAAGCGCGGCTTGCAGACGGCGCGGTGGCGTGATACAATAAGCGCAGCAACAAAAATGCGGGAGGGTATGATGATGAAGCTGGCATTTTCATCGCTGGGCTGCCCCGGCTGGAGCTATGAGCAGCTGCTGGACGAGGCGGCGCGGGACGGATACGCGGGACTGGAGATCCGCGGCGTGGGCGGCGAGATGCGCGCCGATAAGATCGGCTGCTTCGCCCTGGGCCATCAGCAGGACGCGCGGCGGGCGGCGCAGGCGCGGGGCGTAAAGCTGATCGGCTTCGGCGCGTCCTCGTCGTTTCACGATCCGGCCAATCTGGAAAACGCGCTGAGCGACGCGTTCGCGGCGGTCGACGCGGCTGCGGCGCTGGGCATGGGCTTTGTGCGCGTGTTCGGCGACCGCATCGCGCCCGAGGACGACGAAAAGGCCGTGATCGCGCGCGTGGCGGACGGGATTAAAGCGGTGTGCCGCTATGCCGAGGGCACGGGCGTGAGCGTCCTTCAGGAGTGCCACGGCAATTTCAACAGCGCCGAGCGGCTGCTGGCCGTCGCGGAGCGCGTCGGCTGCGCGAACTACGGCATACTCTGGGACGTCGCGCACAGCGACAAAATTTACGGCGACCGCTACGAGGAATTCTATGCTGCGGTGAGGCCGCTGGTGCGCCATGTTCACTTCAAGGATCATGTGCGCGGGGACGGCGCGTATGCGCTGTGCAATACCGGCGCGGGCGATATTCCGCTCATTCCGATATTGCGCCTGCTGGAGAGGGACGGCTATTCGGGCTATGTCTCGCTCGAGTGGGAAAAGACTTGGCATCCCGATCTGCGCGACGCGCGCGAGGAGCTGCCGCATTTCGTCCGCTATATCCGCGAGCATATGTAAGGCGCGCCGCCGGTATGCCGCGCTGTGGCGGCCGGTTGGTGATGGCATAGATGCGCGTCAGTCCGCCGCACGGGAAAAATTCCGGTCGAGCGCGCAAATCCTCCCGTCGGGTGAATATACTGCCTATTGACAACGAGAGCGGGAGGGGACGCGCAATGACGGAGGGCATGGACAGGCTGCCGGCGAGACGGCTGCGGGGCGCACGGCAGCTGGCGGCCGTGCGGCTGAGCGAGGTGGATCCCAATCCGCATCAGCCGCGCAAGACGTTTTCGGACGCGTCGATCGGCGAGCTGGCCGAGTCCATCGCCCGCTACGGGCTGCTCTCGCCGATCATCGTGCGCGGGAGCAGCGGCGGGCGCTATGAGCTGGTCGCCGGCGCGCGGCGGCTCAGGGCGCTTAAAAAGCTGGGGCTGGACACGGCGGACGCGCTGATTCTGCCCCCGGGCGACCGCGATACGGCGTTGCTCGCGCTGGTGGAGAATCTGCACCGCGAGCCGCTGGGCTATTTCGACGAGGCCGAGGCCTACCGCGCGTGGATGGACGAGCATCATCTCAGCCAGCAGGCGCTCTCTCAGCGGCTGCTCAAAAGCCCGTCGGCGGTGGCCAACAAGCTGCGCCTTTTAAAGCTGCCGCCCTCCGTGCGCGGCGTGCTGCAAAAGGCGAACCTCAGCGAGCGCCACGCCCGGGCGCTGCTTCGCCTGAGGGGAGAGCCGCGTCAGCTCGCGGCGGCGCGCCAGATCGCCGAGGGGCGGCTGAGCGTGCGCGAGAGCGAGGCGCTGGTGACGCGGATGCTGACCGAGCCGTTCGCCGCGCCGGCGGTGAAGGCGGTCTGTCGGGATCACCGGCTGTTCGTCAACGCCATGATGAACACAGTGCGCGCGCTTCAAAAGAGCAACGCGCGGGTCGTGGGACGCGTGGTGGAGCACGAGGACGACGTGGAGATCATCGTGACCATTCCGCGATGAAAGGAATGTTTTTTTGCGGCTGCGGTCATTTTTTGTGTTGCGCGGCGCGGCAAAAAATGATAAACTGTAAATGAATGCGCACAGCGCATAACGGATGAATATACGGGAGGATATGAAATATGATTCGCGTAACGGTTTGGAATGAATTCCGCCATGAAAAGTCCAGCCCCAAGGTGGCCGCCATCTATCCCAACGGCATGCACGAGACCATCGCCGAGTTCCTGAGAAAGCAGCCCGATTTCGAGGTGCGCACCGCCACGCTGGACGAGCCGGAGCACGGCCTGACGCAGGAGGTGCTGGACAACACCGACGTGCTGACCTGGTGGGGCCATATGGCGCACGGCGAGGTGAGCGACGAAATCGTGAACCGCGTGTACAAGCGCGTCATGGAAGGCATGGGTCTGATCGTGCTGCATTCCGGCCACGCCTCCAAGATCTTCCAGAAGCTCATGGGCACCAACACCGGCAATCTGCGCTGGCGCGAGGATGGCGACATGGCGCGCCTGTGGGTCATGGATCTGGCGCATCCCATCGCGCAGGGGCTGGAGGATCACTTCGATCTGCCCATCGAGGAGACCTACGGCGAGCATTTCGACATCCCGAAGCCCGACGATCTGATCTTCGTCAGCTGGGTGCCCGGCGGCGAGGTGTTCCGCAGCGGCTGCGCCTGGCATCGCGGTCTGGGCCGCATATTCTACTTCCAGCCCGGCCACGAGTCCTGCCCGAGCTATCATGACAAGAACGTGCAGCTGGTCATCACCAACGCCGTTCGCTGGGCGTATCGTCCGCAGCCGGTGTATCAGTATGTGACCGGCCACACCACGGCGCTTGAGGACATCAGCCTGGGCAAGCAGGACTAAAAGCGTTTTTTCAATTTAAGGCGGCAGCTTTCGCGTCTGGACAGCATGACGCGGGAGAGGACAGTCATGCTTGAGATTGCAGGCGCTCTCATTGGAAAACACACTTTGATATCATTGTCATATGAGAGGAGAAACTGTCTTGAAAAGTGGTTTCTCCTCTCTTTTTGCAGATGCGAAGGGAAAGATGAAACATGATTCAAAGCACGCTTGATCGCGAGGGGCGCTTCTATCGCGGCACGCTGCATATTCATACCACCGTTTCGGACGGCGAGCTGACACCCGAAGCCACAAAGGCGCTCTACAAGTCCAACGGCTATGACTTTATCGCCATCACCGATCACAACGTCTATGGCGTGTATGACGATCTGAACGACGATGATTTTTTGATGATCCCGGGCACGGAGATCGATTCGGTCTATCAGGGCGGCGTTCATCATGTGGTGGGCGTTGGCACGCCTGAGGGGACGGGCTATGCGCACGGCTTTCGCTTCGACCGGACGCGGCTAAAAAACGCACATCCGCAGGAGCTGGTGGACGAGCTGACCGCGCATGGGAATATGGCGATCTATGCGCATCCGTTCTGGAGCTACTGCGATCCCGCGCTGCTGTTCAGCCTGCGCGGTCTGACCGGCATGGAGATCATCAATTATAGCTGTGAGCAGGAATGGAAGAGCGGCGTCAGCGAGTTCTATTATGAATATCTGCGCGCGCGTGGAAGCGGGCTGTGGTGCTTCGGCGCGGACGATGCGCACGGTCATGTGCCGGACTATATGGGCGGCTACATTACGGTCAAGGCGCCCGAGCTGAAGCATGAAGCGCTGCTTGAAGCCATAAAGCGCGGCAGCTTCTATGCCTCCTTTGCCCGCGCGGGTGAAAAGGCCCCCGAGATATACGACTTCCGCGTTGAGGATGGCGTGGCGATTGTCGAATGCTCTCCGGCACGCAACATTCATATCAACGTCAGCCGAACCTGTTATCATCCCGCGCACGCCGCTCAGGGTCAGCAGCTCACCCGGCACACGTTCCGTCTGCCTGAGGACGCGCGGCAGGTGCGCGCCATCGTGAGCGATTTTCAGGGACTGGTCAGCTGGACGCAGCCCATTGTGCTGAAGTGAGGAGCGGCGTCTATGAGCAGAACCATACCTTCCTATGTGGAGGAAATGATCGACGGCGCGGTCAGCCGCCTGGATAATCTGAAAAACGAGCATACCGTGTCCTTCGCCTTTATGACCGACACGCACAACTGCACGACGCTGACCGAGCGCGGGCTGTACGCGCTGCGGGAGATCGATCGGCGCGCGGGCGTGGCGTTTACCTGCCTGGGCGGCGATTATCTGTGCAACAACGCGCGCACGAGCAGGGAGAAGGCGCTTTCTCAGCTGCGCGAGCTGGGCGATCTGCTGGAAAGCTATACGCAGCCGCCGGTGATGGCGGTCAACGGCAATCACGACTGCAATATGTTCGGCCCGGAGGAAAACGCCGTGCTGCCGGACGAAATGTACGATATTGTGATGCGCCATCACAGGGCGCGGTTCGTGTGCGACGATCAGGCCGAAAAAGGGATGTACGGCTATTACGACGTGCCCGAGGCGAAGCTGCGCGCCGTGTTTCTCAATGTGTTCGATCTGACCTACCGCATTAAGGACGGTCGACTCGTCCCCTGCGGTCAGCCGGTCGGCGCGGCGTTGGACGGCCGCCAGCTGCAATGGGTGGCTGAAAGGGCGCTCGCGCTGCCGCCGGAATGGGGCGTTGTGTTCTTTGCGCACACCACGCCGCTGCCCGCGCCGTTTGAGGGCGGCTGCGAGCGGGTCTTTGGCGGGGATGCGCTGTGGGAGATCATCTGCGCCTGCAAGCGGGGGACGGCCTATACCGCGTTCGCGCGGTGCGGCGTATTGTCCTATGATGTGCATTGCGACTATACCGCGCAGGGCCCGCGCGATGTGATCGGCTTTTTCTGCGGCCATCATCACTGCGATTTCACATGGAAGACGGACGGCATTCCCATCATTGTCTGCCTGTCTGCGGCCAACGATAACTTTGAAACGCATGTGTGCGGGGACGGACGGCTGCATCTCAAGACGCGCGGCTCCGGCGAGGAAAGCGCATTCTCGGTGTTCACGGTCGACCGAGCGGCGCGGCGAATCTATTGCGTGCGCTGCGGCGCTGGCCCCGATTTTTCCATAACGTACTGAAACATACTGACGCTCTGAGGGGGAGGAAAACTGTCATGACGGATGCTGTTTACAACAAGGTCAACGCGCCGCTTTTGCAGGACACGCGCTTGGGCGGCTACGCGGGCATACTGAGCGCGCGCTTCTTTGAGGAGCGCATATTTTCCGAGGAAGCCTATAACGGCATATTCAAAGAGGCGGAGGACGCCTTCCGTGAAAAGCTGGACGATCAGACCATCATCGGCTACTGGCGCGGCGAATTCTGGGGCAAGCTGGTCATCAGCGCCGCGCGCGTGTGCCGCTATACCGGAAATCATGAGCTGTACGCCTTCCTGAAAAAGGCGGCCGAAACCATGCTCGCCCTTCAGGAGACGGACGGCTACCTCGGCACCTACAGAAACCACGATTTCATCTGCCCGCCCGCCGCGGAGGACGCGGAAAAGCTGGTTGGCTGGAAGTGCTGCTGGTGCTGGAACATCTGGTGCCGCAAGTATACGCTCTGGGGACTGATCGAGCTGTACGACCTGCTGGGCGACGAAAAAATCCTGACCGGCGCGCGCCGTCTGGCCGATCACCTGATCGATCAGCTCGAGCGGCTGCACCTCACCCTCGGCGAGACGGGCACCTTCGCAGGGATGCCCAGCGGCTCGATCATAAAGCCCATGCTGCTGCTCTATCGCCGCACGAGTGATCCGCGCTATCTGAAGCTGTGTGTCGACATGGCCGAGGACTGGGATCGCGCGGACGGCAAAAAGCCGAACATCATCGCCAACGCGCTTTCCGGCAAGCCCGTGGCCGAATGGTATCCGGGCGACACATGGGCGAAGGCCTATGAAATGATGTCCTGCCTGGACGGCCTGCTCGAGCTCTACCGCGTGACCGGCACGCAGAAGTATTTCGCCGCCGTGCGCGCGATGTACGATCTGCTGGTGCAATATGAGCTGAATCCGCTCTTCAGCGTGGGCTTCAACGATCAGTTCTCGAGCGCCGCCCGCCAGATCAACGGCATCACCGAGCCATGCGACGTGATCCACTGGATGCGCGTGTGCTACGAGCTGTTCACGCTGACCGGCGAGAGCAAATATATGGACTCATTCGAGTTGGCCTACTATAACGCGTTCCTTGCCGGTTCCTTCAAGGATGGGCGCTGGGGCGCGCGCGGCGTGCGCAGCCATGGGCGGCATCTGGTCGAACATCAGCTGCGGCTCAAATACAGCCACTGCTGCGTCAACAATATGCCCCGCGGCTACATGAACCGCGCTCAGGCGGCCGTGATGAACGGCGGCGAGGGGCTGTATATCAATCTCTTCGATGAGTTCGACGCGGTGATCGCCTGCCCGGGCGGTCAGGACAGCGTGAGCATCCGCGGCGCCTACACCCGCGACTGCCGCGCCCTGATCACCGTCGATCATCGCTCGCAGCGCGCCGAGGGGCTGCTCGTTCGCGTGCCGGCCTGGAGCGAAAAGAGCGAGATCCGCATAAACGGCGAGACGTTCACATCCGCGGCGGGCGGCTGGTTTAAGGCGACGCTCGCGCCCAACAGTGTTAATCTGATCGAGATCGCCTATGACAACACGCCGCGCGTGCATCCGTTCCCCTGGCCGACGCCGCGCCTGCCTGAGAACGCGTGGAAGTGCGTGCGCTTTTGCAGCCGATCGGAAACCGGCCTGGGCAACATGAACTATGAGGACATGATCTTCGAGCCGCGCTGCACGCTGACGATGGGGCCGATCCTGCTCTGCCGCAGCAAGCTGATCGGAAACACCGAGGCGGAGATGTTCGACGCGCCCTCTGTGTTCGGGCGGGAGTGCGCGCTTGCGCTGGAGGACGAGACGACGCTCGGTCATCAGTGCGTCTTTAAGGCGGCGCTGACTACGCCCGCCGGTACGCTGGAAACGCGCGTGTGCGATTTCGCCTCGGGCACCAACGTGATCTCCGCAGGCGACGCGCATCTGTTCAGCATCTGGTTCTGACGGCGGCACTCATTCGGGAACGGCGCGGGCGGCGTTGTCCGCGCGGCCATACGAAAGGCGGAAAAACACTATGTTTTTGTATCTTGTGCGGCACGGCGAGCCGGACTATAAGAGGGATGTTCTGCTGCCCTGCGGCTGGGAGCAGGCCGAGCTGGCGGCGCGGCGGCTGGCCGTGGACGGCATCGACGAAATTCACGCCTCGCCCATGGGGCGCGCGCAGCAGACGGCGCAGCCGCTCTCGAAGCGTCTGGGTCTGCCGGTGATTACCGAGCCGTGGGCGCGCGAGCTGACCGAGGCGACGTGGACGCCCTATCCCGACGGCCGGATCAAGGGGCTTTTCCGCGTCGAGCCGGCGCATTTTCACGACCCCGCCTACCGGCATATGGACACGGAGGACGCGCTCTCCGGCCTGACGGGAATGTGCGAGGGCGGCTATCCGCAGGAATACCGCGAGCGCGCGGAGGGGCTGGACGGCTTTCTGGCGCGCTGCGGCTATCAGCGCACGGCGGAGGGCTTTTATCACGCGCAGGCGCACACGGAGAAGCACATCGCGCTGTTTTGCCACGGCGCGATGACGCGCGTGCTGCTCTCGCATATGCTGCATATCCCCGTGCAGTATCTGGTCAGCACGCTGTCGGTGCATTTCACCGGCATTACGATCCTCGAGTTCTCGGAGGAGTGGGGATGCGATATTGTGCCGCGGATGATCTGCTGCGGCGACATCGGCCATCTCTATACCCGCGGCGAGCCGCAGACGACGTTCTATGTCGAGGGCGCGCCCAGACGGCCCTTCTGATTAAAAAGGCATACAAAAACCCGCCGGAGACGCTCCATGCCGTTGGAACGCTTCCGGCGGGTTGTCATAGACGGTTATTTGTCGAAGATTCTGCCGCGCTGCACGCGATAGCTGACCACATACAGCACCGCGTCGACGATGATCTTGGCCAGCAGCTCGGGCACATGGATGAGCGTGAGCAGCTTCAGCCCGCCGCACGAGCAGGCCAGGACGCACGCGGCCAGCAGATAGTATTTCACGAACGACTGCGGCGTGGCCTTGCGCCCGAACACCATGCGGCTGTTGAGCGAATAGTTGGCCAGCGAGCTGACGACGCGCGCGATGATCTGCGCGGGCACGGCGGTCAAGTGTACGGCGTAATGGCAGACGATGAACAGCACATAGTCGATCACTGCCGATATGACTGACGACGCGCAGAAGCGGCCAGCCTGCCGGAACATGAGCCGGTAGATCTTCAGGCCGTCCTTCAGGCCGTTGAAATGCGAGGACGAGTTGTTGTCGATATAGATCGTCTCGATGCTCACTTCTTCGACCGGCATTTTCAGCTCGTTCGCCTTGATGAGCATATTGATCTCGTATTCATAGCGGTCGCCCTCGAGATTGGAGAACGCCTCGAGCGCACAGGCGGGCAGGCCGCGCAGGCCGGTCTGCGTGTCGCTGATCCACATGCCGGTCAGCAGGCCGAACACGCCGCAGGTGAGCGTGTTGCCGGCCTTGGAGCGCAGCGGCATGGCCTTTTTGTCGCGCGAGCCGAGAATGAGCGCGTCCGGGTGGGCGATCAACGCGTCGGCGATCTTCGCCACGTCGTCCGGCGTGTGCTGGCCGTCTGCGTCCGCCGTGACGACGCCCACGTTCGGCGTTTTCATGATCTCGCGGATGCCGGTCTTAAGCCCCGCGCCCTTGCCGCGGTTGACCTCGTGGGTGAGCACGGTCGCCTTGCCGGAAAGATCGCTGAAAATATCGGCGTAGGCCGCGCCGCCGCCGTCGTCAATGACGACGATGCGATGAAAGCCCTTGGCGATCAGCTCGTCCACCAGCTTGTTGAGCCGGCGATCCGGCTTGTAGGCGGGAATGAGAACGGCGACGGATTCGTAATTCATAAATGCAACCATCTCTTCCGTGTTATTTGGTGAGCGCGTTTCGAAAGTCCCTGAAGGCGTGGCTTCGGAATTTCTGCGCGGGGCGCGCGTCTATCGAAGCGGCGGCCTCGAATCCCTGCGCGGGCTCTGGGGCGGGCGCGTCGATTCCGGCGCGGGGCGGCTCGGGCGCGGCGCGTTTCCGGCCTGACGGGCGCGCTCCTCAGCGGCCTTCACGCGGCGCTGATACTCCATGCGCTCCATGCGCCGCTGCAGTGCGATGGCCTTGACGGCGAAGTAAATGGCCAGTATCGCCAGCACGAACGTCAGCTGCTTGTGGAACTCGTTGGTCATGAAGCCCATGGGCTTATTGAAGCGGTCGATGACGAAAAACACGATCAGCATGCCCGATATGACGATCATGACATGGGGCAGCAGTTTTTTGACAAGGTTCAGCCAGTCGGCCGGTCTGGCATGCTTAATCCAGCGAATAATTCTTTTCATAAATGCCGTCCTCTCAGTCGGCCGTGTCGGCGATGTAGACGATGTCGCTCGTGGGGCGGCCGTCCTTGTAGGGCTGATTGGCGATCGCGCCCAGGAATGTCATCTGGGACGTGCGGCCGCCGTCCAGATTGTAGGCGGTGGTCAGCCCGAGGCTCTGACAGAGATTGGCACACTCGGTGTAGGTCATGCCGCGCGCATAGCCGCTCTGACGGCCGTCGATGACGATAAACATATAGTGTCCCGGCTCCACCATGCCGATGATGGTGCGCGGATCGTGATTGGTGCGCGCATAGCCTTCCGGACGCAGCTGGCCGTCGCCGTCCAGAAAGGCGGGGCCGAAGCTGAAGGACTGCCACGCGCCGTCGGCCATGGCCTGACTGATGTCCAGCTCGGACTGATCGCGGTAGACGCGCATTGTGCCGTCGCGGAATATGACGAGCACTTCCTCGCCGTCCTCCCATTTGTCGCGGTACAATTCGCCGTTGCGTATGACGATGCCGCCGCTGCCATAGCCGTAGTAGTCGGAATTGATTGCGGCGACGGCGTTTGCGCGGTTGGCCATGCTCAGCACGTCCTCGGAGATGGCCTTGCCGAAGGCGTCGTCGGCAAAGAGCGTGCGCAGGCACTCTATCGAGCGGATGTATATGTCCTCGATGTAGTAGGTCTGGTCGTTTTCATCGTCGCGGTGCGTGCTCAGCGTGATGTTGACATTGGCGCTCTGATAGCTCGTCTCAGTCTTGATCACCTCGCCGGCTGTAAACTTGTCGGCGAAGCGGGCGCTGAAGTCGCCCACAGCTGCGGGCGCGTTTGTCGCCTCGGGCGAAACACTGGCGTCGGGCGCGGCGCTGGCGTCGGGGGAGACGGTGAATGCCGGCGCGGGCGTGGCGGCGCTCGCGGGGGGCGGCGTGGTCGATACGACGCGCCGCGAGGGCTGAGGAATGACGTGATCGAACAGGGCGAATATGCACAGGCACACCCCCATGACCAGAATGTCTATGAGCGCGATCAGAGCGGGGCGCATCTGCTTGAGCGGCCGAATGCGCGGCGGCCGGCGGTTGGGTCTGTTCTGCATAATTTTGCCTCACTTGTAGAATAACGGGAATAACCAAGCATAGTGTAACATACACGCCGGATTCCTGCAAGGAACGGCGGCAATTTTACATAAAAAATAAGGACGCTTATAGGACGCGAAGCCGCGCTCTCGGGTTTCACAGTGCGGATGTAAAAATATATCAAATCATGGCTCTGACAGGCAGGAAAAGCGGCGGCGCATGGGGAACTCATTTTATGGATAACACGTCTGAGAAGTGTTCTCGCATAGAAAAGCCAAAATAAGGGATGCGTTAATGTGAGGGGGATTTTCATGAAGAGAGGACTTTGGCGTTTCGTGGCGCTGCTGCTGTGCCTGAGCCTGTGTGCCGTTCCCGCGCTGGCCGACGACATGGTCGATTACGAGGCCGACGACATCGTCTGGGCCTCCACGCCGATCTACGACGAATCTCAGGGCCAGATCACCAATCTGCACCTGGCCTGCGCGGCGATCGACGGCTGGGTGGTCGGCTGCGGCGAGACGTTCTCCTTCAACGAGGCCGTCGGCGAGCGCAGCAGGGAGGCGGGCTACCGCGTCGCTCTCAACGGGCGCGGCGCGTATGTGCGCGGCGGCGGTATTTCACAGGTAGCGACGACGCTCAATATGGCCGTGTCCGATTTCGGCTGGACTGAGGCCGGCGATTACATGACCTACGGTGACAAGTTCACCGGCAACTATGTGGACGACGGCGAGGACGCGGTTGTGACCGACTATGCCAACGACCACGATTACACCTTCACCAGCTGGTATCCCGGCGACGTGGTGATCGGCGCGTGGATTGAGGACAACACGCTCTACTGCACGCTGAGCGGCTATGAGAGCGACAATTATGACGGCGGCGAGGAAAGCAACGACGTGCTGGCCGAGGGCGTAACGCCCCTGCCCGACGACGACGCGCAGCTGACCAACATTGAAGAGGCCTCGCAGGCCATCTCCGGCTATATGCTCGAATATGGCGACGCGTTTTCCTTCAACGATATTGTTGGCCCCCGCACGACCGACGCGGGCTACGTCAAGGCGATCAACGGCCGCGGCGTGAAGGTGATCGGCGGCGGCGTGGCGCAGGTGGCCTCGACCGTCTATCTGGCGGTCAAGCAGGTGGCCAGCATCACCGTCGACTATGTGCGCACCTACGGCGACCGCTTCACCGGCGGCTATGTGGACGACGCGGACGACGCCATCGTGACCGACTACAACGCGGGCATCGATTTCTCCTTCACCTATTACGGATCGGGCACGCTGATCGTCTACGTCTATGAAGAGGACGGCCTGCTGATCTGCGATCTGTGCGAGGTTTACGATTGACAGTTTTAAGGCTCCTCACTTTTTCGGGCGGCCGATTCGCTTTCCTGCGGGTCGGCCGCCCTTTTATGCGCAAAACGGTCAGAAACCTTCAAAAAATTGCACGCTTCGGGCGAAATCGTTGCACGCGGCGGGATTCCCTGCCATAATAAAGGAAGAAAACGATTCCAATCCATATTGGGGGAGGGACTGTCATGATTGAAAACGCGGCGGTGTGCCTTGCGGCGACGGAGCAGGGCGCGCTTGTGCTGACCGACAAACGGACGGGCGCGCGCTTTGAGGAGATCGTCGGGGAACTGTATCTTAGCGAGGTGCGTTCGGCGGGCGATACGATGCTTGCACGCCTTGCGGGCGCGGCGCTCGACGTGGATGTGCGCCTGACGCTGACGGAGGACGGCTTCACGCTGGCGCTTCAGGCCGACGCGGACGCGCCCATGCCGGAGGAAATCGCCTATCCCGGCGCGTGGCGGACGCGCGCAGGCGATCTGCTCGCCTTCGGTCACAGCGAGGGCGTGTGCTTTGATGCGGAGGAGGACTTCCCGTTGCCCGAGCGCTGGGCGATGACGGCGGGCGGCATGGCCATGTGGGTGATCCGGCGCGGCGGCTGCTGGCTGATCTGCGCGGCGGAGGAGGGCGCGGACGCGGCGCTCGAAAATCGGCGCGAGGACGGCCTGCTGACAAGCGGCGCGCGCTGGCTGAGCGAGAAGGGGCGCTGGGGCTATGATCGGGCGATGCGCTTTTTTGCTGCGTCCACGCTGGGCGAGGGCTGCCGCGCCTATCGCGCCTGGCGGGAAACGCTGGGGGAAATCGTCCCTCTGAAGGAAAAGATCGCCCATGCGCCCGAGCTGAAAAAGTTGATCGGCGCGGCCGATATATGGCTGTGGGACGACAACAACATGAACCGACTCTACGCCCGTCCTGAGCGGAGCGGCGTGCCCGCGCGCGACGTGCAGGCGATTGCCGACGATATGCAGGCGCTGGGCATAACGCGCGTGCTCTGGAACGCCTTTGAGGGCGAGACGCGCGCGGACTGCGAATACCTGAAGGGCAAGGGCTGGCTGGTGGGTAAATACGATATTTACCGTGACGTTGTGCCGGCAACGGCAGTTAATTCGGTCATTCCCTATCGCGTGAAGCGTTCCCGCCACACGAAATACTGGCCGGACGACGTGCGCCGCGAGCAGAACGGCGACATGGCGCGCGCCTGGCAGCTGCATACAATCGACGGCACGATGGTCTATCAGAACGCCGTGTGCGACGTGTGCGCGCTGCGCATGACCATGGAGGACGTGCCTGCCGACGTGGCCGAGGTGGGCTATACCGCGCGGCTGCTCGACGTTCAGTCGGGCGGCGGGCTGGCCGAGTGCTATGATCCGCGTCACCCCGCCACGCGCCGCGTCATGCGCCGCTATATCCGCGCGCAGCATCAGTTCCTGCTCGATCTGGGGCTGGCGTGCGGCGGCGAGGTTGGCTCGGAGGACTATGTTTCGCAGCTGGCGTTTACCGAGGGCCTGATGAGTCCGCCCTGGCTGCGCGGCCCGGACGCAGGGCGGCGCATGAACACGCTCTATTACGGCGACGAGATCCCGCCGGTTATTACCAATTATATGCTCAACCCGCGCCACCGCCTGCCGCTGTGGGAGCTGGTCTACCACGATTGCACGGTGAGCTACTGGTATTGGGGCGACAGCTCGAACGGCTGCCCGGAGCTTATGCCCCGCCGCGATCTGTTCAACGCGCTCTACGGACTGCCGCCGCTCTACAGTCTGAATGTGACGCAGTGGGGGCAGCTGCGCAGTGAAATCGCCGCGTCGTACAGGCGCGCGACCGCCGTGGCCGAAAGGGTGGGGCTGCTGCCCATGACGGCGTTTGAATGGCTCACGGAGGATCGGCTCGTTCAGCGCACGGTGTTCGGCGGCGAATATGCCGTGACGGCCAATTTCTCGAATCAGCCCTATGAAACGCCGCAGGGAACGATTCAGCCGCTCGATTTCCAGCTCGAAGAGCTTAATCAATAGAAGAAAACCCCGATTTTTTGAGGCGCGGAGACGGTGAAAGAGCTGTTTCCGCGCCTTTTCGAAGAAAAAATGCGAGAAAATATGATGCAATTTCATTCTGTTTAACATTGAAACTGCAAGATTACACGTCAATTTTGGAATTGAGAATCTGTTTTACTGTTACTTAACAAATCAAAAAGTGCATGAAACAGGCGTATATAATAGGAAGGAACAAAAATAAAAAAACTTGAAAAAAGTGCTTGACAAAAGGGGGAGTAGTGGGTATAATAGTCA
>CAKTXR010000039.1 GCA_934631025.1 uncultured Clostridia bacterium
AAGAAAGTGTCTTGGCTGGAAATCACCGGCGGAAGTCTTTTATGGTTCGGTGTTGCACTTGACTTGACAATTCAAGGGAGAAAAAAGCAACCTGAAGGAGGATTCCTGTGGAAAAGTATAATCGCGGATATTATGTACGAAAGGTCGATAAAGATTATTGTGTTCTTGATACTGAAACCACGGGTTTGTCGGCATATTTTGACCTCATAATAGAGATTGGCATTATCAAAGTAAGAGATAATGTGATTGTGGCCGAATATGATCAGCTTATCAATCCTGAATGTGAGTTGGATGAAGAGATAACGCGTCTTACAGGAATTACGAATGAGATGCTTGTTGGCCAGCCGACGATTTCCGAAGTTAGAAGTGATGTTCTGAAATTCATGGGAAATGACCTCATTGTCGGCCATAATACCTATTTCGATATGCAGTTTATGGCAAATGGACTTGAACATGATTTTGATAACGAATATATAGATACGATACAATTTGCTCGCAAATTGTATCCGGATTTTGAAAATCACAAATTGGAAACATTGGTGCGGCGATTGGATTTGCCGGCGAATGGACATCGGGCTTTGCTTGACTGTAGATCGACGAAGGCCTTACTCGATTGTATGGTTAAGAAAATGCAGAATGAAGGAATGATGACAGAGGAAGGCGATTTATTCCAAGGAGGCAAAAGGCGTTATTGTTTGGATATAACCCAGATTATTCCAGATGAAAAAGCTCAGATGAATGACTTCTTCTTGGGAAAACACTATGTGTTTACGGGAGAGCTGGAAAAAATGAGCCGCAGAGAAGCAATGCAGCGCGTTGTGAATGCAGGCGGCGTTCTGGATAAAACAGTTAGCCGAACTACTGAATATTTGGTAGTTGGTAGTTTTGAATATTGCAGTCTGATCAAAAACGGAAAAACGGGGAAGTTGAAGCGGGCGGAAGAACTTAAACAAATAGGACAGGATATAAAAATCATTGATGAAAATACTTTTTATGATCTTCTCGAGGGTTGAACACGAAAACACAGCGGAGCCGATTCGTTCGGCTCCGCTGTGTTTCTTGTTTCCTGAGAATTACTTCTCGATGGTGCAGTGCATGAAGTACTTGTAGCCCAGGGGGTTGGAATAGAAGCCCTTCACGCTGTCGTCGAGCATATAGATGTCGGTGTAGAAGTACAGGGGCGTGATGCAGCCGGTCTGCATGAGCAGATCCTCGGCGATGTGCATCATGGCGTAGCGCGCTTCGCTGTCGGTGCAGGACTTGATGGTGGAGATCAGCACGTCGTAGGTCTCGGCCCAGGTGCCGTTCTCAACCTTCACATCGTAGCCGTAGGGGGTCAGATCCAGATTGTACATCGCCAGATCAGCGTGGTTGCCCTTGCCGAACTGCACGTCGTTGTTGCCGGACGCGGTGACCCACATATCCAGGAAGCAGATGGGATCGTTGTAGTCGGCCAGCCAGCCGTTGCGGGCGATGGTGTAATCGCCGTCCTTACGGGTGTTCAGGAAGGTGTTCCACTCCTGATTGACCAGCGTCATGTTGATGCCCACGCCCGCCAGAGCGCTCTGCAGATACTCGCCGATGGCCTTGTGGCCTTCGGAGGTGTTGTAGAGGTAGGTGATGGACGGGAAGTCGGAGAACATGCCGGTGGCTTCGTCGTAGGTGTAGTACTTCTTCAGGGTCTCGATGGCGCTGGTGAAGTTGTCCTCAAAAGCGTCCTCGGCGACGTTGTAGTAGCCGTCATAGTCGCTGGAGGCGCCGGCGTTCTGATAGAACTGAGAGCCGTCGGCGTCGGTCATGCCCATGGCGACGAAGCTGGAGGCGGGAACCTGACCGGCCTGGCCGATCTCGGTGACGATGTAGTTGCGGTCGAACAGCAGCGCGATGGCGTTGCGGATCTCTTCCTCAGCGGCCTCGGCTTCAACGCCGGTCAGCTCGCTGGAGGCAGGTAGGATGTTCTCGTTGATGTTCCAGCAGACGTAATAGGTGCCGATCTGGCCGGCCACGACGAACTCGGTGGGATACTGCTCTTTCAGAGCGGCGATCTCGGAGGTGGGCACGTCGTCGATCAGCTGCCAGTCGCCGTTCTGGAAGTTGGCCAGCATGTTGTTGGCGTCGTCGGAGAGATAGAACTCGATGACGTCCATGGTGACCTTGTCCGCGTCATGATAGGCGGGGTTCTTGGTCAGGGTGATCTTGCTGTTGTGCTCCCACGCGGTCATGGTGTAGGCACCGTTGCAGATGTAGGTGGAAGGATCGGTCGCCCAGGCTTCGTTGGAGACGACGTCCTCGCGGACGGGCATGTAGGTCGGGAAGGCCAGCAGCTCGTTCCAGTAGGCGACGGCGTTGTTCAGGGTAACGGTCAGGGTCTTGTCGTCGAGCGCTTCAACGGCCAGCTTGGCGTCGGGATTGACGTAGTTGCCGTCGGCGTCGGTCTCGTACATCTCGGCATAACCCTTCACGACTTCGAACATGTAGCCGTAGTCGGAGCCGGTGGCGGGAGCGGCGGCGCGCTGCCAGGCAAAGACGAAATCAGAGGCGGTCAGCGCCTTGCCGTCGGACCAGGTCAGGCCGTCCTTCAGGGTGTAGGTGTAGGTGACGGTGCCGTCTTCGTTGGTCACCGGCTCGGACAGCTCGGTGGCGCAGTCCGCGACGATCTCCAGCGTGCCGTCGTCCTTCTGGGCCCAGGTGGCCAGGCCGGAGAACAGGTGGGCGATCAGAGTCGCGCCATCGACGGCGGAGTTCAGAGCGGGATCAATCGTGTCCGGCTCGGACGCCAGGCACACGGCGATGCTGGTGGTCTCCTCAGCCAGCGCGGGCAGGCTGCAGGAGAGAACCATCGCCAGGGTCAGCATGAGAGCAACAAGCTTTTTCATGGGAGTTCCTCCTTGAAAAATGATTTATCAAAAATGCGCTTTCGGCACATCTTTGAACAGATGGGAATGAGTCCGTCAGCCGATTTCCTTCAGCCGGTGGCAGGCCACGAAATGGCCTTTTTCCACCTCGCTGAAGGCGGGCATGGACTGGGCGCACTGCTCGGTCGCATAGCGGCAGCGGGTGCGGAAGGGGCAGCCGGAGGGCGCGTTCAGCGGGCTGGGAATATCGCCGCTGAGCACGATGCGCTTGTTGGCGCGCGCGGCCTTGGGATCAGGCAGCGGCACGGCCGAGAGCAGCGACTGCGAATACGGATGCAGCGGATGATTGTAGATCTCCTCCGCGTCGGCCAGCTCGACCATCTTGCCCAGATACATCACGGCGATGCGGTCGGAAATGTGGCGCACCACCAGCAGATCGTGGGCGATGAAGAGGTAGGTCAGACCCAGCTCGTCCTGAAGATCGTCGAACATATTGATGACCTGCGCCTGAATGGACACGTCCAGCGCGGAGACCGGCTCGTCGCAGACGATGAACTCGGGATTCATGGCCAGGGCGCGGGCAATGCCGATGCGCTGGCGCTGTCCGCCGGAGAACTCGTGCGCATAGCGGGAGGCGTGCTCGCTGTTCAGCCCGACGAGGGAGAGCAGCTCGAGGATGCGGTCGTCGCGCTCCTTCTTGCTGGAATACATGTGATGCACGTCCAGCGGCTCACCCACGATGTCGGAGACCGTCATGCGCGGGTTCAGCGAGGAGTAGGGATCCTGAAAGACCATCGAGGCCTTCGTGCGGAACTGACGAACGTCGTCCTTTGTCTTGATGAGCTTGCCGTTGTAGTAGATTTCGCCGGCGGTGGGCTTGTAGAGATGCAGGATCGTGCGGCCGACGGTGGTCTTGCCGCAGCCGGACTCGCCGACCAGGCCGAGCGTTTCGCCCTTGTTGATGGAGAAGGACACGTCGTCGACGGCCTTCAGGGGCTTGGAGCGCAGAAAGCCCATGTTGATGTCGAAATATTCCTTAAGCCCCTTGACTTCGATCAGGGGACGGTTGGCCGCCGTATCAGACATGAGATTCGCCTCCTTCCAGCGTGGCCGTGCCCGCGTCCAGCGCCGCTTTGACGTTCATCCAGCAGGTGGCGTGATGGTCGCTGTTGATGACCATGCGCTCCGGCCGCTGCTCCAGACAGATCTTCAGCGCCGCCTCGCAGCGGGGGGCGAACGGACAGCCCTTGGGCATGTTCAGCAGATCGATCGGCGTGCCGGTGATCGGCTGGAGCCGCTGGCCGTTGTTGGCGGCCGTCGGAATGGAGCGGATCAGGCCCTTGGTGTACTCGTGATGCGGATTATAGAAGATTTCGTCGGCTGTGCCCTGCTCGCAGATGGAGCCGGCGTACATGACCACGATTTCATCGCACATCTGCGCGACCACGCCCAGATCGTGCGTGATCATGATGATGGCCATGCCCAGCCGCTTTTGCAGATCCTGCATCAGTTCGAGAATCTGAGCCTGAATGGTTACGTCCAGCGCGGTGGTCGGCTCGTCGGCGATGAGTATGTCCGGCTCGCAGGCCAGCGCCATGGCGATCATGACGCGCTGACGCATGCCGCCCGACAGCTCGTAGGGATACTGCCTGAGCCGCTTTTCCGGCTCGTTGACGTTGACCAGCCGCAGCATTTCGAGCGCGCGCTCCTTAGCCTCGCGGCGGTTGCGCTTTGTGTGCAGCAGGATCGCCTCCATCAGCTGATGGCCGACGGTGTAGGTGGGGTTCAGCGAGGTCATGGGGTCCTGAAAGATGATGGAGACGCGGTTGCCGCGCACGCTGCGCATGACCTTTTCGTCCGCGCCCACCAGCTCCTGGCCGTCCAGCTTGACGCTGCCGCCCACGATTTTGCCCGTCGGGGCGAGAATCTGCATGATCGAGTAGGCCGTGACCGATTTGCCCGAGCCGGACTCGCCCACGATGCCCAGCACCTTGCCGTGATCCAGCGTGAAGGACACGCCGTCCACCGCCTTGACTTCGCCGGCATCGGTGAAGAAGGAGGTGCGCAGGTTATTTACTTCCAGCAATGCCATAATGTTTCCTCTCCTTCCGTCAGGCGTTGAGCTTCGGGTCGAAGGCGTCGCGCAGGCCGTCGCCGAACAGGTTGAGCGAGAGTACGATCAGGCAGATCACCAGCGCCGGAATGATCAGGCGGTAGGTATAGGAAGAAATGCCGTTGAGCGCGTCGGACGCGAGCGAACCCAGCGACGGCATGGGCGCGTTGACACCCAGACCGAGGAAGGACAAAAAGCTCTCAGTGAATATTGCGTTGGGGATTTGCAGCGCCGTGGAGATGATGACCACGCTGATGCAGTTGGGCAGCAGATGCTTTTTGATGATCCACTTGCCCTTTGCGCCGGTCGCCTGAGCGCAGAGCACGTATTCCTGCTCGCGCAGCGAGAGTATCTGGCCGCGGATCAGGCGCGCCATGCTCACCCAGTAGAGCAGGCCGAATACGATGAACATGCTGATGATGTTCGAGCCGATCTTTTCGAGCACGGTGCCTTCCACATTGAGCACCTGCCCCAGCACGACGGCCAGCAGTATGATGACCAGCATGTCGGGCAGAGAATAGATGATGTCGACGATGCGCATGATGATCAGATCGACCTTGCCGCCGCAGTAGCCCGCGATCGCGCCGATCGTCATGCCGATCAGCAGCACGATGATGCTGGCGAAGAAGCCGACGGCCAGCGAAATGCGCGTGCCGTAGACCACGCGGATGAAGTAATCGCGGCCGTGCGCGTCGGTGCCGAAGATGTGCGGGAAGATCTTTTCGCCCTCTTCGATGCGCTTCAGTTCGGTCTTGCCGTAGGTGAAGGGCGCGAGGTTGTTGTAGGAGCTGTCGACCGGCTTGCCCGGACGCACGCCCAGCATGGCGTCGTAGGAATAGGGCCACACATAGGGGAGGATGATCGAGGCGAGCGTGACCAGCACGATGATAATCAGGCTGACCAGCGCCACCTTGTTGCGCACGAGACGCTTCACGCCGTCCTTAAAGAACGTCGAGGAGGGGCGCATCTGGGAGATATAGGCTTTATCCTCGGCCGTCGCGGGCTCGAAGAGATCGGGATTCAGGTGCAGGCTGAACGGCTTGTTGATGTCGAGCATGACTGTGCGCCTCCTTATTCGAAATCGATCCGGGGATCGACGACCTTGTACAGCAGATCGCTGATCAGGTTCATGATGACGATCAGGGAGGCCAGGAAGATCGTGGTGCCCATGATCATGGTGTAATCGCGGTTGATGATGCTGGAGACGAACTGGCGGCCGATGCCCGGCACGGCGAAGATCTGCTCCACAACCATGGAGCCGGTCACGATGAAGGCCAGCATCGGGCCGAAATAGGTGATGACCGGGATCAGCGAGTTCTTGAGCGCATGGCCGAATATGATCTTGTGCTTCGGCACGCCCTTGGCACGCGCGGTGCGGATGTAATCCTGCCCCAGCACGTCCAGCATGGAGGAGCGGGTCAGGCGGGTGATGTAGGCCATGGGGTACAGTCCCAGCGTGATGACGGGCAGGATCAGACCGCTGACCGTGGAGCCGTTTGCCGGCACCCAGCGCAGCTTGACCGCGAACACCACCAGCAGGAACGAACCCATGATAAACGAGGGCATCGAGACGAACGCCGTCGTGATGACCATGATGATCTTGTCGATCAGCCTGTTGCGGCGTAGGGCGGCCACAGCGCCCAGCACGATGCCGATCAGCGCCGCGCCGAACGCCGCGATCAGACCCAGCTTGGCCGAGGTCTTCATGCCGTCGGCGATGATGTCGATGACCTGCCGGCCGCGCTGTTTGAGCGACGGGCCGAAATCAAAGCGGGTTATGATGTCCTTAAGGTAGGTGGTGTACTGCTCAAAGAGCGGCTTGTCCAGGCCATATTTGGCTTCCAGAGCGGCCTGCGCCTCCTTGGTGAGCGCTTTTTCACCCATAAAGGGGCCGCCGGGAATGGCGTGCATGACGAAAAACGTCACCGTGATGACGATCCAGATGGTCAGTATGGCCAGCAGGATTCGCTTGAGAATGTAGTAGAGCATCTTCGAGTTCATCGCAATCCACCTTCCTGAAAAGCGGCGCGGAAGGTCTGCATTATTCAGCCGCAGACCGCATAAACGGCAATTGCCCACAGTTTCCATCGCTGGAAGCAAATGCAACAGGTGATGCTAAATCCGTCATATCCGCTCGCTTACGAACCGTTTTCCTTCTAATGTTGCATTATTATTGTCCGAAAGGGTGCATATCGTCAAGATGAAGTTTGTTTCACTTATGTTGTTTTTGTGAAACTATGCTGATTCTTCATGCAAAATACGCCAAGGACTGGCGGCTGTGAAAGTATTTGACAGGATGCAATTCAAAAAGCTGGAAGGGGCTGCGAAAATGGGCGGAATTCGTCAAAAAAACGTGCGCCGGAAGCAGCGTCCGGCGCACGGAAAAATGCAGGGAAAGCAGTCAGCGGAAGAGCACTTCTTTGCCGTACTCGATGATATACATGCGGAAGGCGCGCTCGTCCTCGGGCATGGGGAAGTCGACGCCCTGCGCGTCGGCATGGCGCTTGAGCGTTTGCAGCGCCTCCCGCGCCGCGTCGAATATGTCGGCGTCCGGCCTGTCGCCGGTCAGCAGATGCGCGGGCATGAAGCCGATCAGGGCCTTGAACGTGTTGTTCAGCGCGTCCATCGCGGCGGAGATTTCCGGCTTGCCGGTTTCGTCTGCGGCGTTATAGAGCGACATGATCAGATCAATCTTTTTCATGGGCGCGGCCTCCGTCCTTCGGGTTTTCGTCGTCCGGCTCAAGGCCGAGCAGCGCGGACATTCGGGAGAAAAACGTATTGGGGAAGAGCCGATGCACGACCGATCCGCCTTCATCGTCCGCGTCGTCCTCGTCGGCCGCGGCGAACGCCTCGGGGGCGAACTGGGAAATGAGGGAAAAACACTGCTTCAGCAGATAATCCACGCCCTCGGCGGGCACCACGTCGTCCTCGCCGCGGCGCAGCGTGCTCACGCTCAGGCGCAGCTCGCCGCCCGCGACGTAAAAGCGTCCGGTTTCGGCGCGCGCCGTGAAGTCCTCGGCCATGATCTCGTAATAGCGCCGCCGGCTCTCGGGAAATTCGAGCGGGAAGGCGGCGACGACCTCGACCGATGCGTCGCGGCTGAAGAGATTGAAGAGATAGTCCCGATCGTCGATTGTCCGATTGAATGTCGCCACGCAGCCCCACTTGCAGGGGAGCGCGTCCAGACATTTGGCGATTTCCAGAGCCTGCGCCGTTCTGTCCATGAGAGTTCTCCTTTCACGAGCGTCATTCGTTATTGAATTATTATAACATTGGAGGGCCGAAAAGTCAATGGATCGACGCTATATTTTGAAAATAAAATGATTTTAAAAGGCTTTGCGGTTCGCGCCGAAGGCTGCGCGTGTTCGGGCGATCGCTTCCGAATAATAAAGCAAATCCGGCCGGACAATGCGTTCGGTCGGATTTGCGTATGCCGTCTGTCAGTTCAGGCCGCGGAAGCCCTTGCCGATGATTTCGGAGCTGTTAGTGATCATCATGAAGGCGTGGGGTTCGGTCTGGCGGATGTAATTGCGCAGCTGCACGGCCTGGCTGCGCTTCATGACGGAGAGTATGATGGTCTTTTCGTGATGGGCGAAGCTGCCCTCGGCGCGGAATATGGTCGCGCCGCGGTGGAGCCGGTTGTGGATGAAATCGCAGATCGGCTCGGGATGCTCGCACACGATGGTGAAATACTTGCACAGATTGATGTTCTCGATCACGCCGTCGATGACCAGCGTTTTGGCCATCAGGCCGGTGAAGGAGAACAGGCCGGTCTGGATGTCGAACACGAAGCACGAGCCGACGACGATGATCAGATCCACGCAGAACAGCGCCTTGCCGATGTCCAGACTGGTGTACTTCTTGAGCACCATGGCGATGATGTCGGTGCCGCCGCCCGATGCGCCGACGTTGAAGAGAATCGCCGCGCTGGTGGCGGGCAGCACGATGGCGAAGATCAGCTCCAGCACGGGCTGACTGGTCAGCGGCGCGGAGAGCGGACAGAGGCTCTCCAGCAGGCTCAGTCCGGCGGAGGAGAGCACGCTCACATACACCGTCTTGACCCCAAAGCTGCGGCCGATGAACAGAAAGCCCACGACCAGCAGCGCCATGTTGATGGCAAAGTTATACGACGCGGCGCTCCATGGGAGGATGCGGTTGAGCACGATGGATATGCCTGTCACGCCGCCGAAGGAAAAGTTGTTGGGAAATTTGAAAAAATACACGCCCAGATCGAGCAGGATCGTGGCCAGCGTCAGGATCCCGTATTCGTGGAAAATGCGGCGCAGGCGGGATTGATGGCCCTCGGCGGGCGCGGCCGGAGACGGAGCGGCAGAAGTCATGAAAAATTCCTCCCCCTTTGAAGGTAAAGCGATCTGCGTGATTCGAATATGACGATTGATCCTGCATCATTGTAGCGCCGCGGCGGAATTAAGTCAATGAGAAATGACAGGATTTCTGTTAAACCATGCGATTTTTCAGGAATTTTGGGCGGGAAGTTTCGTTTTTTCTTGACTTTAGCGGGCGTGATTACTATAATAGAGTATGTAGCGGTTTATGCAGCCCGATCGTCGGGCTGCGGCGCAGCTTAATTTCGATAAGGGGGTACCCGTCTTATGAAAAAGACAGTAGACGGCAACACTGCCGTCGGCCATATCGCATATGCGTTCAGCGATGTGGCAGCCATTTACCCGATTACTCCTTCCTCCCCTATGGCGGAAGTCTCCGACGAGTGGGCCGCGGCCGGCCGTAAGAATCTCTTCGGCCAGACCGTTCATATCGCCGAGATGGAATCCGAAGCCGGTGCGGCCGGCGCGGTTCACGGTTCTCTGGCGGCCGGCGCTCTGACCACCACCTTCACCGCCTCCCAGGGCCTGCTGCTGATGATCCCGAATATGTACAAGATCTCCGGCGAGCTGCTGCCCTGCGTTTTCCATGTGAGCGCCCGCGCGCTGGCCTATCACGCGCTGTCCATCTTCGGAGATCACTCCGACGTCATGGCCTGCCGTCAGACCGGCTTTGCGATGCTGGCCTCCAACTCCGTTCAGGAAGCCGAGGACATGGCTCTGGTCGCGCATCTGTCGACCCTGAAGGCCTCCGTTCCCTTCCTGCATTTCTTCGACGGCTTCCGCACCAGCCATGAGATCCAGAAGATCGAGGATATCTCCTACGATGATATCGCCAAGCTGGTCGACTGGGACGCCATCAAGGCCTTCCGCGCCCGCGGCCTGAATCCGGAGCATCCGCATCAGTCCGGCACCGCGCAGAACCCCGACATCTACTTCCAGGGCCGTGAAGCCGCCAACAAGTACTATGAGGCGACGCCCGCCATCGTGGAAGAGGTCATGAAGCAGGTTGGCGAGCTGACCGGCCGTCACTACCAGCTGTTCGACTACGTCGGTGCTGCGGACGCCGATCGCGTCATCATCGCCATGGGCTCCGGCTGCGAGGCCATCGACGAGACCATCAAGTATCTCAACGCCAGGGGCGAGAAGCTGGGCCTGATCAAGGTGCATCTGTATCGTCCTTTCTCCATGAAGCACTTCCTGGCGGCCATCCCCGCGACCTGCAAGAAGATCGCCGTGCTCGACCGCACCAAGGAAGCCGGTTCCCTGGGCGAGCCGCTCTACGAGGACGTGTGCTCCGCTCTGCGCGAGGCCGGCATGTGCGGCATCAAGGTGGTCGGCGGCCGTTATGGTCTCGGCTCCAAGGAATTCAACCCGACCATGGTCAAGGCCGTCTATGACAACCTGGCCAAGGACGAGCCGAAGAACCACTTCACCGTGGGCATCGTCGACGACGTGACCGGCACCTCTCTGGAGCTGGGCGAGACGCTGGACGTCGCGCCGGCCGGCACCGTCAGCTGCATGTTCTACGGCCTCGGCTCCGACGGCACCGTCGGCGCCAACAAGAACTCCATCAAGATCATCGGCGACCATACCGACAAGTACGCTCAGGCTTACTTCTCCTATGACTCGAAGAAGTCCGGCGGTCTGACCGTGTCCCATCTGCGCTTTGGCGACACGCCCATTCAGTCCACCTACCTGATCGACTCGGCCGACTTCATCGCCTGCCACAACCCCGCCTATGTCACCAAGTACGACATGGTCGCTCCCCTGAAGGAGGGCGGCGTGTTCCTGCTGAACTGTCCGTGGAAGCCCGAGGAGCTGGACGAGCAGCTGCCCGCCTCGATGAAGCGTGCCCTGGCCGCCAAGAAGGCCAAGCTGTACATCATCGACGCTGTGAAGCTGGCCGCTTCCGTCGGCATGGGCGGACGCATCAACACCACCATGCAGGCCGCGTTCTTCAAGCTGGCCGACATCATCCCCTACGAGCAGGCGGATGAGTACATGAAGGCCTATGCCAAGAAGTCCTACGGCAAGAAGGGCGACGCCATCGTCAAGATGAACTGGGACGCCATCGACGTGGCCATCTCCGGCCTGATCGAGGTTAAGGTTCCCGCCGAGTGGGCGGACGCCACCACCGGCGCCGTTCCGGTCAAGGTTCCCGCCACCGAGTATTTCGACGCGGTCGTCTCTCCGATCCTGGCGCAGGCCGGCGACAAGCTGCCCGTGTCCACGTTCGCGAAGGATACCGCCACTGCGGGCGGCGTGGTTCCCACCGGCACCACCAAGTACGAGAAGCGCGGCGTGGCCGTGAAGGTTCCCGAGTGGGACGTCACCAAGTGCATCCAGTGCGGCAACTGCGCTCTGGTCTGCCCGCACGCCTGCATCCGTCCGTATCTGCTGACCGAGGAGCAGGCCGCATCTGCGCCCGAGACCTTCGTCACCAAGGACGCGATCGGCCCGAAGTTCAAGGGCCTCAAGTATCGCATGCAGGTCAGCCCGCTGGACTGCACCGGCTGCGAAAACTGCGCTCAGGTCTGCCCCGTCAAGGATGGCGGCGCGCTGACCATGAAGCCCCTGCACACCCAGGACGCTCAGGAAGCCAACTGGGAGTTTGCGCAGACCCTGCCCGAGTACAAGGGCGAGCTGAACGTGAAGATGGTCAAGGACAGCCAGTTCAAGAAGCCGCTCTTCGAGTTCTCCGGCGCTTGCGCGGGCTGCGGCGAGACCCCCTATGTCAAGCTCATTACCCAGCTGTTCGGCGATCGCATGATCGTGGCCAACGCCACGGGCTGCTCCTCCATCTACGGCGGCAGCGCGCCGACCTGCCCCTACACCACGAACGACGAGGGTCACGGCCCCGCCTGGGCGAACTCTCTGTTCGAGGACAACGCCGAGTTCGGCTTCGGCATGAACCTGGCCATGAATCAGCGCCGCGCCAGGCTGGCCGACACTGTGAAGAAGCTCATCGCCGTCGAGTGGGCGCAGCCTGCCATCAAGGAAGCCGGCGCCGAGTGGCTCGAGAAGATGGACGACGCCGAAGGCTCCAAGGCCGCCGGCGCGAAGCTGCTGGCCGCCTGCAAGGACGGCATCGACCTCAGCGGCACCGAGTATGAGGCCAAGTGGCTCGAGAACAACAAGATCTGCGACTGCGAAGCCTGCACGCTCGCGCGCGAGGTCATTGAGAACGCCGACCTGCTGACCAAGAAGTCCGTCTGGATCTTCGGCGGCGACGGCTGGGCCTACGACATCGGCTACGGCGGACTGGATCATGTGCTGGCTCAGGGCCAGGACGTCAACGTCCTCGTGCTCGATACCGAGGTGTACTCCAACACCGGCGGACAGGCCTCGAAGTCCTCGCCCACCGGCGCGGTCGCCAAGTTCGCGGCTGCCGGCAAGCGCACCAAGAAGAAGGATCTCGGCCTGATGGCCATGTCCTACGGCTATGTGTACGTTGCCCAGGTCGCCATGGGCGCCGATCCTGCTCAGCTGCTGAAGGCTGTGACCGAGGCCGAGGCCTATCATGGCCCGTCCCTGATCATCGCCTACGCGCCCTGCATCAACCACGGCATCAAGATGAATCAGGCTCAGGCCGAGATCAAGAAGGCCGTTGCCGCGGGCTACTGGCAGATGTATCGCTACAACCCCGAGCTGGAGCATCCGATGACGCTGGATTCGAAGGATCCGACCGCCAGCTATCAGGACTTCATCAAGGGCGAGAACCGCTATGCCTCGCTGCTGCGTCAGTTCCCCGACGCCGCCGAGAAGCTGTTCACCAAGGCCGAGGAGGACGCCGAGAAGCGCCTTGCGACCTACAAGCAGATGGCCGGCAAGTAATTGCCTGAATAAATCCCCTATGATCAGCCGAGGAGCGTTTGCTCCCCGGCTGATTTTTGTGGCAGCCGAAAAGGCGTTATAAATCCCTCAATTCAACTGCGGGTTATGAAAAGCACTTTAGCAAAAGTCGTGAAATCGCCTGGCCGATGCGGCGCTGCAGGGGAATAGCAAGATATTGATAGCAGGGTACGAAAGAAGTTTGAAAGAATCCCCGAGAGGAGGATTTGCGAAGCGGAGAGTGTGATGGACAGTTTTTTCGATGCTCTCTTTAAGAGGGCGCCCACAAGTGATGTGTTCTTATAGGAGTGGGTCAAACCATCCGTTCAGTGGGCGGTTGTGATTGCGCCGAAACGGAAAGCGGACGCGCATTTTTATTTATGCGCGGATAGGCGCGGGGCTTGAAGTGCGCGCGTCGATAGAGTATAATAGGCACATGGATTTTTCGGCGCGGGAGGGGACGCATAACGTGAAAACGCTTCAGGAGATCATCGACAAGGGACAGAGGATTGTGTTTTTCGGCGGGGCCGGCGTTTCGACCGAGAGCGGGATTCCTGATTTCCGCAGTGCGGACGGGCTGTACAATCAGAAATATGCCTATCCGCCCGAGGTCATCCTCAGCGATACGTTTTTCTATTCAAAGCCGGAGGAATTCTTCAAGTTCTATCGCGAAAAGATGATCTTCCCGAACGCGCGGCCCAACGCGGCGCATAAAAAGCTGTTCGAGCTGGAGCAGGCCGGTAAGCTGCGCGGCATCGTGACGCAGAACATCGACGGGCTGCACCGCATGGCCGGCAACAAGCTGGTCTACGAGCTGCACGGCACGATCTATGAAAACACCTGCCTGAACTGCGGCAAAAAGTACGGTCTGGATGCGATCATGAACAGCGAGGGCGTGCCGCGCTGCGAATGCGGCGGCGTGATCAAGCCGGACGTTGTGCTCTACGGCGAATCGCTGGACAAATACACCATCATGGGCGCGTGCCGCGAAATTTCGCAGGCCGATGTGCTGATCGTGGCGGGCACGAGCCTGGCCGTGCAGCCGGCCGCGTCGTTCATCGATTATTTCGACGGGCGCGAGCTGGTGGTGATCAATCCCGACGCGACCAGTGCGGACGAGCGCGCGACGCTGGTCATCCGCGGCCGCGTGGGCGAGACGATGGAGAAGATCGTCGTGCGGTGACGCGGGAGGAAGATTTTTTCGACAGCGGCGGAGGATTGCGTATGGTGGATTATATAGAAGCGCACAGGTTTTCATCGGATCATCGGGAGCGGCTGCTGAAGGACGAGAAGTGCGGATGCTTTCATTGCCTTGAGATATTTGATCCCAAAGAAATTACAGACTGGATTGAGGATCCGGCCGGCACGGCTGTCTGCCCGTATTGTGGCGTCGATGCGGTCATTGGTCAGCACAGCGGCTATCCGATCACAAAAGAATTTTTGGAAAAAATGAAGCGATACTGGTTTTGAACGCACGCTTGCGGATGAAAACGGCCCGACGGGCAATACGGAGGATAAGAGATGTACTATCTGCTGCTGATTATCGCGACGGTGCTGTTCAGCATACAGTTCGTGTTCAACAAGGTCTATCAGCGCGAGGCCGGCGAGACGTTCGTCGGCTCCTGCCGGTTTTTGATGATTTCGTCGCTGGTGTTCGGGCTGCTGATGTTCGCCTATAACGGATTCAGGCTGTCGTTCGAGCCGTTCTCGCTGCTGATGGCGGCCTGCGCGCTGGTCATCAGCGTGGGCTGCGGCTATTTCGGCATTGTGGCGCTGTCCATATCCGATCTGGCGAAATATTCGCTGTATATGATGCTGGGCGGCATGGCCATTCCCTTCCTGTACGGCTTCATATTCAACGGCGACGCGGTGACCTGGCAGAAGATCGTCTGCTTCGTCACGATCGCGGCGGCGCTGTACATCAACGCGGCGGGTGCGGGCAATGCAAAGCGCGAGGGCTGGAAGGCGAAGCTGTGCTATGCGGCGATATTCTTCTTTAACGGAATGTCCGGCGTTGTGGCGACCATCCACCAGAACCCCGCCGTCGGCACGGCTATCGTGGGCACGAACGACTTTACCATCTGGAAGATGATCTTAAACGTCCTCTTCTGCGGCGCTGTGGTGCTCTGGGGCGCGCGGCGCGGACTGGTGAAGCGGCTCTCGATGAAGGCGCTGGGCGCGGCGGGCGGCTACGGTGTGGTCAACGGCGTCGCCGAGGTGCTGGTGCTGCTGAGCATCATGCACATCGAGCCGTCGGTGCAGTATCCCATCATTACGGGCGGCTGCGTGGTGCTTTCCGTCGTGTTCGGGCTGTTCTTCCGCGAGAAGATCACGCGCCGGAACGCGCTGTGCGCGCTCATAACGCTTGTCGGCACGCTGGTGCTGATGATTCCCTAGGAGAGAGTCCGGAAGGGCTTTCAGGCCGCTGATCAGGCGACGTTCGAGCGGCGGATTTTCGCGTTGATCCAACGAAAAATTCGCGCACGCTTGAGTGTTTTCTGATTTGAATTACAGTCTGACGATGTTTTATAATGCCGGCGCTTCTGTGAGAAACGCTGGCGTTATTTATGCACAATGAAAAATGCACACTCATGCACTGACGCATAATTATTCGTACAATACTCCCGACGACGGTCTGTAAACGATCATTAACAGGCTGATTTATGGTAAAATAGTTCCATTAATTAATATTGCAAATATCGGAAAGGGAGACGGAGACGCGCGGCTTTGCCCCAAGGCGCGCCCTTTTTGCGGCGGTGCGCGCGTCAAAGGCGGGGACGGCGGCGCGATGATCTTACTCAAATTTGTCTCAAGTTGCAAAATGGGGTGTTTTGCGCTTGAAACAACGCGGTATATCTAATATAGTAGTCACTGTGCGTTGTTCTTACAAGGATAGGTTTGAGAAAATTCGGCGGAGGGCAGCGTGTGAAGTGGGCTTAAAGGCCCGCATTTTTGCGTTTAAGCGTTTTCGCATTTATTCGACAGTATTTGTGAGAAAACGCATATAATTAATACAATGAACCGCATGACGAAAAGTGGAGTGAGTGCAGCATGAAGATCATCAAGCGCAACGGCGCTGAGGAAAATTTCGACCCGATGAAGATTCGCAATGCGGTTTTGGGCGCGAACGGCAATGTCGAGCGCGAGAGCGACCGACTGGATCCCGAGCAGATCGCCGAGATCGTGCTGGACGTCGAGCGGAAATGCCGCGAGATGAATCGCGCCGTGGCGGTTGAGGAGATTCAGGAGCTGGTCGAGACGGCGATCATGGCCAAGGGCGCGTTTGAGGTGGCCAAGAAGTATATCCGCTATCGCTATACCCGCACGCTGGTGCGGCAGGCCAACACCACCGACAACAAGATCCTCAGCCTGATCGAGTGCAACAACGAAGAGGTCAAGCAGGAGAACGCCAACAAGAACCCGACGGTCAACAGCGTTCAGCGCGACTATATGGCCGGCGAGGTCAGCAAGGACATCACCAAGCGCCTGCTGCTGCCCCAGGAGATCGTCGAAGCGCACGAACAGGGCATCATTCATTTCCACGATACCGATTACTATGCGCAGCATATGCACAACTGCGATCTGGTGAACCTCGAGGACATGCTGCAGAACGGCACCGTCATCAGCGGCACCATGATCGAGAAGCCCCATTCCTTCTCCACCGCCTGCAACATCGCCACGCAGATCATCGCGCAGGTGGCCAGCAACCAGTACGGCGGTCAGAGCATATCGCTGACGCATCTGGCGCCGTTCGTGCAGGTTTCGCGCGAGAAGATTCGCCGCGACGTGGAGGCCGAGGTGAAGGCGCTGGGCGTAACGCCGGACGAGGCGGCCGTTTCGAAGATCGTCGAAAAGCGGCTGCGCGAGGAGATTCGCAAGGGCGTTCAGACCATACAGTATCAGGTGGTCACGCTGATGACCACAAACGGCCAGGCGCCGTTCGTGACGGTGTTCATGTATCTCAACGAGGCCAGGAACGCGCAGGAGAAGAAGGATCTGGCCGTCATCATTGAGGAAGCGCTCGAGCAGCGCTATCAGGGCGTTAAAAACGAGAAGGGCGTATGGATTACGCCGGCCTTCCCCAAGCTCATCTATGTGCTGGAGGAGGACAACATTCACGAGGGCGACGAATACTACTACCTCACCGAGCTGGCCGCCCGCTGCACGGCGCGCCGTATGGTGCCCGATTACATCTCCGAAAAGAAGATGCTCGAGCTGAAGGTGGACAAAAACGGCGAGGGGCACTGCTACACCTGCATGGGCTGCCGCAGCTTCCTGACCCCCTATGTGGACGAAAACGGCAAGCCGAAGTATTACGGCCGCTTCAATCAGGGCGTTGTGACCATCAATCTGGTGGACGTGGCGCTGTCCTCCGGCGGGGATTTCGACAAGTTTTGGGAGATCTTCGACGAGCGGCTCGAGCTGTGCCACAGGGCGCTCATGTGCCGCCACAACCGGCTCAAGGGCACGCTGTCCGACGCCGCGCCCATCCTCTGGCAGCACGGCGCGCTGGCGCGGCTCAAGAAGGGCGAGCCGATCGACAAGCTGCTCTACGGCGGCTATTCGACCATATCGCTGGGCTATGCCGGCCTGTACGAGTGCGTCAAATACATGACCGGAAAGAGCCACACCGACCCCGAGGCCACGCCGTTCGCGCTCAGGGTCATGGACCGCATGAACGCGGCCTGCCGCGGCTGGAAGGCGGAGCACAACATCGACTTCAGCCTGTACGGCACGCCGCTGGAGAGCACGACCTACAAGTTCGCCAAGTGTTTGCAAAAGCGCTTCGGCGTTATTCCGGGCGTGACCGACAAATCGTACATCACCAACAGCTATCACGTCCATGTGACTGAGCCGATCGACGCGTTTTCGAAGCTGGGCTTCGAGGCGCAGTTCCAGCATCTCTCGCCCGGCGGCGCGATCAGCTATGTTGAGGTGCCCAACATGCAGAACAACATTCCGGCGGTCCTGCAGGTGATGAAGTTCATCTATGACAACATCATCTATGCCGAGCTGAACACCAAGAGCGACTACTGCCAGGTGTGCGGCTACGACGGCGAGATTCAGATCGTCGAGGACGAGGACGGCAAGCTGGTGTGGGAGTGCCCCAACTGCCACAACCGCGATCAGGACAAGATGAACGTGGCCCGACGCACCTGCGGCTATATCGGCACGCAGTTCTGGAATCAGGGCCGCACGCAGGAGATCAAGGAGCGCGTCCTGCACCTGTAAGGCGTTCATTCACAGGGGCTTTCAAAGAAGGCGGCTTTATGTACTACGGAAATATCAAAAAGACCGACATTGCCGACGGACTGGGCGTGCGGGTGAGTCTGTTCGTCTCCGGCTGCACCAATCACTGCGAGCACTGCTTTCAGCCCGAGACGTGGGATTTCCATTACGGGAAGCCCTTTACGGCCGAGACGGAGGAGGAGCTGATCAAAGCGCTCTCCCCGAGCTACATAAACGGGCTGTCGCTCCTGGGCGGCGAGCCGTTCGAGCCGGACAACCAGCGCGCGCTTTTGCCGTTCGTCCGGCGCGTGCGCGCGGCGTTCCCCGATAAGGACGTGTGGTGCTACACCGGCTTTACGCTGGAGAAGGACCTGCTCGCGGCGGACGGCCGCGCTCATTGCGAGGCGACGGGCGAGCTGCTCTCGCTCATAGACGTGCTGGTGGACGGCCGCTTTGAGGAGGAGAAGAAGAGCGCCGCGCTCAAGTTCTGCGGCTCGAGCAATCAGCGCCTGATCGACCTTAAGGCGACGCTGAAGGAAGGCCGTATCGTCCTGCTGGACATTTGAATAGGGAATAACCGCCGCACGAAACGGATGGAGAACGTCCGCTTCGGGCGGCGATTTTTTTTGTTGACGCTGCGGCGGGCTTATGTTATGATGAATGTGAAAATATACGGGGCGGAGGATGAGCGCATGGCGGCTGAAATCATTGAAATCGCGCGGGAAACCTGTCCGGCGGCGCGGCTGATCGGCCGGCGCTATGAGGGCGCGGCCAACTGGAACGAATGGTGGGAAAACGGCTGGTTTGAGACGCTGGAAAAAACGCCGGCGCTGCCCTTTAACGGCGACGCTTATATCGGCGCGCGGCAGGAAAAGGGCGTTCATTGGATCGGTATGCTCTTTCCGGTGGGGACGGCGGTTCCCGTGGGCTTTGAGTGTGTCGATCTGCCGCCGGCCGGCTATGCCGTGTGCTTCATTCGCGATGCGGAGGGGAGCGACGGGTTTTATTCGCGTCAAACGCGGGAAGCGTGCCTTGAGCGCATCGCGGCGCTGGGGCTGCACGTCAGGGACGGCTGGCGGCTCGAGCGCTATAACTGCCCGCGCTTTACCATGCCGGACGAGCAGGGACGCGTCGTGCTGGACTGGGCGGTCGAGGTGGAAATGCCGGCAGGAGAATGAAGGCGATGCGGCTGAAAGGCGAACGGCTGACTGAGAAACCGTGCTCTCGGCGCTCGATGCGGCGCGCGTGACCGGCGGGGCGGCGCAGATGCGCCGGATTCGTTCTGAACCGGAGCAGGCGCGCCGCCGTCGGACAGAGGGTGTTTGCGTCGAAAAGACTTAACAATAAAAAAGCGCGTCCGGACGATTGAAGGGGTGTCCGGACGTTTATATAATAAACATCGAGGGCAGCGGAGGAGAGAGCATGAAACTGGACAAAATGGCCTGCGCCTGCAAGGGCGTGACCTACCGGATGATCATCATGGCCGTAGAGAAGGGCGCGCGGACGTTTGAAGAGGTGCAGAGCCTCACGCGCTGCGCGACGGGCTGCCGCCGCTGCGAGGAATTTATCAGACATTTTATCGCGGAACTGATTGCCGAAAAAGACAGAGCGTAACGGGAGGACGAGAAGAATGTATTGCGTGAAGAAGGTTCAGGATGATCTTTACTGGGTGGGCGGCAGCGACCGCCGTCTGGCGCTGTTTGAAAACGTATTCCCCATCCCGCGCGGCGTGTCCTACAACGCCTATGTGCTGCTGGACGAAAAGACCGTGCTGCTGGACACCGTCGACAGGAGCATATCCGATCAGTTCTTTGAGAACCTCGAGCACGTTCTTGACGGCCGTCCGCTCGACTATCTCATCGTCAATCATATGGAGCCGGATCACTGCGCCACGATGGGCGAGGTTGTGCGCCGCCATCCCGAGGTGAAGATCGTCTGCAACGCCCAGACGCTCAAGATGATCCATCAGTTCTTCAATTTCGACGTGGACAGCCGCGCCGTGCTGGTGAAGGAGATGGACACGCTCAGCACCGGCCGCCACACGCTGGCCTTCGTCATGGCCCCCATGGTTCACTGGCCCGAGGCCATGGTGACCTACGATACGATCAGCCACACGCTCTTCTCCGCCGACGCGTTCGGCACGTTCGGCGCGCTGAGCGGCAATCTCTTCGCCGATGAGGTGAACTTTGAAGCCGAATGGCTGGACGACGCGCGCCGCTACTACACAAACATCGTGGGCAAATACGGCCCGCAGGTGCAGAAGCTGCTCGAGAAGGCCGCAGGGCTGGAGATCGAGACGATCTGCCCGCTGCACGGCCCCGTATGGCGCGAGAATATCGGCTGGTTCATCGAAAAATATCAGCGCTGGAGCACCTACACACCCGAGGATGAGGGCGTGGTGATCGCCTACGGCTCCATCTACGGCAACACCGAGAACGCCGCGAACGCGCTGGCGGCCCGTCTGGGCGACGCGGGTGTGAAGAACATCAAGATGTACGACGTGTCCCAGACGCATCCCTCGGTGATTGTGTCCGAAGCGTTCCGCGCCAGCCATCTGGTGTTCGCGTCGGCTACCTATAACGCCGGCCTGTTCTGCAACATGGAAACGGTGCTGCTGGATATTGCCGCGCACAATTTGCAGAACCGCACCATCGCGCTGATCGAGAACGGCACATGGGCGCCGACCGCCGGCAAGGCCATGCGTGAGATCCTCGGCAAGCTCAAGAACTGCACCATCCTCGACAAGGGCGTGACCGTCAAATCGGCGCTCAAGGACAATCAGGCCGCCGAGCTGGACGCGCTGGCGAGCGCCATACTGGCCACGATGAAGTGGGATGAGAAGGCGGAGGGCGCGAAAAAGAGCGATCCCGACGCGCTGCACAAGCTCAGCTACGGTCTGTTCGTGCTGACCGCGCGTGAGGGCGAAAAGGACAACGGCTGCATCGTCAACACGGTGGCGCAGCTGACCGAATCGCCGCGCCGCGTGAGCGTGTGTGTCAACAAGGCGAATCTGACGCACGACATGATACTGCGCACCGGCGTGTTCAACGCCTGCGTGCTCAACGCCAGCGCGCCGTTCGAGCTGTTCAAGCACTACGGCTTCCAGAGCGGCCGCGACGTGAACAAATTCGAGAACGCCGATATGCCCCGCACGCAGAATGGGCTGGTCTATCTGACCGGCGTGGCCAATGCGGTGATCTCGGGCCAGGTGGTCAAGACCATCGACTGCGGCACGCACACGCTGTTCATCGCCGACGTGACCGAGGCCGAGACGCTGGACGATCAGCCGTCCATGACCTACGCCGACTACTTTGACCATGTGAAGCCCGCGCCCCAGATCAAGGCCGAGCCTGAAAATGCCGAAAAGAAAACGAAATGGGTCTGCAAGATCTGCGGCTATGTCTACGAGGGCGACGAGCTGCCCGCCGATTACGTCTGCCCGCTGTGCAAGCACGGCGCGGAGGACTTTGAGAAAGTTGACTGATAAAAGAACTGAGGAGGAAAATCGCCATGGAAAGCAGCACTCTGATCTGCAAATGCCGCAAAGTGACCTACGGGCGCATCGAGGACGCGATTCACGAGCACAACGACCTCAACGACGTGCTGAAGATTTTTGAGGAGGTTCAGAAGGAAACCAGCTGCTCGACCGGCTGCGGCGGCTGCCACAATAAGATTCTGGACATCATCGCCGACTTTTTGCAGCACTGATAGCGGAGATAAAAAGCGCGCTTCGGGGGATTTTCCCTCGGGGCGCGCTTTTGCGCGAGGCGGCAACGTCGGATTTATAATGAAATGATTTTACGATCGACGCGGCGCATCGAATGACTTCGCAGGAAAAAACGACACAAAAAATGGCGGAAAAATCAGCTTGCGGCGCGCGGCCGCCTGCGATAAAATAGACGATGCAATCAGAAATACAACGAGGTGACGACGATATGACAAATCAGCTGCCCGAGAGCCTTTTATGGGTCAATCGCTTCAAAAAATATTCTGGCAATCCGATTATACGGCCGCAGGGCGACGGCTGCGCGGCGGACGCGATATTCAATCCCGCGGCCATCGTTCACGACGGCAAGGTGAAGCTGCTCTGCCGCGCGATCAACATGGCGCGCCCGCGCCCAAAGGACAACTGGAGCGTGTCCACGCTGGTGTGGGCTGAGAGCGAGGACGGCTTCCACTTTAAGCTCGCCGACAGGCCGGCGTTCGATCCCGACGAGAACAGCCCCTATCAGGGCGGCTTCGAGGATCCGCGGCTGGTCGAAATCGACGGGAAGTACATCCTGACGTTCACCGGCGTGAAGGACGCGGGCCATACGCCGGGCATGATGGCGGTTTCGGACGATCTCGAGCACTGGGACGTGCTGGGCGAGGTGCTGCCCGGCCGCGCGATTGCCATCGTCAATCAAAAGATCGGCGGCAAATACTGGGCGTACTGGGGCAACGATCCCGCCGAGCACCTGGCGTGGAGCGAGGATCTGCGGACGTGGCACGTTCATGATCAGCCGGCGTTCACGTCGCGCCCCGGCTGCTTTGACGGTCTTTTGTGCGAGGCGGCCGCCGCGCCGATTGTGACCGACGACGGCATACTGCTCTTTTATAACGGCGCGGCCAGCCATGCTGATGCGCGCGCCTATGCCGAGCGCGTGCTGCCGATGTATGAAGCGCCGCATCAGTACAACCTCTATTCAACCGGCTGGGCGCTGTTCGATAGAAACGACCCCACGCGCCTGATTGCCCGCTGCGATCGGCCGATTCTCGAGCCGTATGAGATCTACGAGCTGTTCGGCATCGCCAATTATACGGTGTTCTCGCAGGGCTTTGTGGACTTCAAGGGCAAAAAGCTCATATACTTCGGCTGCGCGGACATGCGCATCGGCGTGGCCGTGGCCGAATAACGGAATATAAATATGAAAGCATCTTCCGATACGGGTGGAATCGGGAGATGCTTTCGCGTATGTTTCGGCGATTTTGCGCCGCTTTTTTCGGAAACTGAAAGGGATATGGCGCGGCTGATGAGACGGCTCAGACTTCGTCCCAGATGCGGCGGGCGTTTGCGAGACTCACGCCGGTGGCGTAGCGCGCGTCCTCAAGCCCCTCGAACTCGACGGCGACGCAGCCGTCATAGCCGCTTTTCTTCAGCGTGCCGAGGATGGCGTAGACGTCCAGATCGCCCTGCGCCAGAATCGCGCCGCGCAGATATTTCCCCGCGCGCGAGCGGAACCAGTGGCCGCCGCAGTCGAACTGCGTCGAATCCCCCGGATCGCGGGAGCGGATGTAGAAATCCTTCAGATGCACCATGCGGGTGCGCGCGGCCAGCGTCTGGCAGGCGGCGACGGGATCCTCGTCTACGCAGACGATGTTGCCGGTGTCCAGCAGCAGGCCGTAATTCGGATGCGCCACGCCGTTCAGGATGCGCTCCACGCGATCGCAGCCGTTGGCAAAGAAGCCGTGGTTTTCGATCAGCGTCATGACCCCGCGCGCGGCGGCGTATTCGCACAGCTCGCGGGCGCTGTCGGTCAGCACGGGCAGCCAGCGGTCAAAATCGGTCAGCGTGTTCTGCGCCAGCGGGCGGCGGAAAGCGGTCACGTCATGGCGCATCCGCGGCACGCCCAGCTCGGCGGCGATGTCGATTTCGTGCCGGATGCGCGCTTTCTCGGCGGCCAGCGCGTCGCCCTCGCGGCACAGATCGGCCAGAACGGAATAGTTGACCAGCTCGATGCCTGCATCCTGCGCGCGCCGGCGCACGGATTTGATCAGCGCCGCATCGATCTTTCCGGTCATGGGATTGTCGAAGCGGAAGGCGAAGGGCACCAGCTCGAGGCAGTCCGCGCCCTGACGCGCCGCCCAGTCGATGCACTCAAAGAGCGTCATGCGCCCCTGCTCAATTTCGCGATCCAGACAATAGGAACTCATGCCGATTTTCATAGCGTATATCCTCTTTCTGCATTATATAATGTAGGAATTCAAAATGCGGACGGCTCGAATTCGTCGAAAAAACCCTCCGTGGGCGGCGCGGCGTTTTCCTTGCGCTGTATGACCATCGCCGCCAGCTTTGCGCCGGCGCGCACCGCCGTTTTGAGCGGCAGGCCGCGCGTCAGGCCCATCACCGCGCCGGAGAGGAACGCGTCGCCCGCGCCGGTGGAGTCGACCAGCCGGCAAGGCTGCGCGGGACAATGCCCCGATTCGCCGGTGCGCGCGTCGAAATAGACCGCGCCCTGCGGCCCCATTGTGACGATCATCGAGGCGACGCCGGCCTTTTCCATCTCGGCGGGCAGCAGACAGAGCAGCTCGTCGGGCTTGAGCACGCTCAGATCACGGCCGAAAAGCCGTCCCGCTTCGATTTCGTTGCAGATGAAGCAGTCCACGCGCGTGAGGAAGTCCGGCCGGCGCAGAATCACGCCCATATTGCCGACGATGACATAGACCTTCTTATTATATTGCTCGGCCAGATGGAGCAGCGCTTCGGCCAGGCGCTCGTTCATGTCGATTTCGAGAATCAGGCTGTCGCAGCCGCCGATAATTTCCGTGCCGTGCTGCGCAACGAGCTGCTCGAGCGCCGAAAAATCTGGCTGATGCGAGACGGAGCCGGCCAGATCGCCGCATTCGTCAAAGACGGCCAGCCACATGCCCATGGCGTTGTCGGCCGAAACCAGAAAATCGGTGTTGACGCCGGCCTGACGCAGCCGATTGCGCAGCGACTGGGCGTGCGAGGAATAGTCAATCGAGCTGACAAAGCTGGAGGGCATCCCCAGCGCGCCAAAATTTTCCGCCACATTGCGGGCCACGCCGCCGTCGGCAAACTCAACCGTGCCGATATTGGTGCCGGTGGGGCAGTAAGGCCCTGCGGGATAGCCCTTGATATCCAGGAAAACCGCGCCGACAATGGCCGTGCCGATCATAAAATGCGCCTCTTTCGTACTGTAATCTGAAAAACGTCTGCTCAAATCATATCATGAACCGGGTTTCTTTGCAAGGAAAGGATGCGGATTTTGATCGAAAAGCGGCGGATTGCGCTCTGAATCATGTTATATCGATGAAAAACGTGACTCAAAGCGCGGAAAAATGTCGGAAGAAGGCGCGACAAACTGAGAATGACGTCGCAAAATGAGAATGTTCGTGTTTTCACCACATAAGGCGAGAGAAAAGTCGCTGAAGTACCTTTAATCAAGCGGAAAACACGAACGATATATGGCGAAATGGTCACGAAAATGGGCAGAATCACGAACAAAACTCATAAAATCCGTGCTCAAAAAGAGGGCGAAAGAATCAAAAAAATTTTTCGAGAAATCGCGCGAAAAACGACATAAAACGAGCAATTATAATAGGAAGGAACAAAAATAAAAAAACTTGAAAAAAGTGCTTGACAAAAGGGGGAGTAGTGGGTATAATAGTCA
>CAKTXR010000040.1 GCA_934631025.1 uncultured Clostridia bacterium
CCTTTGACGATGGCAGAAGTGTATCACATTTGAGACAATCGCGCAATAACTTTTCGCCCAAAACATCGTTTCGCCGCCTCATCAATACGCGCGGCCGTCTCATTCGCGCCTGCATTCCAGCAGATCGCCGGGCTGGCAATCGAGCGCCTCGCACAGCTTTTCCAGCGTCGAAAAGCGAATGGCGCGCGCCTTGCCGTTCTTGAGGATCGACAGATTGGCCATCGTGACGCCCACCCGCTGCGCAAGCTCGGTCATGCTCATCTTGCGCCGCGCCAGCATCACGTCCAGATTGACGATGATCGCCATAGCTCCTCCCTCCTCACACGGTCAGCTCGCTGTCCTCGCGCAGCAGCGCCGCCCGATGAATCAGCCGCGCCAGCGCCAGCGCCATAAGCCCCACGCACAGAAACGCCGGCACAAAGAACAGAAGAAGAACCGTCAGCACGGCCGCGCCTTCCCCCATCATGAGCATCACCGCATAGCCTGCCGTCAAATAGGCGGACACAACCAGCGCCATGACGGCGATGAAGCGCACGGTTTTCTCACTCTCCCGCGAAAACGAGCGATCCGACTGTATTAATACGATCAGCCGGCAGAACGCCCCCAAGGCCAGCAGGCAGGGCACGGCTCCCACGCCCACATAGACCGCATAGGGCAGAAATTCCCACGGCCAATCCGGCGCGTCGTGATAGAACATGCCCGCCACGCCGGCCAGCATGAGCACAGCCCCCACGGCCAGCAGGCCTATGAGCGCCGCCGCCGCCCACAAAAGAACGCCCGTCGTCCTGTCCCGTCTCTTTTCTTCCATTGCTTTTCCCTCCTTATGGCGCTATTATAGCCGACAGTATCTCGTTTGTCAATAGTTTTTTATCGTTTTTCGATATTATTTTATTGAAGGGCGGCACTCTGAAAAATATTTTCAAAAAGGGGCTTGACATCCGGCTCCCGCGGGCTTATTCTATTGATGAAAAAAGCATAACGGACACGAAGCAAAGCATCTTCAGGGCGGGGCGCAATTCCCCACCGGCGGTACAGCCCGCGAGCCGAAAGGTTGATCCGGTTTGATTCCGGGGCCGACAGTGACAGTCTGGATGAAAGAAGAGCATTTTTCCTTTTCATAGTTCTCATTTGAGATATGATCAGGCCCCTGATGCCAAGCGCGGGGCCTGTTTTGCTGTTATGAAAGGGGATTTTTTCCATGACTAAAAAGACCGTTTCCGCCAGACTGATCGCCCGCGTGGGCGTGCTGGGCGCGATTGCCGCGCTGCTGTTCCTCATTCCGGGCATACCGATCGTGCCGCCGATTTACAAGCTGGATTTTTCCACCGTGCCGGTGCTGCTGGGCGGCTTCTCGCTGGGTTCTGTGCCCGGCCTTCTGATCCTGCTCATCAAGGATCTGGTCGGCCTGACCAATTCCTCCTCGATGGGCGTGGGCGAGCTGGCCGATTTCCTGGCCTCCGCCGCCATGATGCTGACCGCCGTGGCGATTTACCGGCGCTGCCACAGCCGCCGCGGCGCGCTGATCGGCCTGATTGCCGGAACGGCCGTCATGACCGTGGTCGCCGCGCTGGTCAACTATTTCATACTGATTCCCTTCTATGTGGCGGTGATGAATATGCCCGCCGAGGCCATCGTCTCGATGATCGGCAAGGTCATTCCCGCCGTCGATTCGCTGCCCAGGCTGATCGCCTTCGCCACCACGCCGTTCAATCTGCTCAAGGGCGTTGTGCTGTCGGTCATCACGTTCCTGCTCTACAAGCGGCTTTCTCCGCTGCTGAAGGGCGAAAAGAAGCGCTAAACGCAATTTTTTCGAGGTGAATCATGCTCTTTCACACTGTTTCCTCCGAGGACACGACGGCCTTCGGCGCGGCCATGGGCGCGCTGCTCCAGCCGGGCGACGCGGTGCTACTCACGGGCGATCTGGGCGCGGGCAAATCGGTGCTGGCGCGCGGACTGGCGCGGGGGCTTGGTATCACGCAGGCCATGCCCAGCCCGACGTTCACGCTCATGCAGCCCTATCGCGGCCGGATTCCCTTCTATCATTTCGATCTCTACCGGCTGGACGATCCCGATCAGTTCTACGAGGCCGGTCTGGACGAATTCATCGGCGGCGACGGCGCGGCCGTGATCGAATGGCCGGACTGCGCCGAGCTGGATCCCGTGCCCGCGCTGCACATAACGCTCTCCCGACTGGAGGACGACGCCGCGCGCGCCGTCGAGGTGACAAGCGTCGGCATGGACGACCGCATGGCCGGATTTTACGACGCGCTGAAGAAATGGAGCGTAAAAGCATGAAAATACTCGCCCTGGACACCTCCGGCCCCTGCGCCGGCGCGGCGCTGATGGAAAACGGCGCTGTGACGCACGAAATCGCCGCCTGCCACGGACTCACCCACTCGCAGACCGCCATGCCCATGCTCGATCAGGCGCTGGAAGCGGCGAACCTTCTGCCCTCCGACATTGATCTCTTCGCCGCGGTGGCCGGCCCCGGCTCGTTCACCGGCGTGCGCATCGGCGTATGCGCGGTCAAGGCGCTGGCGCACGGCTGCGGCAAAAAGGCCGTGGCCATCGACGCGCTCGAAGCGCTCAGCGTGAACGCGTTCGGCTTTCCGGGCGTGATCTGCCCGATCCTCGACGCGCGCCGCGCACAGGTCTACTGCGCCGCCTTCCGCTTCACTGCGGGAGAGCTGCCCGAGCGCATACTGCCCGACGACGCGCTGCCGCTGGCCGAGTTCATCGCGCGCCTGCCCGGGGACGAACAGTGCCTGTTTCTGGGCGACGGGCTGAGCGTCCACTTCCCGGCCATACGCGCGCTGATGGGCGATCGTGCGGTCGCCGCGCCCGCGCCGATGGCGTTCATCCGCCCCTCCGCCGCCTGCTATCTGGCCGAAAAGCGGCAGGACGAAGCGGTCGAGCCGATGCTGCTCAAGCCCCTTTATCTGCGCGCGCCGCAGGCCGAACGCGAGCGCAGCGCCCGCCTGAAGCAGGAAAGGGAGGCCTGAAACCATGCCGGAAATCACCGCGTCGCTGATGACGCTTGAGGACGTGGACGCGGTTCACGCCATCGAGGAGGCTACATTTCCCACGCCCTGGTCGCACGACGCGTTCGTGAAGGAAGTCACCGAGAACCGCTGCGCGCGCTATATCGTGCTCAAGGAGGACGGCGTGTGCGTCGCCTATGCCGGAATGTGGCTGATCATGGACGAGGGCCACATCACCAACATCGCCGTGCGCTCGGATAAGCGCGGCCTGGGCTACGGCGAGTCCGTCACGCGTGCGCTCATCCAGCTGGCCGCCGATTCCGGCCTGTCGTTTCTGACGCTGGAATGCCGCCGCTCGAACGCCGTGGCGCAGTCGCTCTATCACAAGCTGGGCTTCAAGGACGTGGGCTTCCGCAAGCGCTATTACGAAAACAGCGAGGACGCGCTGATCATGTATCTCCAGCCGCTGCCGGAGGGCCATCCCGAGAACGACCCGTTCCTGAAAAGCGAATAAGTTAGTCCGCCGCAGTCGACTTCGATTGCGGCGGCGCTTTTTTATGTCGGCAAATGACGGGCGTTTTCCGCGCTCTTTTCTCTGCTTGACAGGGAGACGCGGAACGGCGATGCGAATAGCGGATTGCGCGCCATGTGCCGAATTGCACGCGTGAGGACAGTTTTCCCACCCTTATGCTTCCGGCACGGACAGCCATTCAGCCCACACCGTGCAAGAGAGTCGACGGCAACAACTCGATATGGGAACGCTAAACGGCGATGCGTCTGTCGCCTTGCAAATCACTCGTTTGAGAACAATCTCCCTTCCCTATGCTTCCGGCGCAGACAGCCCTTCAGCCCACGCCGCGCAGGGAATCAGCGGCGGCAGTTCGATAAGAGAACGTCGAACAGCGGTGCGGCTACCGCCTTGCGGACTGCCTGCCATATACCGAATTGCACGCGTAAAAACAGCTCCCCCCGCCCTGTGCTTCCGGCACGGACAGTCCTCCACCCCGCGCCGCGCAGGGAATCGGCGGCGGCAGCTCGATAAGAGGAACGCTGAACGGCGGCGCGAATATCGCCTTGCGGATTGCACGCATGGGAACCGAAGCTCATGCCCCCAGGCCTGCTGAAACGACTGCCGTCCAACCCGCTTTACGCAAATGATCATCAGCTTCCCACCAGACAAAAGCCGAACCGCCCGAGCGCGTTTTTCCGGCGCAGGCGGTTCGTTTTTCATATTACTTCAGGCGCAGCGGCTCGTCAAATTCGAGCTTGAACACCGTGGCGTTGGGGTTGAGCGTCCCCGCATGGGTCAAATCGATCCAGAGCACGCCCAGATCGTCCCGCGTGGACAGCTCTGCGCCGGTATCCAGCCGCGCGACGCGCTTCGGCCTGCCCGCCAGCCCCTTGACCAGCAGATAATTGGCCGCGCGGTCGTAGGCGATGAGATAGAGCGTCCTTTTGTCGGCGCTCAGCGTGGACGCGCCGTTAAACAGCCCGTCCGGCAGGCCGCGCTGCGTGTCGTAGATCGCCTCGGCGTTGGGACGGATCCATGCGCCCAGCCCCCTGAGGATCTCGACCGCGCGCGGATCGAACTGCCCCTCCGCGTCCGGCCCCACGCCCAGCAGCATGTTGCCGCCGTGGCCGACGCACTCCGTAAAGATGCGCACAATGCGCTCGATCGGCTTGTAATCGTTGTCCTGCGGCGCGTAATCCCAGGAGCGGTTGACAGTCGTACACAGCTCCCACGTCTCCTCGGGCGGCCTGACCGGCAGCGCCTGCTCGGGCGTTTCGTAATCGCCCCATGCGCCCAGACGGGAGTTGACGATGACCTGCGGATCGCGCGCCTTGATCTCGTCGCGCAGCTCCCGCATCTCAAAGACCGCGGGGCCGTGCGGGAAATCGCCGTCGAACCAGAGCAGCTCGGGATGGAAGCGCTCCATCAGCTCGCGCACCTGCCCGTTGCGGAAAGCCAGAAAGCGCGCCCAGCCCGCTCTGTCCTCCATCTGGTCGTCCGGCCTCACGTTCATGGGGCTGGTGAAGAGCGCGTTGTCGCGGCGCGGCGCATGGAGCGACGGAAAATCGGGATGCGACCAGTCGGCGTGCGAAAAGTACAGCCCGACGTGCAGTCCGGCGCTGCGCATGGCCTCGCAGTAGGGCGCGATCACGTCGCGGCCGGCGGGGCTTTTCTTCACGATGCTGTCGCCGCTCAGCGCCGTGTCCCACATGGCTACGCCGTCGTGGTGCTTCGTGGTCAGCACGGCATAGCGCGCGCCCGCCTCCTTAAACAGCGCCGCCCACGCCGCGGGATCATAGCACGCGGCGGTAAAGCCGTCGTACTGCGCGAAATAATCTTCCTTACTCAGCGTCGGCCACGGCACGTCCTGTCCGTGATAGTACATGGCCCAGGATTCCGGCACGCCCCTGACCGAATAGACGCCCCAGTGCAGGAATATGCCCAGCTTGGCCCGATGAAACCAGCTTTCCTCCGGAATGCGCGTCATTGTGTTTCCTCCTGTCTGATTGGTATTCGTGCGCCGCATGGCTTGAGTATAGCATCTTTTCCCGCGCCGCACAAGGAAGAAAACGCCGCTTTTCGGACATATCGGGTCAAAAGGCGGCCTTTTGCGCCTATAAAAAACGCCCGAGCCAGCAGCCCGAGCGTCTTTAACGGGTGATTGATCAGCGTTCCTCGCGGAAATAGGACAGCCCCAGATGCTCCGGCGGCTGATCCTCCTTCTTCTTGCGCAGGCTGGTCAGGATCAGCACAACGATCGTGACCAGATACGGCAGCGCCTTGAACACCTCCTGCGTGGAGCGCGCAAGGCCGGGAATGTAGAGATAGAGTATGTAGAGCGCGCCGAAGAGGATCGAGCCCCAGATGGCGTTGAGCGGCCGCCAGCGCGCGAATATGACCAGCGCGATGGCCAGCCAGCCGCGGTCGCCGAAGCCGTTGTTCGTCCAGGTGCCGCCGGTGTACTCCATGACGAAGTACAGTCCGCCCAGACCCGCCAGCGCGCCGCCGATGCAGGTGGACAGATATTTGTACAGATCGACGTTCACGCCCGCCGCGTCGGCCGTCGCGGGGTTCTCGCCCACGGCGCGCAGGCACAGCCCCTGCCGCGTCTTATTGAGGAACCAGTGCATGACGATGGCCACAATCACGCAGAAATACGTCAGAAAGCCGTAGCTGAAGAAGATCGGCCCGACGACCGGCAGCGTCGAAAGATGCGGGAAGAGATTCTTGTAAACGCCCGCCGTGGTCGCCACGGAGATCTGGCCCACGCCGCCGCTCATCTTGGAAATCGAGCCGCCGTAGAAATTGCCCAGACCCACGCCGAACGTGGTCAGCGCAAGGCCGGTCACGTTCTGATTGGCGCGCAGCGTCACGGTGAGCAGACTGTAGATGAAGCCGCCCAGCGCCGCGGCCAGAATCGCGCACAGAAGCGAAATGAGGAAGCCGACGACCGGAATGGGCGACGCGACGCCGTTTTCATAGAAATACGCGCCCGCCAGACCCGCGATGCCGCCGATGTACATCAGCCCCGGCACGCCCAGGTTCAGATTGCCGCTCTTCTCGGTCAGGATCTCGCCGTTCGCGCCGTACATCATGCAGATGCCCTGCCCGATGGCCTTCTGAATGAATATGATGATCGTATTCATGCTCAATCCGCCTTTCTCCTGCCGCGCAGTTTCACAGAGAAATTGATGAAGAACTCGCAGCCCAGCACGAAGAACAGTATGATGCCGGTCACGATTTCCGAGACGTTCTCATTGAGGTTGAACTGCGAGGCGATCTGGCTCGCGCCCTTCTGCATAAACACCAGCGCGTAGGACACGAACGCCATGACGAACGTGTTCAGCTTGGACAGCCACGCCACGACGATGGCCGTAAAGCCGCGGCCGCCCGAGAGCGTCGTGGAGATGGTGTGGCTCGCGCCGGACACCAGTATGAAGCCCGCGATGCCGCACACCGCGCCCGAGATGGCCATTGTGCGCATGATCACCTTCTTGACGGAAATGCCCGCATAGCGCGCGGTGCTCTCACTCTGGCCGACATAGGCGATCTCATAGCCCTGCTTGCTGTACTTGAGATAGACGTACATGAGCACCATCAGCGTGAGCACGATGACGCAGTTCCAGCCGTAGGCCTGCCCGAACAGCGCGGGCAGCCAGCCGGCCTTTGTCGCGGGGTTGATCACGCCCACCGAGTTGGAGCCGGCGGGATTCTCCCAGAACACCACGCAGAAGGTCACTAGCTGCGTGGCGATGTAGTTCATCATGAGCGTGAAGAGCGTTTCGTTGGTGTTCCAGTGCGCCTTGAAGAACGCCGGAATCACGCCCCAGATCATGCCCGCGATCATCGAGGCGACGAACATCAGCGGCAGCAGCAGCCAGCCGGGCAGCGCCGCGCCCGCATGGATCATCAGCGCCGCGGACGCAATCGCGCCCACGAGGATCTGTCCCTCCGCGCCGATGTTCCAGAAGCGCATCTTGAAGGCCGGCGTCAGGCCGATGGCCACGCACAGAAGCACCAAAGCGTCTCGGATGGTCACCCATGTACGGCGCGGCGTGCCCATCGCGCCGTCGATAACGCCCTTATACACCTTGAGCGGATTGAGGCCGGTGACGGAATTGATCACAACGGCGCACACCAAAAGCGCCAGTATGATCGCGGCCACGCGGATGAGCGCCGCCTTGAGCGGATGAATGGAATCCCGCTTGGCGATGTGAATCAGCGCCGTATGCTGACGGCCATGGGTGGAAACAGTCATAGGCATCAGTCATGTCCTCCCTTGTCAGAGCTGGTCATCATCAGGCCGATCTGCTCCTTGGTTGCCGTGCGCGCGTCGACCACGCCCCTGACCTTTCCGTCGCAGAGCACCATGATGCGGTCGCACAGCGCCAGCAGCACGTCCAGATCCTCGCCCACGCACATCACGGCCACGCCGCGTCGCTTCTGCTCGTTGAGCAGATTGTAGATCACATAGGACGAATTGATGTCCAGCCCGCGTACGGGATAGGCCACCATCAGCACGATGGGGTTCGAGGCGATTTCGCGGCCGACCAGCACCTTCTGCACATTGCCGCCCGACAGCTTGCCCACCGGCGTGCTCACGCCCGGCGTAACCACCTCAAGCTCCTTGATGATGTGCTCGGCCAGCGTGCGCGGCGAGCGGCGATCCGCCCAGAAGAAGCCGCCCTTGCGGTAGGAACGGATCATCATGTTGTCCACCATGTCCATCGGCCCGACCAGACCCATGCCCAGACGATCCTCCGGCACGAAGCTCAGCTTGATGCCCAGACGGCTGATGTCCACGGCGCTCATGCCGGAAATCTCGGTCTTTTTGCCCTCCGGCGGGTAGTAGTCGATCTCGCCCGACTCGCAGTGAACCAGTCCGGCGATGGCCTCGAGCAGATCGCGCTGGCCGCTGCCGGCCACGCCCGCGATGCCCAGAATTTCGCCGCCGAACACCTCCACGCTGGCATGGTTGAGCGTGATCACGCCCTCGTGGTTGACGCACGTCACGTCCTTCACCTCAAGCCGCCTGACCGGATTGACCGGCTCGTCGCGCTCGATGTTCAATTCGACCTTCTTGCCCACCATCATCTCCGTGAGCGAGAGCACCGACGCGTCCTTCGTGTCCACCGTGCCGATGTACTGGCCCTTTCTGAGCACCGACACGCGGTCGGAAATCTCCAGCACCTCGTTGAGCTTGTGCGTGATGATGACGATGGCCTTGCCCGCCGCCTTCATGTTGCGCAGCACCTTGAACAGCTTGGCCGTCTCCTGCGGCGTGAGCACGGCGGTCGGCTCGTCGAGTATGAGGATGTTCGCGCCGCGATAGAGCATCTTGACGATCTCGACCGTCTGCTTTTCGGACACGGACATTTCATAGATCTTTTTGAAGGGATCCAGCTCGAAGCCGTACTGATCGGTCAGCTTGTTGATCTTCGTGGCCACCTGACGGATATCCAGCTTCGCGGGGCCGCCCAGACCCAGCACGATGTTCTCGGCCGCGGTCAGCACGTCCACCAGCTTGAAATGCTGATGAATCATGCCGATGCCCAGCGGAAACGCGTCGCGCGGGGAGCGGATCTCCACTTCCTCGCCGCCCACGAAGATCTGCCCCTCGTCGGGATAGTAGATTCCGGAGATCATGTTCATCAGCGTGGTCTTGCCGCTGCCGTTCTCGCCCAGTATGGCCAGAATCTCGCCGTAGCGCACGGTCAGGTTGATCCTGTCGTTGGCCACAACCTTGCCGAAGCGCTTGGAGAGGTTCTTCAGCTCGATGGCGTTCGCCTGATTCACCCAGCATTCCCCCATCTCAAATGTCGATAAACTTCCATATGTGATCGATATAACGCTTATCTGTATTTTATCATAAAGCGCGCCGGACGGCATGACAAGCACGGATAAATTCCTGTTATTTCTCATCCGGCGCATGAAGTGCCCACATCGGCGCAATGCGTGTCTCAACAGCATAAGCCGCAAGCCAGACCAGCTTGCGGCTTATCATTAAGATTGTTTTTTTAATCAGGCTTCGGGAACGGTGATGCCGTCCACGATGTAGGTGAAGGAGGGGGCGCTGGCCAGCTCGGACTCATGATAGTAGCCGTCCCAGACGTAGGTCTCGTCCTCGAGCACCTTGCCGTCCACGGTGAAGGTGGAGGTGTCGAACACATGCAGCTCGCCGTTCTTCAGCTTCTCGATAACGGCGTTGACGGTCTCTTCGGTGCCGGCGGCGACGGTCTTTTCGTTCAGCTCCTTGATTTCAACGGCGCCGTCAACATAGCCCTTGCACCAGTCGGTGGCGATTTCCTCACCGTCGATCAGGCACTTGACAGCGTAGGTGTAGTAGGGGCCCCAGACGACGGCGGCGGAGGTCAGCGCGGAGTCGGGCGCGACGGAGATCATGGAGACGTTGTAGCCCACACAGGGAACGCCGGCGGCCTGGCAGGCCGTGGGAGCGCCGGTGGTATCGGCGTGCTGGGAAATCATGACGCAGCCCTGAGCGATCAGCGCGTCGGCGGCTTCCTTCTCAAGCGCCATGTCGGCCCAGGAGTTGGTGTAGGTCACCTTCATGGTCACGCTGGGGCAGACGGAGCGCGCGCCCAGATAGAACGCGGTGTAGCCGGAGATAACCTCGGCGTAGGGATAAGCGCCGACATAGCCCATGACGGCCTGCTCGGCAGTGATCTTGCCCTGCTCGATCATCTCGTTGAGCTTCAGGCCGGCCACAACGCCGGAGACGTAGCGCGCCTCGTAGATGGCGGTGAAGTAGTTGTGCATATTGGTCAGGCCGCTGCCCTTGGCCTGATAGCCGGTGGCGTGGCAGAACTGAACCTCGGGATGCTCGGCGGCCGCCTGCAGCAGGTAGGACTCATGGCCGAAGGAATCGGCGAAGATGATGTCGCAGCCCTCGTCGACCAGCTCGATGGCCTTGTCGTAGCAGACCTCGGTCTCGGGCACGTTGTACTTGATGGAATACTGCTCCTCGGTGAGGCCCAGCGCCTTGACCATCTCCATAAAGCCGTTCAGATGGATTTCGTCGTAGCCGATGTTCTCGTCGTGCAGCAGGATCAGACCAACCTTGATCTGATCGGCCGGAATCGCGTCGGCGGACGCCACGGCGGAGAACATGAGAACCATCGCCAGAACCAGGACCAGAGACAGAACCTTCTTCATGATGATTTCCCTCCGTAAATTGTCGTTTGAAAAGCGTTGTGTCAGGTACGCATGATATGATACACGGCCAATGTTAGAAAACAATGTGTCGGATGTTAAAAGGCGATGAAACTCCGAATTTTTCGCGATCTTCCTTTTGAAAACAGGCCGTTTTCCCGAACATTCGCGAATTGCACGTCTGCCGAAGCGGCGTTTCATGCGCTTTTTCCGCACATTTCTGATCTTTATTGATCGTTCGCATTCCGAACGCCCAGCGACTGCGCCGCCCGATGCCACAGGCTTTCGGGAATATCGCCCACCTGGCCGCTCGTTATGCCCTCCTCGCGCGCCAGCTTCATCGCGGCTCCGACCATGGCGACCGCCCACTCGCCGCCCTCGCGCAGCTGTCTGGCCATCATGTCCGCCCACAGGCCGGCTTCCTCGAAAAAGCCCTTGTCGTAGAACGCGCGGATGGTCTCCTCCGCGTCGTAAGGCTCCTCGATCAGACGCGCCGTCCACGCGCCGCTTTCGCCGTCCAGCAGCATGAACTGCGCATGCCCCGGCCGCGTGACCGACACGCCGGCGCTGCCCGTGTTGACGACCATCCTCCCATCGCCCAGCGGCATGACCGCCGGCCTGTGAGAATGCGCGCAGATCATTACGCCCGCGCCCGCTTCCTCGAGCCAGACCCTCGCCTTTTCCGGCTCGCGGGCCGGCACGCCGCGCAGATCTTCGGGCGAGCCGTGGCACATGAGCAGCGGCGGGCAGCCGCCGAAGCGCTCGACGCGCACGCGGGGCATCGATTTGAAAAAGGCCAGATCGTCCCCCGTCAGCCGCTCGTAGGTATAGAGCAGCGAGCCGCCCGCCGTGCCGCGCCGCCACGCGCCGCCGCCGCGATAATCGAGCATATACTGCTCCCGATTGCCGCGCACGAAGCGGCAGTCGTGCGCCTTTGCATATTCGGCGATGAGATCGAGCGTCTCGCGCGGCTCGGCGCAGTCGCTGACGTAATCGCCCATGAAGAGCGTAACGCCGGCGTTTTCCCGCTCGATGCGACGAAGGGCGGCTTTGAGCGCCGCGTAATTTCCGTGTATATCGCCCAGCGCGGCGATCCGCATGGCCGTTTCCTCCCTTCATATCTTATTTGAACGTGAGGTAAGTCAGCCGCTTGAGGCCCAGCCCTTCGAGATAGGCGGCGGCGTTTTCCCAGGCCGCGTCGTCGTCGCAGCGGTCGGGCGAATGCGCGTCGGTGCCGATGATGCAGTCCACATTTTCCTCCGCGGCGATCTCCCAGAAGCGCGGGCAGGGATAGTGCAGATACTGCTCGCCGTCCTTTCGGCAGTTGATCCGCCCCAGCAGATTGTACTCGACCGGAATATCCAGCGCCTTCGCCGCGCGGCACAGCTCACGGGCGGCCTGCACGCAGTGCTCGTCAAACGTCAGATAGTGCCGAAAGCACAGATCGGGATGCGCGAAGCAGGAGTACAGCCCCGTTTCCAGACCGGCCACGCACATCTTGACATAGCGGCGGATGTGTTCCGGCTCGGTGCAGTTTCCAAAGGCAAAACCGCCCTCGTCGGTGGTATCGAAATGGTTGCCGAGGATGAGGTACTCGATCCCCTTTTCGCGCTTCATATCGGCCAGCCAGCGCATCTTTTCCGGAAAGTATTCGCACTCCAGCCCCAGATGCACCTCAAGGCGGTCGGCGTAATCGGCCTTCACGCGATTGACCGCGGCGATGTAGCCGTCCAGCTGATCGACCGTCATGTGATAGGTTGGCGTATAGTCGTCCTCATACGGCCATGCGGTGTGATCGGTGAAGCCCAGCACGCGATAGCCCTTTTCGATGGCCTTCTCGCAATATTCCCATTCCGCGCCGCTGGCGTGCTTGCAGCGCGGGGTATGCGTGTGATAGTTCGTCTTGATCATGCGTTATCGCCGTCCTTTGCTTGATGAGTCCATCATACACCCGCCGCGCGCGCTTTTCCAGCCCTGCGATGTGAAATATCCGCGCATACGCAAAAAGAACGCCTCCGCCGGGGAGACGTTCGATTCGGCGGGCGTATTTTCAGTTGAAAACGATTGGGAAGCCGCGCTGTTTTTTTCGCTGATTCAGCGGGCGCGGCGCTTTGCGCTTACATTCTCCGGCCTTGCGAAAGCGACTTTCAGCGCCGCGCATCCCGTCACTTTTTGCCGGAGCCTTTCAGCAGCGCGCGAATCCTGTCCTCATAGAGCGCGCACAGCTCGTCCGCCGCTTCCATGTCGGCCGCCTCGGCCACCACGCGGCATTCCGGCCGGTCGCCCGAGGGCACGACCGCCGCCCACGCGCCGCCTTTGTCCAGCGCCACAGCGCCGCCCTCTTCCCCCTCCTCGGCAAAGGCGCGCAATATGCGGCCGCGCTCCTGAAGGCTCATGGGAATCGAGCGCATGCTGCGCGCCATGGACGGCATGGCCCGCGTCCACTCGCGCGGCGTGAGATCATATCGAGCCAGCAGCGCGATGCAGCTCATGGCCGCGTAGATTCCGTCGAAGAAGAGCCGGTGCAGCCGCTCGTCCCGATCGAGCAGCGCGCGCATAAGCGCCGTGCGTTCGCCGGAAACACGCGCCACGTCCTTTCCATAGCGCGCCGCCAGCTCCTCGGCCGCGTGCGTCCAGACGGCGGGCACAGCCGGCTCAAGCCCGCTCTCGAGCGCCGCCCAGACCAGCATCAGCTGACTTTCACCCTCGCTGAGACAGCCGCTCTCGTCGGCCAGCGTCATGCTCTCGCCGTCCTCGCTCAGCCATACGCCGATTTCGCCCGAGGAAAGCTCCATCATCTCCTCCTCCCACTCGGCGCGCACGCACAGGCCGGCCTGCTCGAAGGCGCGCTCGGCGAGCGAAAGCAGCTGCTCCGTGGGCGCATAGAGCGCGACGGGCGGCGCGTCCCGCTTCAGCACCTCGCGATCGACCGCACGGCTCAGCGCGCCGATATAGCCCAGATCGCTGCGCCCGGCGTTCACCGGCGGCCTTGCGCCCAGTGAAAACGCGCGCGCATAATCCTGCCGCCGCAGCGCCGATTCGATCGACCGCCGCACAGCCGCGCCGATTTCCGCGCCGCGCTCGTCGTAAAAGCGCAGGGCCTGTCCGTCGAAATGCGCCGCCGCTTCCAGGCCGAGCTGCGTCTGCTGCCAGCGCAGCTGAGGACGCGCCGCGCACCCGCCGTCGTAAATCTGCACGCCCTGCGCCATAAAGCCGGCCTGAATCGCCAGCATCCCCGCCTGCGCCGACGAGGAGCACGCGCGCCCCAGCAGCACGCTGCGCATCTTCATCACCGAAGCGGCCGCCTCCGCAGCGCGCATGGCCGCGGCAGGATTGTCGATATTCAGCGCGCCGTCGCGGAAAACCGGCCGGCTCGTGCTGCCCCAGACGACGTTGACGTCCTGCTTCAGCCCCGCGCCGACGCTCTTGCCCGGCCAGATCTTCACGCCCGGCATGAGCGAGGCGTTCTCGCCCAGCGCCGCGCCCTCGCCCAGCACGCTCTCCTCAAACGCCGCGCTGCCCGCCTCCATGCGCGCGCCGTCGGTCAGCACGCACGAGCGCGCCTGCGCCCCGCGGTCGATATGCGCGTCCTCCCAGAGCACCGCCCGCTTGAGGCTCGCGCCCGCCGACACCACGCTGCGCGCGCCCACGACGCTGTACGCTCCCACGCGCGCGCCCGCCTCGATCACCGCGTCCTCGCCGATGAAGCACGGCCCCTCGAGCACCGCGCCGCGATCGACCCGCGCGCCGGGCATGCGCAGCACGCCGCCCGGCCTGCAATTCACGTTCAGATTGATGCGGCCGTCCATCGCGTCGATGTGCGCCTTCAGATAGGCCGCCACGTCGCCGATATCGCACCAGTAGCCGCTCATCGTCCAGGCACGCAGCCCGTCCCCCCGCGCAAGCAGCTTCGGGAACAGATCGCGGCTGAAATCGCAGGGCGCGTTTTCGGGAATCATGTCCAGCACCTGCGGTTCGAGGATGTATATGCCCGTGTTGACCGTGTCGGAAAACACCTCGCCCCAGCCCGGCTTTTCAACGAAGCGCTTCACGCGCCCGTCCGAATCGGCGATGACCACGCCGTACTCGAGCGGATTTTCGACGTGCTTTATGACGATCGTGGCCAGCGCGCCCTGCCGCTTATGCCATTGATACGCCGCCGTGAGATCGCAGTCGGTCACGCCGTCGCCGGAGAGCACGACGAACGTCTCGTCCAGAAAATCGCGCGCCTGACGCACGCTGCCCGCCGTGCCGAGCGGCGTTTCTTCTATATAATAGCGCACGTTCATCCCGAAGCGCGCGCCGTCGCCCAGCCAGCTCGTAACGCACTCGGGCAGATACATCAGCGTCGCCGCGGCCTCGCGCACGCCGTGGCGCTTCAGCAGCTCCAGCGAGTAGCTCAGCACGGGCCTGTCCATCAGCGGCGCCATGGGCTTGGGCCGGCCGCACGTCAGGGGACGCAGCCGGCTGCCCTCGCCCCCCGCCATGATAATCGCCTTCATAATCGCAATTCCTCCGTCAAAGCGCGGCCGGACTCTGCGCCTGCCGCATATTTCCATGCGCTTATCATGACCGTTTCATTGGGGCTTTATTCATTAAAGCGGCCTTCATTTTGAAAAGAACGCCCTCAGGGACGCATGAGCGCCCGAACCCGCGTCTCGCCGTCCTCCTTCAGGCCCTCGCCGCGCCCCGAAAACGCCGCCCGCCCCAGCCGCAAAAGGCCCTCGTCGCCCGCGTCGACCAGCAATAGCGCCGTTCCGCGCCGCATATACGCCTTCATGCGCTCCTCGTCGCCGGTGTAGCACGCGTCCAGATCCGCGTCCGCGCCCCGCGCGCAGGAAAAAGCGTACTCGAGCGTCTCGCCCCGCCCGTGCGCCGACTGATCCTGAAACAGCAATATGCGCAGCGCCCGCCCGCTCTGATCGGCCAGCCGCCGTCCGGCCCGCACAAGCGGCCACAGCCCCGCGTCCGCGCGCCGCGCGCATACCGTCACACAGCTTTCTTCCATCTCCACGCACCCCTTCCGCTCTATTTATATGCACGCGCCGCCGGAAAGCTGACAAATCCGGCTTGCATTTTGGCGTTTTCGATGCTAAAATGTATGATAGAATGGTTTTAGAGTTTCAAAGCAGACTGAAGTCTGTATTTGGAGCAACAACAGACTCCGGTCGTTTATGGACGTTTCATTTTCGAACTCCGGTCTGTTTTATGGGAGGATATGCGCTTGTCTAATCCGTTTTTGCCGGTCTGTCCCGAGGACGTCGCCGCGCGCGGCTGGGATCAGCCGGATTTCGTGTTCGTCACCGGCGACGCTTACGTCGACCATCCCTCGTTCGGGCTGGCCATCATATCGCGCGTGCTGGAAAAGGCCGGCTATAAGGTGGCCATGCTGCCGCAGCCGGAATATCACGACTGCGAGGCGTTCAGGCTGTTCGGCCGGCCGCGGCTGGGCTTTCTGGTCACCTCGGGCGTGATCGACTCGATGGTGAACCACTACACCGCCGCGAAAAAGCGCCGCAGCGAGGACGCGTATTCCCCCGGCGGCCGCGCGGGCTACCGGCCTGATCGCGCCGTCATCGTCTATTGCAACCGCATCCGCGAGGCCTACGGCAATATCCCGATCCTCATCGGCGGCGTGGAAGCGTCGCTGCGCCGGTTCGCGCACTACGATTACTGGGACGACCGCGTGCGCAATTCGATCCTCGTCGATTCGGGCGCGGACGTGCTGATGTACGGCATGGGCGAGCGCATTATATTGGAAACGGTGCGCGCGCTGGAGAGCGGCGTGCCCTTCCACGACATGCGCATCCCCGGAACGTGCGTGATGTCCCGCGAGATCGAGCCGTCCTACATCACGGTCGAATCGGCCGAGGAGGTCGCCGCCGACAAAAAGGCGTACGCGCGCGCGTTCAAGGTTCAGTACGACGAGCAGGACCCCGTGCGCGGGCGCGGCGTCTGCCAGAAGCACGGCGCGCGCTATCTGATCGCCAACCCGCCGGCCATGCCGCTGACTCAGAAGGAGCTGGACGACACCTACGCCCTGCCCTATGTGCGCGCGTGGCACCCGATGTACGACAGCCTGGGCGGCATCCCCGCGCTCAAGGAAGTCGAGTTTTCCATCGCCCATGTGCGCGGCTGCTACGGCGCGTGCTCGTTCTGCGCGCTGACGTTCCATCAGGGGCGCATCGTCACGGCGCGCAGCCATGAATCGGTCATCGCCGAGGCGAAAAAGCTCACGAAGCTGCCCGACTTCAAGGGCTATATCCACGACGTGGGCGGCCCCACGGCCAACTTCCGCCGCCCCGCCTGCGACGGCCAGCTCAAGCGCGGCGCGTGCAAAAACCGCCAGTGTCTCTTCCCCACGCCCTGCCGCAACCTCGTGGCCGACCACAGCGACTACATATCGCTCCTGCGCGAACTGCGCGCGCTGCCGGGCGTGAAGAAGGTGTTCATCCGCTCCGGCATCCGCTTCGACTATCTGCTGGCCGACAAAAGCCCGGCCTTCCTCAACGAGCTGGTGCGCCATCACGTCAGCGGCCAGCTGAAGGTCGCGCCCGAGCACGTCGCGCCGCGCGTGCTGCGCACGATGGGCAAGCCGCCGGTCGAGGTGTACAACCGCTTCGTCGAGGCCTACAAAAAGGCCAACCAGCAGGCCGGAACCGACCAGTACCTCGTGCCCTACTATATGTCCAGCCATCCGGGCTGCACGCTGGACGACGCGATCGAGCTGGCGCTCTACATCCGCCGCAGCGGCCATCGCCCCGAGCAGGTGCAGGACTTCTATCCCACGCCGGGCACGCTGTCCACGGCCATGTTCTACACCGGCCTTGACCCGCGCGACATGAGCGAGGTGTACGTCCCCCGCTCGCCCGAGGAGAAGGCCATGCAGCGCGCGCTGATGCAGTACTTCCTGCCGCAGAACCGCGAGCTGGTCGTCAAGGCGCTCAGAAAGGCCGGACGCACCGATCTGATCGGCTTCGGCCCCGACTGCCTGATCCGCCCCGAGCGCGCTCACGCCGCTTCCCCCGCCGCCGTGCAGAAGCCGAACCGAACCGGCAAAAGCGCCGCGCGCCCGAACAGCCGCCGAGAAAACGCGCCGCAGGACAGACGCGCCCGCGCCGAGAACGGCCGAAGCGGCCGGAAGCCCGCGTCCGACTCGAGACGGCCCAAGCGCTGAGGATTTTTCAGCGGCGCACGCTTAATCTGCCGGCTGCCGGTAAGGGCGCGCTCTGAATCCCGAAGCCGGACTTGCCGCCGCTGCGCGCAGATTTTCGCGGCGCATGCTTAATTCGCCTGTTGCCGGATGAGGGCACGCTGAATCGCCGAAGCCGAACTTGCCGCCGTTGCACGCGGATTTTCGCGGCGCATGCTTAATTCGCCTGTTGCCGGATGAGGGCACGCTGAGTATTTCCGTTTCGTGATTCAGCACCGGCATAAAGAGCGCGGACGCGGCTTTCAAGGCTCCGCAGCGTCAGGGGCCGAGAACGCATCTCGCGATAGAATTTGTGAGACGCTTTTGCAGGCTCGCCGGAAGCGATAAGCGCTTCGGGCACACAAACTGCCATAAAATAAAGAGCGCCGTTCCCGCGCCCTGACCGGCCGGAGAACGCGCGTCGAACCATTCCACTTTATTTCCCGCAAAAAGGAGACATACCGCCATGAAAAAGGGCATTGAACGCCGGGATCAGATCATCGAAGCCGCCGAGAAGCTGTTTTACGAGAAGGGCTACGAGCAGACCTCCGTCCAGGATGTGCTGGACGCGCTCTCGCTGTCGAAGGGCGGCTTTTATCACTATTTCCAGAGCAAGATCGAGCTGCTCGAGGCCGTGTGCCGCCGCCAGAGCGTCCGCGACGCGGAGGAGATGACCGCCGCCGTGGCGCAGAAGGAAGGCGCGGTCGCCAAGTTCAACACGCTGCTGCAATACTGCGGCCTGCTGCGCGCCGACCGCATGGACTTCGCGCTGCTGGTGCTGCGCGTGGGCTATCTGGGCGGGAGTTTGCAGCTGCGCGCCTGCCTGCGCGAGGGGCTGATGGAGACCGCGCTGCCCATGATGCGCGAGATCATCCTCGAGGGACTGGCAGAAAATGTATTTTTTACGCGCTTTCCGGACGACATCGGGGAACTTATTCTCCAGCTTTTCGCCAATATAACTGACGAGCTGGCCATGCTGATCGCGTCCGGCGCGCCCGAGAGCCGGATGGGCGATATGCTCACGCGGCTCGAAACTTACCGCTGCTCGGTCGAAACGCTGCTGGGCGCGCCCTTCGGAACGATCACGCTGTGCGATCTCAGGCTGATCCCCGAGGCCGCCGCCGCCATGGCCGCGAAGGGCTGAGTCCACTTCATCTGTAAAGCGAGGCATCTGTCATGACACGCACAAAACGCATACTGCTGATCATTCTGCCGCTGCTGATCGTGCTCGCGGTGGGAATCCGTCTCCTCACCGCGAAGCCGAACGCGTCGACCAACCTGTCCACATCGCCTTCCCCGGCCGATACGACCGCCGCGCCCGACGACGCATCCCCCGCGCCGACCGACGACACGCCGACCGCCCCCGCCAATCCCGCCGCCGACGCGCCCACCGCGACGGCCACGGCCAAGCCCACCGCCACGGCGACAAGCAAGCCCACCGCCACCGCGACAAGCAAGCCCACCGCCACGGCGACGACCAGTCCCACCGCCACGGCGACGACCAGTCCCACCGCGACGAGCAAGCCTGCCGCCACAGCGACAAGCAAGCCCACCGCCACAGCCACGGCCAAGCCCACCGCCACCGCGACAAGCAAGCCCACCGCCACCGCGACAAGCAAGCCCACCGCGACGAGCAAGCCTGCCGCCACCGCGACGAGCACACCCTCCTCGGAAGTGTCCGCCGCGCCCGGCAATCCCATGGCCGCGGGCAACACGCCCTCGATCGACATCACCGAGGAAAGCAAGGGACTTCTGGACGGCGTGAAGATCGGCATCGATCCGGGCCATCAGGCGCACAGCAACAGCGCGCAGGAGCCGGTCTCCCCCGGCAGCAAGGAAACCAAGGCGAAGGTGTCCAGCGGCACGCAGGGCGTTAAGACGCGCGTGCCCGAATACGAGGTCAATCTGCAAGTGGCGCTGCTGCTGAAGGACGCGCTCGAAGCGCAGGGCGCGACCGTCTACATGACGCGCGATACAAACGACGTGGATATTTCCAACGTCGAGCGCGCCGAGATGATGAACGAGCTGGGCGTGGACGTGGTGCTGCGCCTGCATTGCAACGGCAGCACCAATCAGTCGACCAGCGGCATCGGCCTGTACGTCAAGTCGAGCGGCGAGGGCGCCGAGGAAAGCTACGCCATCAGCGAAGTGCTGATCGCCGCCATGGGCGAGGCCACCGGCGCGAACACCGAGTCCGTCCATGTGCGCGACACCTATTCCGGCCTGAACTGGTCGACCGTGCCGAGCATACTGGTCGAGATGGGCTATATGTCCAATCCCGACGAGGACGAGAAGCTGTGCAGCCCCGAATATCAGAGCGAGCTGGTACACGGCATGGTCGACGGGCTGATCACCTACTTCAGCGAGCATCCCGTGAGCGCGCCGTCCGCTTCCCCGTCCGTTTCGCCCGAAGCGAGCGTCTCGCCCGCGCCGGAAAAGAAATAACGTGAAAAAGCGGCCGCAATAAGCGCCGCTTTGGGAGGCAAGCATCCATGTACAACGAACTGACCCCCGGCGACATCAAAAAGATGCAGGAGGAAATCGACTATCGCACGAGCGTCGTTCGGCCCAGGCTGATCGAGGATTTACAGGCCGCGCGCGCCATGGGCGATCTGAGCGAAAACTTTGAATACAAGACGGCCAAGCGCGAGCTGGGCAAATGCAACAGCCGCATCCGCTATCTGAACCGCATGATCGCGACGGCGAAGGTCGTCTCCGACAAGAGCGCGCCCGACGTGGTCGGCCTGTACGACCGGCTGGAGATTCTCTCCGAGGGCGACGAGGAAACCGAGTGGATCGAGATCGTCACGACGCTGCGCCAGAACGTGCTGGAGGGGCGCATCAGCAAGGAATCGCCGCTGGGCCAGGCCGTGCTGGGGCGCCGCGTGGGCGACCATGTGACCGTGCGCGTGGACGACGAAACCAGCTACGACGTGGAGATCCGCTCGCTCGAAAAGGGCATGGACGACGGCAGCGTGCCGATCAACCGCTTCTAAATCCGCCGCATATTGCAAATCGCCGCGCCGTATCTGACACACGGCGCGGCGATTTGATTTTCACTTCGCTTCTTCCATCTTATTCTTCTCGGCTTTCATGATGGGCATCCATTCCTTAAAGGCGATCACGATCGGCACGCCCAGGCCGAAGATGCTCATGCGAATGCAGTTCCAGAATTCCTTTTTGGCTTCGAGATATTCCTTCGTGGGCATAACAAAGTCACTCCCTGTGATTTTTGTCGATATTATACTGCGCCCCGCCGCTAATTTTCCGCTAAGAGATGGATAGGGGCGCTAAGAATCCATAAAGAATGGCGCTTTGACCGCAAACGCCCCGCGCGCAGACGCCGCGTTTATGCTATAATGACAAAAGTCGTTCCGGAAGAGATCATTTCGATGAACGGAGGGATACCATGCTGAAGCATACGCACAAACTCAGGCTGATTCTCGTCAACATCCTCAAAACGCTCCTGCTGCTTGCGGCGGCGACGCTCCTTTCGCTGCTCCTGTCGAACATCAACGACGACAACAATCCTTTCGCCGTGCCGGTATTCATCCTCACGGTCGCGCTGATCGCGCGCGCCACGACCGGCTATGTGTACGGCATCGTCGCCTCGCTGGTGAGCGTAATGTGCGTCAACTATATGTTCACCTATCCCTTTTTCGAATTCGACATGTCGATCGCCGGCTATCCGCTCACGTTCGCGGCCATGCTGGTCGTATCGGTCATCATCAGCACGCTGACCACGCAGATCAAGCAGCAGGAGCGCCTGCGCTACGCCATGGAGGCCGAAAAGACGCGCGCCGATCTTTTGCGTTCGGTCTCGCACGATCTGCGCACGCCGCTGACCAGCATCGTCGGCTCCTGCTCGATTCTGCTCGACTCGCCGCAGCTCGACCAGGCCGACCGGCAGGAGCTGCTGCGCGGCATCAGCAAGGACGCGCACTGGCTCATCCGCGTGACCGAGAACATCCTCTCGCTGACCAAATTCAGCACGCCCAACGTGCAGCTGCGCAAGGAGAGCGAGGTCATCGAGGAGATCGTCGGCAGCGCCATTGTCAAGTTCCGCAAAAATCACCCCGACGTCAGCGTCAGCGTCGACCGGCCGGAGCACATACTGCTCTGCCCCATGGACGCGACGCTCATCGAGCAGGTGCTCGTCAATCTGTTTGAAAACGTGGCCATCCACGCCGAAAACGCCGACCGCATCACCGTGCGCATCGAGAAAAAGAGCGACCGCGCCATCATCGCCGTGGAGGACAACGGCGCGGGCTTTTCCAGAGATCAGCTGAACGCGCCCTTCGACGGCCACTGTACGCCTAAAAACGCCGTGAGCGACAACCACCGCAACATGGGCATCGGCCTGAGCGTATGCCGCTCCATCGTGCGCGCGCACGGCGGCGATATTTCGATCGGCAATCTGGCCGGCGGCGGCGCGTCCGTCCGGTTCTGGCTGCCCTGCGAGGAGGAGGATGACGATTATGTCGAATGACACGCCGTGCAGAATACTGATTGTCGAGGACGATCCCGGCATCTGCATGTTCCTCAAGACCACATTAAGCACCAACGGCTGCGAACCGCTTGCCGCCGCGAACGGCCGCGAAGCGCTCGAAATGATCACGTCGCACTGCCCGGACTGCGTGCTGCTCGATCTGGGACTGCCGGACATGGACGGCACGGAGATCATCCGAACCGTGCGCGTCTGGTCGAAAACTCCGATCGTCGTGATCTCGGCGCGCGGCTCCGAGGAGGACAAGGCGCGCGCGCTCGATCTGGGCGCGGACGACTATCTGGTCAAGCCCTTCGGCGCGATCGAGCTGATGGCGCGCATCCGCACGGCGATCCGGCACACCGTCACCATCGTGGACAACGACGGCATCGCCATAAACGGCCAGTGCCGCATCGGCGAATTGACGATCGACTACCGCAAGCACCGCGTCTTTCTGAGCGGGCGCGACACGGGGCTTACGCCCAACGAGTTCCGCATTGTGGCGCTGCTGGGCAAGCACTCCGGCCAGGTGGTCACCTATCGGGCGATCCTGCGCGAGCTGTGGGGGCCGTACGCCCCGCACGACAACAAGATCCTGCGCGTCCACATGGCCAACATCCGCCGCAAGATCGAGCCGAATCCCGACGAGCCGACCTTCATATTCACCGAGGTGGGCGTGGGCTACCGCATGACCGACTGCGACTGAGACCGCATTGGCCGCAGAATTGGGGGTTTACAAAACGGACGAGCGCCCTTATAATGGAGAGGGGCGATATTTTCCTCCAAGGAGAGAGATATGTTTCGAGATAAATACAGACAACAGATTACCTGGGGCATTACGATTTTCATCCTGCTGTTCACGGCCATCGCGTGCTATTTCCTGTTCCTGCGCTGGGGCAATGTGGTCAAGGGCTGGAACACGATTTCCGGCATTCTCGCGCCGGTCTCGTTCGGCCTGATCATCGCCTATCTGCTGGATTCGCTGGTATCGGCGTTCATCCATCTCTTTGAAAAGATTCCGCTGCCCGCCAGCGCCAATAAAGCCCGCTGGGGCAAGGTCTACCGCGCGCTGTCGATCGTCGCCAGCGAGGTCGTCTTTGTGCTGGTCATCGCGCTTTTGATCAGCTCGATCATCCCGCAGATCATCGACAGCCTGATGACCATCATCTCCAACATCGATACCTACGCCTCCAATCTGGAGGCCTGGAGCGCGCCGCTTCTGGAGGACTATCCGGCGGTCAAGCCCTACGTCCTCGAACAGTTCAAGGCGGCCGAGACGTTCGTCACCGATTTCCTCAAGAACGATCTGCTCTCCGTCATCACCCGCGTGACCAGCGGCCTGTTCGAGGTGGGCACCTACGTCTACAACTTCATCATCGGCCTGATCGTCTCGATCTATCTGCTCTTCAGCAAGACGCGCCTGATCGGCCATTTCAAGAAGCTGCTCTACACGCTCTGCCCGCCCGCGCACGCCAACAGGACGCTCGAAATCGCCCGCTACACCAACCGCGTGTTCAAGGGCTTTCTGGTGGGCAAGCTGGTCGATTCAACCATCATCGGCGTGCTCTGCTTCCTCGGGACGACGCTTTTGCGCATCCCCTATTCGCTTCTGATCAGCATCGTCGTGGGCGTGACCAACGTCATTCCCTATTTCGGCCCGTTCATCGGCGCGATTCCCTCGGCGCTGCTCGTGCTCATGCTCGATCCATACAAGTGCCTGGTGTTCGTGATATTCATCATCGTGCTCCAGCAGATCGACGGCAACCTCATCGGCCCGAAGATCCTGGGCAACACCACCGGCGTGTCCTCGCTGGGCGTGCTGATCTCCATCCTCGTGGGCGGCGGCCTGTTCGGCCTGCCGGGCATGCTGGTGTGCGTGCCCACCTACGCCGTGCTCTACTCGCTCATCAAGGGCAGCGCTGAGCAGAAGCTCAAAAAGCGCGGCATGCCCACCGAGACCGAAACCTACGTCACGCTCGATCAGATCGACCCCGAGACGCTCGCCCCCAGCGCCATCACCGCGGCGCAGACGGCGGCCGCCGCCGAAAACAGCGGCGCGAAAAACCTCATCAAACGGGCCTTCGGCGCGCGCCGGAAGAAAAAATAGCGCCGCGCCCGGGCACTATAGAATAGAAGAATTCCATTACAGATTTGAAGGGAGCGTTTTCTCATGTCCAGTTCCTCCACTCAGGTGGCCGTGATCGCCATCATCGTGAAAAACTACGACGCGGTCGACGCGCTCAACGCGCTTCTGCACGAATACAGCGCCTGCATCATCGGCCGCATGGGGCTGCCCTATCCCTCCCGCCGCATCAACATCATCTCCGTCGCGCTGGACGCGCCCGAGACCGTGATCAGCGCGCTGGCCGAAAAGCTGGACGCAATCGAGCACGTGCGCGCGAGCGTCGCCTATTCCGACGCGGAATAAGGAGCGAAAGCCATGATACGGCCCATCATCCATGACGAAGCGCTGCTCAGCCGCCCTTCGCTGCCCGCCGGCGCGGACGATCTCGCCGCGGCGCAGGATCTTCTGGACACGCTGCGCGCCCATGAGCGGTAATGCGTCGGCATGGCCGCCAACATGATCGGCGTGAGCAAACGCGTCATCGTCTTTAACGACGAGGGACGGCTGCGCGCGATGCTCAATCCCGAGATCATCCGCCGCTCTCGCCCCTACGAGACGGAGGAAGGCTGCCTGTCGCTGACCGGCGTGCGCCCCGCAACGCGCTATCTCTCCATCCGTGTCCGCTTTCAGGACACGGCCCTGGCCGAGCATACCGAAACGTTCACCGGCATGACGGCGCAGATCATCCAGCATGAATGCGATCATCTGGAGGGCATACTCATCTGAACGCCAACCGGCCGGACAAGCGCTTTGCCCGGCCGGTTTTTGTAAAGAGACGCGTGCAAAAGCGTTCATAAACGGCGCATTGGGGCGTTTTTTATGTCTTGAATTTATAATCTAAGTGCAACAGAAAAAGTGGCATCAGAGCGAACATTCCGATACAATAGAAGTTGCGAGCA
>CAKTXR010000041.1 GCA_934631025.1 uncultured Clostridia bacterium
TGGGCCCCAAGGGCCGCAACGTCGTGCTGGACAAGAAGTTCGGCGCTCCGCTGATCACCAACGACGGCGTGACCATCGCCAAGGACGTGGAGCTTGAGGACGCGTTCGAGAACATGGGCGCTCAGCTGGTGAAGGAAGTCGCCACCAAGACCAACGACGTGGCCGGCGACGGCACCACCACCGCCACCCTGCTGGCTCAGGCCATCGTCCGCGAGGGCATGAAGAACGTGGCCGCCGGCGCGAACCCCATGGTCGTGCGCAAGGGCATTGAGCTGGCCACCGCCGAGGCCGTCGCCGCGCTGGCGAATATCTCGAAGCCCATCGAGAACAAGCAGTCCATCGCACAGGTCGCCTCCATCTCCTCCGGCGACGAGGAAATCGGCAAGCTGATTGCCGACGCCATGGAGAAGGTCGGCAAGGACGGCGTGATCACCGTTGAAGAGAGCAAGACCATGAAGACCGAGCTGACCGTCGTCGAAGGCATGCAGTTCGATCGCGGCTACGCTTCCGCCTACATGGTGACCGATAACGACAAGATGGAGGCCGTTCTGGACGATCCCTTCATCCTGATCACCGACAAGAAGATCAGCAACATTCAGGAGATCCTGCCCCTGCTCGAGCAGATCGTGCAGACCGGCAAGAAGCTGCTCATCATCGCTGAGGACATCGAGGGCGAGGCTCTGGCCACGCTGGTTCTCAACAAGCTGCGCGGCACCTTCAACTGCGTCGCCGTCAAGGCCCCCGGCTTCGGCGATCGCCGCAAGGCCATGCTGCAGGATATCGCCATCCTGACCGGCGGCCAGGTCATCACCTCCGAGCTGGGTCTGGAGCTGAAGGACGCGACCGTCGATATGCTGGGCACCGCCCGTCAGGTCAAGGTTGACAAGGACAACACCGTCATCGTCGAGGGCAAGGGCGATCCGTCCGAGATCAAGGCCCGCGTGACCTCCATCCGCAGCCAGATCGAGGAGACCACCAGCGATTACGATCGCGAGAAGCTGCAGGAGCGTCTGGCCAAGCTGGCCGGCGGCGTGGCCGTCATCAACGTCGGCGCCGCGACCGAGGTCGAGATGAAGGAGCGCAAGATGCGCATCGAGGACGCGCTGGCCGCGACCCGCGCCGCTGTTGAAGAGGGCATCGTCCCCGGCGGCGGCACCGCGCTGATCGCCGCCTCGAAGGCCGTCGCCAAGCTGGTCAGCAAGAACAGCGGCGACGTCAAGACCGGCGTTTCCATCGTGCTGCGCGCTCTGGAAGAGCCCGTCCGTCAGATCGCCAAGAACGCGGGCGTTGAAGGCTCCGTCATCGTCGAGAAGGTCAAGGCTTCCAGCAAGGTCGGCTACGGCTACGACGCCGCCAAGGACGAGTACTGCGACATGATCGAGCGCGGCATCATCGACCCGACCAAGGTCACCCGTTCCGCGCTGCAGAACGCCGCGTCCGTCGCCGCGATGGTGCTGACCACCGAGTCTCTGGTGGCCGATCTGCCCGACAAGAACCCGCCGGCTCCTCAGGCTCCCGCAGGCGGCATGGGCGGCATGTACTAATCGCCCCAAGCGCCAGATACAGACAGCATAACAAATCCCCGTCGTCCCTCAAACGGACGGCGGGGATTTGTTTGTCATTTTCACATCGCACGGAGCAGAGAGCAATCCATTCTGTCGGAATCGCCCCTTCAGGAACGCGCTTAATGCAGGCAGAATCTCACGCGCTGCACAGACCTGCCCATGCAGCAGCCGTGTCGGGCAAAATTGCCGATATTCGCTTTCATGCTTCGAAAGGCAGTCAGCGCCATCGCCGCATGGCCGCCTGCGCAAAATCCCGCACACAACGCACACACCGATGATACGCTTCCAGCCCATGCTGCAAACAGAGTGCTAAAATCACATCGCGCACAGAAAACGCTTTTTCATCGTCCCGTCACTTCAGACCGACCGTGCAAGCTCGATCTCGCCGTCGTCCTCCGCGCCGGTCGGCTCAAAGCCGAAGGACGTATAGAGCGCCATCGCGGCGGCATTTTCCTTATGGCAGGTCAGCGCGACGCGATCGGAATCGCCGAAGGGCCTGCCGGCAATGTATTCCAGCACTTTTTTAAGCGCGGCCCTGCCAAAGCCCCGCCCCTGCCGTGAAGAATCGATCATCATATGCCATATGTCGTATTCGGGCACGTCGTAATCGTATATGACCATGACATAGCCCACCATTTCATCGCCGCAATAGATCCCGAACGGCTGGCACTGATCACGGTAAACATAGGCCTGCGCCAGAGAGCGCACGGGGTGCGAGACATACTTTTCCTGCTCCGGATTGAGCTTCAGGTTAAACGCCGCCAGAAAGTTATCCTCCGCAATGGGCCTGAGCTGAACGTCCATATCAGTTTCCCCTCTTCCGCGCCTGTACCGGCGCTTTTGACGCGCTGATTATAGCATTTCTCCTTCCGATGATCAAGCGTTCAGGCGCTTCCGAAACATATTCTCACTTATTTTTCATTGCGCGGAACCCCCGCCCACTCCCGCGCGTCTTTAATAGATGACGTTATTCCCCTTCGTTCGGTATTTCTTTGAGTATTTTACGTCTGCGGTGTTGAAATCGGCGCGCGATGAGTGTATGATAGAATATGCTATATTGATCGCGTCATTTTCCGCCTCAAGGAGGAGCATTGATCGTGCAGAACAGACCTCAGCCGCCGCGCCCGAACGGCGAGCCGCGCAGACCGGTTCAGCCCGGCGGCGCGCGCCCCGCTCAGCCAGGGCCGGCTTCCTATAACAATGCGCCGCAGCGTCCGGCCGCGCCCCGTCAGGGCGTTCAGCCGCCGCGCTATGCGCAGTCCCGCCCCGCCGCCCAGCAGATGCGGCCGCGCGCAGCCTATCCGGGCGGCGCGCGCCCCGCTCAGCCGAGGCCCGCGCCCCGTCCCGCGCCCGCGAGACCCGCGCCGCACGGGAACGGCATTACGTGCTACCGCCCGTCGATGCTCAAGCCGATCGCGCTGCTGGCCGCCGCGCTGGCCGTTGGCATACTGCTTCAGTTCGTGCTGATGCCCTCCGGCTGGACGATGGCCGAAAAACCGCGCGCGACGGAAGCCGTGGCCGAAATCGCGTCCTCCCGCGGCGTGCGCATCAACGAGGTCATGACCGCCAACAAATCGGCCTGCTATGACGAGACCGGCGCATGCCCGGACTGGATCGAGCTGTACAACGCGTCCTCCTCGCCCGTGGATATTACCGGCTGGGTGCTGACCGACAAGACCTCGCGCAGCATCCGCTTCACCTTCCCCGAGCACGTCATGCAGAGCGGCGAATACGTCATCGTGTTCGCGTCCGGCCTGCTCAAGAACGACGCGGGCGGCACATGGCACGCGCCCTTCAAGCTCAGCTCGGCGGGCGACACGCTGCTTCTGTTCGACGAGGGCGGCACGATCGTTCAGTCGATGAACATTCCCGCGCTGGACGAGGACTGCGTCTACGCCCTGGGCGAGAACGGAACATGGTCAGCCACGCGCGAATACACGCCGCTGATGGAGAACACCTCCTATAACTACGCGCTGCTCACGACGACGCAGGTGGCGCAGGACAGCGATCTCATCATCACCGAGGTCATGGCCTCGAACGCCAGCTATCCCTCGCCGAACGGCGGACTGTACGACTGGATCGAGATCACCAACCGCGGCAGCGAAGCGATCAACCTGTCCGGCTACGGCCTGAGCGACAAGGCGACCAAGCCCTCGCGCTGGCGCTTCCCGGACGTGACGATCCAGCCCGGCGAATACATCGTAGTGTACGCCTCCGGTCTGGACAAGACGCTGGATGGCGAAATGCACGCCGATTTCCGGCTGGCCTCCGAGGGCGAGAGCGTGTATCTCTACAACGCCTCGCGTCAGGTGCTGGACACCGTGACCTACGACAACCTCAAGACCGATCAGTCCTATCAGCGCCAGGCCGACGGCACATGGAGCGTCTCCACATCGCCCACGCCCGGAAAAGCGAATTGAGGTGACTGCCATGCAAAACAGATTTGCCGCCGGCGCGGCGGGACGGCCCGATCCGCGCCACGAGCTGAAATACTTCATCAGCGACGCGGGCCACGCGCAGCTGGCCACGCTGCTCTCCAGCGTGCTGCACGCCGACACGCACGGGCGGGCGAACAACGAATACTTCATCCGCTCGCTGTATTTCGACGACATTTACGACACGGCCTACCACACCAAGATGGACGGCATCGAGCAGCGCGACAAATACCGCATCCGCATCTACAACTGCTCCGACCGCGAAATCTTCCTCGAGCGCAAGCACAAGCAGGGCGAGTTCATCTCGAAATCCTCCGTGCGCATCACGCGCCGGCTGTGCGAGCAGCTCATGGACGGCAACCCGACCGGCCTTGACCGCACGGACAACCCGCTGCTGCGCGACGTGTTCCGCGAAATGCGCTTGAACCTGCTGCGCCCCGCCGTCATTGTGGATTATCACCGCGAGGCCTACACGCATCCGGCCGAGAACGTGCGCATCACGTTCGACAAGCGACTGCACAGCGGGCTGTTCAACCACGATCTGTTCAACCCCGAGCTGAACGGCATATCGCCGCTCGAGCCGGGGCAGATGATCCTCGAGGTCAAATACAACCGCTACCTGCCCGAGCACATCAAGGGCGTACTCTCCACAGTGCCCGCCGTCTGCTGCGCCATCTCGAAATACACGCTGTGCCGCTCGTTCGAGCCGATCAGCGAAGATTGATTGCTTAAAAGACAAAGGAGGATTCGTCACCATGCCCACCCTGCTCACCGCCACAGGCACGTCCTACACCAAATCCACGCTGGCCGCGCTCTTCGCCAACCAGACCATCTCCACCGGCTCCTGGCTGACCATCGTCTTTTCGCTCGCGCTGGCCTTCGCCACCGGCCTGTTCATCTACTGGATCTACCGCAGCAACTACCGCGGCGTGATGTACAACAACAACTTCGGCCTGACGCTCGTGCTGATGACGCTCATCACCACGCCGGTCGTCATGTGTATCCGCGAGTCCATTCAGCTGTCCATGGGCATGGTCGGCGCGCTGTCGATCGTCCGCTTCCGCACCGCCGTCAAGGATCCGCTGGACACCGCGTATATGTTCTGGGCGCTGACCATGGGCATCCTGCTGGGCGCGGGGCAGTTCTTCTTCGCCGCGCTCACCGTCGTGGGCATCGGCGCGCTGATCATCGTCATGAACCGCCTCAAATTCAAGCAGATGAATTCCTATCTGCTGGTCGTCCACTATGTGCCCGGTCTGGAGAGCCAGATCAATGCTGCGCTCAAGGGCGTGCGCGTGAGCCAGGTCAAGTCCAAGACCGTCTCCCGCAACGGCGCGGAGATGACCATCGAGCTGCGCGTCGAAAAGCAGGACGCGCTGGTCAACCGCCTGCTCGCCATCGAGGGCGTTCAGGACGCGACGCTGGTGGCCTATCAGCCCGAATAATCGCATCGCCCTGATTGTCATTCAGAAAGACGCTCGCCGTGCGCGGGCGTTTTTTTGTTTTACAGCGACCGCGTTTCATGCTATAATACAGCCATCATCAAGTTCGGAGGAAACGACCATGCCCTTTGAAATCGCCGCCATGCCCGCGCTTATCGAGCGCCCCGAGACCATGACTCTTTTCGACGAAGCCCACGCCCGCGCCGCTCAGGCCTATCATCGCTCGTTCGGCACGCTCTATCAGCCCACGCCGCTCGTCTCTCTGGGCGCGCTGGCCGAAGCGCTGGGGCTTAAAAGCATCCATATCAAGGACGAATCGAAGCGTTTCGGCCTGAATGCCTTCAAGGCTCTGGGCGGCAGCTATGCCATCGGCTGCGCGCTGGCCGAGCGCTTTCATCTGGACACCCCCACGTTCGAGACGCTGCGCGCCGCGGCCGAGGGGCAGAATATCACCGTCTGCACGGCCACGGACGGCAACCACGGGCGCGGCGTAGCGTGGACGGCGCGGCGGCTGGGGCTGGGCTGCGTCGTGTATATGCCCAGGGGCAGCGCCCAGGAGCGCGTGGACAACATCCGCGCCGAGGGCGCGCGCGTCGTCGTGACCGATACGCCCTATGACGATACCGTGCGCCGCGCCCGCGCCGACGCGGAAGCAAACGGCTGGCTGAGCGTGCAGGACACCGCATGGCCGGGCTACACCGCCATCCCCACGCACATCATGCAGGGCTATCTCACCATGGCGCGCGAGGCCTTCGAGCAGCTGGCGGGCGAGATCCCGACGCACCTGTTCCTTCAGGCCGGCGTCGGCTCCATGGCGGGCGCTGTGGCGGCGTTCTTCAAAAATGCGCTGGGAGATCAGGCGCCCCGCACCGTGATCGTCGAGCCGAACGCCGCCGACTGCCACTACCAGAGCGCGCTCGCAGGCGACGGAAAGATGCGCTTCGTCACGGGCGATCTGGCCAGCATCATGGCCGGCCTGAGCTGCGGCGAGCCGAACCCGATCAGCTGGGAGCTGCTGCGGTACTGCGCGCATTTCTGCCTGTCCTGTCCGGATTTCACCGCCGCCGACGGTATGCGCGTGCTCTCCTCCCCCATCGGAAGCGATGCGCGCATCGAATCGGGCGAGAGCGGCGCTGCGACCGCCGGTATGCTCTATGAGCTCATGACCCGCCCCGAGCTGCGCCCCATGCGCGATGCGCTCAATCTGAACGAATCCTCGCGCGTACTGCTCGTCAGCACGGAGGGCGCGACCGACCGCGAGAACTACCGCCGCGTCGTGTGGGAGGGCCGCTATCCCGCGCCAGAGAGGACGTAACGGCAATTGCAAAGCGCCGGCCCAGCCGATAAAGCCGCGCGTTCACATTTCTTCCGCTCAAAGTACGTTCCACAATGCCGATAACCGGCAATTCCAGCCGCGCATCGTTTCCCATCAGGCTCCGCAGGCTTTCACGCGGAGCCTGCGCTTTATCCCCCGAAAATGCAATTCGTCCCTGCCAGACGACAATTCGTCCCAGAAATCAACACAAAATCCGCCGCGCGCGCTATAATCACCTCAGAACTTGAGAAACGATCGCCGGTTCTCCGGCGGGAAAGGCGGTTTTCTTCATGAGCGAAACGACGACGAAATCAAAGCCGCGCTACGGCGCTGTCAGCTGCACGCTCTTCATGATCCGGCACGCCTGGAAGCACTGCCGCATGGTGCTGGGATTGCTCGCCGTGCTGATTGCGCTCTCCGTGGGCGACAGTCTGCTGCGGCTCTTCGCCGCACCGGTGATTCTCGGGGAGGTGCAGGCCGCATCGGGGCTGTCCGTGCTCTCGCGCACAATCCTTCTGTTCACGCTGGGTCTGATGCTGGCCGCGGCGCTCAGCGCGTATTGCAGGAACCTCGGCTTTTTCGGCCGCATCGAGCTGCGCACCGAGCTGATCCGACAGATCACGCACAAGCAGATCACCACCTCCTGGCCGAATCTGGGCGACGACGCGTTCAAGAAGCTGTGTGCGGGCGCGTCGAATGCCACAAACGCCAACGCCAAGGCGGCTGAGGCCATCTGGAACACACTGTTCGACCTGACGCGCAGCGTGATCGGCTTCATCATTTATCTGCTGCTGCTCTCGAGCGTCAACCCGCTGATCATCGCCGCAACCGTCGCCACCTCCGCCGCGAGCTTCTGCTTCAGCCTGAACACCGCGCGCTATCGCGCCTCCATGCGCGACGAAACAACCAGCCAGTGGAACCGCATCGGCTACATCAATCACCGCGCCAGCAGCCGCGAGTTTGCCAAGGACGTGCGGCTCTTCGGCATGGCGGGCTGGCTGGGCAGCGTGTATGACAGCGCAGCGAACGCCATCGCCGCCTATGAAGGGCGCGTTCAGAAGCGCGAGCTGCTCTTTGCGCTGCTAAACGCGCTGCTCGCCTTCCTGCGCGGCGGCGTGATCTACGCTTACCTGATCGCCGCGACGCTGCGCGCGCCGCTCACCGCGAGCGAGTTTCTGCTGCTGTTTTCGGCGGCGGGTGGCTTCTCCACATGGATCATGACCATCCTCCAGTCGGTCTCGACGCTCTATAAGCAGTGTCATGATATTTCCACCGTGCGCGAGGCGCTCGAATTCCCCGAGCCGTTCACATTCGAGGGCGGCGAGCCGCTCGCGCCCGATCCGGACGGCCGCTACGAGCTGCGGCTGGACGACGTGTCCTTCCGCTATCCTAACGCCGAGAAGGACACGCTCGCCCACATTTCCCTCACGCTGCATCCCGGCGAAAAGCTGGCCGTCGTCGGCCTGAACGGCGCGGGCAAGACCACGCTCATCCGGCTGATGTGCGGCTTTGTCGACCCGACCGAGGGGCGCGTGCTGCTCAACGGCAGGGACATACGCGCCTACAACCGCCGCGATTACTACCGGCTCTTCGGCGCGGTGTTTCAGGATTTCTCCATGCTGGCCGCCAGCGTCGCCGCAAACGTCGCGCAGAACGTCGACTCGATCGACAAAGAGCGCGTGAAGCGCTGCATCGCGCTGGCCGGACTGACCGAGAAGATCGAATCGCTGCCCCAGGGCTATGACACGCTGCTGGGCCGCGAGGTCTACGAGGACGCGCCCGAGCTGTCCGGCGGCGAACTTCAGCGGCTGATGCTGGCGCGCGCGCTGTACAAAAACGCGCCGCTCATACTGCTCGACGAGCCGACCGCCGCGCTCGATCCGCTGGCCGAGAGCGATATGTACAGCCGCTACAACGAGCTGACGCAGGGGCGCAGCGCCGTCTATATCTCGCACCGGCTGGCCTCGACGCGCTTCTGCGACCGCATACTGCTCATCGACGGCGGCGTGATCGCCGAGGAGGGCACGCACGATCAGCTCATGGCCGCGGGCAATCAGTACGCCCGCCTGTACGAAATTCAGAGCCGCTATTACGGAAAGGAGAGCATCCGCCATGAAGAAGCATGACGAACGATATGTGCCGCTGCGCGAGGCCTTTGCCAGCAATCTGCGCGCCATAAAGCTCTGGAGGAAGCTCGTTCCCGGCCTGTTTGCCAGCATCCTCTGCTATACGGCCCTGCAGGCGGTCACGCCCTACGCCACGGTGTATTTCGCCGCGCGGCTGCTGGACGAGCTGGCCGGCGGGCGCGACACAGCCGTGCTCATGCGCTGGGTGCTGATCACGCTGTGTACTGAAGCGGCGCTCGCCGTGCTGACGGCCTTTGTCCAGCGCTGGCGCAATATGCGCATCAGCGAAAACGCGCTCTATACACGGTACTACAGGCTCTTCGTCGACAAGCGGCTGAGCATGGATTTCGGCGACGCGGACGGAAGCTATGCGCAGAATCTCGATTCGCAGATCCGCCAGAATGCGAACTGGGGAACGTGGGGTCTGCTGCACACCATTTACGATGTGGAAGCGCTGGCCTCCGGCCTGTTCCAGTTAATTGGCGCGGCGGCGCTGTGCTTCTCGCTGTTCACGCTGCCCGTGCCCGAGGGAAGCGCGCTTGCCTGGGTCAATCACCCGCTGTTCCTTGCGGGCGCTGTGATCGTCATACTCTCCTCCGCGTTCATCGCGCCTATGCTCTCAACCGTATCGCAGTCGCTCTGGGCGAGCTTTTCAAAGACAGCTACCTTCGGCAACCGAATCTTCAGCTTCTGCTTCAACTTTGGCACAGAGCCGAAACGCGCCTCGGACGCGCGCATCTACCGTCAGGACGTCTATTGCAGCGGCGCCTATCGCGAGGATATGGCCTTCTCAACGCACGGCGCCATGTTCGCTCTGGCAAAGAATGGGCGCTACGGCCTATTCGAGACGCTCTCCGGCGCGGCCTCTCAGCTGCCGACGGGGCTGGTGTATCTCTTCGTGTGCCTGAAGGCGTTGGGCGGCGCATTCGGCGTGGGCGCGGTGACGCAGTATGTCGCGGCGATCACGGCGTTCTCCTCCGGCCTTTCCGGCGCGATCGAAGCGCTGGGCAGCTGCCGCAACAACGCCTTCTTCCTGCGCGATACGTTCGCCTTTCTCGATATTCCCAACGCCATGTATCAGGGCAGCCTGACCGTTGAAAAGCGCAGCGACCGCAAATACGACATCGAGTTCCGCGACGTTTCGTTCAAATATCCCGGCAGCGACACATGGGCGCTGCGGCACGTCAATATGCGCTTCCAGGTGGGCGAGCGGCTGGCCGTCGTGGGCCGGAACGGCAGCGGCAAGACGACCTTCATAAAGCTGCTCTGCCGCCTGTACGACCCGACCGAGGGCGCGATTCTCTTAAACGGCATCGACATCCGCAAATACAACTACCGCGAGTATATGTCGGTGTTCTCCGTGGTGTTTCAGGATTACAGGCTGTTCGGCCTGCCGCTGGGGCAGAATGTGGCCGCGGGCGTGGACTACGACGCGGAGCGCGTCAAAAAGTGCCTGACGGAAGCGGGCTTCGGCGAGCGGCTCAAGTCGTTTGATCGCGGGCTGGACACGCCGCTCTACCGCACGCCCTATAAGGACGGCGTGGACGTATCCGGCGGCGAGGCGCAGAAGATCGCCATCGCCCGCGCGCTCTACAAGGACGCGCCCTTCATCATACTCGACGAGCCGACCGCCGCGCTCGATCCCGTCGCCGAATACGAAATCTACTCGAAATTCGACGAGATCGTCGGCGACAAGACCGCTATCTACATCAGCCACCGCCTGTCCTCCTGCCGCTTCTGCGATGAAATCGCCGTGTTCGATCATGGCGAAGTGGTGCAGAAGGACACGCACGATCGCCTGCTGGCCGACGAAAACGGCCTGTACGCGCAGCTGTGGAACGCGCAGGCGCAGTATTACGCCGAGACCGCCGACGCGCAGGCCGAAGCGCGCGAAGCCGGCCTTGACCCTGAAGAAGCCGTATAACTGCACAGACAAAAGCGCCGCCCCGATCGCATTTTTCATCGATCGGAGCGGCGCTCGCTTTGTCAAAACGCCTATTGCGGCAGCAGCACCTCTGTGGTGAACGCGCCGTCCTCGCTGTTGCGGCTCAAATAGCCGCCGTGGCGCTCGACCACGCCGTCTATGCGCTTGAGACCAAAGCCATGCCCCTCGCCCTTGGCGGTGCGGAACAGGCCGTTTTCCTTGCTCTGCTTGCCGGTCGCGGTCAGGTTGGTAAAGGAGATATAGAGCTGGTTGTTGCGCTTCATGTCCATATAGACGCGGATCATGCGCTGCTCGGGCGGCAGCGGCAGGCTGGCCTCGATGGCGTTGTCGAAGAGATTGCCGATAATGACGCACAGATCGATTTCCGGCGTGGTCAGCGTGACCGGAATATGCGCGTCTATGGTCACGGGAATATTCCGTGAGCGCGCCAGCGAGATCTTGCTGTTGAGGATCGCGTCGGTCATGGGATTGCCGGTGCGCACGGCCGGCTCGATGGTTTTAAGATCGCCCTCCAGCGCGTCCAGATAGCGCCTGATCCCCTCCATATCGCCCGCGGCGGCATAGCTCTTCATCATCTGGATGTGATTGCGCCAGTCGTGCCGCCAGCCGCGCACCTGACTGTACATGCTCTCCACCTCGGCGTAATGCGTGCGGATGAGATCGCTCTGATAGGCGGCGATGCGCCTGTCGATGAGCCGGTTGATGAGCGACATGGCCTCTTCCTCCTAGAGATATTTGATGATGGCGCGATTGAGCGCGTCGTACATCCCGCGCGGCAGGGGCAGCGTATCGCCCGTATCCAGCACCACGTCCGTGCGGGTGACGCGCTGAACGTGCTTCAGATTGACGATGAACGAGCGCCCCGTGCGGAAGAAATATTCGTCCAGCGATTTTTCCAGTTCGCCCAGCGTCATGCGCACGGTGTGAACCTCATCCGCGTGAATGACGACGTAATTGCGCTCGGCCTCCGCCCAGACGATACGATGAACGGGCAGCCGGACGAGCGCGTCCTGCTCGGGCAGCGTGATGACGTTCTCCTGCCGCCGGAGCCGGTCGGCCGCCTTGTCCAGCACGGTAAAGAGCCGCGCGCGGTCGACGGGCTTTAACAGATAGTTGAGCGCCTCCACGTCGTAGCCGTCGGCGATATAGTCGGTATAGCCGGTCAGAAAGACGATCTGCACGTCAGGATCGCCCTTTCGCACGCGCCTAGCCAGCTCCACGCCGTTCACCGCGCCCATTTCGATATCGAGCAGCAGTATGTCGTAGCGCCCGTTTTCATAATCCGCGAAAAAATCCGGCGCGGAGGAAAAGCGGTCTATATCGAGCGCCTGCCCGCGCAGAGTCGCCCAGTCGCGCGCCATGCTCTCCGCCGTGTCGAGCGCTTCTGAAATATCGTCGCAGATCGCCATGCGATAGGCCACGCGCATCCCTCCTTCCGACTGATTTCGCTCTTATTATAGCATATTTCCGTGCAAAAGTAAATTGCGCCGTGCCGTCCGGCGTGATATAATGAGAGCAGCAATGAACGAACGGGAGTTGATATTTCATGATCCGCATACTGGCCATCGGCAACAGCTTTTCCGACGACGCGACCCGCTATCTCTACCCCATCGCGCAGGCCGCGAACATGCCCATGCGCCTGTTCAACCTGAGCATCGGCGGCTGCCCGCTCTCCAAGCACTACCGCATGATGAAGAGCGGCGACGAGGCCTACGCCTTCCACTTTGACAGCATGAACACCGGCATCACCATGTCGCTTCAAAAGGCGCTCGCCAACGACGACTGGGACGTGGTCACGCTCCAGCAGGTGAGCCACTGTGCCCCGCGCTACGACACCTATCAGCCCTATCTGAACGAATTCGCCGCGTTCGTGCGCTCCTATGTGCCCAGGGCGCGCGTCTATATGCACCAGACCTGGGCGTACGAGCAGGGCAGCGAGCGCCTCACGCAGGAGCTGGGCTATCGCGATCAGGCAGATATGTTCGCCGACGTGAAGGCCGCCTACGAGCAGGCCGCGCGCGATATTCACGCTGCCGGCATTATCCCCAGCGGCGAGATGATGCAGCGCCTGATCAAAAACGGCTTCGCGCCGGTGCATCGCGACACGTTCCACGCACACTTCGGCTACGGCCGCTATGCCCTCGCCGCGCTGTGGTTCGATCTGCTGACCGGCTGCGACGTGCGCGGCAACGCCTTCCGCGCGCTGGACGTGCCCTCGGAAAGCGTCGATTTCGCGCTCATACAGCGTCTGGCGCACGAGCTGGCTGACGAATACCGCGCCTGATTGACAGAATAAGCCGCACAACGCATAAAAAGCCGCCGATTCATCCGAAAAAAACGCATTTCGGACGAACCGGCGGCTTCTTCACGCCGGCCTGAAGCGGCTGGGCAGCTCGCCCGTTTCCCGCTTGAACAACCGGCAGAAATGCGCCGCGTCGTAAAAGCCCATGACGGCGGCCACCTGCTCGACGGTGTAAAGGCCGCTCGAAAGCAGATCGCGGCTCTTGCCAAGTCTCAGCCGCATATGATACGCCGCGGGCGAAAGGCCCACCTCGCTCTTGAAGCGCCGAAAGAACGTCGAACGGCTCATGTAGCACATCGCGGCCAGCGCGTCCATATCCAGTCTGTCCGTCAGGTTGTTCTCGATCTGCCACAGCGCCGGCGCGATGGAATCCGCGCAACCCGCGGCCGCCTCCATCGCATGCTGCGTAAAGAGCCGGCAGAGCAGCGCCAGCAGCGTGCCCTTCGCCCTCAGCAGCGCATAGCCGCCCTTGAGATAATCGTCATAGATCGCCTGCAAATCCCGCCGGTATGCGCCGTCCTCGTCGCGCACGATGAACGGCACGCTGTCCAGCACGATCTCGCGCATCGCCGCGTCGCGCAGATAGAACAGCACGTTCAGCCCTTCCGCGCCCGTCTCCGATTCCGCGCGCGTGTCATAGGACGTGTGCGCCGGCATGACCAGGACATCGCCCGAGCGAATGGACAAAAGCGGTTTCCCGTCCACGAAATAAGATCTCTCGCCCGAAAGACAGGCGTGGATCTGCGTATGCGGCCGATTGCGGATGCGGATTGTTTCGCCCAACTCCGAATGGATTGTACCGCATACGACGCCCGTCACAACGACGTCGCCCGCCGCCGCGTCGCACAGCGCGTTCCTGTTCACGGCGCTCCCTCCTCCTCTGATTGACACGATTATACAATTTCATGACACAATTCTATCTGTCCATATCAGCCGCGTCAAGTTATCATAGTGTTATGGAGCGCTCAGCTTTCAAAGGAGGAACTATTCATGGTCTATCGCATAGGACTCATCGGCGTGGGCGGCATCATGAACGGCGCGCACATTCCCGGCTATCTGACTTCGCAGCGGGCGAAAATCACCGCCCTGTGCGACACGAACCCTCTGGCGCTTGAAAGGGTGCGCGTGAAGCTCTCTCTGGATGAGAGCGCCTGCTTTGCCGATTATCGCGATCTGATGGCCAGCGGCCTGGTCGACGCCGTAGATATCGCCACGCCCGATTATATGCACTGCCCCATCGCCGCGGAGGCCGCGGCGCGCAATCTGCCCTTCAGCGTCGAAAAGCCCATGGGCATGAATTATACCGAGGTCAAGGCTGTCTGCGACGCGGCCAAAGCGCGCGGCCTGTCCGGTCACGTCTGCTTTTCCTGGCATTACCGCCCCTACGTCCGGCTGATGAGGGAAAAAATCGCGTCGGGCGCGCTGGGCGAGCTGTACCACATCTACATCCGCTGCATCAAAGACAGCGGCCTGTGGGAAGGCCGCCGGCTCGAATGGCGCTTCGACGAGCGCTATTCCGCCTCGGGCGTTATGGGCGATCTGTCGTCGCATATGTTTGACATCGCGCGCTTCGCCGGCCGCGAATTCGTCGAGCTCAGCGCCGACGCGGGCATATTCGTGACCGAGCGGCAGGAGGAGCACAGCGAGCGCCTGCGCCCCGTGACCACATGGGACTGGTGCAACGTGCTGGCGCGCATGGAAGGCGGCGTCAACGCCACATTCCAGATTTCGCGCACGACGCACGGCGTTAAGGACTGGATGCAGGTGGAATTTTACGGTTCGAAGGGACGGCTTTCCTACGTCTGCCGAAACGGCGAACCGCAGAAGCTGATCATGCAGACCGACGGCGAGCCGGTCGAGCTGATCCCTGATGCGCGCTATGACGCGGTTCAGTCCGAGGGCTTTATCAACATCATTGACGGCACGACCGACGGCCTTGAACCGACGCTGGACGAGGGTCTGCGCGCACAGGCGGCGCTCGACGCGGCCTATCGCGCCGTAAAGGAGCACCGCTGGGTCAAAATCAGCGAAATCATCGGAAAGGAGTGAGCGCCATGAAAATGGGCGTCTTTGTGCGTCCGCGGGACATGAACCGGCTGGACGAAGCCTTTGCGCCGCTGCGGGACGCGGGCTTCACCGCCTGTCAGCTGGGCTATAAGCCGGAGGTCTTTCGCCGCGAGGACGCGCAGGCCATCCGCGCCGCCGCCGATCGAAACGGCATTGAAATCAGCGCGCATTTCGTCGGCTACCGCGACGGCTTTTCCGTCTATGATCTGCGCGACGCGTTTCTCTTCGACGGCCTGACCGCCCCGACGTTCCGCGCGCAGCGGCTGGAATACCTCATGCGCGGCGCGGAGTTCGTCTCCTGGCTGGGCATTACCGACATGATCATCCATGCCGGCTTTATTCCAAACAATCCCTTCGATCCCGATTACGCCGCGCTGGTCGGCTGCATACGGCTGCTGGGCGAGCGCGCCAAAACACTCGGCGTGAACGTCCTCTTTGAAACGGGCGCGGAATCGCCTGTCAGCCTGCTGCGGCTCATCCGCGACGCAGGAACGGGCAATCTCTACGTCAACTTCGACACCGGCAACGCCATTCTGTACGGCTTCACCGACCCCGTGGCCGCGCTCTATACGATCGGCGATTATGTGCGCAACATTCACGTCAAGGACGGTATGCCGCCCACCGACTGCGATCATCTCGGCCTTGAAACAGCCATGGGCGACGGGCTGGTCGACTTTAGGCGCATCGCCGCACGGCTGAAGGCGCTGAGCTACGACCGCTTCCTCATCATCGAACGCGAACTGGGCGGCGACCGCCAGCGCGAGGATATTCTTCGCGCCAAGGCAATGCTCGAAGAACTCTTTGACCTGTAACGCATCTTTCCTCCCCCTGAGCGCACAGCTCGGGGGATTTTTCGTTTTGCCGTCAAAATTTTTTTGCCGCGCCGTCTTGACAATCCGCGCGTCATCGGATATAATCCCCTTGCATTTCAGCCGCGGTAAAGGAGGTGTTTTTCATGGCTGTTTCGTATGCGCAGTTTCTCAAATCCGGAATCGATCTGTCTTTGCTCGGCGCTCTTCCGGCGAGCCGCGCCGACGCTTACGACTGCACGCCCAAGGGCGCGCGGATATTCGCAAGGGCCGGCGTGGACGGCGTTCACTTCTGCTTCGTGCGCGGCTTTGGAAAGACGGTGTTCGCCGTCAGTCCGATGAACGGCGCGTCCGATACCGTGCATCCCGTCGCCGCGAATTTCGAGGATTTCCTGCGGCTGCTGCTCACCTGCGGCGATACCGCGGCGCTCGAGCAGGCCTGGCAGTGGGACGAAGCGCAATTCGGCGCGTTCCTGCGCGACAACCCGCCGACCGACGAGCAGAATGCCGTGCTCGACCGGCTGCGCGCGCTGCCGCTCGAGCCGATGCCCGCGCCCTGGGCGTACATCCACGCCCTGCAAGCCGATTTTGACGATACCCTCTTCCGCTGTACTAAAGAAGAAAAAGCGCCCGCGCCCGAAAAGCCTGACGAATGGGCGGTGTATTTTGAAGGCGGCTTCTGGCGACATCATGGCCGCGACCATGCCGGACGGGAGCTTCCGCTCAACCGGCGCTTTTCGTGGGGCGGCGAGGAATGGCTTGTCCCCGCTGCGTATGTGTGCGGACGCGGCATGGTGATCGATCTGTGCCGCCGCGTCGAGCTGGAGCGGCTCCGCGCGTTCGTCGACAAGTGGGATCTGGAGGCCGAGGACGAGCTGCATCCGTATTCCGCCGACGAGGAGCGGCTCATCGACGCGGAAAACCCGCTCACGCTCGATTTTCACGCCGAACTGCGCGTCAACGGCCGGACGCTCAAAATGAAGCACGGCTACGGCGCGGCGCACAATCCGCTGATCCTCTCCTTCGACGAGGACGAAACGCAGCCGCTCATCGCGCATTATCATCTGAACGAATCGTGCGGCTGGGCGTTCACGCGGCTCTCCTTCCCGTGGATGAAAAAGCCGAAGAGCGTCAAATCTCTCGCGCTTTCGCTCCATGCCGACGAAATTTCGCTGCCCGGCCCGTGCCTGCACCTCGAAAAGGCGGGCGACAGCGCCGTTTTCACCGATCCTGACGGACAGGCGCACACGCTCACGCTGCACGAGCGCATTGCCGAAACAACCAATCTGCGGCAGTATATGCGGCCTGACACGGCGTATCCCGAGCATTATCAGATCATCGTCTACAGCGTACAGCCCGATCTGCCCGCCATGCAGCTGATCGACACGGAAGAAAGCGATCACCCCATGCCCGCGGCCGATTCCGCATCTATCGAAACGGCGACCGGCGAAAGCGCGGCCATCGGGATCATCGGCGGCGCGGACGGCCCCACGGCGCTGTTTGTCGGCACGCCCGACCGCGACGCGGCGCAACGGCACTTGGCCTGCTCGGCGCTGCGCTTCACGCCCCGCAATGCGCTCGACTGGCGTGTCATATTCCGAAAAGTGCCGTTCGAGGGCACAGAAGTCGAGCTGATCTGACACGCAAACCGACAGTCAAGCCGTCGCAAAGGAACGCGAATTACAGCGGCTCTCTCTTCAGGTGATCAGCCTGATTGCTCCATAACGCAAAAGCCGCTTCTCCCGAACGCATCAGGAGAAGCGGCTTTCCATATGAGTTTGTCAGATCAGCCCGAAGTGCTTCAGGCCGTATTCGATGCCCTCGTCGCACACGCACCGCGTGACGAACGCCGCGTATGGCTCCAGCACCGCCGCGTGATCGCCCATCGCGACGCCGTGGCCGACCGCCCTGAACATGGACAGGTCATTTTCGCCGTCGCCAAAGGCATAGGTGTTCTCGACCGGCAGATGAAAGTGCTCTATGACCGCCTTCACGCCGACCGACTTGTCAAAGCCGCGCACGGTCACATCGGCGCAGTTCGACGTGCGCTGGCAGGCGAATACCAGCTCGCCGAATTCCTCATGCAGCGCCCTGATCTCTTCGTCGTTGTGATAGAGCACGCTGAACTTGTAGCCCACCGGCGTTTCATTCGGCTCAATCTGTCGGAACGCTTTCGCCGGAATGGAGTAGGTCTCCAGCCATTTGAGGAAATCGGGCGCCTGCATATCGGGCGTAAGGCACTTGACCGGATTGTCTATGCCATAGGCGATGCCCATTGCGTCCAGCCGCGCGGTAAAGCGCCGCATCGTCTCCGCTTCCACCGGGCAGTTGAGGATTTCCTCGCCGTTCACCGTGACATAGGTGCCGTTCGACGTGACCATGCCGTCGAATTCAGCGCCGGATTCGCTGCCGTAGCTCACGGCGCGTCCCGAGCAGAGCATCGCCAGATAGCCGTTCGCACGCAGCTGCGCCATGGCCCGCCGCGTAGCCTGCGTCGTTACAGGAATCCCCGCCGCCACGTCGGTCAGCGTGCCGTCATAATCGAAAAACACCGCGCCTTTGTAATTCATGCTCATTTTCCCTCTTCAAACATATATCGCTCGAACGCCACCGATTTGGCCGCGTCGCGATCGAGCGTCTCGATGTCCGCGCCCTCGCTCAGGTCGCGCCAGATCTTGATGTCGCTGCCGACCCTGCCGCCCATGCGCACGAACGGCTCCATGCATACCGTGCCGTCATAGCCGATCTCGCGCAGCGCCTCGCCGATCTCGCGCCACGGCATACGGCCCTGTCCGGGCACGCGGCGGTTGCATTCGCCGGTATGGAAGTGTCCCATCAGCCCCTTCGCGCTGCGGATCGCGCCGCCCATGGAGTCCTCCTCGATGTTCATGTGGAAGGTGTCCAGCATCAGCCGAACCGCCGGCACGTCCACCTCGCGCACGAACGCCGCGCCCTCCGCCGCCGTGTTGAGCAGATAGCCCTCGAAGCGGTTGAGCACCTCAAGGCAATAGTCCACGCCGCAGTCGCCGGCCACGCGGCCGATCTCGCGCACATTTTTGACCGAGCGCGCCCAGTCGCCCGCCTTGTTGATGGGCCTGCTATAATCCACCGGCCAGTAGCTGTAAATGCCGCCGCCGATCGTGTGAATATCCAGCTTTTCCAGCCGCTGAAGAAGCTCGGTAAAGAAGCCCTTGGCGTTCTTCACAATCGCGGGATCGGCGCTGGCGAGGTTCTGCTCCGCCGAGGGGCCGTGACCCGCCGTCAGGAAGACGCCGTTGTCCTTCGCCGCCTGACGCACGTCCTTCATCTGCTGCTCGCTCCAGCCGTTGATCGGCGTGCAGGCGATCTCGAGGAAATCAAAGCCCAATCTGGCCGCCTTTTCGATATAGGGAATGTAATCGGCCGCCCATTCCTGCTCCCAATACGCGTAATAGATGCCGTATTTCATGCCGCCGCCTCCTATTGCGTGATCGTCTTGGCCATGTCCGCGGCGCTGATGGCATGGATTGCGCCGTCATAGCCGCATTCTTTCAGTCGATTCAGGATTGCGTCGTATTCGAACGCACAGCCGGTCAGCGCGTCCGCGAGCGTTTCGGCGCGCGCTTCGGCAAAGAAATCGCCGCTCACTGACGCGCCCGTGATTGCGCCCCTCTTCACGTCCAGACAGAACGTAATCCTGCCGCCGGCAAAACGCCCGGTTTTCGTCAGGCTGAAGCGCGGGTTCATGCCGTATTTGCTCCGCCACGACGCGAATTTCTCGTCCGCAAGGACGCGCGCGGCGGCCTTGTCCGCGTCCGTCAGCTCATAGACGGCGCTGCTGCCATTCATGATGTATTTCACCATGTGCCGCTTGAACGCTTCCGCGTCCATGGGCGCTTTGAGGTGCTCCGATATGTTGGTCACGCGCTCGCGCACCGACTTGATGCTCTTCGATATGATCTTGTATTCGTCCACCGTCGTGGAGGCGACCATCTGTGCGATGTCGGTATCGAACAGCAGCGAGCCGTGATGCACTGTGCAGCCGCCCAGCTTGTACTGCGCGTTGCCCGAGAACTTGCGCCCGTCGATCAGCAGATCGTTGCGGCCGTTGAACGCCGCCGGCACGCCCAGCGCCCTGAGCGCATCCAGCACCGGACGCGTATACTGCTCGAACTGAATGTCCCCGCTGTCGCCCTGCTCGATGAACGTGAACTGCCAGCCGCCCATGTCGGTATAGATCGTGCCGCCGCCGCTCATGCGCCGCACGACCTGTATGCCGTGCTCCTCGGCATAGGCGCGGTTGATCTCCTCGAGCGTGTTCTGATATTTGCCCACCATGAGCGTGGGCGTGGTGCGCCAGAGCATGAACACCGTGTCGTCGAGCTTCTTCTCCGATGCGAGATAATATTCCACGCCGAAATTGTAGTAAACGTCGGTCGAGCCGGTTTCAACGTAGATCATGCCTGTTCGCCCCGCGCCGCTCCGATGGCCTCCGCCGCGCGATAGGACGAGCGCACGAGCGGCGTGCTGGCGCAGTACTTAAAACCCTTCTCGAGCGCCTTTTTCTTGTACGCGTCGAATTCCTCCGGCGTGACATAGCGCATGAGCGGCGCGTGCTCCGGACTGGGGCGCAGATACTGGCCGATGGTCAGTATGTCGCAGCCGGTGGCCAGTATGTCGTCCATCAGCGTGTCGATCTGTTCGTCCGTCTCGCCCAGGCCGACCATGAAGCCGGTCTTGACCAGTATGTCGGGATTGCGCTTCTTGCAATAGGCCAGCACGGCCAGCGAGCGCGTGTAAATCGCCTGCGGCCGCACCGCCGCGTATAACTCCTTCACTGTCTCGACGTTGTGATTGAGCACGTCCGGACGCGCGTCCAGCACCGTGTCGAGCGCGCGCGTGTCCAGCTTGAGATCGGGAATCAGCACCTCGACCGTCGCGTCGGGACAAATCTCGTGCAGCGCCCGAATGACCGCCGCGAAATGCGCCGCGCCGCCGTCCGGCAGATCGTCGCGCGTCACACTGGTCACCACGACGTGCCTAAGCCCCAGCTTTTTCGCCGCTTCGGCCAGATGCCGCGGCTCCTCCGGATCGACCGGCTCGGGCGCGCCGCAGTGGATATTGCAGAAGCGGCAGTTGCGCGTGCAGTTCGCGCCCAGTATCATGAATGTCGCCGTATGCTTGCGGAAGCACTCGCCCAGATTGGGGCAGTTGGCCTCATTGCACACGGTGTTGAGCTTGAGATCCTTCATCAGCGCGGCCACCTCTTCGACCGCCGCGCGGTTATAGGGCGCTTTCAGCCATTGCGGTTTCTTTTCCACTTTTCATTCCTCGATTTCCGCCAGCACAGCGCCCGGCTCCAGCTCGTCGCCCTCTTCGGCCAGGAGCTTCGTGATGCGGCCCGCGTGCTCGGCCTCGATCTGATTGACCACCTTGTCGGTCTCGATTTCGTAGATCGCCTCGCCCGGCTCGAACGCATCGCCCTCGTCCTTGAGCCATGCGCATAGCACGCCCTTCTTCATCTCGGGGCGCAGGCGCGGCATCTTCAGTTCCACCTTCATCGCGGTATCCTCCTGTTTTTTACTTATAATAAGGCCCTGTACAGCGTCTCAAGCCCGTCTAATCCCGCAAGAGACGCGCGAATATCCTCAATCTCCAGCCTTTGCCCAGTCAGCCGCCGCGCCGCTTCATCCAGCACGGGCCGCGCCGCGTCAAAGGCGATCGTCTCGATCACGCCGCGCCGCGCCGCATAGGAAAGCCCCACGCACGCGCCGTTCAGCATGAATTCCGTCTCGCAGGAAAACGCGGGCGAGCGCGCGAACGTCCAATCCCACGTCTCGTATTTTTCGGCCGCCAGAGCGCGTATCTCATCAAGCGCGCTTTCATCGGGACGCAGCGTCTCCGCATCACCCGCCAGCCGATCGCGCAAACGCGCCATAAATTCAGCGGTATCGGGTGCATCCGTCAGGCAGGCGCGCATATTGGCGACCGGCCACGGGGTCGACTGAATTCCCTTCGACGTGAACTTGCCCCGCCGACCGTCGGCCAGCGCGTGGAGCGCCTTGAGATCGGTGTCATAGAGCAGCGTGCCGTGGTGCAGCACGCGCCCCTTCGCGGTTTTCTGCGCGCTGCCGGACACCTTCAGGCCGTTCACGGCGATGTCGCAGGTGCGGTTCATGGCCGCCGGTATGCCCAGATCGTTCAGCGCTGCGACGACCGGCGCAATGAAGCGCGCGTAGTCCACCGCACCGTCCGCCGGCGCGATGACGCTGTAATTGACGTTGCCCAGATCGTGATAGACCGTGCCGCCGCCGCTGATGCGCCGAATCACCCTTACGCCCTGCTCGGCCGCGCGCAGCATATCCACCTCGGCAAACGCGTTCTGATAGCAGCCGCAAACCACGGCGGGCGCATTGCGCCAGAGCATGAGCAGCGTCTCGTCCGGCGCGACGCGTTCAAAGACATATTCCTCAAGCGCCTGATTGAAGGCGGGATCGTGCGCGTCGTTTTCGATATAGATCACAGCCGCTCCTCCCTCCGCCGACAGGCGCATTGACGCTTCTCTTATTATACCAATGCCCGCGGCCAAATGCAAGAGCGCGGCTCAAAAAGGAAGGCCTGCAAATTCGGCATATGCAAACACCACTCTCCAACTCGCTTTCCAGAGCACTGGACTGAAGATTCATCAAGGCCAAATCACTGATCTGCGGCATCTTAAAACGCTCTCAAAACCGCCGCACAGCATAAAAAGCGGGCGGCATCGCTTGCCGTCCGCTTTTTTGATGATTGCGGGATTATTTGTCCTCGTCGGGCGTTTCGTCGGCCAGATGCGCGACGGGGATTTCCTCGTCGTCCTCATAGTCCGGCACGACGTGGACGCGCGCCTCGCAGCGCGGGCAGATGTGGAACACATCGTCGCCCAGCTCGTCCTCCTTCACATAGAAGGAAGCCTTGCAATTCGGGCAGATGCACTCGACGAAGATGTTGTCCTCGTCGTAATCATCCTCATCCTCGCCGCAGCCCTCGCAGGCGCTGCAATCGCCCTCGCACGCGAAATCGTCCTCATCCTCGTCGTCCGCTTCGGCGAAGGACATTTCGTCGTCGTCAGTCTCATCGTCGTCGTCCTCGTCGTCGGAGAGAAGCGCGTCCTCCATCTCGCTCAGGGATTCGTCGATGCTGTCGACGTATTCGCTCAGCTCTTCCTGAGAATCGGAAACGCGGCCAATCTCCTCAGCCATATCGTCCAGCAGCTCGACAATCTTGTCCAAGAGCTTACCCTGGTCCGATTCCGTATCGAACTTCATGCCCTCCATGAGGCCGCGAATATAGGAAACCTTATCGGTCAGATGACTTGCCATATCGATTCCTCCTCATCTCTTCAAGCTGAAATCATGAAAAAGCGCAATCAGGAGCGGGACATATACTCGCCGGTGCGGGTATCGATGCGCAGCACGTCGCCGGTGTTGACGAACAGCGGCACCTGCAGGGTGTAGCCGGTCTCGACGGTGGCGGGCTTGGTGGTGTTGGAGGCGGTGTCGCCCTTGAAGCCGGGCTCGGTCTCGGTGACGGTCAGCTCGACAAAGTTAGGCGCTTCGACGGAGAAGGCTTCGCCCTTGAAGAAGCGGACGGTGGCCACGGTGTTCTCCTTCATGAAGCGGATGGCGTCCTCGACCTTGTCCTCGGTCAGGGGCATCTGCTCGTAGGTCTCGGGATCCATGAAGTAGTACAGCTCGCCGTCGTTGTAGAGGTACTCCAGCTCCTTGGTCTCGATGATGGCCTTGGGCATCTTATCGGTGGGGTTGAAGGAGCGCTCGATCACAGCGCCGGTCATGATATTCTTGATCTTGGTGCGAACGAAGGCAGCGCCCTTGCCCGGCTTAACGTGCTGGAAGTCGACGACCGTCCAAACGCCGCCGTCCCATTCCACAGTCAGACCCTTCTTGAAATCGCCAGCAGTTACCATTGGTAAGTTCCTCCTTAATATGTCGCTCGGGAAAATATATGGAAAACGCAGGACGCTCCTACGTCAGTCCACCGCTTCATTACAGCGTGATCAGTTCCTTGGGCGCGTTCACGAGGTTGCGATAGCCGTTCTCCTGAATGGCCACGGTGTCCTCGATGCGGCAGCCGCCGATACCCGGCAGATACACGCCCGGCTCAACGGTCACGATATGGCCCGGCACCAGCTTGCGCTCGTCGCGCGTGTTGAGGCCCGGCTGCTCGTGAATGAAAAGCCCCACGCCGTGCCCCAGGCTGTGGCCGAACGCGCCGGGATACCTGCTGTCCAGATAGTCGCGCGCGCAGCGATCCACGTCGCGGCACACAACGCCCGGCCCCACCATGTCCAGCGACATGAGCTGAGCCTTCAGCACCGTGTCATAAATAGCGTGCAGCTCGTCGCTGATCTTGCCGAACGCCACCGTGCGGGTCATGTCCGCGCAGTAGCCGCCGTAGGTCGCGCCGAAATCGAGGGTCAAAAGCTCGCCCTCCTGCACGACGTGATCGCCCGGAATGGCGTGCGGCAGGGAGCCGTTCACGCCCGCGCAGGCGATGGTGTTAAACGCCAGACCGTCGCCGCCCAGCCGGAGCATGGTATAGTCCAGCTCGAGCTGAATTTCCTTTTCGGTCATGCCGGCCTTCATCACGCCCAGCATCTTGTCGAACGCCGCGCACGAAATGGCGCACGCCCTGGCGATCAGCTCGATCTCGCCTTCGTCCTTGACCATGCGCAGCGCTTCGGTCTCGCCGTGCGCGGCGGTCAGCTCGATGCCGGTGAGCTTTTCCTTCATCCGGCGATAGCTCTCAACCGTCATGTCGTCCTCTTCGACGGCCAGCTTCTCAGCGCCCTGCGCCTTCAAAAGCGCCAGCAGCTCGGAGAGCATCGGATGCTGCGCGTCATAGCGCACCACGCGGATCCCCGGCGCCTGCCGTCCGGCCTGCTCGACATAGCGGAAGTCGGTCAGGATCACCGTTTCGGCCGCGCTCACCAGCAGGCAGCCCTCGCCGGTATAGCCGGTCAGATAACGCATATTATTCGGTTTCTGAATCAGCACATGAGTCATATCCGCGCGCTTCATGAGCGCCAGCAGCTTCTCAATGCGATTGGTCATAATCACACACCTCCACGATTCAAAAACATATATAATAGTTTATCACATCCGGCGCGGAATTTCCACTTCTATTTTGCGCCGCGCATTATTTTTTAGAAAAAGACGTGATAATTCCTTGGTCGGGCGCGGCTTTTGAGCGCCCCGAGCGGCAAAT
>CAKTXR010000042.1 GCA_934631025.1 uncultured Clostridia bacterium
GGTCTCCACGGTGTCAAATTCGGTGAGCGTCTGCACGATGGCGCTGACCATGTTGCTCTCGGCCGCCGCGTCGGGCAGCTTGGAGATGGGGCCGGTCAGATTGACGCGCGCCGCGCCGCCGGATATGTCCAGATCGATGTCCGTGCCCTCGGGCATGACGGTGCGCAGGCCCAGCCGCGCGGCCTCCATGTCGTTGTGCGGCGAGGAGACCATCATGGCCAGTGTCGCGCGGGCGATGCCGTCCTGGAGCGGCATTTCGCGCATGACCGGCACGAGATAGCCGTTGTTGTCCTGATAGTAGACCACGGCGTTCACCGTCTGCGCACTCTTCGTCGCTTCGGGCGAAGGCTCGGGGGAGACGGTTTCATGTATCTGCGGCGTGACGGACGGCTCGATGGACGCGTCGCCTTCCACGCCGGTCTGCGCGCCGCTCTCCGCGCCGGCGGGGCTGTCCGATACAGGCTCGCGATCGCCCCACAGGCTCCATGTGCAGCAGAGTACGATCGTCAGAGCCAGCAGACAGGCGGAGAGCAGATACATCCTGCGCTGATCGTTGAGAAATTTCATGGCACACCCTCCTTGAACGGTTTTGTTCACGGCCAGTGTATTCCGCTCAAGAACCCGGTATGCGATTCCATTTCGAAACTCATTCTAGCACACTTTGCGTTTGTTTTCAACGCCGCGTCCGGTAAGGATTTGCGCTTCGTCCGGCGCGGAGGGAAAAGATTTGTGTCATTCTGGGAAAAAGAATTGCCATTGCGCGCGCTTGCCATTATAATAGAATAGAATCAAATGTTCAACGGAGGGATACCGCTATGCCGATGGACGGCGTTATGCTGGGCTTTATGACGCGCGAGTTAAACGACAGGCTGTCGGGCGGCCGCGTGGATAAAATCGCGCAGCCCGAGCGCGACGAGATATTACTGACCATTCGCAATAAGGGCGAAAATCATATGCTGCTGATCACGGCGGCGGCGAACGGCGCGCGGATGCACCTGACGCGCGAAAAGAAGAACAACCCGCTCGAGCCGCCGACATTCTGTATGCTCATGCGCAAGCACATTCTGGGCGCACGCGTGCTGGAGATCCGCCAGTACGCCGGCGACCGCATCGCCGAAATCGCTTTTGAGGCGCTCGACGAGATGGGCGATTACACCGTGCGCACACTGATCTGCGAGTTCATGGGCAAGTATTCCAACCTGATCCTCGTGCAGCAGAGCGGCAAGATCATCGACAGCGTGTGCCGCGTGACCGACGAAATCAGCCGCGTGCGCGAGGTTCTGCCGGGACTGATGTATCAAAGACCGCCCCAGCAGGGCAAAATGAACTATGCCGCGCTGGATAAGGGCGCGCTCTCCAACGCGCTGCGCGTGCAGACAGGCCCGCTTTTTAAGGCGCTTCAGGCGACCGTGAGCGGCCTGTCTCCCCAGACGGCGCGGGAAATCGCCCTGCGCGCGGCGGGGGACGAGAGCGCCGCCGTGGATGAAAACACCGCCGACGCGCTGGCCGAAAAGGTCTGCGCCGTGTTTGCAAATTTGCCGGCACTGACGCGCCCCACGCTGGTGCGGGACGAGACGGGCAAGGCGGTCGACGTAACGCCGTTCGCTTACCTTACGCGCGCCGCGCTGGACAACGAGATGATGGAGTCGCTCTCCGCGGCGCAGGAGGCGTATTTCAGGACGCGCGACAAGGCCGAGCGGCTGCATCAGAAAGCCGCGTCGCTCAACCGCGTTTTGAAAAACAACATCGAGCGCTGCGAAAAGAAGCTGGGACTTCAGATGAACGCGCTTTCCGACAGCGAGCGCATGGAGGAATACCGCGTCAAGGGCGAGCTGCTCTCGGCCGCACTCTATAAGGTGGAAAAGGGCGCGAAGGCCGTGTCGCTGCCCAACTATTACGATCCGGACTGCGGCGAAATGCTGATCGAGCTGGATCCCAGGCTCAGCCCCGCCGCCAACGCGCAGCGCTATTTCAAGCTCTATCAGAAGGCGCGCTCCGCCCGCCGTCTGGCGGCCGAGCAGAAGGAAAGGACGGAGGAGGAGCTTGACTACCTCGAGGGACAGCTCGAAAACCTCGGAAAATGCACAGAGGAGGCCGAGCTGTTCGAGATCCGCAGCGAGCTGGAGCACGAGGGCTATGTCAAGCCGTCGCGCAACCGCAGCCAGATGAAGAGCCTTGCGCCGTCGCGCCCGCTCAAAATGTTTGCCTCCGACGGCACGGTGATTCTGGTGGGCAAGAACAATTTGCAGAACGACAAGCTTACGGCCAGCGCGCAGCCCAACGAAATCTGGCTCCACGCCAAGGACATGCCCGGCTCGCACGTCATCATCGTGGGCGAAAATCCGTCCGATCAGACGATCGGCGAGGCTGCGTCGCTGGCGGCGTACTACAGCAAGGGACGTTCGTCGAGCCGCGTTCCGGTCGACTATACACTCCGCAAATACGTCAAAAAGCCGGGCGGCGCGAGGCCGGGGTTCGTGATCTACACGCACCAGAAAACGCTCTCCGTTCAGCCGCGGGAGGTTATCGCGCGGGATTGATAATCGTATGTAAAATCACGAGATCAGGCATTAAAAGTATGCAAAATGTGGAAACGAAAACAATCCGGCGCGCGTCTATTATCTGAATAGCAGGGATGGGGGAGAAATCGGACTATGCCGGAAGTCAAAAAGAAGAACACGGGCGACGAGGCCGCGGCCTTCGCTGCGTACGAAAAGAAAAAGAAAGCCGCCGCCAAAAAGAAAACGACCGCCAAAAAATCGGCGGCTTCTAAAAAGGGCGGCTCGAAGCGGCGCAAAAAGAAGCAGCAGGCCGCCTGGTGGACGTGGCCGGCGATGATCTTCATGTTGCTCATACTGGCCGGACTGGGCGCGGCGGCTGTCCGCGAAAAGGTCAACTACGAGCAGTTCGTCGTCATGCGCGAGACGGTCGATCACGAAGGCTTCTATGATAACATTACGATCGACGGCGTGAACGTGGCCGGACGGTCGTATAACGATGTGCTGTCCTCGCTGGCCGCGCATGAGCAGAGTCTGCGGGACAGTGTCAGCGTGACGCTGGTGTGCGGTGATCAGACCCGCACGATCACCGCCGACGAGCTGGACTATCACTCGAATTATGAGGACGTGGTGCGGCAGGCCTGGCAGGTCGGCCATGAGGGCACTGTGGCGCAGCGCTATCAGGCCATCCGGCAGCTGCAATCCAGCGGCGCGAACTACACCGTCGATCGCGGCTGGGACGCGTCGCTGCTGCGGGCGATCACTGATACGCTCGCCGAGGAGCTGACCGTCGCCGCGAAGGACGCGGCTGTGACGGACTTTAATCTGTCTACGCTGTCCTTCAGCTTCAGCGGCGAGCAGGTGGGCGAGTACGTCGATCCCGAGCAGCTCTACAACACCGTCTACACCGCCATCGTCACTGGCGGCGGCGCGCAGACCGTTGTGGTCTCCCGTCAGGAAATCGCGCCCAAGGTGACGCTTTCCGAACTGCAAAGCCGCATGGGCATGATGTCTGAGGCCAAGACGACGGCCTCGGGCAACAAAAACCGCAAGTCGAACATCAAGCTGGCGCTGAGCACGCTCAACGGCGTGTGTATACAGCCCGGCGAGGTGTTCTCCTTCAACGGCACGGTGGGCGAGCGCACAGAAGCGGCTGGATACAAGTCGGCCGGCGCGTTTGTCGACGGTCTGGTGTCGGAGGAGGTCGGCGGCGGCATCTGCCAGGTGTCTACGACGCTGTTCAACGCCGTGGCCAAATCCGATCTGGAGGTCGTCGCGCGCAGCCCGCATTCCCGTCCGGTCGGCTATATCGACAAGGGCAAGGACGCGGCGGTGTCGTGGCCCAATCAGGATTTCAAGTTCATGAACGACACCGATTATCCGGTGTATATCGTCGCGCATTACGACGATGACGCCAACCGCGTCTATATCGCGCTGTACGGCCTTCAGCTTGCGGACGGCGTTTATATCACCATTGAGGCCAAGACGCTCAAAACCGAGCAGCCGGGCGATCAGGTCTATATCTACACCAAGGATCTGCCCACCGGCCAGAAGAAGCTGATTGAGGAAGCGCGCGAGGGCTATTACGCCGAGTCCTATAAGATCTATCACAAGGCCGACGGCACGGAGATCAGCCGCGAGCTGTACTGCCGCAGCACCTACGCCGCCTCGGGCGCGAAATACAGGGTGGGACAATGAGCATACGCCTGATTGCCACCGATCTGGACGGCACGCTGCTGGGCGCGGACAAGGAAATTTCGCCCCGAAACGCGTGTGCGCTTCAGGCCTGCATGGCGCGGGGCGTTCATGTGATGCTGGCCAGCGGCCGCAGTCTGAATGCCGTCGCGCGCATCGCCGAGAGAGCCGGCCTGACGGACGCGCTGGTTCTCTCCAGCAACGGCGCGCGTCTGGATGAAACGGCGCGCGGCCCCATTCTGCTGGAGGACGGCATTGAGCGGAATATCGCGCGCGAGGCGGCCGAACGGCTGATTTCGGCGGGCGTTTACGTCGAGTGCTATTCGGACGATGTGATCTATATGGCCAACCGCGCGCCGGTGAAGCGCCACAATCATCAGCCGGGGCTGGCGGCGGACGGCGCGACGCTGTTCGTCGAGGACGCGGCGCGCTTCCTTGATGAAGGGACGGCGCACGCGCGCAAGCTGATCGTCTTTTCGGACGATCCTGAGCAGCTCGAAAGGGCGCGCGCGCTGATGCGCGATCTGCCGCTCGACTGCTCGAGCTCGGATACCGACAATCTGGAAATCCTCGCCGCGGGCGCGGGCAAGGGGCGCGCGCTTACATGGTACGCCGAAAGGATGAACATAGCGCGCGATGAAATCATGGCCTTCGGCGATCAGACAAACGATCTGAGCCTGCTGGAAGAGGCGGGCTGGCCGGTGGCCATGGACAACGCCGTGGACGCGGTTAAAGCGCGCGCGCGGCTCATCGCGCCGCATCACGACCGATCGGGCGTGGCGGCGATTGTGGAAAAGTATGTGCTGGAAGGCGGTCTGAAATAGCGTGAATATCGTGCTGGTGGAGCCGGAAATTCCCCAGAATACCGGCAATATCGCGAGAACCTGCGCGGCGACGGGCGCAAAGCTGCACCTGATTCGGCCGCTGGGCTTCAGCCTGGCCGACAAGTATCTCAAGCGCGCGGGGCTGGACTACTGGAACCTGATGACCTACACGGTCTACGACAATATCGAGGAGTTCTACACGCGCAATCCGAACGCGAACTGCTATTACGCCACGAAAAAGGCGGCGCGCAGCTATGCCGAGGTGCGCTATAAGCCGGACGACTATCTCGTGTTCGGCCGCGAATCGCGCGGGCTGGACGAGGGGCTGCTTTCGGGCGTGTACGACCGCTGCATCCGCATCCCCATGCGCGGCGAGGCGCGCTCGCTCAATCTGTCCAACTCGGTGGCCGTGGTGCTTTACGAGGCGCTCCGGCAGCAGGATTTTGCCGGTCTTCAGCAGGCGGGCAGCCTGACGGAAGCGAGCGCGGGCGCAGAATGGGTCGATTACGTCTGAAAATAACGCGGCGTTCCGCAATTTTCCATTGCATTTTAGCGCAAATGCGATACAATAAAGAGAAAAGTCCCCTCGCAAAGGAGGAGAGAACATGAGCAGACGAGGATATACGAAGAAGGAAGCCAATCGCCGCCGGACGCGCTTTATGGTGCTGGCCGGCATGGGCGATTTTGTCGGCATCGTGATCTCGTTTTTTGTGATACTGGCCTGCGTGGTGCTGCTGACGACGCTGATTACCTGGCTGCGGGGCGATCTGCCGCAGGTGATCGACAATTTGAAAAACCCGATTATCAACGCGTTTGAATAACAAAAGCACGAACGGGGTGGAGAACGTGACAATTTCCTGGGCGGAGCTGATGGAGCATATTTCGGCCTGTCAGGCGTGCGATCTGCGGGCAGGCTGCAATCGCGTCGTGCCCGGCGAGGGCGACCCGAACGCCATGGTCATGTTTATCGGCGAGGGGCCCGGCGCGGACGAGGATCGGCTGGGCCGTCCCTTCGTGGGGCGCGCCGGCGAGCTGCTGACCAAGATGATTCATTCGATCGGCATGGAGCGTACGGATACCTATATCTGCAATGCCGTCAAGTGCCGGCCGCCGCACAACCGCACGCCGCTGCCCGAGGAAATGGATGCCTGCAAGGGCTTTTTGCGCGCGCAGGTGGCGCTGGTGCGCCCGAAAATCATCGTGCTGCTCGGCTCGACAGCCGGCAAGGCGGTGCTGGGCGATCAGTTCCGCGTGACGCGCGACCGCGGCCGCTGGGTGGAAAGGAAGGGCGTGTGGTTCATGCCGACCTACCATCCCTCGGCGCTTTTGCGCGACGAGACGCTCAAGCGCCCGGCCTGGGAGGATTTCAAAGCCGTTCGCGAAAAGATTCGCGAGCTGTCGGGGGAATGACGATGGAAAAGCTGCGCGCCGAAATGACGGCGTTTTTTCAAAAGCTGTATGTCGACCAGCAGAAGGTGCTGGTTTTCGGCGAAGGACCGCTCCATGCGCGCCTTATGATGATCGGCGAAGCGCCCGGCGAACAGGAAAGTCTGCAGGGGCGGCCGTTCGTGGGCAAGGCGGGCAAGAACCTCGACGAGTTTCTGGCGCTCTCCGGCCTAAAACGCGCCGAGCTGTACATCACCAACACGGTGAAGTATCGTCCGGTGAAGCAGTCGGCGGCGGGCAACACGGTCAACCGTGCGCCTACGCAGGAGGAGATCAAGCTGGGTCTGCCCTTTTTGAAGCGGGAGATCGCGCTGGTCGCGCCCGAGGTCATCGTGACGCTGGGCAACGTGCCGCTGCGCGCGCTCATGGGGCGCTCGGCGACGATCGGCGTGCTGCACGGCCAATGGCAGACGTGGGAAGGGCGGCGGCTCTATCCGCTCTATCATCCCGCGTCGGTCATCTACAACCGCGCGCTCAAGAGCATCTATGAGGAGGACGTCGTGCGGCTGGGCGCGTTCTTTCGGGAGAATACGCCGCAATGAGCCTACCGAAAGCGCCGCTTTGGATGCAGAAAATGGCGTTTGAACGCCGTCTTGTTGAAATTGCCGCGAGAAGCGGCCTGCGCCTTCCGACCGGATGGCGCTTTTTTGAGCGCTCGCCGCTCATGAAGGCCGATCATGCGGCATTTCTTATGCGTAAGGGTAAGACCGGCGCGGCCTGCGTCATGACCGGCGCGTTTGGACGGGACGGCTTCCTTTCAACGCCGTTCGCCGACGATGAAGCTGCCGCCGATGCGCTGCTGGGCGAGCTGGTCGCGCTTCAAAAACAGTGGGGCGCGCGGCGGATCGTCGCGCCGGTGAGTCCACGTCTGTTCGATACCGACGGCGGGCTGACTGTTCAGGGGCTTGACGCGGAAACCTCCTGTTTTTCGACGGACGCTTTGCCGTTCTGGGATGAACTCCTGCAAAGGTATGGCTTTGCTGTTACCGGCACGGCGTCGCTCTACGCACTGGATGAAGCGCGCTTTCCGGCGGAGTGCTATGCGCGGGCGGCACGAGAATCGATGCGGCGCTTTGGTTATCGTGTGGTGAGCGCGCGCTCGATGGGACTGGGCGCGGCCGGTTCGGCCATGGCGCGCCTTGCGCAGAAGGAGCCGCTTTTCGGCATGGATGGACGCGCGTTTTACGAATCGCTCCGCGCGCTGGGCAGCGCCTGGTCGCCGGAAACGACGGCGATTGCGCTGCGCGGCGGCGAAGCGATCGGCTATCTGCTTACGCTCTGCGATCGGGAAAGGCGCATCCTCCGTGCGGCGACGGCGCAGGTGGCGGCGGCATGGCGGAGAAAGGGCGTGACGGCGGCGCTGGCCGAGCTGACCATGCGTGAAGGCAGGGGCCTTCGGATTGAAGCCGGCGTGATCGACGATGAAAATTTTACCTCGCGCTGGTGCGTGGAAAACGCCGGCGGGCGGCGTATAAGATGGATGAAACGCTACGAATTAAAAATAACGAACAGTTAACTGAAAAATGAATGATTTGTGGTTTTATCATCGCGTACTTTGTGTATGATATTTACTGCCGTTTATAGGATAAAGCAGGTTTATCAGCGCTCTCAAAAGCGCGTGAATCGGATAGAGAACGGACGCGAAGCTCACATTTTGAAAGGATGATGACAAATGGCTCTGGTGAAATGCCCCCGCTGCGATTTGAATTACATATTGGATGGCGGCACGCTCTGCACGGTCTGCCGCAAGGAAGTGAAGGGCGAGCACGACGCGGTCGACACGCCCGAGATGTGCTCCGAGTGCGGCGAGCATCCGGCGGTTGCGGGCAGCGATCTGTGCATGTTCTGCCTGAAGGAAATGAACCGCCGCTCCTCGACCGGCAATGACGATTCGATCGGGCCGGAGAGCACGAACATCGAAATCGACAGCGTCAGCACGATGGACGAAATCGAGCTGGACATCGTGGACGACGACATGGCCAGCCAGTTCGACGCCGAGGGCGAGTTCAAGGACGACGAGGAAGAGGAAGAAGAAGAGGACAGCGAGGTCGTCAGCAAGGAAGCCCTGGCCGAGGACGAGGACAAGGACGACGATGATGACGAGATGGACGAATAAGCGGCGCGCCGAATAGAAAACGCGATGGACGAACGGAGGGGGAGCGGCATGGCGGTCTTTGCGATTTCCGATCTGCACCTTCCGGGCGGCGATACCAAGCCCATGGACGTTTTCGGCGAGCACTGGAAGGACCATTTCGAGAAGATCAGCGCCGACTGGAGCGACCGCGTGACCGCGCGCGACATCGTGCTGCTGCCGGGCGATTTCAGCTGGGCGATGAGCCTGGAGGACGCGAAGCCCGATTTGCAGGCGGTGGGCGCGCTGCCCGGGCGCAAGATCATGCTGCGCGGCAATCACGATTTCTGGTGGAGCGGCATAGGGCGCGTGCGCGGTGTGCTGCCCGAGGGGATGTACGCCATCCAGAACGACTGCGTTGCGCTGGATGATTACGTCTTTTGCGGCACGCGCGGCTGGACGCTGCCCGGCGAGCAGACCACCGAGGACGATCAGCGCATCTATCGCCGCGAGCTGCTGCGCATGGACATGGCGCTTTCTCAGGCGCAGCGCAAAGCCGAGGGGCGGCCGATCATCGCCATGATGCACTATCCGCCGCTGACCGACGCCTGCCGCGATACCGAGTGGGTCGCGCTTTTGAAGCGATACGGCGTGCGCGATCTGGTCTATGGCCATCTGCACGGCGCGGCGCTCAAAAGCGCTTTCCGCGGAGAGTACGAGGGCATCCGCTTCCATCAGGTCTCCTGCGACGGGTTGGGCTTTAAGCTCTATCGCCTGCCGGAGGACTAAAACAGTATCATATAACGAACGTCTTGCGAGCATTTGCCCGCAGGCGTTTTTTTATTGCGCCCAAAAGCCGGAAGCAAAAAAGAAAACTTTTCGGCGCGCAAAAACAGGTGTGCTTTTTCACGGAAAATCGCTGCGTTTTGGCTCCCCAAAAGTCGAATGGAGCGGCATGACGCGCGCTGACGCGGGGCAAACTGTCGAGAGCACGTTTTCGGCGCGGTGGGAGATCATCCCTGATTGCGCCAAAATGCCGCGGAGCCTTTTGCGATGAAACCGCCGCTGTGGCGCGCGCGGGAAGGAGGCTTTCATTCCGCATGGACAAACCGCGCGGCGGTGGAGCGCCGTCCCTTTTTGACGGCCGGCGCCGCAGGGGGAGTCACGGCCGTTCGCAGCGCAGTTGAATGTATTAATATTCGTAAAATACTTGGAATTCAGCATAAATACCGCAAAACATACAGCGATGCGGCTGTGCGTCCGTCGATGCTCGAACTCCTGTGCTTTGCTTCGGAGATATGACAATTTTTATAAAATTTTGGGGGAACAGTGGCAAAATGGGGAGCAATGTGGTATAATGTGGATCAGACTGAAAGCTGGGGGGTGGGGGCGATGGCAGGCGTTGAATTTGCAGGCAATTTTGCGCATACAATTGATCCCAAAGGCCGCGTCACCATACCTGCCGCGTTCAGGGAAGCGATGGCGGACGGCTTTACCATCGGCCTCAACAATCAGTTCGCCGCTATCGCGCTCTATCCGAAGGCCAAGTGGAATGAAAAGTGCGAGCAGCTGGCCAGAATTCCGGAATCGGACATCATGGGCACGCGCTATGTGCGCCTGATCACCGGCAATTCGTTTTCAGGCTGCGAGCTGGACAATCAGGGCCGCGTGCTGCTGCCCGCCACACTGCGCGCCAAGGTGGGTATGGACAAGGCGATTCGCTTTGTCGGCATGGGCGGCTATCTCGAAATTTGGGACGAGCAGCGCTATCTGCGCGAGTCCGACGTGTCCGAGCAGTCGATCGACGATCTGCTCAATTATGTCAACGGACAATATTATCACGCGCCGGTATAGCGGCGTTCTAGCGGGAAGGGAGGACGAATATACATGACGACAGCAGGCGCTGACATGGTCTATCGGGAACGGGCGCGACGGGATGTGAGCAGCCGCGCGCGCAGCCGCAGACAGCTTGGACGGCTGATCGTGCCGCTTGTGCTGCTGATGGCGTGTCTGTTCGTCTACATCAGCCGTCTGGCCGCCGTTTCGGCCGGAGCCAAGGAGATCGACCGGCTGATGAACGCCATCGCGGAGGAGCAGCGCACAGCTCAGCAGCTGAATATTCAGCTGGCCGCGCGTCTGGATCCCGCCCGCGTGCGCGACGAAGCCACCGGCCGGCTGGGCATGAGCTATCCCGCGGACGACCGCATCTGCGTCGTCTCCGCGCAGGAGGACGCGGCGGTGGTCGTGTGCGATTCCCGTTTGACCGGTACGCCCTGACGAAAGCGCAGGGGGTGATGGAGCGTGATTGCGACCGGCTCCGTCATACGAAAGCGAATCGTCATCTGCATGGCGGTTTTTACGGTGGTTGCGCTGGCCGTGTCGGCGCAGCTGGTCAATCTGCAGGTGGTGCGCGCGCAGGAATTGCAGGCGCGGGCGCAGCGGCAGTGGACGAGCGAGGCGGCGGTCAAGCCGCAGCGCGGCGCGATTGTCGATCGGAACGGCGTGGCGCTGGCAGTCAGCGCGACCTCCTATACGGCCTGTGCTTCGCCGAGGAAGATCGCGGACGCGCAGGCGTTCGCCCATGCAATCGCCTCGACGCTCGACATGGACGAGAGCGCCGTTCTTCAAAAGATTTCCGACCGCACAAAGGGCAGCGTGATTCTCAAGCGCAAGCTGGACAAAGAGACGGCGCAGACGCTCAAGAGCATGATCGCGGCGGCGAAAAAGGCGAAGAGCAAGTTGCTGGACGGCCTGTATCTCGAGGAGGACGCGAGCCGCTATTACCCGATGGGACAGTTCGCCGCGCAGCTGCTGGGGCTGACGACCATAGACGGCGTGGGTCAGTCGGGGCTGGAAAAATCGCTGAATAAATATCTGGCGGGACGCGAGGGCGCGGTGCTCAGCGAGATCGACGGCAAGGGGCGCACGCTGGAGGGCAGCACGCAGAGCTATGTGGCCGCAGTCGACGGCGGCACGGCCACGCTGACGATCGATTACGTCATCCAGAGCTATGTCGAGCAGGCCGCGCGCGAGGCCATGGAGGTCAACAACGCCAAGGGCGTGCGCGTGATCGTCATGAATCCGCAGACCGGCGAGATACTGGCGCTGTGCTGCAAGCCCGATTACGACCCCAACGATCCGCCGAGAAACGACGTGTCCAGCCTGACGGCGCTCATGCGCAACCGGCTGGTGACCGACGCTTACGAGCCTGGTTCGACGTTTAAGATCCTCACATCGTCCATTGCGCTCGATCTGGGCGTGACCAACGTGAACGAGGGCTTCTATTGCAGCGGCAAGATCACGATCGACGGCAGCACGGTGCGCTGCTGGGGCAACCCGCACGGCGCGGAAACCATGCGGCAGGGGCTTCAAAACTCCTGCAATCCTGTGTTCGTCGAGCTGGGGCTGCGCATCGGCGTGGATCGGTTTTACGATTACATGGCAAAGTACGGCGTAGGTTCGCCCACGGGCGTGGACATTGCGGGCGAGGGCAACGGCATTATGATCGCGCGGGAGCGCGTCAAACGCGTCGACATGGCGCGCATCGGCTTCGGCCAGTCGATCGCCGTCACGCCGATACAGCTCATCACGGCGGCCTGCGCGGCGGTCAACGGCGGACGGCTCATGAAGCCCTACGTCGTCTCCGAAATCACCGATGCAAACGGCGAGATCGTCGAAAGTCGCGAGCCGGAGGTCGTCTCGACGCCCATCTCGGAAAAGACCTCCGCGACCATGCGCGATCTGCTCGAGGGCGTGGTTGAGGAGGGCGGCGGCCGCAACGCGCATATCGACGGCTACCGCATCGGCGGCAAGACCGGCACGGCGCAGGTCTATGTGGACGGCGTGGTGTCCAGCGGCACGCATATCGGGTCGTTCATCGGCTTCGCGCCGATCGACGAGTCGCGCGTGGCGGTGTTGTTCATCGTGGACGAGGCCAACCGTTACCCCGATTTCGGATCGGTGACGGCGGCGCCGTTCGCGAAGGACATTCTTGAAAAGACGCTGGCCTATCTGGGCGTGCCGCGCAAAACGGAAAAGGACGTAAACACGCAGACGCTCAGCGTGCCGGACGTGACCGGCATGACGGTCTCGCAGGCGCGCTCGGCGCTGAAGCAGGCCGGCTTTCAGAGCATGCTGGACGGCGCGGGGCAGACGGTGATCGGCCAGCTGCCGCAGGCGGGCGCGATGATGAGCGAAAAGTCCATCGTCATGCTGTACGCCGAGGGGCAGGCCGACCTGAGCGAAAACGCCTATGTCGAGGTGCCGGACGTGGCCGGACTGTCGATCAGCGAGGCCAACCGGCTGCTGCAATCCTGCGGCCTTGAAATGAGAATCAGCGGAAGCGGCGTGGCTTATGAACAGTCGCCCGCGGCGGGTGATCTGGTAACGCCCACCACCCGCGTTACGGTATTGTTCCGAACGCCCGAATAGGCGCGGCGCGGAACGGACGAAAAGATACGGGAGGATTCGACCATGAAGCTTTATGATATTGTCAGCGCGATGGGGGATAACGTCCGGCTCATCGGAAACGATCAGACGGAAATCACCCGCCTGGACACCGATTCCCGCAAGGTGAAGCCCGGATCGCTGTTCTTCTGTATCCGCGGCCTGCGCGTGGACGCGCACGATTTTGCGCCCGGAGCGGTCAAAGCGGGCGCGGCGGCGCTGGTCGTCGAGCGCGAGCTGGATGTGGACTGCCCGCAGCTGCTGGTCGCCGACGTGCGCGAGGCGCTCTCCCGCATCGCCGCGATCTTCTACGGCAACCCCGCGCGCGAGCTGAAGCTGATCGGCATCACCGGCACGAAGGGCAAGACCACGTCGAGCTATCTCACCAAGGCCATTCTCGAGACGGCGGGCTACAAGGTCGGCCTGATCGGCACGGTCTGCTCGATGATCGGCGAGACGCAGATTCCGGCCAATCTCACAACGCCCGACCCCATCGATTTCCAGTCCCTGCTGCGCCGCATGGCCGACGCGGGCGTGGACTATGTGGTCATGGAGGTCTCGGCGCACGCGCTGGCGCTGAGAAAGCTGACCGGCATCCGCTTCGACGTGGCGGCGTTTACGAATCTCTCTCAGGATCACTTTGACTTCTTCGGCAATTTCGACAACTATCTGGCTGCGAAGATGAAGCTCTTTACCCCCGAGATGTGCGTGCGCGCCGTCTATAACGCGGACGACGAGCGCGTCGCCCATGCAATGAAGGACGTGCCCATCCCCGCCGAGGGCTACGCCATCCGCGTGCCGGCCGACATCTACGCCAAGAACATCGACGTGGGCGAGCGCGGCTGCTCGTGGATGCTCACGTTCAACAAGCGCTTCCGGCTGGAGATCGATATGCACCTGTCCGGCGTGTTCAACGTCTATAACGGCATGACGGCGGCGGCGCTGTGCGACAGCGTGGGCGTAGGCCCCGAGGCCATCAAGGCCGGTCTTGAATCGGTCAAAAACGTGCCGGGGCGCATCGAGCTGCTGGACACGGAAACGCCCTACCGCGTGATTCTCGATTACGCGCATTCCCCGGACGCGCTGGAGAACATCCTCACCACCGTACGGCAGACGGCGCGCGCCCGCGTGATCGCGCTCTTCGGCTGCGGCGGCGATCGGGATCACGAAAAGCGCCCGCTGATGGGCGAGATCGGCGGCAGGCTGGCCGATTTCTGCGTGCTGACCAGCGACAACCCGCGCAGCGAGGATCCTTTTGCAATTCTTGCGGCGGTGGAGGCAGGAATCAAGCCGACGCACGGCGAATACAAGGTGATTGAAAACCGCCGCGAGGCCATACGCTATGCGATGAGCATCGCCGAGCCGGGCGACGTGATCGTGCTGGCAGGCAAGGGCCACGAGACCTATCAGGAAATCAAGGGCGTGAAATATCCCTTTGACGAGAAGGTCGTGGTCAAGGAGCTGCTGGAGGAAATGTAATTTAGGGGGAACTGAAGATGCAGAGAGTTATCTGGGCAACTGTGCTGGCGTTCGCCATTGCCATGGTTCTGGGGCCGGTGGTCATTCCGTGGCTGAAGAAAATGAAATTCGGCCAGACCATCTACGAGCTGGGGCTTGAATCGCACAAGGTGAAGCAGGGCACGCCGACGATGGGCGGCATCATATTCGCCGTGCCGATGATCATTGTGCCCATACTCTTTTCTACCGCCGATCAGCGCTGGTCGTTCCTGCCCATGGCGCTGGCGTCCACGCTGGGCTTCGGCCTCGTGGGCTTTGTAGACGATTACATCAAGGTGAGCAAAAAGCGCTCGCTGGGCCTTACGCCCATGCAGAAGATCGTGCCGCAGGTGGTGATCTCGCTGGTGCTGGCCATCTGGGCGTACTGCACGCCGCAGATCGGCAGCGCGCTGATCGTTCCCTTTACGGACAAGACGTGGGATCTGGGGCTTTTCTACATTCCGGTGATGATGTTCGTGCTGGTGGGTACGGTCAACAGCGCCAATCTGCTCGACGGCGTGGACGGCCTGCTCTCCGGCTGCTCTCTGATCGACTTTGCCACGATGGCGCTGGTGTGCGTCGCGCTGGGCGCGGCCAATCCCGAGAACGCCGGCAACATGACCAACATGATGGTGTTCTGTGGCGCGGCGGCCGGCGGCATACTGGGCTTTCTGCGCTTTAACACCTATCCGGCCAACGTGTTCATGGGCGACGTCGGCTCGTTCACCATCGGCGGCGCGCTGGTGGCGGTGGCCATGGTCACGCGCACGGCGCTGCTGCTGCCCATGATCGCGCTGGCGATGCTGGTCAGTTCGCTGTCGGACATCATCCAGGTGGGCTATTTCAAATACACCAAGAAAAAGACCGGCGCGGGCAAGCGCGTGTTCCGCATGGCGCCGCTCCATCATCACTTTGAAAAGGGCGGTATGCCCGAAACGCGCATCGTCTCCATGTACATGAGCGTCACGGCGCTGCTGTGCCTGATCGCTCTGACGATGTTCTTCTAAGGGAGGGACGGGCGTATGCAGGGCAAAAGGGTCATGATTCTGGGCATGGCGCGCAGCGGCGTTGCGGCGGCCAGGCTGCTGTCCGAAAAGGGCGCGCTGGTGCGCATCAACGATCTCAAAACACGCGAGCAGCTGGGCGACGCGCTTAAGCCGCTCGAGGGGCTTGCCAATATCGAATGGCGGCTTGGCGAAAAGCCGGACGAGCTTCTTGCCGGCATGGATATGTTGGTCATCAGCCCCGGCGTGCCGATTGAAAGTCCGATCGTCAAAAGGGCGGAAAGCCTGGGCGTAGAGGTCATCGGCGAAATCGAGCTGTCGGCGCGTCTGTCGAAGGGGCGGCTCGTGGCCATCAGCGGCACGAACGGCAAGACCACAACCACCACGCTGACCGGCGAGATCTTCAAGGCCTCGGGCGCGAACACCTACGTCGTGGGCAACATCGGCTATCCGTTCGCGGCGGTGGCGGGAGAGGCGAAAGAAAGCGACGTAGTGGTGTGCGAGGTGTCCTCCTTCCAGCTGGAATCGGTGAAGGCGTTTCATCCGCATGTCGCCTGTCTGACCAACATCCGCGAGGATCATCTCAACCGCCATCACACGATGGAATGCTATACCGCAACCAAAGCGCACATCTTCCGCACGCAGACCGCGGACGACTATCTCGTGCTCAATTACGACGACGAGACGCTGCTCTCTCTTTCGAAAACGGCGAAGAGCCGCGTCGTCTGGTTCACCGGAAAGCAGATTCCGCCCTACGGCGCGTTTGTACTGAACGGGCGCATCGTGTTCGGTACCGAGGACGATCATGTCGACGTGTGCGGCGCGGACGAATTGCTGATCTCCGGCCCGCATAATCTGGATAACGCGCTGGCGGCTACGGCCATGGCGCTGGTCTCCGGCGTAAAGGCAGAGGACGCGGCGCGGGCGCTGCGCTCGTTCAAGGGCGTGGAGCATCGCGTGGAGTTTGTGCGCGAGCTGGACGGCGTTAAATACATCGACGATTCCGAAGGCACGAACGCCGACTCGACGGTCAAGGCGGTCGAGACGATGAAGGCGCCCACCGTCATTATACTGGGCGGCTCGGACAAGAAAAACGACTTTACCGAGCTGTGTACGGCCATTAAGAACAGCCCGTATATCGCGCACGCCGTGCTGATCGGTCAGACGGCGAAGCAGTTCGACGAGACGCTGCGGCGCGTGGGTTATCCGGAGGGCGCGATTCATCACGCGGGCTTCGACTTTAATGCGGCGATTGACATGGCGCGCGCGCTGGCCGTTTCGGGCGGCAACGTGCTGCTCTCGCCGGCCTGCGCGAGCTTCGATATGTTCAACAACTGCGAGGAACGCGGCGATATTTTCAAGGACATCGTTCAAAAAATGACGGCGCGCGCCTGACGAGAGGAGCGCGGGATTGGAGAAGCGGTGACGTCTGTTTCGCTCGGCAGCGGTGCGAAGGACAAACGGGGCGGCTCCGAAAAACCAATGCTGAATCCCTGCGACAGGGGCATCCTGACGACGACCGTGCTGCTCATGGCCTTCGGGCTGGTGACGCTCTACGCGGCCAGCTATTACAACGCACAGGATGTGTCCGGTACGCCGCTGGCCGAGGTGATCAGTCAGCTCATGGGTATTGCGCTGGGCGCGATCGTCATGGCGTTTACGCTGCGCATTGACTACAGAATTTTACAGAAGCCGATTTATAGCAGCAGTCTGCTCTGCGTGAGCCTGCTGCTATTGGTGTTAGTGGCCATTCCGGGCATCGGCAAGTCATTGAACGGATCGCGGCGCTGGCTGAGGCTGGGGCCGGTGAGCTTTCAGCCCTCCGAGCTGGCCAAGTATTCGGCGATATTGCACATGGCGCGTCTGCTCAGCCAGAGCAGGCGCGATGTGAGGAAGCTCTTTACCGGCCTGATTCCCGCGCTGCTCATGCCGTGCGTGATGTTCGCGCTGATACTGCTCCAGCCCAATCTGAGCACGGCGGGCAGCATCGTCATCGCGGCGGGGCTGATGGCCATGCTGGCGGGGGCCAGGTGGATTCATCTGGGGCTGGCGGGCTGCTGCGGTCTGGCCGTCGGCGCATTCTACGCGTTCTCGGAGGAATACCGGCGCGCGCGGATGATGTCATTCCGCGATCCCTTCGCCATGATGAGCAAGGAGGGCTATCAGCTCTCGCAATCGCTGATGGCGTTCGGCTCGGGCGGGCTGTTCGGCATGGGGCTGGGGCAGGGGCGGCAGAAGTACGCGTTCCTGCCGTATCCCGAGTCGGATTTCATATTCGCCGTCGTGGGCGAGGATCTGGGGCTTTTCGGATGCCTGATTGTGGTGGCGCTGTTTGCGCTGTTCATATTTTTCGGGCTGCGGGTGGCGATACGCTGTCCGGATCGCTTCGGCAGCCTGCTCGCGGGCGGGATCACCTGCATGATCGGCGTGCAGTCGATGATGAACATGGCGGTCGTTACGGGCCTGATGCCCACGACCGGCCAGCCGCTGCCCTTCTTCAGCGCAGGCGGCACGTCGATCGCCGTGCTGATGGGCGCGGTGGGAGTGCTGCTGAATATTTCGCGCCGCAGGATTGGGTAGAGCGCGTCCTGAAGATTACTTGCCTGCAATGCCGCGCTCAGGTCGAAAAAGCGCTGAATCAGGGCGGATATTCAAGACTCTCTCGAAAGCCGATTTTGTCGAATCGGCAGAGGGCGCGCGAGAGGAACGCTCGAGGGCGAAGAGCCGCCTTTTTGAGACGCGCTCAGGGGGTCATGCACGCCCGGGCGAAAAACGCATATCCATTAAAGTGTGTTTGTATTGGAGGTGCGTTTTGATGGGCGACATTTTTCGTATTATGGGCGGCGCGCGCCTGAGCGGCCGGGCGGTGATCCCCGCGGCCAAGAACGCCGTGCTGCCGATCATGGCCGCCGCCGTCATGACGGGAGACTGCGTGACGCTGCATGGCTGTCCGGCGCTGGATGACATCGGCAACATGGCGAAAATTCTTGAAGAGCTGGGCTGCGAGACGCGCGCGGAGGCGGGGCGGCTGACCATCGACGGCAAAAACGCGCATCGCCACGAGATGCCCGATCTTCTTTCGAAGCGCCTGCGCTCCTCCATCTTCATGATGGGGCCGCTGATCACGCGCTTCGGGCGGGCGACGGTTACATATCCGGGCGGCTGCGAGATCGGCCTGCGCCCGATTGATCTTCATCTGAAGGGGCTGCGGCGGCTGGGCGTTGAGATTCGCGAGGAGCACGGCCGCATCTACTGCGACGGCCGGCACAGGCACGCGGGCGACGTGCTGCTGGACTTCCCCAGCGTGGGCGCGACGGAAAATCTCATGATGGCCGCCGTGCTGACGAAGGGCGAGACGATCATCAGAAACGCCGCGCGTGAGCCGGAAATTGTCGATTTGCAGGGCTTCATCAACGCCATGGGCGGTCGAGTGAGCGGCGCGGGCAGCAGCATTGTGCGTATCCGCGGCGTGGACAGTCTGCACGGCGCATCGTATAGGCCCATCGCCGACCGCATCACAGCGGGCACGCTTTTGACGGCGGCGGCCATGACCGGCGGCGAAATCGCGCTGGACGGCTTTTCGGGCGACAATATGGACGCTGTGCTGGCAAAGCTGCGCGAGGCAGGCTGCCTGATCGACGAGAGCAGCGACGGCCTGACGCTGAGCGCGCCGGGGCGGCTTCGGGCGGTCGACGTGTTCACGCAGCCCTATCCGGGCTTTCCGACCGATATGCAGGCGCAGCTGATGGCGCTCTGCTGCGTGGCGGAGGGCACGTCGATCATTGTGGAGAACGTCTTTGAGAGCCGCTTCAGCCACGCGGCGCAGCTCGTGCGCATGGGTGCGGATATCACCGTGCACCATCGCACGGCGGTCGTGCGGGGCGGTCAGCTGACCGGCGCGCGGGTGACGGCGCGCGATCTGCGGGCCGGCGCGGCGCTGGTGCTGGCGGCGCTGGCGGCGGACGGCATGACGGAGGTCGAAAACATATCGCTGATCGATCGGGGCTATGAGCGGCTGGAGGAGACGCTCACGGCGCTGGGTGCGCGGATAAGGCGCGTGTAACGGAGGAGGGGAAAGCGTATGGCGGCAGGACGGTATGGCCGACGAGGGCGCGGCGGCGTGCGCTTTCTCATGATCGTCGCCGTGCTGTGCGTGGCGGCGCTGCTGATCAAGAGCCGCGTCTTTACGCTCAAGGAAATCGTCGTGCAGGGCAATTCGGCCTATTCCGATGCGGAAATCGCGGCGCTTTCAGGTCTGATTCTGGGCGAGGATACGCTGAAAATCGAAAAAAACCGCATAAAAGGGAACTTTTCGCGCAATCATTATGTCGAATTGATCGAGATGGATATTCTTTATCCCGACAGGGTGCTTCTGACGGTTCGGGAGCGCCAGCCGCGCGCGGCGGTCAACTGCGCGGGCGTGATACTGGTGATCGACGCGGAGGGCGTGATTCTCGAGCGCATGGCCAGTATGCCGGCGGGCGATCTGATTACGGTCAGCATGAACGTGTCCTTAAGCGCGCAGGGGCGGTCGATCGAGTCGACCAAATCGGGCGAGCTGGAGGCCATGAAGCTGATCCTCGCGGGACTGGACGCGCAGGGGATGACGGGACTTATCTCCGAAATCAATGTGCGCGACCGGTTTAACCTCTACATGGTGTCGAACACCGGCGTGCAGATCATACTGGGCGAAAAGGACGATCTGGACGACAAGCTGGTATTGGCGCGGCTCGTTCTGGAAAAACTGACTGAGGAGGGCGTTATGAGCGGCGTTCTGGACGTATCGACGGGCAAAAACGCCGTATACGCCGATCGCTAGCCGCGCTTTGTCATAATTTTAGGCGAAGCGGCCGTGAAAAGTTCATTAAAGCCCTTTTCAAGCGTGCAAAAACCATGTATAATGGATAGGTACCAATGTAAGATGCAGGGGAACTGTTTCCCTGATAAGGCAGGCGATCAATTTCAATGAAAACGGTAGCGGCGGCGATTGAATTCGGAACGTCAAAGATCATTACGCTGATCGCGGAGAGCGGCAGCTTTACGCGCTGTGAGATCATCGGATCGGGCACGGTGCCCTATTCGGGCTATTGCAACGGCGACTGGAATAATCGGGAAGAACTGCTTTCCGCCATCGAAGCGTCCGTCCGTGCGGCCGAGGTTGAGGCCAAGCGCCGGATTCATGAGATTTACGTCGGCGTGCCCGGCGATAACATCAACGTCGTCACGGCCATCGGCGAGACGGAAATTCTCTCCGAGGACGGCCGCGTGGGCGACGATGAAATCGCGCGTGTGATGGACTCGGCGGCCGATCAGCTCAATCTGGCGGAGAACGGCGGCCATGTGCTGCACAGAAGCCCCGCCTGGTTCAGCGTGGACGGCGGCAAGCGCACCATGTCGCCCATCAATTCGAAGGGCAAGACGCTGACGGCGCTGGTTTCCTTCATTCAGGCGGACGCGCAGTTCATCGAGGATACGCGCACGCTGCTGGCCGATCTCGACATCGAGGTCAAGGCGTACATGGCGCCGGCGCTCGGCTCCGCGCTGCTCCTGCTCTCCTTCGACGAGCGCGACCGCAAGCCGGTGCTGATCGACGTGGGCTATCTCAACACGGAGATGTCCGTGATTGAGGGCGACGCGATTACATATCACACGACCATCCCGCGCGGCGGCGGCGACATCACCGCCGAGCTGGCGAGCGCGTTGGAAACGACGATGAACGAAGCGGAAACGGTCAAGCAGGGCTACATATTTACGCCCGATCAGTTCGAGGAGCAGAGCGATCCGCAGGTCGAGCTGGAGGACGGCTCGGTCGTGGCGTTCCCCCGCAAGTTCGTCAGCGAGGTCGTGGAGCAGGAGACCGATCAGATCATCGCTTACATCAAGGAGACGCTCGATTACGCGGAGGAGCTGATTACGCCCAAGTCGCAGATCTTTGTGACGGGCGGCGGGCTGGTCAATATGCGGGGCAGCCGCGAGTACCTGAGCGAAAAGCTCGGCCGGCCGGTCAAGATCCCGATGGTGAAGGCGGCCCGTCTCAACAATCCGCGCTATTCGAACGCGCTGGGGCTGATGGATCAGGTATTCGACGCGGTGGAGCAGCAGGCCTACAACGCCTCGTCGCAGGGCGGCGGCGCGCTGAACGGCCTGAAGAACATCTTCAAAAAATAGGCTAACAAATGAACCTACCAAATTATATGACGAGGGGGATGCCTTGTGCTGGAATTTGATAATTCGGAAGTAAACAGCTCGGCCAAGATTAAGGTCATCGGCGTCGGCGGCGCGGGAACCAACGCGGTCAACCGCATGGTGGACGCCAATATTCAGGGCGTTGATTTCATCGCCGTCAATACGGATCTTCAGGCGCTCAATCTGTCCAAGGCGGGCACCAAGCTGCAAATCGGCGAAAAGCTGACCAAGGGCCTGGGCGCGGGCGCGAAGCCCGACGTCGGCTCTCAGGCCGCCGAGGAGAACCGCGAGGACATCGCCAATCTGGTCAAGGGCTCCGACCTGGTCTTTGTGACCTGCGGCATGGGCGGCGGCACCGGCACAGGCGCGGCCCCCGTGATCGCCGGCATCGCGCGCGATCTGGGCATACTGACCATCGGCGTGGTCTCGAAGCCCTTCCTGTTTGAGGGCAAGCAGCGCATGCGCAACGCCGAGGGCGGCATCGAGCAGCTCAAGAGCCGTGTCGATACGCTGGTCGTTGTGCCGAACGATCGCCTGCTGCAGGTGGTCACCAAGGGCACGACCATGACCGAGGCCTTCCGTCTGGCCGACGATACGCTCCGTCAGGGCATTCAGGGCATCTCCGATCTGATCGCCGTTCCCTCGCTCATCAATCTGGACTTCGCCGACGTGCGCACCGTCATGCAGTCCGGCGGCCTGGCCCACATGGGCATCGGCGTCGGCAAGGGCGAAAACCGCATGGTGGACGCGGCGCAGCAGGCTGTGGAAAGCCCGATGCTCGAGACCGCGATCGACGGCGCCCGGGCCGTGCTCATCAACATCACCGGCGGCACCGACACCAGCATTCTGGACATCAACGAGGCGGCCATGCTCATCACGCAGGCGGCCGATCCGGAAGCGAACATCATATTCGGCGCGGGCATCGACGAGTCCCTCAAGGACGAGGTGCGCGTGACCGTTATCGCGACCGGCTTCGAAAAAACGCCGTTCAACAACGCGCGTCCCGAGACTGCGGCCTCTTCCGCCCGTCCCGATGTGGCGCAGCCCGTTCAGACGGCGCAGCCCATCCCGACCGCTCAGCCCGTGCAGCCCGCGCAGACGGCTCAGCCGGTCAGCGGCCCGGAGGTTCCCGCCTTTGTCAACGAGCCGCGCTATGTGATGCCCAACCGCGAGGAAACGCGCCGTGCGTCGCTCTACTCCGAGCGCACGAACTTCGAGCCGGCCGGCCGCAGCTATCAGCCTGCCGAGACGCAGAAGCCCGCCCGCGAGAATCGCGATCCCTTCTATGACGACGATCCGTTTGAGAACGCGGAGCAGCCGGAAAAGAAGTCGGCTTCCCGCCGCGGCTTCTCGCCGGACATCCCGCCCTTTCTGCGCGGCCGTCACGGCAGCAAGTAAAGAGTCTTTCGGGAGCGTTCCGCATTTGTGCGGGGCGCTCCTTTTGCGTGCCTGAAAGTGAAAAGGTGTCAGGCCGATGTCAGAGATCAGGCTTCAGCGGGCTTTGCCGCCGATGAAAAATCAGTGCTCTCAGTTTTTTTCAATGGTGACTGGAAAGCGGGGGAATTTGCCGGCGCGATGAAAATGGGAAGTTCCTTGAGTGCTCTATGGCCCTGCCTGCCGTCGAGTCGATCCATTCCGCGGCGCTCCGTACAAAACGCGGGGCGCTTTTTGTATGCCCGAAAATCAGCAGGCGCGGAACGCGGGGCGCGATCATATACTCAAACGGAGGGAGGGAACGATATGGAGCGATTGAAAGCGGGCGTTGTGGCGCTTTCGGCCGTGCTGGGCGGCTGGCTGGGGACGCTGTTCGGTCACTGGGACAGCGCCATGACGACGTTGATTATATTTATGGCGATCGATTATCTGACCGGTCTCGCCGTGGCCGGCATATTTCACAGGAGCACGAAAACGGGCGGCGGCGCGCTGGAATCCAAGGTGGGCTGGAGGGGACTGTGCAAAAAGGGCATGACGCTGCTCGTCGTGCTGGTCGCCGCGCGGCTGGACATGATGCTGGATATGCGCTTCGCCACGGACGCTGTGATCGTCGGCTTTATCATCAACGAGGCCATTTCCATTCTGGAAAACGCCGGCCTGATGGGCGTAAAATATCCGTCCGCGATCCGGCGCGCGCTGGAACTGCTGAACCGGAAGGGGGAGGAAGAGCGTGGAGAAAAAGACGAATAGCGCGCTCGTCGCCTATGTGCGGCAGGCCCTGCGGGAAAAATGGGTCTACTGGTACGGCACGACGGGACGGCCGTGTACCGAATCGCTGCTCAAGAGGAAGCGCGCGCAGTATCCTGCGCACTATGGCTCGGCGCGCACGGCGGCCTATCGGCGGCATATCGCCGAAAAGCGGTATTGCGCCGACTGCATCAATCTGGTCAAGGGCTATATGTGGCTGGACGAAGCGACCGGAAAGCAGGGCTATGCGATCAATGGCTGTCCCGACACGAACGCCGACGGAATGTTTGCGCGCGCCGCTCAGAAGGGGAGCATCGAGACGATGCCCGATATTCCCGGCCTGATCGTGCGTTTCAGCGGCCACGCCGGCGTGTATGTGGGCGAAGGACGGGTGATCGAAGCGCGCGGCTTTGCCTACGGCGTGGTCGAAACGGCGCTGTCCGCACGCCCGTGGACGCACTGGTACGAGATGCCCGGCCTGACTTACGAAACGCAGACGCCGCCGCCGGAAAGCGTGCTGGGGAGCCGCGTATTGCGCCGCGGCAGTCGGGGCGAGGACGTAAAACTCATGCAGGAAATGCTGCTCCGCTGCGGCTATGCGCTGCCCAAATACGGCGCAGACGGCGATTTCGGCGGCGAGAGCGAGGCGGCGATTAAGTCGTTTCAGGAGGACAACGGGCTGGCGATCGACGGCGTTTACGGCGCGCAGACGCACGCGGCGCTGCTGGCGGCCTCGCGCGAGGATGACGACGAAACGCAGGAGGATGAAGCTCCGCAGCCCGCGCGGACGCTCGAAATCACCGGCGCGCGCGTCTATGTCCGCAGCGGGCCGGGCACGCGCTATGATCCCGTCACCGTGGTATCGCGCGGGACGCGTCTGGCTGTATTGGGAGAGAGCGGCGGCTGGCATTGTGTGGGCGTGAACGGGAAAAGCGGCTGGGTTGGGCCGCGCTATGCCCGTCTGACCGACGCATAATGTGAATTCGTTCAGCGTGCCGCACAGGGCAGGTTCTGCGGCACGCTGATGTGGAAAAAATATGTAAAATGCGAATGATGCTCTTGACGAAACGGGATGCGTATGATACAATATTATACGTTGCCAGCCGATATGGTGGGTATGGCTCAGTTGGTTAGAGCGCTAGGTTGTGGCCCTGGAGACCGTGGGTTCGAGTCCCACTACTCA
>CAKTXR010000043.1 GCA_934631025.1 uncultured Clostridia bacterium
CACCGGTTATGCCGATCGTCACGTCGCCAGTCAATATACGGTTCGACAGCGCCTTTGACAGCGTACTCACGTCCGCACCTGCCGCCAGCGCTATGCTTACAGGTCCGGTATAATAGCGCGTCACATCCGGGCAGTTGAGCGTCTCAAACGTCGCCGTGCCCGCCGATATGCCGTTCTCGTCGATGTGCATGTCGCCTTCGGTTCCGCTCACGTCGATGTCGAGATACGGCGTGCTGATCTCGGTGTGATTCACATCCATCAGGATATTCGAGCCGATGCGTATATCGCGCACTTCGGCGGGATTAGGCGACCAGTCCGTGGCCTTGTTGCCCCGCTCCAGCTTCGGGCGGCGGATGTAGTATTGATGCGTATACACTGCGTAATCCACGCCGCTGCGGAAAAACGGCGTCATCTGCGTAACGCCCTCGGGAATGGTAAACGTCAGAACGCTCTTAACCCATCCGTCGGCCAGTGTCGTCTTATCGCCCTCGGACACCGCATTGCCCACGAATGTACCCGCTGCGTTTGAGTATGCCATCTGAAACTGATGGGGACATTCGCCGGATATATCCTTGTATTCCGCAGACACGGTATAGACCTCGCCGGGCTGCACTGCGATGTTGCCATGGATTACACGCACGTTAGAGCCATTATTTATCACGAGCAGGCTGCCGTCGCTCTGCGCGGCGTAAGCGCCCATAGCGCCAGCGCCCGACGAATCAAACGTAAACCCCTGCCCGTCGATCAGGCCCCACACGCTGATACCGTGCAGCAGGTTCGTCCCGCCAACCTGCACGGCGCTCACGGCGGCGCTGATCCTGTCGGGGGTCTGCCGGATCTCCGATTCAGCGGTCGTCACCCGTTCACCCAACGCGTTCACGTCGCTCTGGCTGGCCTTGCTCGTGATGGCGTTCGCGTTCAGCGTAATGCTGGTTTCGGCGCTCGACATGCGTTCGCCCAGAGCGTTCACTGTTTCGCTCGAGGCCTTGAGGGTGATCTCCTCCTCGGTCTGCTCGACGCGCGTGGTCAGGCTGGTCACCGTTTCGCCGTCGGCTTTGCCGTCTATGACGCTCTGCAAGCCGCTCGAGAGCGACTTTTTGCTCAGCCCGCCCATCAGCTGCGCCCAGATCCATTCGAGCTGGCGGTTCAGCTCGCGCATCTGCTGCGGTTCGGTCAGGTTGGAGAGCGTCAGCCGCTGACGCGAGGCGTTCACATTGCCGCTCATGGCTCGTCCACCTCGATTTCCAGCGCCAGCCCCTCGGGCAGACGCACCGGCGCGCTCGTTTTCAGGCCGAAGCGGATACGCCGTCCGCACACGCGCAGGCGCGGCTTCAGGACGCTGGTTCCCGCCGGCAGGGCGATCGTGCGCTCGGCGCGGCCCTGCTCGCTCTGCGTAAACAGCGTGATCGCGCCGGCCTTTTCCGTCTCGACGGTCACGCGCAGGCGGTTCGTGCGCTTGCGTTCGACGCGTCTGTCGCCCAGCAGCTGCGGGCTGAGCCATTCGCCGGTCACGCTTTCCGCGCCAAAAGTATCGCCCGCGCCCAGCCGGAACAGCCCCTCGCCGGTCAGGCAGAGCAGCTCTTCCTTCTGCCCGTCTCGGCGGATCAGGAAATCGCGTACGCCCGAAAGGGAGAGGAGCGCCCAGCTGTCGTCCGCGAGGGAATAGCGCAGCACATGGCTGTTGGCGGACGCGCCGTCCAGCGGCAGCGTGATGTACATCACGTCGCCGGTCAGCACGGCGCAGGCCTGATCGATCGCGGCGGGATTGAGCCGCTCGAAAACGCCGCGCGCGCGTTCGTCGCCGCGATGTACGAGCGAGGAAACGGTCATGCCGTCGTAGACGCACAGCCCGTCGCGGCCGAGAAAGTACAGCCGGTCGGCGGTCTGCACCAGCGTGCGCGGGGCGAGCGTGCCCTCGCCGCCGTAGACCTGCGTGAGCGTGAAATCGCCGGGATAGGTGCCGCTCAGTCGGTGCAGGCTGCGGTCCTTGACGATCAGCACGTCGTCGAAGGCCGCCGTGACGGCGCGTATGCGTGATCCGTCGAACGTCGCCACATCGGCATAGCCGCCGCCACTGCCCGGAATGTCGGGATTGAGCGCCCAGTTGTCCGGCGCAAAGGATTCGCTCCAGTAAACGCGGTCGGGCTGGGCAGTACACACAGCGCCCCACAGCCGCTCGTAGATCAGCGTCAGGCGCTCGAAGGTCGCCGTCTGGCCGTCCACGGTGGGCGTGATCGCCGTGAGGGACGCGCTCTTTCCGTCCCAGGTCTGCATGGCGTCGCGGCCGTTGGTCAGTATCAGCAGGTCGTCGCCGCCCTTGCGGTAGTTGACGGCGCACCAGTCGTCGGATGCAAAGCCCGAGCCGAGCGTCGTCCACGCGCCGCCAGTCAGCGCGTACAAACGGCCGTTCCCCGCGGCAACCAGCCTGGAATCGTCCGCGCCGTCCGTGCGGAAGAACGCCTGAAACAGCCGGACGCAGCCCGCAGGCGGCTGAGGGGAAATCGCGGTCATGCCGGATGCGCGTTCCAGCACGCCGCCGCGGCAGACGAAGTTGACGCACTGCGCCGCCGTGGCCGGATCGCCGCCCCAGTCGCCGCGGCTCTGATCCAGTCCGCGGAAGGCGCGCACGCGCAAAAGTGTGTTGGACATGGTAAACCTCCTTAATGTCAATTCGGAATGCGGAGTTCGGAATGGGGCGGGGGACGGTGTGCCTTGAAATGCTTCCAGGCCGCGCATCCCGAAACGCCTTTGCAAATCTGCCGAGCGCTGAAAGACGTTCCAGTCGCTCAAGCGCCGCCGCCGTCCAGCTTGGCGGCAGGAACCGCGCCCGTTGAAAGATTCGCTTAATCATGCGGCTTTTCTCCTCGCAATTCATTCGCTGTCTCCTCGGCAAAGCTGTTCCACCGTTCCAGCATCTCGCCCCTCAGCGGAAGGACGAAGCATTCCACATCCGCCCCGCCTCATCCCGCGCGGACAAACGCTCTTTGCGCGTTCTCGAAATGGCGCTGGCCAAGCTGTTTCTTTGCGTCCGTCGCTCGCACCAAACGCCCCGCAAAAAGCGCGTCGGGCAATCGTCCCTGCGGCCTATCGAAAACTGCGCCGCGGTATCCGTCGATGTGCCCTCGCGACGGGCTTTACGCCGCGCAGCAGGCGGCGGTATTCAGCCGTCCAGCTCTGCGCGTCGGCAAACTTTCGCTCGCTCTGAAACAGCCGCGCCACGGCCAGCGATACATAGACCATCGGCTCGGCGGCGGATTCCGGAAAAACCGGCTCGTCGCTCTCGTTTTCCAGCCGATCCGGACGCATCCGCACGCGGACGCACACGCGCTCGCCGCTCTCCGCGCCCGCCACGCGCGCGATGAAGCGCGTCTCGAATGTGAACGGCAGCGGTGTTTTTCCGTCGGCGGCATAGATCGCGATGATCGCCGTGGCGTTCGGCGCGGCGGCCGTGATGTCGAGCGCGCCGTTTTCGCCGAGAGTCACGGTCTTACATTCATCGTACAGCAGGTAGCCGTCGGCAATTTCGGCGTAGGCCTCGTTGATCGCGTCGCGCAGCACGGCGAACATGTTCAGCGCCTCGCCCTGATAGACAGGCGCGCCGTCCGCACCGGCGGTCTTGACAAATTCGTCGCCCCGGTCGGCATAGCGCGCCGCCATCAGGCACATATTTTCCAGATTCATGATTCCATCAGCTCCTTTGGCAGATTGTCGATTTGGGAATGGCGGTCGAGATAGGCGATCGCCTCGCGCGTCCTGTCGGCGGCGCGGTCGAGGTGATCGGCCAGGGCCCGCCGTTCAAGGCGCGCGTTGTATTCGTCGATTTCGCGCGCGGTCTCTTCCAGACGTTCGCGGCGGTAGCGCTGGACGTAGGTAAGGGCGCGCGCGTCCAGCTCGGGATAGGGCAGGACGCAGGCCAGCGTGCCGCCCCTCTGCGCGCTGTCGTGGATCTCGATGCGGCCGGTAGATACGTCGATCATCACGAACAGCGTCGGCCTCATCGCCTTCAGCCGCCTCGGAATATCGCAGACGTGGCTCGTGAGCGGCGCGCGGCCGTGCTCGCAAAGCCCTTCATGGCAGACGATCATGTCAATAAAACTCCTTTCAGAAAGAACCGCGCCCTCTTGTCACGCGGCAACGGTTGTGGTAATATGGTTTGGATTGAAAAAACGGAGGTTGATCCTATGGCATTGTGCGATAACAGGCTTGAGCGCTTCATTCGGAGCGTCTACTGGGATGAACTGAACACGTTGCCGCCCGTTCGGCGTGCCGCCAGAAAATTCGCTTTGTCTCTGGAGCATCTGACGCTCGAGGTGCGACAGGATGATGAAATCGCGGGCTGGTTCCGCTTCGATGGCGAGGATCGCCCGAGGCGTCCATTTGACGACGAGGCGATCGATGAAGAAACGCGCGCCGTTATGGATGCGCCGGAGCGGTTTGGCAGCCGCGCCAATGTGGATCGCGGCCACACGCTGGTCGATTATAGCGAGATATTGCGCGTCGGTTTGCGCGGCTATGAGGAAAAGCTGGATCATGCGCTTATGGAAACGCCGCAGGACGCGTATCTTCTTGCCATGAAGGCGAGTCTTGAAGCAGTGCGGGCGTTTACACGGCGTATGGCCGATTCATTGGCGGAAAAAATCGCCGCTGCCGACGCGGGCGACTGCCCCCGTCTTGTTCGGATGCGGGATATGCTGCTGCGCGTGCCTTATGAACCGGCGCGCACGTTTTATGAGGCGGTTCAGTCGGTCTGGATCATCCATTTTCTGCTGCCGCTGTCCGATAACGCCTGGTACAGCATTTCGCTGGGACGGTTCGATCGCTATATGCTGCCCTATTATGAGGAAGCGCTGCGCTCGGGCGCGGATGAGGATGAAATCCGGCGCGTGCTGCGCCATTTCTGGCTTCTGCTCAACGCCTATGCCGACGGCGCGTGTCTGCTCAATGTCGGGCCGGACTATAATGCGCTTTCGCGGCTGCTGATCGCCTGCCAGAAGGATTTTGCGCTGCCCGCGCCGATACTGGGCGCGCGCGTGAGCGACGAAACAACGCAGAGCGACTGGGATGCGCTCGTCGATGAAAGGCTCTTCGCCATGGGTCAGCCGACGTTCTATGGGGAAGGCTCCTGCGTGCGCGCGCTTATCGAAAAGGGCGTGCAGGAAAAGGAAGCGCGCGGCTTTTCGAACAATTCCTGCATGGGAATCGGTCTGCCCGGGCGGGAGTTCAATAGTATGTGGGGGCTTGTGTTCATGGTGAGCGCGGCGGTCGAGACGGCGCTGAACGGGGGGCGGCTCCTGTCCGGCGAGATGCTCGTGCCGGGAATCGGCGCGGTTTGCAGCCTTGAGGAAGCATTCGGCAATGTCGAATGCTGTGCCGCGCGGTTCGTCGGGATCGGACTTGAAGCCTATGAAGCGCGCGCCGCATACAGCGAGCGCGTCGAGCCGAATCCGTTCATATCGCTGCTCACGAAAAGCTGCATTGATCGCCGCTGTGATCGCATTTCGGGCGCGGATTATCATAATGTCACGGTCGAGTGCATGGGGCTGGTTGATGCGGCGGACGCACTGTGCGCTGTGGACAGATTGGTGTTCCAGTCAGGACAGTTTACGCTCTCCCAGCTGAGCGAGGCCGTGCGCGCTAATTTCGAAGGATATGAAGCGCTTCAGCGCGCGCTGTTGGCCTGCCCGAAGTTTGGCCGCGACGAAGCGGCTGTGCCCTATGCGGTGCGGCTGGCGAACATATTGCAGCGGCTCATCCGCGCGCACGATCACGGCAACCGGCGCTATTCGCCCTCGCTGCACACGCTGGATGCGAACGTCGGCTATGGCGCGTGCTGGGGCGCGGGCTATGACGGGCGCTTGTCCGGCGCGCCGTTTGCAAAGAACGCGGGCATATCGAATGCGGCGCGTTCAGCCGATCCCACGGCGATGGCACTGGCCTCCTCGGCGCTGCCGCAATATGCGTTTTACGGCGGGCAGCCGCTCGACGTGAGTTTTTCGCCCGACACGGTGCGGATGCACGCGCAGGAGATTGAAGCGCTCATTCGGGTCTATCTTGAGCGCGGCGGGCTGCAATTTCAGGTCAACGCGCTCTCTGGAGCGACGCTGCGCGCGGCAGTGGCGCATCCGGAGAATTATTCGGGGCTGGTGGTGCGCATCGGCGGCTTCAGCACCTATTTCCGGAATCTGTCTCCTGCCTCTCAGCGCGAGCTGATTGAGCGCGTGGAACGTGAGGGTAACGCGTAAGCGAAAGTTCAAAAGGAATGAGAAGCGGCGCGTCCGGCGCATTGTCGGGCGTGCCGCTTTTTGTGGGGGGGGTTATGCGCTGCTCAGGCCGCATCATCCGGCTCAAACAAAAACAACTCTATCCGTTCCGGCCTGACCGCGCCCCATTCATCAGTCGGTGATCGCCTTGGTGGGCACGGGCTGGCTCTCGGCGTTGGCGATCAGCACGGGCTTGACGGCAGGGGCGGCCACGCCGTTCAGGCGCGCGACGCCGCCGGGCAGGGCGCACATGAGGTCGCAGTATTTGGCGACGGTGGCGGTGTAGGTCGGGTAGCCGGTCTTCTGGTGCAGCACCTGGCGGGTTTCGCCCTCAATCCATTCCCAGTCGGCCACCTGATCGATGGTGAACAGGCTGGTGTCGTACAGGTCGATGGCGGCGGCGGGCATGAACTTGCTGCGGGTCAGCGGGATGCCGTTGAACATGAGCGCCTTGTGGCCGCCCTCGAGGACGGACGCGTCGCAGATGGCGCGGCGGCTGGTCATCAGTTCGAGATAGTGGCCGTAGGCCTCGGTGCCGCAGTTGATGTGGTTCACGGTGACGTTGTAGCTGTCCTCCAGATGGTCGATGACCTTCTGAAGGCCGCTCTCGGTGATCGCGCCGAAGCTGTCCGCGACGTAGGGGTTCAGCCAGCTGTAGCTCGCGCGGCTCAGGCCGTACAGCGTGCCGGTGGACGCGCCGAACAGTTTGCCCAGGCCGGTCAGCTCATAGCCCGCGCTGCCCTGCACGGTCAGGTAGGCGTTCGCGGCGCAGGTGACGGCGGTGTTGAGCGTAATCTTGCCGGTCAGGTGGTTCACGTCGACCACGCGCAGCCCGGCCGCCACAGCGTTTCCGCCCGCGGCGGCGTAGAGATCGACCTTCAGGCCGGGCAGGATGTGGCGGGTGGAAGAGCCGGCCGCGGCGGTGAGGACGGCGCTGCCGGTGGCGGCCTGCACGGTGACCAGCTTGCCGGAGCCGTCGCCGTACATCTGGCGCGCCATGTTCCACTTGAGGGTGCGGGTGAGCGTCTCCATCTCCTGCTGGAGGATGTTGACGAAGGAGCCGGCGTTGCGGCCGGTGGCGGAGCGGACGATCTTGTCGGAGATCTCGAGCGTGCCGTAGAGGTTCTTGGTGTCGCTCTCGAGGTTGACGTAGACGTTCTCGCCGGAAGCGGGCAGCGCGCCGGTCTCGGAGCCGGAGCCCGCGCCGCCGTTCGCGCCGACCAGCGCCGCGCGGACGATCTTGTTGTAGCCCACGATGTTGGTGCTGGTGCGCATGACGCGGCTGGCGAACGCGTCGGCCTTGAGGTTCACGTCCTCGCGCAGGGGCATGATGTAGAAGTTCTTGAGGGCGCTGGAAACGGTGTTCATGTTGACCATAATGGGGTGTACCTCCTTCAAATTGTCGTGTTGGAATAAAATAAAAAAGGCCGTCCGATGCGGATGCCTTTTCGTCAGGGGGAGGGAAGCGCTGGCGTTCGCCCGCCTTTCTCCGCGCTGTCGCGGCGCGGCGTTCTTCCATTTCATATGATAGTGAACTGTGCGCCGCCGCAGCCTTTGTGCCTGCCGGTTATAGCTCCGGCACAGGCGTGAGTGCGCGCGGGGGAACGGCGAGGACAATGCAGAATGCGTAATTCGGAATTGGGGGACGGAGCGTCAGCCTCTCCTGCAAGGGGAGGTGCCGTCGGCAGGCGGCGGAGGGGTTGCCCTCTGGCGCTGCGGTTCCTATCGCCGTGTCTTGCGTCAGATCACGCCTGCTGTTTGCCGCAAGAGCGCCAAACAGGGACGGCTTGCGAAATGTCGCGTTCCTATTCCGCGCATGTCGGAATCGCCATTAGCGCGTTCTCAAATCCCCGTGCGGTTATCGAACTCTGCGGGTTCACTTCAGGTATGTGCGTTTCCTTATGGCGATCCCGACGAAGCACGAGGGAACGCGGGGAGAACGGAGTCGGCGGCGCGGCGCAACTGCGTTTTGCGCAATCGCATTGGCCTTGCCATGCTTTCCGCGGGGAGTACGCTGGGGCTGAAATGAGGAAGCCGCACTGCGGCCGCCCCAGACTGCGCCAGGGAGACCAGTCTCCCTGGACTCTCCTCATTTGATTCGCGGCGCGGGTGCGCATATTGGGCGGCGAGACGCTGCGTTTCTCATGCAATGTCTCATGTCCGTCTCACGCCTGCTGTTTGCCGCGAGAGCGCCAAACAGGACGGCTTGCGAAATGCCGCGTTTCTATTCCGCGCGGGTCGAGATCGCCATTAGCGCGTTCTCAAATCCCCGTGCGGTTATCGAACTTTGCCGGTTCACTTCAGGCATGAGCGTTTCTTTATGGCGATCCCGACGGAGTACGAAAGGACGCAGAGACGCGGGAAACAGAGTCGGCGGCGCGGTGTAAGTGCGTTTTGTGCAATCACATTGGCCTTGCCATGCTTTCCGCGGGGAGAACGTTGGGGGCTGCGCGCCCCCAAACCTGCGCCAAAGAGTCTTCGACTCTCTGGACTCTCTTCACGCTGCGGCGGGGTTGCGTTGGTACAGATTCGCCGCGTCAAGTGTCAGCGGGCATTGCCCGCCAGCATCGCCGTCAGCTTGGCCTTCGCCCGATCCATGCCGCCCCTGGTTGGCTCGGCGACGGGAATGCTGCCGCCGTCGTCAATGAACGCGGGCAGCGCGGCGGCGGATTTGTAAATCCCCGCCAGATGCGCGCTCAGCACGGCCTCCCGCACGCGCGGATCGGCGCTCAGGCGCTTCACAGCCTCCGGATCGTCCAGCAGCCGCTCCTCGCTGCGGTAGCGATGCGAGCGCACCGCGTCGTACGCGCGCTCCAGCCCGTCCGTCTCCATGGCGTACTCGGGATGTCCCGCGATGTATGCCGACATTTCGGGCAGGAACTGCGCAATGTCCTCCAGATCCTCGGCGCGGTTGGCCCAGACCGCCTGAATCACGCGGTTGCGGCCGTTCGGGTCGTTCTCAAGGCGGCGCTCGTTGCGGCGGGCGCGTCCGGCGGCCTCAATGCGGCGCACGTCGTCCATCAGGTCGGCATAGCGGCGCTCCAGCCGCTCATACGCGTCGGCCAGCTGCTCGGCGTTCTCAAAGCCCAGCGCCGCCAGACGCTCGGCCATCGCGCCGTTTTCGTCCATCGCGTCCTCTTCGGGCGAAAAGCGCTCCTCGGAGAAGAAGCCGTCCTCGTCCGGCAGGCCCTGCATGTCGGCGCGCGCCATGTCCGCGCCCTGCTGGAGCGCGATCCTGCGCTGATCGCCGCTGAGCTGCGATGCGTCGTTCTCTTCGGCCAGCCGGTCGATGAACAGCTGGCGCTGACGGGGAGTAAGATACTGAGTCATAGTGAAAAAAACCTCCATTCTATCTGTCTGCCGCACGCGGGCGGCGGGAAAACAAAATCAGCGCGGCCGTTTCATCCGCGCTCTCGGAACCGTAAACGCATGGAACAGGATACCCGCGCCGCTTATGCGCGGATACGAATCAGCCTGCCAGCCGATTATCGCCGCACATTTCAGCGCGTCATATGCGCGTCGTTCAGCTCATCCACGCCGTGTACGCACCATGTGAGCTGTTCGCAATCACTCTGTACTCTGTGCTGCTCAGGCATGTCCGCACCGCGCGAGCAAGAAGCCCGTTCAACCGCCGCGCGCATCATGCAAAATCCATCCAGCCGCTTCCTCCTCATCCCGCATTGCTTTCCATCAGCGCCCTGTGCGCCTCGGCGTGCATCGCCATGGCGCGGGCAAGCGCGGGTCTTTCAGCCTGCAAACGGCGGTAGTCCGCGCTCAGCATGAAGCGGGTGTGTTCGGTCAGGTGCAGGCGGTGGTCGTCGTAGCTGGTCAGAGCGGGAATTTCACCGCGAATGAGCGCGGCCTGCTCGCGGCGGGCGCGGGCGATGTGCATTTCGTCCAGACTCACCGCGTTCTCCCAACTGCCCATGCGGAAGATCTCCATCAGTCGGGCACGGCTCTCGCGGGACATCTGATGCGTGTCAGGGTCGATGAAGAAGCCCGCGTTCATCAATTCGAGCGCGGTCTGGCGGCGCTGGGCGGGGGTGTCGCTCAGCTCGCTGTCGGTGTCCACGGCCACATCGTCGCTGGTCAGGTCGTCGCCCTGCCAGGAGAGCAGCATGAGGTCGCCCTCGTCCTCGCCTGCGACGCGCGCAATGCGCAGCCCGACGGCGAACTGCCGCATCAGCCGCAGCCACTGGCAGCCGACGTTTCGTACGGCGCGGCGAATGTGTTCGCCGGTCAGCGCCAGTCGGGTGTCGTCCTGCTCGCGCAGTATGTCGAGCGCCACGCCGGAGGAGACCGAGCCGACGCTCGACGCGCGCGCCATGTCGGACACGCCGGACACCTCGTTGAAGTCGCGGCGCAGCACGGTCAGGCGCTGGAGCAGGCTCTCGGGCACTTCGCTCACAGGCATCCAGACCGGCGGAGTCGCGCCCGCGCGGTATTCGACGACGGTGCCCGGCTCGAAGCCCTCGTCGAGCAGCGCCTCGTTGACCAGCGAGCCCTGTTCGGCCAGAATATTTCCGGCGGTCATGCGGGCGGTGTGCTCGTTGATGCGGTTGACGATAGCGTTGTAGTCGCGCTGGAGCGGAATCAGCCGCTCAACGACCGTCGCGCCGAAGAAGCAGCCCGGCTCGCTCAGGCACAGCTGCTGCACGAACGGGAAATCGCGCGTCAGGCACGCGCCGTTTCGGAAGGGCAGCGCGCCGTCGTGCAGCACGCGGCCGCCCGCGACGGTCGCATGGCGGCCGTTCGGAAACTCGCGGCTGGGCCTTTCATAGTATTCGATCACCATCTCCGCATCCTCGATGGTCTCGTCGAGCGCAGAGTCGCCGGCGGTCGGATTCAGCTCCGCGCCGTAGACGCTCATCGTGCGGCCGGGCAGCCTTGCGCCCCAGCGCGTCTCGATTTCGCGCACGGGGTAGACGCGCGCGTGGATCAGGCTGCGCTGGCTCTCCAGTCCTTCGCGGGAGGGGCATTCGGGAAAGATCTCGAACGCCGGCACGATCGACACGCCCAGATCGCCCTCATGGACGATTTCGCCCCGCTCGCTCAGGCCGATGGGCAGTCCGGCGCGCGGGTTCCACACGGATTTGTAGAACACGCAGCCGCACACCTCGGCCCAGCGCGCGGCCATGGTCTGAAGGCGCGGCATATCGTGTTCGGCAAAGGCGTTTTTCAGCAGGCGCGTGGCCAGCCGCGCGGCGCTTTCGTCGGATGCGTCGGCGGTCTGCGGCCGCACGGTCAGGCCGGGGCGCACGCGGCTGAGCTTCGAGAGCCGCGTCTCGACGATCGGGGCGATCATGTTGTAGACGGCGCGGCCCTGCGCGTCGCCCTCGATCAGCTCGCTTGCGTCGCTCAGCAGGTCGCAGTACTGATCGCCCGCGATGAAGCGCTGGTTGAGCCGCCATTTCAGTTCGAGGGGGCGTCGCCGGTCGCGGCGCTTTTCAAATTCGTGCGTCACGTCGGCGGCGAGCTTTTCCTGCTCGGGGCTTTGCGGCGTTTCGGGGATGAGGACGGTTTCCTCCGTCCCGGGGGAGTTCGTCAATGGAAAACACCACCTTTATATCAGTCGGTCGGTTTGTCTGTTCTGCCGTGCGCTCAAATCATGGGCGTCGCCTCCTTTCAAGGGCGTTTGGCCGCGTTCAGCGGGGCGCGGCAGCCGTTCATCGCGGCGCTTATCGTTGTCCGCGTCGTTCGGCGGAGAAAGTCGTCGTCAATCCGCCGTCCGCGCTGACGCGGCGCAGCGTTGTTTCGCATCACAGGATCGTGAATTGCAGGCCGGCGCAATGTTGCATCTGGCCGGTTTTAGCTCCGGCACGGGCGTTTGTGCGCGCATATCAGGCGGCGCGGCGCTGCGTTTCTCTTGCAATGTCTTGCGTTCGGCTCATGTCTGTCTTGCGTTCCTGTTGCGGTGTTTTGCGTTTGTCTCACGCCTGCTGTTTGCCGCGTGTGCGCCAAACAGGGACGGCTTGCGGCGTCTTGCGTTTCTATTCCGCGCGGTTCGGGATCGCCGTTAGAGCGTTCTCAAAAGCCGTGCGGTTATCGAGCTTTTCGGGTTCACTTCAGGCTGTGCGTTTCTTTACGGCGATCCCGACGGAGTACGGAGAGACGCGGGGAACGGGAAAACGGAGTCGGCGGTGCGGTGTGGGTGCGTTTTGCGCAATCACATTGGCCTTGCCATGCTTTCCGCGGGGAGTTCGTTGGGGGCTGCGCGCCCCCAAACCTGCGCCAAAGAGTCTTCGACTCTCTGGACTCTCTTCATTTGATTCGCGGCAATGTGCGCTTTACGCAGCGAGGGGCTTGTGCGCTTTACGCGGCGCAGCTTTAATTCCGCATTCCGCATTCCGAATTCCTCATTGCCTCCCGTCGATTCCGCTTCACCAGCCGCTTCTTATGCCGCACCACCATCGACTCGGGAATCCGCTCCGGCAGATGCGGCTCAGGCCTGCTCATGATAAAATACCTCAGCTCGTCCATGGCGTGGTCGTCGCGCTTGACCGGCTCCTCCTCGTCCTCCTTCCAGCGATACTGCTTGATCTCGCGGATCATCATCGGGCAGTTTGAAAAGATGAACAGCCCCGGCTTCCCCTCCGGCCATCGCGCCGTGTCGAAGTGCGGCCGCATCTCCAGCGCCTGCTTGACGCGCTGTATGCCCGCCCATTTCGATTTGTTCACGCGCGTGTTGACGTTCAGCCCCTGCTCGCGGAACAGCTCGGCCACGCTCTTCTCGCCCTGCAATGTGCGCTGATCGGCGGCCGCGTCCATGAGCGCGTTCAGCCGTCCGGAAGCGTCGCGCTTCCATCCCAGCTCGCGGCTGATGCGGTCGATCTCGCGCATATGCGCGTCTATGGGCATATTCGCGCGGTAGTGCTCGGTCACGACGTACACGCAGCCCTCGTGATCCACCGCGTACCAGTGGCAGGAGAGCGGATTGCTCAGCCCCGGGTCGATCGAAAGGCATTCCTGCCAGTCGGGCGGTATGTCGAACGGCTCTACGACGTGAACGCGCTCGTCGAACTCGCCGTACACCAGCCCGTTCACCGATATGAACCGTCCGTCGCGCCGCGCTTCCAGCTCGTCCGGCGGCAGCGCCCGCTCCATCCGCTCGATTTCCTCGGGCGAAAGGTAGGGATTGTCGCGCCAGCTCATCGTGACCACCCATACGTCTGGGTCGTTTCGCACGTTTAAGTAGATCGTCTCGTACACCCACGTCAGCCCCTTGAGCGGGGTCATCGTGCCGAAGATACAGCCGCCCGAATCCAGCACGCGCATCAGGCATTCCTGATAAACGTCCTCGGGCGGCTCCTCGTCGAACCACACGAAGTCCAGGCTTACGCCCTGAAACTTTTCGCGGCCCTGCGCGCAGGTCTTAAAGCCGATCGTCGACAGGCCGCCGCACAGGCTCTCGATCTGTATCGTGTCGATCACCCCGTTTTCAGGGTCGTCCGCGCGGCCCTCGCGCATCCGGATCGAGCGGATCCACGCCGGATTGATGTAGGAGAGCAGTTTCTTCTGCGCCACGTCGCGCTGAACCTCGCTGGACAGGCTCACCACCCAGCCGTTCATGGCGTGCGTCACGCGCCGGTAGGGATGGCATCCCCGCGCCAGATACACGCATTCCACAGCGCCCACCTCGGTCTTGCCGGTGCGGTTGCCGCCCAGCGCCCATCGATTCCGGCAGGGCGATTGATGGAAGAGCGCCTGCCGCGCGTGCGGTTTGTAGTATTTCAGCTTGTCCACGCGCTGCCGCCGCTCGTATTCCGCCATCAGCTTTTCGGCCTCGGCGAGCATTTTCTCCCGTTCGGCGCGTCCCAGTCCCATCTCCGTCTCACTCCCTTCTCAAAAATTGGTATCAAAAAACCCGCCCGCCCTCCTCGGGGCGAACAGGTTCCCTGCGGTCGCGTTCTCCGGCGCTCCCAGCGTCTATGAGTTTAGCAGGTTTCTCGCGAAAATGCAACGACTTAACATCGCTTAACATTTGGCGCAATTCACGCCGCCATAAACGCCCGCGCAGGCGAAATGATATGAGCGTTCGTTCGCCGCACGGTTTCCTCTTGACAATCTATCGGATATATTATATAATAAAAAATAGCAGGGGAACGAGCGCGTTCCCGCATCCGGACAGTCGAATATTGTAAAGAGGAAGAGGAGCCATGAACAGCATAGGGTTTTACGAGGAGGATTCGCGCCAGAGCGCAGACGAGTGGCAGTGGGACGCCGCGCAGGTGCTGATCGACGCGCGCCGCCGCAGCGGGCTGACGCAGCAGGCGCTGGCCGCGCGCAGCGGCATCCGGCAGAGCGTCATCAGCCGGCTCGAGCGGGGCAACGGCAATCCGTCGGTCAGGACGCTCCAGCGGCTGGCCGAGGGTATGGGGATGAAGCTGGAGCTGACGTTTGTGCCGGAGCATGAATAGAGGTCGGCAGGGGAGGATGAGCGTCCTTCCCGCTTTTTTTATGCCGCGCCGCTCACGTCGCGACGATATTGAGACAATCTTCGCACTATTAACGTTAATATGACGGCACATAATGAATATCTGGCACGATTCTCTCTTTACTCGGGCGGCAAAGTGTTATATAATATGATGGTTTGCATGAAAGCCATAGGAAAGAGAGGATTGTCCCGTGACCGATCGAAACAAGCGCGTGACGCTCAAGGATATCGCCCTCAAGGCGGGCACCAGCGCGAATACCGTCTCGCTGGCGCTGCGCGATTCGCCGCTGCTGGCCGGGGATACGAAAAAGCGTATCCAGCAGATCGCGCGCAATATGAAATATGTCAATAACGCCCTGGCCGGTTCGCTGCGCTCCGGGTACAGCCACACCATCGCCATCATACTGGGCGATATTTCAAACCCCCTCTTCGCCATCAAGATCAAGGAGCTGGAGGGCTATTTCCGCGCGCGCAATTATAAGACGCTCATCCTCAATACCGACGAGGATCCCGATCAGGAGCTGAGCGCCGCGCAGACGGTCATCGGCAATCATGTCGACGGCGTTGTGCTCTGCCCCTGCCAGAAGTCGCGTCAGGCGCTCGAGCTGATGCAGGAGTACAATCTGCCCTTCGTGCTCATGGGCCGCGCCGCGAAGGAGGACGACGCCTTCGACAGCGTCGTCTGGAACGACCGAAAGGGCGGCATGCTGGCCACGCAGTATCTGATCAAGCGCGGTTGCCGGCGCATCCTCATGCTGGGCGCGTCGGACTATATCAGCAGCGCCGCCGAGCGCGAGCGGGGCTATCGCGACGCTCTGAAGGAAGCCGATCTGCCCTTCGATTCCACGCTGGTCTGCCGCTGCGCCCCCTTCCAGGCCGATATTTCGCTCCAGCTCGACCGGCTGCACGCCGAGGGGGTCGAGTACGACGGCCTGTTCTGCTTCAGCGATCTCATCGCGTGGGAAGCCGCGCGCTATCATCGCGATCATCCGCTGCCGCTGGTCGGCTTCGACGATATTCAGGCCTTCTATTCCGTGCCGTTCGACATGACCTCCATCGGCGCGAACGTCAAGGACGAGGTGCGCACTGTCGCCGAGCTGCTTTTAGGCCGTCTCGCCGCCTCCGAGCCGCGTCCCGCCGTACATCGCGTGATCGACACCTTCCTCGTCTCCCGTTAGCGGGCCGCTGTGCGGCTTCCACTTGCTGCCGCGCAATATCACACGACCTGCCCGACCATAGGTCGGAGTCGGGCAGGTCTCCGTTGTACCCGGGCGACGGCGGGGCTGGTTCCGCTTAAGGCGCTATTCTGCGCTGCCACGGCGTTTATGGCGCGAGAAAAAGCACAGCGCCGCTTGACAAGTCAGGCCGCGCCGTGCTATAATATGGACATGAAGGGATGACGCTTTGGGTGAGGCTCTTCCCCTCTGAGTTGATTATCAGGTGAGCAAAGCCGTCAACCAGTTAGCGCTGGATGGCGGCTTTGCTTTGTCAATCCTTATTTACGGGATCGACGGGATCTCTTGTGTCTGCGCGTGCGTTTGCGCGCGCCGTGTACATCCTTGCCCAGGCGATAAGCCATTGAAGCAACGTTGCACACCAGAGAGCAGATTACGAGCATGACCTGAAGCAGAGTCAGTTCACTCATAACCCCACCGGCTGTGCCGGTTCCACTTGCTGCCGCCAGACGCAACAGGCACAGGCATTTTTATGTTATCCCCGTTATGCAGCTCGACCTGACCAGCCATAAATCAGAGCCGGTCAGGTCTTTCGTTTTTGTGTTTGTTGGTATTTGCACAGAGGTGAAAAGCCAAGCGCCATCTTATTCCTTGCATGCCATGGAGCCGTTGCCAGCCCCATAGTTTTATTTTATCATAGCGGAATATTCCTGTCAATCGTGTCGGACGATTTTATAGTATGTTTGTTTGGACAGGAGCGGCTTTTTCGCGTCGTTTCGCGGCCAAATCATCCCGTCGAAGGCAAATTCCCGCTTGACAGCGCGCGGCGTTTGCGGTATGATGATGTTAACGTTCATACACCCGAAACTATAACGCAGGGGAGGAACAGATCATGAATAGGAAATATGCGGTGCCCTATGCGGCCAGCGCGCCAATGGGCGGCGTGACGCTCAAGGGCGGCTGGCTGGGCAAGGCGTTCGACAACAACGTCGCCTTCCTCAAGGGCTTCGAGCTGGATCGCATGATGTATTACTATCGCGTCCATGCCAAGAAGGCGGCGCCCTCCGTGCCGTATGCCTGGCAGTCGGGCCATTTCGAGATCAACCTGAAGGGACAGACCGCCGGCGAGTTCCTCTCGGGCGCGTGTACGTCGCTTCTCTGGGTGGACGATCCCGAGCTGCGCGCCAAGGCCGACGCGGTCGTGGCCGAGATCGACGCGTGCAAGGACGACGACGGCTTCATCATGCCCATCACGCGCGACGAGTTCCACACCAAGGAATATCCCAACTACACCCGCGCGTGGATCACGTTCGGCCTCTTGGACGCGGGCTATGCGGGCAATGCGCGCGCGTTCGAGCTGGCGCGCTCCATGACCGACTATTTCAACACCTGCGATCTTCTGCCCTATGTCAAGGATATGAATCTAGGCTTCCAGGGCATCCTCGTGGGCACGCGCGTGTACGATTCGCCGGTCGGCAAGCAGGACGATATCGACGTGTGCGAGAAGTACTATCGTGAGACGTGGTGGCTTGAGCAGCTGCTCGAGGACAATCACCGCGCCATCTATCAGCATCCCGGCAACCATCCGCACTCCACGCTGCTGACCACGCTCGAGGGCTACTGCGATCTGTATCGCGCCACGGGCAACGAGCTGTACATCAACGCCGTCAAACACGCGCTCAGGATGTACGAGGACAAGTGGCAGCACGTCGGCGGCGGCATCAATATGTGTGAGGACGACACCTACTATCCCGGCTGCAACTGGCTGAGCATGAAGCACAACTACAACGAGCTGTGCTCCACCAACTTCTGGGTGCTGCTCAATCAGCGCATGCACCTGCTCGAGCCGGACAACGCGCACTATGTGGACGAGATGGAAAACTCGATCTACAATGTGCTCCTGGCCGCGCAGGTCGAGGATCGCGGCTTCCACTATCTCAACTTCCTGGAGGGCGGCAAGGACGCGCGCTGGCAGGATCGCTGCACCTGCTGCGCCTCGCTGGGCACGCGCCTTGTGGGTCTGCTGCCCCAGATGCTCTATACCACCTGCGGCAACACCGTCTATGCCGACATATACGCCCCGAGCGAGGCCGAGTTGAACATCGCCTCCGGCCGCGTCAAGCTGGCCTGCGAGACCGACATTCCGGACGGCGGCCATGTGAAAATCGAGGTGCAGGAGGCCGCCGCGCCGTTCACGCTCAAGGTGCGCATCCCGCGCTGGGCGGCCGAGCCTGTGCGCATACGCGTCAATAACGAGGAAGTCGCGGGCGCGCCCTGCGGCTATGTGGCGCTGGACGTGAAGGCGGGCGACGTGATCGAGTTCACCGTGCCCATGCGCTTCAAGGTCACGCATTACACCGGCGGCGAGGAGCTGGTGGGCGCGCAGCGCTATGCGCTGGAGTACGGCCCGCTGCTCTACGCGGCGATGGGCCCCAGCATCGTCCATGTCAACTGGGACGTCGAGCATCCCGAGGACGAATTCGAGTTCATTCCCGGAGAGAAGCGCAAAATGCGCATGAAGCACGACAACGCCCACGAGTACTGGGCGTATATCGACATCGCCGACGAGCCGTTCAGCGTGTATCCCGTGGTCGGCAGCAGAGACTGATCGACCGCCTTCCCCTGAGGACAAATTGAGTGAGGGGCGCGTTGCCAGACGCAATGCGCCCCTTCGTCTGTTAAAAGGTGCGCGACTGCTTTATAGTCCGCGCGCGCCTGCGCATGATCTGAAGCGTCTTTCAAAAGGGCGGATCTGCCCGATTGGTCAGATTTTTTACCGCATCTTTCAGCCGTGAGCGCGGCGAAAGACAGGCCGGAGGGGCAATTTCCGGAATTTTTGAAACAGCTTCCAAAGACAGGAGATTTTTTTATGAGTCACAGCGAGCACAAAAGAGGCTCCTTTTCGGGAAAAATCGGCTTCATCCTTTCCGCCGCGGGCGCGTCCGTCGGGCTGGGGAACATATGGCGCTTCCCGTATCTGGCCGCAAAGTATGGCGGCGGCATATTCCTCTTGATCTATATCGTTCTGGCCATGACGTTCGGCTATACGATGATCGTCGCCGAGACCTCCATCGGCCGCATGACCGGCAAAAGCCCCGTCGGCGCGTACAAGTCCTTCGGCAATAAGCCGGCTCTGCGCTTCGGCGGCTGGATCAACGCCGTCATCCCCATACTGATCGTGCCCTACTATTCGGTCATCGGCGGCTGGGTCATCAAGTATCTGGCCGAGTATGTGCTGGGTCAGGCGCATCTCGTGGCCGCGGACGGCTATTTTGGCGCGTTCATCTCCAATGGATTTTCGTCGGAAGTCTGCTTCCTCGTCTTCGCGGCGATGACGCTGGTCATCATATTCGCCGGCGTTGAAAACGGCATAGAGCGCGTCTCCAAGGTCATGATGCCCATTCTCGTGCTGCTGTCGCTGGTTATCGGCGCGTATTCCGTCACGCGGCCCGGCGCGCTGGAAGGCGTGAAGTACTTCCTCGTGCCCAGTCCGAAGAACTTCTCGTGGATGACGGTGGTCGCCGCCATGGGGCAGATGTTCTATTCGCTCTCCATCGCCATGGGCATACTCATCACATTCGGCTCCTACATGAAAAAGGACGTCTCCATCGAGGATTCCACCCGCCAGGTGGAGGTTTTCGATACGGCCATCGCCGTCATGGCCGGCCTGATGATCATCCCCGCGGTGTTCTCCTTCTCCGGCGGCGATCCCTCCGCGCTGAACGCCGGCCCGTCGCTGATGTTCATCACCATCCCCAAGGTGTTTGACTCCATGGGCTTTGGCACGGCCATCGGCGTCGCGTTCTTCCTGCTGGTGCTCTTCGCCGCGCTGACCAGCTCCATCGCGCTCACCGAAAGCGCCGTCTCGACGCTGCAGGACGAGCTGGGCTGGAGCCGCAGAAAATCCACCGCCATCATGGGCGTCTCGATGGTGCTGCTGGGCAGCCTGTCCAGCCTGGGCTACGGCCCGCTGGCGAACGTTACCATACTGGGCATGCAGTTCCTCGATTTCTTCGATTTCCTGACCAACTCGGTCATGATGCCCATCGCCGCCATCGCCAGCTGCATCCTCGTCTCGCGGGTGATCGGCGTGGAGCGCATCGAGCAGGAGGTCACGCTGAACGGCGGCGCGTTCCGCCGCAGGAGGATCTTCAACCTCATGATCCGCTCTCTGTGCCCCATCTTCGCGGCGATCATACTCATCAGCTCCATCGCCAACGCCTTCGGCTGGATCTCCATGTAAGCCACCCTATAAAGAAAACCGCATCGCCGCTCCGAAAAGAGCCGGTCGATGCGGTTTTTGCGTATATCTCCCCGCCCGATCGTATGATCAGACGGAGATTCTGTCGCTTAGTTATTCCATCGGGAAGCGTACGGAAATCGTCGTGCCCTTGCCAACCTCGCTCTTGAGGTTGATTTCGGCGTGATGGAGCGCGGCGGCGTGCTTGACGATCGACAGCCCCAGCCCCGTGCCGCCCGAGGCGCGCGAGTGGCTCTTGTCCACGCGGTAGAAGCGCTCGAATACGCGGCTCTGGTGCTCCTCCGGAATGCCGATGCCGTCGTCGGCCACTTCGAGCAGCGCGCGGTCATTGTCTCTGCGCACGCGCACCGCCACATGGCCGCCCTCGCGGTTGTAGCGGATGGCGTTGTCGCACAGGTTGTAGGCGATTTCGTAGATCAGCCGCGGCACGCCCATGATCTGGACGCTTTCGCCCGTGAGCGCGAGGGTTACGTTCTTTTTGTTCGCGCTTTCCTGAAGCGTATCGGCCGCGTCCTTGGCGATGGAGAACAGATCGACCGTCTCCATCGGCGGGGCCGCGCCCTCGTCCAGCTCGGACAGGCGGATGATGTCCTCGATGAGCGCCATGAGCCGCGCGGCCTCGCTGCGGATGCGCTCGATAAAGCGCGGCTGATCCTCGCTCTTCACAAGGCCGTTTTCCAGCAGCTCGGCGCTGCCCATGATCGACTGGAGCGGCGTCTTTAATTCGTGCGAGACGTTCGCGGTGAATTCGCGCTTCATCTGCTCGGCCCGTGCGCGCTCCGTGGTGTCGAACGCCACCAGCGCCACGCCCAGGATCGCGCCGTCCGATTCGACGCGGCTGCACTCGATCTGATAGATGCGCTCGCCGCGGTCGAGCTGCGCCGCGCCGCGTCCCGTTGAGAGCGCGTCGCGCACGGCGTTTGTCACCGGCACGTCGCGGCTCACGGTCACGAAATCGCGCCCCACGCAGTCCTCGCCGGCGTTGAACAGGCGCATGGCGGCGGGGTTGACGCTCAGTACATGGCCGTCCGCGCTCAGCAGCACAAGCCCTTCCTTCATGCTGTGCGTGACGGCGGAAAATTCGTCCTGCCGGCGCTTCAGCTCGGTCACCTGCGCCTCGATGCGCCTGTTCTGCTGATCGATGCGCCGAAGCAGCGGAGAAAGCTCCTCGTAGGCGTCGTTGTCCAGCGGGTGCTGAAGGTCGAGCGCGTTGAGCGGCGTGATGATGCGCCTGGACAAGCGCCGCGCCAGCAGCACGCTCACCGCGATGGCCGCCAGCAATATGGCGAAGAACGCCTGCATTGAGCCCAGCGCCACAGTCAGTATCGTGTAAAAGGCGGAGGAGACGCGCAGCACGCTGCCGTCGCTCAGCCGGCGCGCCAGATAGAGCGTCTTTTCGGTCATCGTGGCCGAATAGCGCTCGCTCTCGCCGCTGCCTGTGGCCAGCGCGTCGCTGATTTCGCTGCGGGTCAGGTGGTTGTCCATCTCGTCGGCGCTTGCGTCGGAGTCGAACAGCACGTGGCCGTCGGCGGCCACCCAGGTGACGCGGCTGGTCGTGCCTTCAAGGCTTTCGAGATAGTCCAGCCCGTTGCGCTCGACGGAAGGGGTGGCCAGCGCCAGCTCGGCGGCCAGCTCCTGCCGCTGCAAATTGGCAAAATAGCCGTACTGCACCGTGCCCACGGCGATGAAGCAGCCGATGAGCACGATCACGGCGGTCAGAATGATCGATCGGAAGATTTTCTCGGTCATACGCCGTCCTCCAGCCGGTAGCCGACGTTGCGCACCGTCTCAATCATGCGGCCGCAGTCGCCCAGCTTCTGGCGCAGCGTCTGGATGTGTACGTCCACGGTGCGCGTCTCTCCGGCAAAGTCGATGTTCCAGACGTTCGAGAGCAGCTGATCGCGCGTGAACACCATCTTGGGATGGGAGAGGAAGAGTTTCAAAAGCTCAAACTCCTTGTAGGTGAGGTTCACGCGATTGCCGTTCGCCGTCACGGTGCGCTCGTCCAGATTGACGGTCAGATTGCCGGCCCTGAGCACGCTGCCTTCGCCCAGCGGGGCGCAGCGGCGCAGCACGGCGCGTACGCGGGAGACCATCTCCATCATGCCGAAGGGCTTGACCAGATAGTCGTCCGCGCCCAGATCGAGCGACTGGATCTTGTCGTATTCCATGCCCTTGGCGGTGGCCATGATGACGGGCAGCTGCTTCGTGGCGGCGCTCTCCTTCATCCTGCGCAGGATCGACACGCCGTCCATGCCGGGCAGCATCACGTCCAGTATGACCAGATCGGGCGTTTCGCCCGCCAGCGCGGTAAAGAAGTCCTCGCCGTTCTCGAAGCCGCGCGCCTCGAAGCCGGTGGAATTGAGCGTGTAGATTTCGATATCGCGGATGCTCGCGTCATCCTCAACACACCAGATTTTCATAGCCGGTCAGTCTCCTTTGTGAACGCCGGTGACCGAGAACAGCACCCATTCGGCAATGTTCACGGCGTGATCGCCGATGCGTTCAAAGTATTTGGCGATCATGAGCAGATCGAGCGCGTATTCGCCGTCGTCGGGAGAGGCGGCGATGTACTGTATCAGCGCGGTCTTGACCTTGAGGAAATACGCGTCCACAATGTCGTCGTGGGCGATGACCTCGTCGGCCAGCTTGGTGTCGCGGCGCACAAACGCGTCTATACTGCCTGAGACCATGCGGATGGTCGCCTCGCCCATCTGGCCGATGAAGGCGCAGTCCTCGCCGCCGCGTCCCTTGAGAAAGCCTATGATCTCGGCGATGTCGGAGGCCTGATCGCCTATGCGCTCCATGTCGGTGACCATCTTGAGCGCCGCCGACACCTGCCGCAGGTCCTTCGCCACGGGTTGCTGCTGCAAAAGCAGCTTCAGGCAGCGGGATTCCACGTCGCGCTCCATCTGGTCGATTTCGCCGTCCAGCGGCGTGATCTGCGCGGCCAGCTTTGTGTCGCCGCTCATCAGCGCGCGCGCCGCCATGGAAATGGCCTGCTCGCACAGCGCGCCCATCTCGATCAGTTCGCGGTTGAGCAGCTCCAGCTGCTCGTCAAAACGAGAGCGAATCATATCAGCCGAACCTCCCCGTAATGTAGTCCTCAGTGCGCTTGTCCTGCGGCTGAGAGAAGATCACGTCGGTCGCGCCGAACTCGATCAGCTCGCCCAGCAGGAAGAACGCCGTGCAGTCGGAAATGCGGACGGCCTGCTGCATATTGTGCGTCACCATAATTATAGTATAGTTCTGCTTCAGCTGCAAGGCCAGCTCCTCGATTTTTGCGGTGGAAATGGGGTCGAGCGCGCTGGTGGGCTCGTCCATGAGCAGTATCTGCGGCTTGACAGCCAGAGCCCTGGCGATGCACAGTCTCTGCTGCTGGCCGCCCGACAGGCCGAGCGCGCTCTTCCTCAGGCGATCCTTCACCTCGTCCCAGAGCGCCGCGCCGCGCAGCGATTCCTCGACCAGCGTGTCGAGCTTTGCGCGCGAGCGGACGCCGTGGGTGCGCGGGCCGTAGGCGATGTTGTCGTATATGCTCATGGGGAAGGGGTTGGGCTTCTGGAACACCATGCCGATCTCGCGGCGCAGTTCGCACACGTCGGTCGAGGGCGCGAAGATGTCCATGTCGCGGTATTTCACATCGCCCTTTATGACCACGCCGGGGATCAGGTCGTTCATGCGGTTGAGCGTTTTGAGAAACGTCGATTTGCCGCAGCCCGACGGGCCGATCAGCGCGGTGATGGCGTGCTCGGGGATGTTCACGCTCACGTCCTTCAACGCCTGAGTGGGGCCGTACCAGAGATTGAGGTCTTTAACGGTCAGTATGTCGCTCACAGGCTTCTCCTCCTCTTAAAGTACGCGCCGATCAGCGCCGCCGCGCCGTTGACGATGAGCGTCAAAATCATCAGTATCGCCGCGATGGCGAAGGCCACGGCGAATTCGCCCTGCTCCTTGGCGTAGACATAGAGCGCCACGGTGAGCGTCGCGCCCGCGCTGTGCAGGCCCTTCCACACGCCGTTTAGGGCGTGCGCAAAGCCCGCCGTGAACAGAAGCGCCGCCGATTCGCCGAGTATGCGGCCGATGGACAGGATGCAGCCGGTGATCACGCCGTCCACGCAGCCGGGCATGACCACTGTGCGTATGACGCGCCACTTGCCCGCGCCCAGTCCGAACGCGCCCTCGCGGTAGCTCTGCGGCACGGTTTTCAGGCTCTCCTGCGTCGTGCGCATGACTGTGGGCAGGTTCATGATGGCGAGCGTCATCGCGCCGGCCATCAGCGAGGTCTGCATTCCCAGAAACTGGCAGAACACCAGCATGCCCACGAGGCCGTATATGATCGACGGTATGCCGGAGAGCGTCTCGGCGGCGTATTCAATGACGCGCGAAAGGCGGCTGTTTCCGGCGTATTCGGTCAGATAGATCGCCGCGCACACGCCCAGCGGCAGCACGATCAGCAGCGATGCCAGCATGACATAGAGCGTGTTGAGTATGTCGGGCAGTATGCCGATGGA
>CAKTXR010000044.1 GCA_934631025.1 uncultured Clostridia bacterium
TCCCGCCGCTTCCTCTGACAGCTTCCGCGCGAGGGCCGCTCCCTGCGAAAAATTTCCTCCCGATACGCCCGATGGGGATAAACGGGTCGACAGGTAGAGCGGGGGCTTTCTGGAAATCCTCCGTCCTCGGACACGCTGGAGCCGCGCCCCATATACTCATATGAATTTTCTGAACGGAACGCAGGCAATTGCGTTTCCCCGCAAAAGAACGGCCGCACATATGCAGCCGCTCTTTTCGAATACGCATAATTATTCAGACGTCCTGCCCATCATGGGGGCGGGGTTTTCCCGCTCTCCGATGATCTTCAGATACTTATACACGGTCGGCCGGCTCAGTTTGCAGGCTCTCGCCATCTCGCTGACGGTCATTTTTCCCGAGACATAGTCCAGATAAAATCTGAAGAACAATGCAGGGATGTCCGATTTCGTTATGGCTCTTCTCCCCAGCTGCCTGCCCGCCGCTTTTGCGTCCGCGTTCGTCGGGCGGCAGTCAATGTCGGCGGTATCGACGATCTTCAGGCAGAGACGCCTTGTGCGGACAACATCGATGACTTTGCAGAGCTGTTCATGAGTATTGGGCAGGCAATCGAGTTCCAATGTGATGATAACGTCGCCCTCGCGGACGTAGTCCAGCAGCATTTGCAGATTGTACCGGCATCTCGCGTCGCCAGGCTCATATTCCAGAACGAACTTTTCCGCGCCGAGATCCTTCAGCGCATTAACCTGCCGCTGAATTTCCTGCCGGTCGTCACTCGCTTTGCAGCGCACATAGCCGTATTTCATGGCGAGTCTCCCCGTATAGAACCGCGCTCTTATCGCATTTCTATTTCGATTTCATCGGGCGCTTCAACCTCCGCGCCGCCATCTCGCAGCGCGACAGTCAGCGGGCCGAAGGGCGTAGGCATGACGATCTCCGCCCAGTCAAGCCCCATCGCGTCGGGGTGCAGCGCAATCTTCCGAAAGCCCGGTTCCAGCATCTCAAAGCCCATGAGCCGGCAGGGCAGCTGATAGACCGGCGTACCGCCCCATGCGTGGCTGTGATCGAAGCTGTAGCTGCCGCCCGGCTTGATCCAGCCCTCCTGTAAGCCCTTATCGCACGAATCGATCATCGGCTTCCAGCGATCGATCAGCTTCATGCCGCAGGGATTGAACAGGCCGGTTTTCCAGAGCGCGTCCAGCACATAATGTGCGAAATACGGCTGAAAATCGATCAGCGTCTCATCCTCCATGACGCGCCGCATGATGCTCTGCGCCTTTTCGCCCGCGCACAGGCCGCACAGCACGGCCATGGTGTTGGCCTGTTTGGAATAATAGCGCTTGCCGACATTTTGGGGCATGAATGCGGACACGTCCGTCATGTTCGGCGGCAATGGCCGCGTGCAGGGCATCTGCGGCGTATTCAGGCCGTCGAAATACAATCCGCGCGCTTTATCGTACAGGAGCGCGTTGAATGCCGATTTAACCTTCTCGGCGCGCGCTTCGCAGTCCCGCGCGGCGCTTTCGTCGCCCATGCGGCGCTCAATATCGGCGGCGGTATTCAGCGCGCGGTGGTAAAGCGCCGTGAGCACCGTCTGGCCGAGCGCCTTGGGCGGGTGGTGCATGGACAGATCGTCCACCGTGATCCAGTCCACGAACATCCAGCTGGGCGGCGTTTCGATCAGGCCGCTCTCGCCCACATAATCGGCAAAGCGGCTGAGCAGCCTGTCCAGCGCGGGCCGCGTCTCGAAAAGCAGCGCTTTATCGCCCGTGAACATGAACAGTTCGCGCAGCATCTCCACCCAGATCAGGCTGTAGGTCGTGTGGAACATAAAGCCGTCGGCGCTGTTCAGCCAGTCGGCGGAGCGGATCACGTCCTCGCGGATCAGCCGCGGGTCGCCGAATGTGAAATAGGTCATCAGGCTCTCGATGTAGTAATCGCCCGTGCAGCCCAGCGTTTCCTGATGGCGCGGGCTGTCCAGATGCAGGCTCTGGCGGCAGATCTTCAGCGTATGCCGGCACACGTCGTAGACCCTTTCGAGCGCCCTGTCGCTGCATCGGAACGCGCCCTCGCTCCGCACGGGATAGTTCGTCGATATGAGCGAAAAGTGCTCGATTTCGGCGGGCGCGTCGCTGCGATTGACCAGCCGGATATGGCAGCCGCCCACGCTGTACATCCGGCTTCCGCGGTGGCTGAGAGCGCCGTCCGCGGCGATAAAGTCGCCCTTTTCCTCCTGCCCCTCCAGCTCGAAGGGCGTGACGGTGATCTCGCAGCGCCCCCGCGCCTTCAGGTCGAAGGCGATATAGCCCGCGTATATGCGGTCGAACAGCACAGTCGTCTCGGCCGTTTTTCCCGCCGCCGCCGAGAGACGATCGCCGCCTTTAACGGGCGAAAGCCGCTCCTCGTCCAGATGCGGCAGCGGGGACACGCGCAGCGTCCAGACGGACGGCACGCGCGCTGCGTTCATCCAGCCGTCGGGCGCGCGCGTATAGTCAAACGCCCGCGCGGAAATATACTGCGGGTTCAGCCGTGCCTGCCAGCTTTCATCGGTGCAGAATTCTTCGGTCGTTCCGTCGGCATATTCGGCGCGCCCTTCCAGATAGAAGCCGCCATGTCCGCAGGAATAATCGGTCATGACCGCGGGTGAGAGCTGCACGCGCGCAAAGAGCGCGATCTTTTCCGTCTCCGGACGCAGCGCATAGCGCGTCGCGTAATGGTGCGGCATGGGCTGCGTGTTGCCGTAATCGCCGCCCGCGCACACCGGCCCCATGCCCAGAAAGCGCTCTTCCGCCCACAGCCAGTATTTCGTATCGCCGCTCACGGTCAGCGTCACGCGGACGGGGCGCTCGCGCAGCATAATTTCCTTTCGAAATTCCGCCATGGCGTAGGGCGCGTCCTTCGGCGCGGCGAACGTCGTGCAGCGCGTCGTCTGAAGCGCGGGATATTGTTCGGGGTTCAGCCAGATCCAGTCGGCCATGGTCCCTCTCCTTTGCTATCCGAATGTCCTGAGCGCGTTGAACGCGAACGTCCTGCGCCCGTTTTCGACCGGCTCGTCCGTATCGAGCGCGACCAGATACAGCGCCTCGCCCCACACGCTTCGCCAGCCCTCCGGCACGTCGAGCTTCTGCCGCGAAGCGGTCAGCCCCGGCTCCCAGCGCATACGCACCGGCCCAAGCTGCGCCCAGCCCGCGCCCAGCTCGGGCTCATGGGGCGTGATGAAGTGAAAGCTCACCGCCGAAAAGTCCTTCAGATCAAAGAATTCCATCAGCTGTACGGTGTTCTGAGCGCGCTCGTAGACCAGCGTCCTCTGCCAGGCGTACACGCCGCTCTGGGGCGGATAGGCCGCGGCGAGGTTCATCGAGATCATGGCGTAATCGTCCTCCAGCCGGCAGGACACGTCCTGCGCTCCGAACGCCGCGCCCAGGCTCTGCCCCGCGCCGCCGATCAGCGGCAGATTGTGATACGCCGTATCGCCGAGGAAGCCCGCGTCGGCCAGCACCGGCTCGCCCTCGCAGAACAATACGAAATTGCCCGCGTCGGCATGGGCGCTCACATCGCCGTTCGAGCCGCCCCGCACGGCCAGCGCCAGCGCGCGCTCGCTGTCCTCGTCCTGACGCGCCACCATGATCTGCGCCAACGCGTAATAGCCCTGCCGCCTGAACGGCGGGCGCACGGCTTCCTCCGCCATGGCCTGCGCGTTGAACAGATCGGCCGAAAAGTGCAGAAGATTGCCGCCGCGCTCTTCCTGCTCCTGCGTGCGGCCGAGGAACACGCCCAGATCGCAGAGCGCTTCGTCCTGCACATACGCGCCCAGCCGGTAGAGCAGCGCGGCGGGCAGCGTCGTTTTCATAGAATGCGCGCCGGCGTTCAGGAACCAGCCCTGCGCCATATGGCAGAACACGGGATAGTGCGCCATGAGCCGGATCTGCTTTTCGCGGCGCATATCCACGCTGCCGCGGCTCACCGAGAGCGCCATCATCACGACGTCGATCACCGGCTCGACCGTCTGCGCCCAGTCGTCCACGCCGCCGGGAATGCTGCCGTCCGCGGGCAACGCCATGAGCAGGCGGTCGAACAGATCCATCGCCTTGCCCGCGCACGCCCAGCGATGCTGGCTCGACTCCTCAAACGTCCAAAATGCCATCATGCAGCCGCTCAGGCAGCGCATCGCGTCGCTCTTGGGGCCGCACATCCACACCGTGCCCGCCAGCGTGCGGAACGGCCTGATCACGCGCCGGTCGACCTCACGGACAATGCGCTCGATCAGCTGCGGCGACACCGCGTCCAGCCGTGAGGAAACCATCTGCACCGTCAGCGCCAGATCGCAGGCCGTTTCCGCCGCCGAGTGATCGACGCGCGGCTGATCCACGTCGGGCAGCGGATGGTCGCCGCGCCCCTGCGCCGAAAGGTTGTTGGCTGGGGACACCCAGCTGCTCTCCTCGCAGATCGCCCAGATTACGTCGGCCAGCTTCATGTCGTAGCGCCCGTCCGGCACGACGCAGCTGCCGATGACCAGATCGCGCAGCATTTCGCGCCGGATGCGGCGGTTCTTTTCATAGTCGGCGGCAATGCCGGCGCGGCTGAAGCTGATATAGCTCGAGGCCGTCAGCATCGGAACGGGCGCGTCCATCCACTGATCGGCGCGCGCCGTCAGACGCTGCCGCTCGGCGGGGGGCAGCTCCTCCCAGGCCGCGCGGTCCTCGGCGGGCAGCGCCATGATAAACTCCGCCGCGCCCTGCATATCGACCAGCAGCCTGTCGCGGTATTTTTCCAGCATAATGTCCTCCGTCAGTCAACCGTCACCCAGCTATGCTGCGCCGCCGAGGCCGCCATGCAGTCCAGCAGCCGCTGGAGCCGCGCGCCCTCCTCCAGCCCGGGCGCGGGCGTTTTGCCCTGCGCAAGCGCGTTCAGGAAGCTGAAGTAGCAGTGCATATGTCCGCGCTCCCAGCCGATGGCGTTCTTGGCCGGAAGGAAGCTCCCGCCCGGCGCGGGATAACGCCCCACGCACTCGATGCGCGTATAGCCCCGCATTCCGCCCAGCGGCGCCTCGGGCTGCATGTTGTCATAGAACTCCAGCCAGCCGGGATTGTCCAGATTCCAGCGGATCGCGCCCTTCGTGCCGGTGATTTCGAGGAACATCACGTCGGTCGTGCCGGCGGTGATCTTGCTGGCCTCGACCGTGCCCAGCGCGCCGTTCTTGAGCCGGAGCATCATCAGCGCGTGATCCTCGGTCACGTCATGGCAGACGCCGCCCTCGCGCGTCGGCCGCTCGGGATAGAGCGTATTTTCGGCGCACAGCACCTCGGCGGGCTGCTGGCCGATCAGCCAGGTGACCAGATCGAGCGCGTGCGAGCCCAGATCGAGCAGCACGCCGCCGCCCACGCCCTGCTTCCAGCCCATGGGCTTATCGGGATCGATCGAGCCGGAATGGAGATAGCGGCAGGTAAAGGAGAGAATCTCGCCCACGCGGCCCTCGTCGATGATCTCCTTCGCGCGCAGCGTGGAGGTGAAGAAACGGTTGTGCAGCGCGATCTGCACCTTACCCGGCGCGCCCTGCGCCGCCGCGAGGATGCGCTGCGCCGATTCGTAATCGACGGTCAGCGGCTTGTCGACATAGACGTTCTTGCCGGCCTTCAGCGCGTCGATCACCATGCGCTCATGGTCGGCGTTGGGCGTGCAGACGCTCACCACGTCGATGCGCGGGTCGCTGAGCAGATCGTGATAGTCGCCCGTGGCGTATTCAAAACCCAGCTCACGGCGCGCCTTTTCCGCCTTGGACGCCGTGCGCGAGCACACGCCGATCAATTTGGCCTCAAAGCCCGCGTCCGGATAAAACAGGGGCAGCGCGCGGATGGCCAGCGTGTGCGTGCGTCCCATAAAGCCCCAGCCGATGATGCCGATTCCGATGGTTTTCATAGTTGTTTTCTTCCTTTCACGGTCTGATAAACAAAGCGCTCATATTATATATCTATTCTAGCTGTCCCGACGCAAAAAGTCAATCGCGGCGCTTTTGTTTTTCTGATTGCGGCTCGAAAACCGCCGCCGCGCGCACAGCTCATTTTTATACGCGTTTTTGTATGTTAATGGACGTTAAGAGTGTAAATATTCATAAAATCCCTTGACAAGCTCATATTTATGCGTTACAATAGCGTCACTGAAACAAAGAAAGGCGGCGCAAACTCATGCTGAAATCCAAATTGAAGAAAATCCTGCCCATCGCCCTGGCCGTCATGCTGTGCCTGAGCTCGGTGAACGCCCTGGCCTGCACGGCGATTTACGTCGGCGCCGATCTGACGAGCGACGGCTCGACGATCTTCGCCCGCTCCGAGGATATTTCCAACAGCTACAACAAGCTGTTCTACGTCGCGCCCGCAGGCAAGCACACGGCCGGCGAGGTCTACAACGGCTGCTACGGCTTCAGCTACACCTTCACCAAAGACAGCTACGGCTATACCGCCTTCAGCGACGATAACGGCAGCGGCATCTGCCCGGACTGCGGCGGCGAGCACGCTCATACGCCCTACGAGGCGGGCGGCACCAACGAGATGGGCGTGACCGTGAGCGCCACCGAGACCATCGGCTGCTCCGACGCGCTCTATGAAGCCGACCCCTATGTCGATACCGGCATCGAAGAGGCCGAAATCCCCACCGTGCTGCTGAGCGAAGCCGCCACGGCGAAGGAAGCCGTCGAGCTGCTGCTGAGCATCTATGACGACGCGGGCTGCGCGGGCGGCTCGGGCGTGTTCATCGCCGACGACAAGGAAACCTGGTATATCGAAAACGCTTCCGGCACGCAGTATGTCGCGCTGAAGCTGTCCTCCTCCATGGCGTTCGCCCAGCCGAATATGTCGATCATCGGCCTGATCGATCTGGACGATACCGAGAACGTCATCGCTTCGAAGGATCTCATCGCCGTGGCCGAAAAGGCCGGAACCTATGTCGGCGACAAGGAGAAGAACACCATCGACTATGTGGCCTCCTACAACGCCGATCAGACCGCCGGCGGCCGCATGGTGAGCGCGCTGGCCTTCTTCAACGCCGCCACCGCCAAGGACGAGCCGGAAACGGCCGACTACACCATCTCCAATGTGGACGCGGACGGCAATATCGTGCCGATGTACACCAACATCACGCTCGACCATGCCTACAGCGTCGCCGACGTCGTGGCCTACTATCACATCGCGGGCATCGGCTCCAATCGCAACCTTGAGACGCACATCTTCCAGACCTTTTCCGAGGACGGCCTGACCGACACCGTCGAATGGGTCGCCATGGACGACGCGGCGCTGAGCGTATTCGTGCCCTACTACCCCATGCTGACCACCGAAACTTACAAGGGCTATCAGGTCAGCACCGACGAAGCCGTATTCACCGAAGAGGAGCCGGCCGACACGGACGTTTACTATCCCACCGTCAAGAACAAGCGCAACGAAAACGGCGAGCGCGTTCAGGTCGAGGGCTTCTGCGCCCTGCCCGCCGACTGGGCCGACTCCTGCTACTGGACGATCGACGCGCTGTCGAATCTCTATGAAGCGGGCGATCTGAACGCCGAAGAGAAAGCCAAGATCGACGCGGAGCTTGCCGATCTCCAGGCGCAGGCCTACGAGGTTTTCGACAACATGAAGGCCGCCGTCGCCGCGGCCGACACCGACGAAGCCAAGGCCGCCGCAGCCACCGCCGCGAGCGAGGAAATGGCCGCCAAGGTTCACGCCGCCTGCGTTTCTCTGGTCAACGAGATCAAATAAAAAAAGCATATCAAATTCTCCGCGCGCCGCATGACAAATCCATGCGGCGCGCTTATTCTGTTGCATTTCTCGGGCAATGTGTGATATGATAAGCATGACCTCAATACCGCTTCAAGGAGGCTGTTTTTCATGAATCAGACGCTGCCCGACTGGCAGAACCCCAACATGCTGCAAATTGGCCGCGAGGAACCGCGCGCCAGCCTGATCCCCTATCTGACCGAGAAGGACGCTCTGACCGGAGAGCGCGGCCTGTCCGGCTGCTATCGCCTGCTCAACGGCCGCTGGGATTTCTTCTATTCCCCCATCGGCCGCGCGCCCGAGCGCTTCCAGGAAGTCGACTACAACTACGCCGACGAGGGCTGGGACGAGCTTCCCGTGCCCTCCAACTGGCAGATGCACGGCTATGACAAGCCGCACTACACCAACGTCAACTATCCCATTCCCTTCGATCCTCCCTATGTGCCCGACGACAACCCCATCGGCTGCTATCGCCGCGCCTTCACGCTGCCCGAGGGCTGGGACGAGCGCGAGGTGTTCCTGAACTTTGACGGCGTGAACTCCGCGTTCTACGTCTGGGTCAACGGCTCCTTCGCGGGCTTCTCGAAGGTGTCGCATATGCCCTCCGAGTTCAACATCACGCCCTTTGTGACCGAGGGCGACAACGTGCTGGCCGTGATGGTCTACAAGTGGTCGGACGGCACCTATCTGGAGGATCAGGACTTCTGGCGGCTGTCCGGCATTTTCCGCGACGTGTATCTGCTGGGCGTGCCCAAACTGCACATCCGCAACGCCGCCGTCACCGCCGTGCCCGACGACAGCTTCAAAAACGGCCTGCTCTCCGCCGAGGTTGAACTGGCCAGCTACGACGGCAGCGCCGCCGCGCTCCTGCACGCCAGGCTGCTCAAGAACGGCAAATCCATCTGCGAAACGCAGATCTCCGTGGGCGTTGAGGAACGCAAAAACGCCTGCGTGACATTCGACATGACCGTCGAAAACGCCCGCCTGTGGACGGCTGAAACGCCCGAGCTGTATCAGCTGCTGCTCGAAATCGAGCAGGACGGCGCGATCACCGAGGTGCAGCGCGTGGACGTGGGCTTCCGCAAGATCGAGATCCGCGACCGCCGGCTGCTGGTCAACGGCGTTTCCATAAAGCTCAGGGGCGTGAACCGCCACGACACCCACAGCGAGCTGGGCCACGTCACGCCGGTCGAAGCGCTCATCACCGACATCGAGCTGATGAAGCAGAACAACGTCAACACCGTGCGCACCTCGCACTATCCCAACGACCCGCGCTGGCTCGATCTGTGCGACCGCTACGGCCTGTACGTCATCGACGAGACTGATCTCGAGTGCCACGGCACCTGCATGCTGGGCTACGAGGGCAGCCACAACCGCCTTTCCGACGACCCCGAGTGGGAAGCGGCCTATGTCAACCGCGCCGAGCGCATGGTCGTCCGCGATCTCAACCATCCTTCGATCATATTCTGGTCGCTGGGCAACGAATCGGGCTTCGGCTGCAACCACATCGCGATGAAGAAGCGCATCCTCGAGCTGGACAACTCCCGCCCGATCCACTATGAGAACGAATATCAGCACAAGCCGCTCGCCGAGGCGGGCGTGACCGTGAGCGACGTCAAGTCCCGCATGTACACCTCCGTGCCCGCGCTGGAGGCCGAGGGCCGCGACGAGACCGACCCGCGCCCCTACTTCCTCTGCGAATACGCCCACGCCATGGGCCTTGGCCCCGGCTCGCTGAAGGAGTATTGGGAGACCATCTACGCGCACGACCGGCTGATCGGTGGCTGCGTGTGGGAGTGGGTCGATCATGGCATACTGACCGAAACCGAGGACGGCGAGCCGTTCTACGCCTACGGCGGCGATTTCGGCGATCATCCCAACGACGGCTGCTTCTGCGTGGACGCGCTCAACTACCCCGACCGCACGCCGCACACCGGCCTGATCGAGCTGAAAAAGGCCTACGAACCGGTCAAGTTCGAGCTGAAGGACGCCGAAAAGGGCGTGCTGACCATCCGCAATCTGTTCGCGTTCCGCACGCTGGACGACTTTGACGCGTCCTTCAGCGTGATCTGCGAGGGCGAAACCGTCGCGCGCGGCCGTCTCGATCTGAGCGGTATCGCGCCCTACGGCGAAAAGACCATCGCACTCAATTACGCGCTGCCCGAGAGCGGCGAAAGCTATCTCGAAATCCATGTGAGCGAAGCGTTCGATCAGCTCTGGTGCGAGCGCGGCCACGAGATCACCGCCGCCCAGTTCATGCTGCCCACGAAGGCCGCCTTCACCGTCGTGCCCGCGGACGATATGCCCGCGCTGGACGTCGACGAGGACGACGAATCCCTCGAAATTCTGGGCGAGGACTTCTCGCTGCTGTTCGACAAGCGCACCGGCGCTCTAACCAGCTGGATCGCCGCCGGCAACGAGCTGCTGCTCTCCGGCCCGCGCGCCAACCTCTTCCGCGCGCCTATCGACAACGACCGCAATTACCGCAAGAACTGGGAGAAGCTCGATCTGACCCGCCTGATGACCCGCGTGGAGTCCTTCGAGACCGAGCGCGAAAGCGACAGCCGCGTGACCGTCCGCGTGACCGTGACTCATTCGCCGCGCATCTACGCGCCGCTGCTGCGCACGATCATGACCTACACCGTCTTTGGCAGCGGCGACGTGCGCCTGCACACCGTGTTCGAGCCGCTGCGCGACGATCTGCCCTATCTGCCGCGCGTCGGCCTGGTGCTGGAGATGCCCGCCGAGTTCGACCGCGTGATGTGGTACGGCCTCGGCCCGCAGGAGAACTATCCCGACATGCAGCTGTCCGCGCTGCTGGGCCAGTACGCGTCTCTGGTGGACGATCTGCACGAGCCTTACGTCCGCCCGCAGGAGAACGGCTCCCGCGGCGGCGTGCGCGCTCTGTCGATCACCGACATACTGGGCGCGGGCCTGATGGTCGTGGGCGAGGAAACCTACGAGGACAAGGGCTTCTCCTTCAGCGCGCATCCCTACACCGCCGAGGCGCTGGACAAGGCCGAGCACACCTTTGAGCTGAAGGCCGAGGACAAGACCGTGCTGTCGCTCGACTGGCGCATGGGCGGCATCGGCTCCAACAGCTGCGGCCCGCTGCCGCTGGAGAAGTATTGCCTCTCCCTCAAGGAGCCGGCGTCCTTCACGGTGGTCATGCGGCCCTACAACCGCCAGTGCGGCGAGCTGATCAACTTCGCCCGCGTGCTGCCGGAAAAGTAATCGCTTTATAGTTCCGCATCCCGTCGCTCTTTCATGAGCGGCGGGATGCTTTTTATGATCGCCGGACGGGCGCTGTAAATCCCCCAGTTCAACGGGAGGTTATGAAAAAACGCTTCAGCAAAAATCATGGAGTCACACGGCAGATACAGCTCCACAGGGGAATATCGAGATATTGAGAATATGCAGGGTGTGCAAAAAGTTTGAACGAATCCTCGAGAAGGAGATTTGCAAAGCAAAGAGTGGGATTTCGATGCCTTCTTTAGAGGGCGGTGCAAGTAATATGCCCTTATGGGGCTGGGTCAAACCACCTGTTCAACGGATGGTCGTGATTTGATCGCCAAACAGGCGCGGCGAATCCCCGAGAAGTGGATTTGCGAAGCAGAGAGCGTGGGCGACAATTATTCCACCATCCCCCCTTAGAGGGCAGCCGCAGGAAACGGCCCCTGTGGAGTTTGAGCAAACTGTCCGCTCAGCGGGGACTGCGATTGGCGGCGTGAAAGCGCTTCCCCTTCACACCGCGCCTGCCGCCCTACCGCGCGCCGCATTTTTCCGTCAGCGCCATACTCTCGCCGGCGGACGGCATCAGCGCCCGACGAACGGCGCGCGCATACCAGAAATAGCGGGGATCCTCCGGACGCAGCGCGCACAGCTGATCGCGGCAGCGCGCGCACAAGCCCAATCCGCCCGCGCTGATTTCAACGCGCTTTTCGGCGCAGAAAGCACACTTTGACATGCAAAAAAACCTCCCGAACAGCTCTAACTGCATCCAGTATACCCGGCTGCTGTCATGCTATTCGGGAGGGACTCATTTGGTGAAGATTATTGTTGATTAGCGGCGGCCGCATCCTCCAGCGCATGAAGGAGCGGCTCCTCCGGCTGAATGAGCATCAGCCGCACGGTATCCGCGCCGTCCTTGCGATAGGCGACCGCCTTTTTCGGCAGCTTGTTTTCGCGCAGCGTGGCCTTGTCGTAGGACTGGCCGTTGCCGTACTTTTTGAAGATTTCGTCCTGATCGCCCACGGCCAGTATGTCCTTGAGCGGAATATCGTGAACGATGCGCGCGTGATCGCCGTAAACGCGCTCCACGAAGAAGCGCCCGTCGTCCACCGTGTAGCGGAACTCCATGACGCTCAGCCGCATTACGGCCACGGCCTCGGCCACGATGATCAGCCAGACGGCCATGCCGCCATACTGAAGGCCGGCAGCCAGACTGATGACCTGCTCCAGCCAGCTGACAAATATGATCGAGAAGATGATGCCCGCGATGATCAGCACGCCCTGAATCGGCGAGACGGAACGCCCCTTGAGTCTCTGCTGAACCATGTCACTGCGCCTCCGCTTCATCGGCAGGCGATTCGAAAAGCTCGATCATTTCCTGCATGACGGCCGCCGCCGTGTCCGGATTCTGGCTGAAGCGGACGATGGCCATATATTTGCCCTCCGGATTGAAGGAGAGCGCGTCGTTCAGCCCCGTCAGCGAACTGGCCTGCAGCGCGTAGACATGGCGCTCGCCGGTGGTCTGATCGTCGTCGTCATATTCGTCGAACGTGACGTTGCCCAGATCGCGATCGCCCGGATCGATCACGCCGCGCTCGATGTAGCCGTCCAGCGGCACGACGGCGTTCTGCTCGATCAGCTCGATCAGCTGCCTGCGGCTGAGGATATAGATGTCGCCCTCCTGCGCCGCCAGCGTGACCATGTATTTCTGATAGCCGTAATAGCTGGTTTCCGAATCGGACGAGGTGTCGTCGTATTCGACCGTCAGGAACTGAACCTCCTGAAGCGCACACTCGTAGCCCTCCGCCGTCACGTCAATGCCCTGCTCCGCGTCGGCGGCGCGCTCCGCTTCCTGTCCGGCGGCGAGCAGCTGCGCGACCGCGTCCCTGCAGGCCTGCGACGAGGTATCGGCATAGGCGCCGACCAGCTCGATGTCGACGCGGCGCTCGTTGGGCGCGCGGTATTCCGTCATCGTGTAAACCAGATTTCCGGCCAGCACCGCCAGCACCACGACGATCAGATAGATCATCCGGCTGTAGTGAAAGTGAACCTTCAGCTTCTCGCGGGTCAGTTTTGTGTTGGGCATTTCCAGCAAGCCTCCTCATACAACGCCAAAAGGATGATCCGCGATTCCGATCGCCCGATCATACTCATCTGATTCTATTATAACATGAATCGGCGCATTTTCAAGGGCTGCACGGTTTATTTCGGTTTTTGCCGTTCTTTGTCCATGATTGGGCGCGCTTCATCACCGTTCCGTGTTCAAAAACATACGCGCGTGCTCACCGGCCTGCGTGTCCTTCAGATAGACCACGTTCAGCTCGTGTTCGCCCGTCAGCGGCTCGCAGCGAAAATGGCCGAACTGCGCTTCGTCCCGAACGACCGCCTCGTACAAAAAGCTCACGCCATAGCCGTCCGCGACCAGCTCCCGAATGATCTTGAAGCTGCTGATGCAGATCCGCCCGCGGAACGCTTCTACCGAATAGCCCACCCGCGCCAGCTCGCGCTCCAGTATATTGCGCGTGCCCGAGCCAGGCTCGCGCAGGATCAGCCGCTCATGGAACAGCTCCTCCAGCGTCACCGTGCGGCCGGCAAAGGGATGCGGCGCGGCGCACACCCCGATATACGGCTCCCGCCGCAATAGAAAATGATCGTATCGCCGCTTGTCGAACAGCCCCTCCAGCACGACGAAATCCAGCGCGCCCTGATCGAGCTGCTCCAGCAGGTGCGCCGTGTTGTCCACCGTGAAAAACAGCTCGTTGTCCGGCGATTCCAGAAAGCGTCGAATCTCCGGAATGAGGATGTAATCGCCGATGGATTTCGTCGCGCCGATGCGATAGCTCGCCTTGGGACGGCTTTGCAGCGCGCGGATCATGTCCTCCTCGCGGGCGCGCTGGCCGATGGCGTATTCCTCCAGTATGCCGCCCTGCGCCGTTTTGCGCAGCCGCCGCCCGTCGTAGTCGAACAGCTTCACGCCGTAGTGTGCTTCGAGCGACTGAATCTGCTTGGTCACCGCCGGCTGCGTCAGATTGAGCCGCTCGGCCGCGCGGCGGTAGTTCATCGTGCGGCACAGCGTGAGAAACGTTTCCAATTTGGGATCCATGCGTTTTCCCTCCCGATAACAAAGGCGAATCGCCTTATTCCTCTTTATAATTTGATTTTATCATGCTCGGGCGTTATAATAAAGCCGAAAATACGCCTGAGAGGACGAAAAACCATGGAAAAAGTCAAAAAACTGCTGCCCGGCTGCGCGCTGGCGCTGGTGATCGCCGTCGTCGCGAAGCTGCTGGAAATGTGGGAGAACGCCGCGAATCTGCATTTCATCGGCGCGTCGGTCATCGCGCTGTTCATCGGCATGATCGTGAACCGCTTCTATAAGCCCAATTCCGTCACCGCGCCCGGCGTCAAATTCACCTCGAAGAAGATCCTGAAGTTCGCCATCATCCTGCTGGGCGCGAGCCTGAACATCTCCACCGTGCTGAGAGTCGGTCGCTTTTCGCTCACCGTGATGGTGTTCACACTGGCCACCTGCTTCGGGCTGGGCTATGTAATCGGCAAGGCGCTCGGCCTGAACTGGAAAACGAGCAGTCTGATCAACGCCGGCACGGGCATCTGCGGCGGCTCGGCCATCGCGGCCATTGCGCCGGTCATCGAGGCCAGCGATCTGGACGTCGCCTACGGCATGTCGGCGACATTCCTGTTCGACATGATCATGATCATCGTGTTCCCGCTGCTGGGCCGCTGGATGGGGCTTTCGGATGCGGCGTTCGGCCTGTGGGCGGGCACGGCGGTCAACGACACCTCCAGCGTCGTGGCCACGGGCTACGCCTTCAGCGAGGCCGCCGGCGATTTCGCCACCATGGTCAAGCTCACGCGCACGCTGGCCATCATCCCGACGGTGCTGGTGTTTGCCGCCATCAGCATGCACCTTAAGAAAAAGGAAGCGGCGGCAAGCGGCGACGTTTCGGTCAACGTCCGGATGAAGTCGGTGTTTCCGTGGTTCATACTGGGCTTTCTGGCGATGTCCGCGCTGTGCAGTCTCGGCCTGATCCCCGCCGCAGCCGCGAGCGCGCTCAAGTCGGTCAGCAAATTCCTGATGATCGCCGCACTGGCCGCCATCGGCCTGAACACCAGCTTTAAGGAGCTGTGCAAATCCGGCGCGAAGCCCATGCTGCACGGCTTCATCATCTCGCTGCTGGTCGTGCTGGTGGCCATCGCCGTGGAATACTGTCTGGGCATCGCGCCCGGCGGCGCAATCGGATAAGCGCATACGCAGAAAGCGAACCGCTCCTCATTGGAACGGTTCGCTTTTTTACGGGCTGATTCAGGATTGCGGCCGCACGCCGCGCCGGGAGATCACGCGCATGGCGCCGGCGATATTCGGCCGTTCGCTCAGGCGCGCCTTGCGGTCTGCATCATGCGGAACTCGCCCGGCGCAAGCGTGATCTGCTCAAATATGCCGAAATGATGCAGCCAGAACGTGCGCGGATGATCGAAATCCACATTGAACAGGCAGATCTTCCCGTCCTTGGGGAAATAGCTGAAGGCGATATAGTCGCACTGTGCCCCCGGCCGCTTCTGATCGTCGGTGATATAGACGTCGCCGCGGTTTTCGTTGGCGATCATGCGATAGAGATAGCCCATCAGGCCGGAGGAACCGATCACGCTGCCGGGGCCCTCGTCCTGATCGAGAGAGCCGGGATAGCTCCACGTGTTGACGAAGCAGCACTGTCCCTTGCCGTATCTGTGCATCGTCACAATCGGGCGCGCCTGCTCGTCGTCGATCACCAGCGTTTCCAGATCGGGGTCTGTGATCTCCAGATCGCCCATCGGAATGCCCAGCGTGCCGAAGCGGCGCGGGAACTCGCAGCCCAGCCGGTTCGATTCGGGCGGAATCATCGCCCAGTAAATGCAGTCGCCGCGCCCCTTGACCTTTACGCCGCACAGCTCGCTGAAATCGCCGCCGTGCACCAGCTCGTCCGTGCCGAAGGCGAAATTGCGCGTGGCGTTGGTGCTCAGCTGCGGCAGAGCGATCAGCAGCGTGCCGCCGTTATGGACATACTGCTTGAGAATCTCATACTGCTCCTCGGAGCAGGTGTTCCAGCCGGCGAACATGAGCGCCTTGTAGTTTTCGTTCAGGAACTCGGCGGTGATGTGATCCTTTGCGAAGGAGACCACGTCCACCTGTCCCTGCGGCGTTCCGGAGATGTGGATGTTCACATAGGGCGCAAGCACAGGCACCTCCGGGAAAAACACCTCCCGGGCGATCTTCCAGCCGCGCTCCGGCGCGCCCTGGAACCAGCTCGGATTCTTCGCCGCCACATCGTAAAGCCCGCACAGCGCGTAATCGTGATTGTAGCGCGCGCCGGTCAGATCGTTGTTGCCCTTGGCCAGCGCCACGCTCGACTGCGGCTGCCCCTCGGGCGTGCCGTTCTCCTTGACGAAATTCCAGAAATCCGATATGATCTGCCGATACTTTCGGCAGACGGGCGATTCATAGTTGACGCTGGGGAAATACGGCCGCGCCTCCTCCAGATAGGGACGAAGGCTCTCGGGATCCTCCTCCAGTATTCTGCGCGCATCGCCCCAGTCGATCACGCCGAATCGCTCGCGCGCATCCTGCGGCAGCTTCAGCTTGGGCGAGTCGGGCGCGAGCGTGTGCTCGACGAACCAGTTGCCCGATTCGTTGATGATCATCTTGCTGCCCGCCATATACTTGAGGTACATCGACGCGCGCAGCATATCATAGCGGTGCGAATCGCTGTTGGGCAGCCATGCGTAATGCTCGTGCGCCAGATGCGAGCCCCACAGCGGCAGGCCGTGCTGCCGGTAAAGTCCGCGCGAGAGCGCACTCGAGAAGTTCAGGCTGGGGAACGCAAAGTCCTCGACAACCGGTATATCCGCGCCGCCCAGCACCTCGTAGTCCAGCGCGAAATCGCTGCTGGTGGCCATGACGCAGCCCCAGCCCGCATTGTGCCGCTCGTCCGCGTGCTCCCGAACCCTCTCGATCAGCTGATCGCTCAGATCGGTCAGCGTCGCGCCGTTTTCGACGGCCTTGACCGCCGCGGCGTCGTTCAGGCCGTGGCTGTAGCGCTCGCCGAAATCATAGCCCAGATAGTAATCGCCGCCGACCCGGCTCATTTCCGCGATCTGTCCGGGCGCGGCTTCCGTATAGATCAGCGCCGTGTATATGCCCCGCTTTTTCGCCTCGCGGATGAAGCGCACGAGCCCCGCGCCGAAGCGATCCCTGTGCTCTTCAAAAACCGACGCGTATTCCTTTTTCGTCAGGTTTTTGCACGTCTCCCAGTCGGGCGCGGGAATATCTATGCCGATTTCGTCCAGCGCATAAAACCACTCGTCGATCAAACGCGGCGAAAAGCCGCGCGCGCAGCCCCATACCTGCGCCAGATTGCCCTGATTGTCCGAAATAATCTTATCGATCATTTCCATGGGGCCAAAATACTGACTCTGCCAGCAGTAATGGCCGATCATTGTGCACAGAAGCGTGTCCGTGTCCGTGGGATAGACGCCCGATCCCACGAATATGCCCTCCGGCGGCAGCTTGATTTCTTTCATACGTTTTTCCCTTTCAGTTTTTTTCACTCTTCCAGCTCACTGGCCTTCTCCCCGTTCAGCTTGCAGCGGTACTCATAGGGAGAAATGCCCTCGTAGCGGGTGAACGCCCGCTTAAACGATTCCTTGTTGTCGTAGCCGACCGCCTCGGAGAGCTTCTGAAGCTCCATCTTTTCTCTTTCCATCAGCCGCTTGGCCTGCTCCATGCGCAGCCGCAGCAGATAATTGGAAAAGTTCAGCCCGGCCGCGCTCTTGAACAGATGCGAAACGGTGGTCACCGAGGTATCAAAGCGCGCCGCCACTTCCTTGAGCGACATGGCGCTTTCCATATAGTGCGTGTCGACATACTGCACCATATGCAGCCCCAGATCAGTCGTCCCCGCCTGATAGGCGCTGCGCGTGCAAAGAACGCGGCAGGCGGCGTCAATCCACTCCCACGAGAACGGCGCTTCATCCTCCAGATCGCCGCCCAGCTGCGCCTCCGTCCGCTCTTTCCAGTCGCCCATGCCCATCTCGCCGGCCACGCGGCAGACGGTGTCTCTGAGCGCGTACAAGAGCGCCGCTATGCCGTCCGCCGAAACCAGCATGCGCTCGTTTTCGATTTTCAGCTCGCCGACAATCTTCTGCGCCGGCTCCAGCTTGGCCATCTTCAGATTGTTTATCAGCTGAATCTGCCAGTCCGTGGGATAATAGTACGTCGGCTCGAACGCGTTTTCCCGCGCGGACGACTCGGCAAAGAGGCGCTGTCTGGCCGTCTCCTTGGCGTGCTGATAGGACAGGCTGACGCCCACAAAGCCGGTCTCAACCGTGCCGCTGCAGACTGTGGGCAGATCGCCGTCCACCCGCTCGCATTCCGTTTCGATATAGGAAACCACGTCCTGCAAAAGCGCCTCGTTCAGCCTGCCCTGGTTGTCGGAGAGTATCACGGCGATGCCGTCCTGCGGCATGAGGAGCAGTCTGCTGTCCAGCGGCGTTTTTTTAAGAAGCTGCTCGACAAAGAGCATCACGGCCAGATTGCGCCGCAGCGCCGCGCCGCTGTCCATGGCGTCTACGGGAATCAGCAGCACCGCAAAGGCGGTCGACGCGGCGTAGTCAAGGCCGCATTCGGAAAAGCGCCTGCGGGGATCGTCCGTTTCAAAATAGCCCGCCAGCAGCTGCTGAAGCAGCCCGTTGACCGTATAGGATCGGTATTCGCTCAGCTTCTGCTTCATGGCGCAGTTGTCGCGCGACATATCCTCCATATAGCGCTCTATGACGGCGTATTCCTCGCCGCGGTAATCGTCCGATGCGCCGCCCGGCAGCTTTTTGAGCAGCTTCCTCACGGGGCGATAGCTGAAGCTGGTCAGCCCATAGGAAATAAACGGACCGAACAGGAGCGCCGCCAGAAACGGCAGCAGGAACACAATCAGCTCGCCCGAAGTGAGCACGCGCGGCGCCTTCGGATAATACAGCCGATAGCGCCAGCCGGAAATCAGCGCGGACACCTCGGCGCTTTCCTGCGCCGCCGCCCCGGACGCGGCGCTCACCACGATATTGCCGTTCGCATCCAGAATGTCGATCGCCGCGACGCCGTCCGGCAGCGCCCGCTCAATGCTCTGCCGCAGCCGGGTGATATTCACCAGAAAGACGATCTGAATGCGCGGCTTCATGCCGGTATTCATCGTCTGCAATATCCACAGATAGGACGCGCCCTGTATGCGCACCGGCTCCGCCTGCACAGTGCCCAGGCTGGACGGCGCGTCGATGGAGTTGCGGATCGACTGCGGGATATCCTCCGCAAAGCGGTAGAAATCCTCATAGGAAAACCAGCCCCAGCGATTGACGATGATCTGCTGTTCCGGAAAGGCGATGCAGACGCTGTCATACGCGGTGCTTCCATCCGAATAGTAAGGGAACTCGGAGATGATGTTTTTGACCTCCAGCGCATCGGGCAGCTGATCCGCCACGACGCGCCACACCCAGCGCAGAGAGCTCATGCGCTGACAGGCGGCGTACATGGTCTGAAAGCGCGCGTCCAGCTGCTGCGTCAGCACCCGCGTGTCGGATTCGCGTTCCGCGCGCTCGAGCTGTTCGCTGCCGGTGCGCAGGCTGTTGAAAATCAGTGCGCAGGAAAACAGGCTGGTCACGAGCAATATCAGAAAGTAAGGAAGAAACAGCTTCCAAAAATGCTCTCCGCGCGGCGGTATCTTTTTCATCATCTGTAACGCTCCCCCTCCTCCGCCCCCGGCGCGCGCTTCAAAGGCGAACGGCGCGAGTACGAGAGGCTTTTTTGTCGGTTCAGGGCGTGTTTCAAAAAGAAGACGCCTGCCCCCCTTTGACCTTTTCGCGGCGCGGCGCTTAAGTCCTCTTTCGGCCGCCAGGTTTTCCATAAGAAACCAGGCGTTTCGAACGAATTCTGCACGACAGCGGTACAAAAGCGCGAGGAGCGCGGCGCTCAGTCAAAGAGCTTTGATCTGAGAGATGGCGATAAATACAATTTTTGAAACACACTCAGGCGACAGCAATGCCCTCTGAGGCATAGAGCCTCAGAGGGATGCGTTTAACCGGCGATCAGTTCTCGCTGTCCAGATAGCGCTGATGGCGCGCCTGATACACCTTGAGCACCTCGTCGGCGCCGAAAGCCTTCAGGTTCTCCATCTCCTTGTCCCAGTCGTCCAGAGACTTCTGGCCCAGAATGAACTGCATGGCCAGCTCTTCAGACGCGGTGGTGTAGGCCGCCGAGTACTTCTCGAGAATCTCGGTTTCCTCGGGCGTGGCGATGGCGTAGTAGACGGTGGAGTTGCTGGGGAAGTAGTATTCGCTCTGCATCAGCTCAACCTGCTGCGCTTCCTTCTGAGCGCCGCGCACATCAGTGCTGGTGAAGAAGGTCACACCAAACTGCAGACGGGGCAGCACGACGTCGCCCAGCCACTTGGCCGCGCCGAAGCCGCGGCGGTTTTCGTACTTCTCCTGATTGCTCATCGCGGGCGTTTCTGCGGTCTTTTCACTGGTGTGACGGAATGTGCCGTCGGCGCAGAGGTAGTAGTTGGTTTCGGGGTTGGTCGGATCGTCGGCTTCCTTGTAGTCGATGCCCTCGACGCCCTGAGTCAGGACGTGGTTGCCTTCCTCGGAGAAGCAGAAGTCGAGCAGCTTGATCGCGCCCTCAACGTCCTTGCAGGCGCTGGTGATGGCGTACTTTTCCCACTCCATGCGGGCCGGCTCATAGAAAGAGTAGGCGGGAATGTCCTCGGAGGTCTGGATCGGCGGCACGATCAGATACAGCTCGGTGCCGTTCGGATCCTGATTGATCATCTGCTCCCAGGCCAGGCCGGTGGAGTAGTTGCGCAGGGCGGAGACGCGGTTCTCGGCGATCGCCTGGTTGCACTGCTCGTCGGAGGCGCCGATCATCGAGGTGTCGAACACGCCGGCCTCAACCAGACGGCGCATGAACTCGAAATACGCCTTGCAGCCGGGCTGATCCCACGCGCAGACCACGGTGTCGCTGTACATATCGATGCCGATCGGAACGCTCAGCAGAGCCGGCGGCAGGCCGAACCACTGCGCGATGCCGCTGTAGAAGTTGTAGGAGTAGGGATCGAACATGAGAATTTCGTCGTTCTTGCCGTTTCCGTTGGCGTCGTTGTCACGGAAGGTCTTGAGCGCGTTCACATACTCGTCCAGCGTCTTGGGCATTTCCAGATTGTACTTGTCCAGCCAGTCCTTGCGGATCGCATTGCCGATGACGTAGGGGCAGTCGATCTTCACGTCGCGATTTTTGACGTCGGGCAGATACTGGAGGTTCTGGACGTTGGTCAGCCAGTAGCGCTTGCCGTCCGGCGCGGTGGCCGCCTTGCCGTAGAAGGGCGCCTTCTCGGCGATGGTGGCCTCGATGCTGCCGTCGCTGTACTGGGAAATCGCCGCGTTGATGTCGATGATCAGGCCGTTGTTGGCCAGCGACAGCGCCGAGGCGTCGTCCATGCCGCTCAGGAAGACGATGTCGGGCATGTCGTTCATGGTGGCGAACATGGTCTGCAGCATGACGGAATACTGATCGCGAGCGACCAGATCATAGGTCAGTTCGATGCCCCGCTCCTTGAGGGCGTCTTCCCACTGCTTCCAGGCCGGGAATTCTTCGCGTTCGTCGAACTTGAAGTAGTCGTTGTCGGGCGAGACGCCCATCAGGCGCAACTTGTGAACTTCGCCCTCAGCCGTCGCCGGCGCCGCAGTCAGCGGGCAGGCCGCCAGACACAGAACCGTTGCCAGTGCCATTGCCAGAGCCTTGATCCAGAGTTTCTTCATGACCATCTCTCCTTTATATTTCGTGTGCTCCTCCCGCGGAAGAACACTCCGTTTTACGGACTAGCCCTTCAGGGAACCCAGCATGATGCCCTTGACGAAGTACTTCTGAAACATGGGGTAAACCAGTATGATCGGCAGCGTGACGAACACGATCAGCGCGTATTTCATCTGCTGCGCGCTCACCGACTGCCGTATGGCCTCGGCGATGTTCTCCTGCGTCATCATCTTGCTGATATCCACAGTCTGCGAAACCAGCAGGCGCTTTAAGTACATCTGCAGCGGCTGAATCGACGTTTTGCGCAGATAGACCATGGCGGTGAACCAGTCGTTCCACTTGCCCACGATTGTGTAGATGGCAATGACCGCCAGCACCGGCTTGGAAAGCGGCACATAGATCTTGGCAAGAATCGTCATGCAGCCCGCGCCGTCGATTTCGGCCGACTCAACCAGCTCGTTCGGCACGCTGGTGCTGAAGTAGGTGCGCACCAGTATGATGTTCCATATGCCGACCGCGCCGGGAATAATCATGACCCAGACGTTGTTGTACAGCCCCAGGCGGATGTTGTTCATGTAGCTCGGGATGAGGCCGCCGCTGAAATACATCGGTATGAGCAGATAGGCGACGATCAGCTTGCGGCCGCGCAGCTTTTTGCTCACCAGCGGATAAGCGCCCAGAACGCTCGTGATCAGCATCAGCACCGTGCCCGATATCGTGTAGAATATCGTGTACGCATAGGAGCGCCACATATCCATGTTGGTCACGATCGGCTTGTACAGCCCCAGATAGAATCCGGCGGGCCAGAACGTCACCGGCTGCTTGAGCGACAGCAGCGGATCGCTGATAGACTTTATGACGCAGAAATACATGGGATAGATCGTAATGAAACACAGAAACGTGATGAAGGCGTATATCAGGAACGTCACCGTCCGCGAGCCTTCCCGGATGCGGTTTGCATTTCGTTTGCTCTTGACCATTTGACTCATTGCATTGGCCTCCTCATGCCCCAAATCGGTTTACCACAGGCCATAATCGGCAACCCTGGTGGTGATCTTGTTGCAGATAAACAGCAGCGCGAAGTTGATGACCGTCACGAACAGGTTGATGGCCGTCGTCTGGCTGAACTTGCCGCCCTCTATGCCGAGGCGGTACACATAGGTGCCGATGACGTCCGACGTGCTGTAAATCGCCGGATTGTACAAAAGCAGTATCAGATCCGTGCTGGAGCTGAGCAGACCGCCCACCGAGAATATCAGCTGAATCAGTATGAGGTTCTTCAGATGCGGGAGCGTGATGTACCACATGCGCTGGCCGCGGTTTGCGCCGTCCAGACGGGCGGACTCATACAGACCCGGATCGATCGACGTTATATTGGAAAGATACAGTATGCTTCCCCAGCCGAAGCTCTTCCACACCGACGTCGTGACGAATATCGCCGGGAACGCCTTGGGTTCCACCAGAAGCGAGCTCCTCTGCACGCCGAACAGCGCCAGAAAGTCATTGACGATGCCCTCACCGTTGACAAACGTAAACACCATGCCGACGACAATGACCGACGATATGAAATGCGGCATGTAGCTGGCCGTCTGCACAAACTTCTTATACCAGCTGCAGGTGATCTCGTTGAGCATCAGCGCGAATATGATCGGCGCGGCAAAGCCAAACACAAGGCAGAGTATGTTCAGCCACACCGTGTTGCCGATCAGCCGGCTGAAATAGGGGTCTGTCACAAAATTGATGAAGTGCTTCAATCCAACCCAGTGGCTCTGCGTGAGGGAGCACAGCTTGTCGCCCGGATGATAATCCTGAAAGGCGATCAGCACGCCGTACATCGGAATATAGCAGAAAATGAAGATGTGGATCAAAACCGGAGAAGCCAGCAGATACAGCTTGATATTCTCGATCAGATCGGATCGGGAAATCCTCTTCTTCTTTCCCGCACGCGCAACGCTCTGCGACATAAACGATAGCCTCCTGTTCGGCGGCGGCCGCCCGGCGCATTGCCCGGCGCGCTCGCTTTTCTTGCAAAATGCTTAACACGGGCTTACTATAGCACCCTTTTTCGCCACTGTCAATTCACACAAAATTTCAAAAGCGCCACATTATTTGCAAAACAGCCCTTTTTTGCTTGGAAAAAAGCGGAAAAACGCCTCTAAAGCCTTCTAACCGCAGCGCGGCACGGCCAAAGCCGGCCTGACTGCGCCTCTTTATGATTCCGCCCTTCCGATGCGCGCGGCAAAGCAAACCGCCGCCGGACAGCTTCGTGCGAAGGCCTGTTCGGCGGCGGATGTCCCGCGGCGCGCTTTCCGAAGACGGTTTCGACCACGCGGAAAGATTTGGAAACACAAAAAAAGTGAATCCCCCGCGCGCAACGGTGCGGAGGATTCGCTGCCTTTTGAGCTGTCAGCACTCGCCGGTCAGGCACCACATTTTCGTTTCGCCCAGCTTCATATCCACGTCGATATGATCGACGCTGCGGCCATAGAAGCGCTTTTCGTATACTTCAAACGGCGA
>CAKTXR010000045.1 GCA_934631025.1 uncultured Clostridia bacterium
AAGAAAGTGTCTTGGCTGGAAATCACCGGCGGAAGTCTTTTATGGTTCGGTGTTGCACTTGACTTGACAATTCAAGGTTTTAACATGCGAGTTATTGACCTCTAACACACATTGTGATATATTAAATGCCGTGAAAGGACATCCGCCATGCCCTTTCCGCCGGATTATGTAAGGAGGGTTTTATTATGCGGAGCACATATTGGTGGGCGCTCCTGGCTGCGGGAACGGCTGCCGCCTCCCTTTCAAAGCCGCAAGGACACAATCTCATGAAGCTGCCGTCGTTCCGCGGCGTCGTCGAGGTGCTCTCCAGCCTGCCCGGCCGGATGCGCCTGACCATCCCCGCCCTGCGCGAGGACAGCGCGCGTGCCGAGGACATGAAGCGCCAGCTGACGGCCACGGGCGTGGTGCGGAACGTTCACATCGAGCCGCGCATCGCCTCGCTGCTGGTCTGCTATGACGAAACGCAGGTCGAAGCCGCCGTGCTCGAGGGCGCGATCATCCGCCTGATGGGACTTGAGGAGCGCATCAAATCGGGCGCGCCCTGCCTGGCCGAGAGCGGAATCAGGGCGCTTGTGCGCGCCGTGGACGAGAGCGTCATGACGCTGACCGGCGGCGTGCTGAACGCGAAAACGCTGGCAGCGCTCTCCATGGGCGCTGCGGGCCTGCGCAGCCTGTCCCGATGCGGATGGGGCGTGCCGGGCGCGATGACGCTCCTGTGGTGGGCCGCGAGCCTGTTCGGGAGGAATACCACGCCATGAACGCGCTGCAAAAACGCCTGATCAAGGGCTATCTGACCCCTGAAATTGAATGCGACCTGCCCGGCCGGCTCCGGCTCGGCTTCCGCAAATACAATCTGCTGCCGCCCGAGGCGCTGCCCTATCTGCACTATGTGAAGGACGCGCTCGACATGCCCGGCGGCGTGATCGACGTGCAATTAAACGCGCGCATCGGCACGGCGCTCATACTCTACGACCCGTCCGTCACCTCCTCCCGCCAGATCATGAAGTGGATCGGCATTGTGTCCGACGTGGGGCTGGAGCTGGCCGCCGAGCAGAACTGGCGGCCGTGCGACGAAAAACGCATCGAGCAGCTCATGAGAAACCGCCTGAAGGGCTATCTTCCTATTAACTAATCCTCAGGAAGAGGCGATATTATGCTGACGAAGGAAAACACGAAGGACTGGATGAAGGCTCATCCGGTCAGCAATCTGCCCGGCCGCATCCGTCTGTCGGCCGACGGACTGAAATATCTCTTTGAGCAGCGCCTTGAAATTGCGCAGGCGCTGGTCGAAATCGCCGGCGTGCGCCGCGCCACCGTGACGCCCGTGACCGGCACGATCCTGCTGGAATACGACATGGCGGCGCTCGACTCCTATGAGATCACCGAGCAGGCCGATCTGGTGCTGGCGCGCTACTCCATGCCCGCCATGCGCGCGCGCCACGCCGCCTCGAAGGACGCGCCCGCCGAAACGCCGATGACCACAAAGCGGCTCGTCAAGCGGCTGGCCGTCAACGCCGGCGCGCTGCTTCTGGGCAACACGCTCTTCACGCGGCCGCTGCTGGGCGGCTGGGCGGCCAACTTCACCTCGCTCGAGGCCCTCGCCTCGCTGGGACTGACCGCGCCGATGGCCCGCGGCGCGTGGGACGGCCTGAAGGCCGATATGCGCCCCAACGCCGATTTCCTGACGGTCACCTCGATCGTCGCAAGTCTCCTGCTGGGCAACGCGCATTCCGCGCTGATGATCCTCGCGCTCTCCGACATGGCCGAGCTGATGACCTCCTACACCATCGAGCGCACCCGCTCCTCGATCAAGAAGATGCTCTCGGCCGACGACGGCGACGTGTGGAAGCTCGCTTCGGACGGCAAGCCCGTCCGCACCCCCATCTCGCAGATCGCCGCGGGCGACGTGATCGCCGTCCACACGGGCGAAAAGATCAGCGTCGACGGCACGGTCGTATCGGGCAGCGCCGTGATCGACCAGAGCGCCATCACCGGCGAGTTCGTACCCGCCGAAAAGCGCGAGGGCGCGAATGTGTTTGCCGGCACTGTCGTCAAGACCGGCAACATCCATGTGCGCGCGGACAAGGTGGGCGATCAGACGGTCGTCTCCCGCATCGTGGGCATGGTCGAGGCCAGCGAGCTGAAAAAAGCGCCCATACAGCGCTATGCCGACCGCTTCTCGAACTATCTCGTGCCGCTCAACTTCCTGCTCTGCGCAGCGGTGTGGCTGGTCACGCGCAATCCGCAGAAGGCGCTCAAGATGCTGGTCATCGACTACTCGTGCGGCATCAAGCTGTCCACCGCCACGGCGTTCTCCGCGGCCATCAACGCGGCCGTGCGTCAGGGCGTGCTGATCAAGGGCGGCACGTTCATCGAGCAGATGAGCGGCGCGAACACCGTGCTGCTGGACAAGACCGGCACGATCACCGAGGGCAAGCCGCGCGTCGTCTCGATGCGCACGCTGGTCAGCGACATGGACGAGCGCGAAATCGTCGCGCTGGCCATGGCCGCCGAGGAAACCAGCACGCATCCGCTGGCGAGCGCCATACTCTCCTATGGCCGCGGCATGAAGCTCGCGATTCCCGCGCACGACGAGGTGATCACCGAGGTGTCGCGCGGCAGCCGCACCAACGTGGACGGCCGCACCGTGCGCGTGGGCAATCTCAAATACATGACTGAAAACGGCGTAAAGACCGGCGCATCGCTGCCCGACGGCGGCGGCGCCATCCCGAACTATGTGGGCGTGGACGACCGCATCGTAGCCGTGCTGTTCGCGATGGACAACCCGCGCGAAAACGTGCGCCGCGCCATCAACAGCCTGCGCTACGACGGCGTGGGCGACATCGAAATGCTGACCGGCGACATGGACGCGCAGGCGCGCGCCGTCGCCGAGCTGGTGGGCGCGGACGGATACCGCGCGCAGCTGCTGCCCGAGCAGAAGGCCGAGGCGGTGCTCAAGCTCCAGACGCAGGGCAACGGCGTGGTCATGGTCGGCGACGGCATCAACGACGCGCCCGCGCTCGCCTACGCCGACGTGGGCATCTCGCTGGGCAGCAAGTCGACCGACATCGCCATGGAGACCAGCGACGTGGTCATCAACCGCGACGACCCCATGATGATCCCCGGCCTGCGCCGCCTGTCCCGCGCGACGATGAACATCGTGCATCAGAACTTCGCGATGGTCATCGGCATCAACACGGTCGGCCTGATTCTGGGCGCGGCCAGCAACATTTCCGTCATGATGAGCGCGCTCATGCACAACGCCTCGACGATCCTGGTCGTCGCCAATTCGCTCAGGCTGCTGTTCATGTCCCCGAAGGAGAGATGATATTTGTCCATGCGCAATGAAAAAGACGCGCTGCATCTGGATGTGCTCTCGGCCATTCCCGGCCGCATCCGCGTGCTGTTCGAAATGCCCGTGCCCAACGAGGCGCTGCTTGCGCGGATCCCCGGCGTGCTGGAGAGCCGCTACAACCCGCGCATCCGCACGCTGACCTGCCGCTATGACAGCGGCGCGATCTCCGAGGAGCAGCTCATCATCCGCATCGGCGCGATTTACGTCAGCCAGGCCAGGACCAGCCTGCTGCACGTCAAGCGCTGCGAGGAGGAGGGCTTCTCCATGGCCCCGAGCGGCTATCTGGCGCTGGGGTGCATCGCGCTGGACGGCGCCATGTCGCTCACCGCGTCGCCGCTTCAGGCGTTCACGCGCTGGCTGTCGGCCGGCACGACGCTGGCCGCCGTCGTCGAGCACGGCTATCAGGAGCTTCATGTGCGCGGCAGCTTCGACCCCGAGGTCATGTCGATGTTCTATCTGGTCAACTCGCTGGGCAAGCCCAACGGCACGCGCGCCAGTATGCTGGCCTGGATCCTGACATTCGGCCGGCACCTGATCCCCCGCGGCCCGCGCGAACAGGCCTATCTGGTCAGCCGCGCCGGTCAGCGCGTCACGCTGACCCCCATGCGCTCGGGCGAAAGTCAGGCCACATTCGCCGGACATATGCTGCGCCGCAGCGTTGAAATGATGGCCCGCAAGGGATAATCATTCGATAAAACCGCATCATCGATTCATTAAAGGAGGAAAAAACCATGTTCAATCTCAACGCGAATCCCCTGGTGAAGGGCATACTGATCGGCGTGGGCGTGAGCGCCGTCGGCTTCTATGCCTACAAGTGCAACGAGGAAAAGGTGGACGCCTTCATGCGCCGCCACGGCGTGAAGGTCAAGACCCCGACCGCCGGCTTTGAAACCATGTCCGTCGAGGACCTGATGCGTACCAAGGAGAGCATCGAGGATCTCATCGCCGAGAAGGAGCTTCAGGAGCAGAGCGTGACCGTCGAGGCCAGCGCCCCCGAGGTCGGCTGACAAACCGCATTGCGCGCCGGATGTATCGCAGCATCCGGCGCTTTTTTTACGCAGCCGCCGCAACAAACGAAAATATGCCTGCGTCTAAATGGATGTTTCAGGAAAGGGAAACGATTCTGAAGCAGGACTATCCGTTAAAGCACATTCATCGCTCAAGGAGGAAAACAACTATGAAAAAGATACTGTCCATACTGCTCGTGCTGATTCTGTCGCTGGGCTGCACGGCCGCGCTGGCCGAGGATACGCCCGCGGACGGCAGCGCCGTCGAGGCCGCCGACGCGCCCTGGTACGAGATGGGCGAGGACGGCTATTCCGTCGCCGTGACGCTGCCCGCCGATACCGAGGGCTATAAGTGGGTCAGCGAGATCTCCGTGCCCGAAATGATGGAGGTCAAGAGCGAATCGACCGCCGATGACGGCGCTTACACCGCCGCTTACACCGCCACGCTGGATCAGGCCGGCACGGTCAGCCTGATCTTCCGCTATGTGAACGACGGCGGCGAAGCGCTCAAAACCCGCGTGCTGGAGCTGTTCGTCAACGAGAGCGGCGAAATGTTCGTCGAATCCGCGCTGAATCAGGACCCCAGCGCCGACTGGTATGAAATCGAGCCGGAGACCGGCGTGCTGACCGTGCGGCTGAGCGCCAACGCCACGACCGGCTATGAGTGGACGTTCACCTCGACCGACGAAAACGCCGTCGAGCTGATCACCAGCGAATACATCGCGGACGAAGCCGCCGCCGATCAGGTCGGCGTGGGCGGCACCTATGTCGCCAGCTTCCGCGGCCTGAAGCAGACCGCCGACACCGTTGAGCTGACGTTCTCCTATGGCCGCGCCTGGGAGGAAAAGCCCATCGAGATGCGCACGCTGACCCTGCGCGTCGATCAGGACAACAAGCTGAGCGTCGAGCGCGTCGATCTGTTCGACGTCGTTGCGCCTATCGAATAACAAAAGGCATACGCAGCGCCCGCCGCGTCTCTCACTGGAAGAGCGCGGCGGGCGTTTTTTTGTTGCGCGTCAAAGAGCGCCGCCGAAAAGGGCGTTGAGAAAATTTGCGGTCAATGCGCGGATTTAGCGCTGTACACGGCTGAAAATATGCGCTATAATCCTATGTGTCACCCACAAAAAGTGGAAAGACGCGAGGAGGATGCGCAATGGGTTCTTTGCTGCTGGCGGTTATCTATCTCATTTTCATCAGCCTGGGGCTTCCGGATTCCCTGCTGGGTTCCGGCTGGCCGACGATGCAGGTCGATTTCGGCGTGCCCTCGTCCTATGCCGGATTCGTGTCCATGACGATCTCCTGCATGACGGTGATTTCCGCGCTGCTCAGTCCCCGGATGATCCGCAAATTCCAGACGAAATGGATCGTGATCGCGTCCATCGGCCTGACGGTGCTGGGGCTGCTCGGCTTCTCGTTTTCCGGCCGGTACTGGATGCTGTTTCTGGCCGCCGTCCCCTACGGTCTCGGCGCGGGCTGCATCGACGCGTCGGTCAACCACTATGTGGCGAACCACTATCCCTCCTCTGTGATGAATTTCCTGCACTGCTTCTACGGCGTGGGCGCGGTGATCAGCCCCTCCATCATGTCGCTGGCGCTGAAGCTCGCCCGATGGAACGAAGGCTATCGCTGGACGGCCTGTATCCAGCTGGGCATACTGCTGGTGTGCGTGCTGTCTCTGCCGCTGTGGAAGCAGAACGAGGGCCGCTCGGAGGAGGAAAGCGGCGGCGACGCCGGCATTGGCGAAACGCTGAAGGCGCCCGGCGTGGTGCTGACGCTGATCGCCTTCTTTGCGTACTGCTCCGGAGAGGCCACCTGCTTTCTGTGGACCCCCAGCTATTTTGCGGGCGCCCGCCCCGGCCTGAGCGCGGAAACCGTCGCCGCCTTCGGCTCGCTGATCTTCGGCGGGCTGATGCTGGGCAGGCTGATCGCCGGCTTCATCTCCAACAGGCTGGGCGACAGGCGGCTGATCCGCATCGGCATTGCCGTGGAGCTGCTCGGCGTCCTGCTGGTCAGCCTGCCGGTCAGGACGCATATCGTCGCGGCGATCGGGTTTGTGGTCGTCGGCACGGGCATGGGGCCGATTTACCCCGCCATACAGCATATGGCTCCCTTCAACTTTGGCAAAAGGTACAGCGCGTCGGTCATCGGAATGCAGATGGCCTCAGCCTATATCGGCAGCACGTTCATGCCCATGCTCTTCGGGCAGCTCCAGCAGCGCGCCGGCATCGGAATCATGCCCGCCTATCTGCTGATTTTCGCGGCGCTGAACATCGGCATGCTGGAAATCGCCTACCGGCAGATCGCCCGCAGGCGCTGATCTCCGCCGGAGTTGTCGTGAACAGGGGCGTGCCCGCAAGGAAGATCAGGAATATTAAAAACGACGCGCGGCAGGAGCGATGAAAAGGCCGTGTTCCCGCCGGAGACGCGAATAATCGCCATCAACGCCTGTCCGGCGCGTCCCCGTCCTCCTGCATGAGCCGCTTCTCCAGCGCCGACTGTTTGGCGAGGATGGCGTTCACCTTGTCGTAGAGATCCTCGATCATGATCTCGGTTTTCAGATTGACCCTGTAGTCGTTCTCGGCGCGGCGGCGATCCTTTTCCTCCTGCCGGTTCTGGCTCATCATGATCAGCGGCGCCTGAATGGCCGCTACGCAGGACAGCACCAGATTCAGCAGTATGAACGGATACGGGTCGAACGCCCGACTGGCCAGCACGGCGTTGACGATCATCCACAGGATCAGAACGCCGGTGAACGAGAAGATGAACGCCCAACTGCCCGCAAACTTCGCGATCGCGTCCGCCGCCCGCTGGCCGAGCGTGTATTTTCCCTTCTCCTCCGTGGGACTGACCGACACGCGGCTGTCGGCCAGCAGCGAGAGCACCTCCTCGTCGGTCATGTCCTTGCGAATATCCCGCAGCACTTCCTTGAGCAGCTTCCGATTTTCCTTCATATTACAGAGTCCTCCTCCTCACAGCTCCAGCCGCATGTAAACAAGCGCCTGATACCCCGCCGCGCGCGACTTGAACCCGCGGGGATTTCTGCCGTACTCCACGAAGCCCAGCCGCTCGTACAGCGCGGCGGCGCGCGCGTTGTCCGCGACGACGGTCAGCTCGAGCTGCTCATAGCCCGCCCGCCGCGCGCACTCTATGCAGGCCTCGGTCAGCGCGCGACCGATCCCCCGCCCCCAGAATTTCCGCGCGATGGCAATGCCGAAGTCCGCGCGGTGCCGCAGCTTGCATTTCGCGCCGACCGCTTCAATGCCCGCCGTGCCCGCGATTTCGCCGTCCACCTCGGCGACGATCTCGATTTCATTGGCGCTCTCGGCCTGCGCCTTCAAAAAGCGGCCTTCCTGCGCCGCGTCGAAGGTATTCTCATCCGGGTAGGTGAGCAGATAGTCGGTCTCGGCGTGCGTCTGATTGAAAATATCCAGCACGGCCTGAGCGTCGCTTTCCACGGCGTTCCTCAGTCGGCAGCTTTCGCCGCTCTTCAGCGTGACGACGCGATTGTATTGCATAAGGCCTTCCTCCTCCATTTCATCTTATTGCCCTATTATAACATCCCGCGCCCCGTCCATCAAGCGCCGCGCTTTGCAAAATTTGCGCCCGCCGCCGATCTTGGGGTTGACGGACGCGCGTGCGGCGTATAATTACACCGTATTTGATTACAGCGTATTTAATTTGTAAGGGAGGTTGGTTCATGGCTCGCCGAAATCCCGCGCTGGACGAAAAGATCATTGCAGCCGCGCGCGCCGAGTTTCTGGAGAAGGGCTATCAGGGCGCGTCTCTGCGGCCAATCGCCGAACGCGCCGGCGCGACGGTCGGGGCGATTCAGATTCGCTATAAGACGAAGGACGCGCTGCTGCGCGCCCTGCTCACGCCGTTCCTCAGCGAAATCGAGGGCGTTTTTCAGGCCACAAAGACGGAATACTGGCAGTACCCGCCCTCCGAGCGGCTCGCCTTCATGGAAAAATCCATGAGGATGGAATCCGACGCCATACTCAGCCTGATATTCGATCACTATGACGACGCGGTGCTGCTGCTGTGCAAGAGCGAGGGCAGCAGTCTTGCGGGCTGCTTCGATCAGATCGTCGCGCGGAAGGTGGCCGAGAGCGCGGCGTTCTTTCAGGCGCTGGATGCAAAGCGCTTTGACACGGAGCTGCTGAGTCTGCTCATCGGCGCGCAGCTCTACGGCTACCGGAAAATCGTACAGAACGGCTATGAAAGAGACGCGGCGAAGCGTGCCATGCGCTCGCTGATGCGCTATCACATGGGCGGCTGGACGGTTCTTTTGAATGCGACGGATGAGGATGAGCGGACATGAGATAACCGCCGCCCGCCTAAAACGCGCCGCGTTTCAATAATTTAAGATAGCTTTTGAAGCATTTTCTATTGATTTGCCGCGCCAACAGTGATAAAATAAAGGCGAATAACAGATTTCCCATTTCCGGCTGCCGCAGAGGGCAGTTTTTTATCGGCCATTGGTTAGTTCGCTTTAACGATAATTCATGACAATCCTTTCGGGAGGGGCGGCACGGCGCGTCATGACTCCCTTCCTCTATCTGGCGATCAAAAGCCTGTACTGGTCGAAGGGCGGCACGCTCAAGAAGATCATGTGGTGCGACGACGACGCGATCAGGCCCTGCTTCATCGCTGCGGGCAGGGCGCTTAAATACCGCAATCTGCGCCGCCAGCTCTCGGACAGTCTGGAGGACAGGCCCTTCCCGCCGCTGCCGGAGGATTTGCAAAGGCATACCTGCTTCGAGTTCGGCAGCATAGAGGAGCACATGAAGTATCGAAGCGCGGTCATGGCGGCCTATCCGCACGCGCGCTTCCCCGTGTTCGAGGGCTGCAACCACATGCAGCATCAGATCCGCAACCCGAAGGGCTTTGCGGGCATGCTGAGGACGCTGATCGAGACCGACGCGCTGAACGCGCCGCCCATGCGGCAGGAGGGAAACGCTCATGTTCTGGGATAACGTCGCCTGGATATACGATCTGTTCGCCAACGTCGTCAACCGCCGCGCCAATCAGGCGCTGTGCGCGGAGGTGGAAAAGCTGATCGAACCGGCCGACGAGGTGCTCGAATGCGCCTGCGGCACGGGGCTATTGAGCGGCGTGATCGCGAGAAAGTGCAAATCGCTGATCGCGACCGACTTTTCCGCCAATATGCTCAGGCGCGCGCGGAAAAAATACGCCCGTCTCGGCAACGTGACCTTCGCGCAGGCCGACATACTGAACCTGCGCTATCCCGACAGCCGCTTCGACGCGGTTGTGGCCGCGAACGTCATCCATCTGCTGGACGAGCCGACGCGGGCGCTGCGCGAGCTGAACCGCGTGTGCAGGCCGGGCGGGCGCATCATCATCCCCACCTACATGAACCAGACCGACAGGGGGACGACCAACGGCGTTTCCGGCGCGATCGGCAGGGCGGGCGCGGACTTCAAGCGCGAATTCACGCTCGAAAGCTACAAACGCTTCTTCGCGGCGGCGGGCTATATGAACGCGCACTATGCGCTGTGCAAGGGGCGCATCCCCTGCGCCGTGGCGGTGCTGGTCAAGCCCGCCGGAGAGGAGAGGACGGCATGAAGTATATGGGAATGCCCATGGGCATGTGGGCGCTGTTTTCGGGATCGTTCCGAAGGCAGTTAAGCGAAGTATTCGGCTGCGACGCGGACGCGGCCAAAGCCGTCGCGCGCAGGGCCAGGCCGAAATACAGGGCGATCATCCGGGAGCTGCCGCCGTTTGAAAAGGGCGACCGCTTCCAGATGAACATCGTCAACTGCGCCCTGCTGGGCGCGTTCATACTGTCCATGCCGGAGCGGCCGGACGTGGCGCGCCTGACCGACTACTACGCCCGCGCCATGATGACCAGGCCCATGCGCTGGTTCTGCCGAAAGAGCGGAAAAGGCAAGTTCAGCGAGAAGGACGTCGCCGGCATGAAGGCCGCCGCCGCGCTGCGGGCCGCCGACCGCAATCCGTACTCGTGGAACATGGACTACATCGAGTATCCCGACGGCAGCGGCTACGAGGGGCGCTTTACAAAGTGCGGCATCTGCGTTCTGATGAAAAAGCTGGGGCTGTACGACCTCACGCCCGCGCTGTGCCATCTCGACTACACCATGAGCGAGGCCGGCGGCGCGGCCGACTTCGTGCGGCAGTACACGCTGGCCTCCGGCGGGCCGTACTGCGACTGCGGGTATAAGAAGAAAGCGCGCTGACCCCATGGCCGCCGCTTCAGGAGCGCCCGATGCGCGTTTTTCGCAAAGGGGAGGCCGATGCGATTGCAAACGCTTCATCGAGCCGTATCGCATCACCGGCGGGACGAAGCCTATATGGCCCGAATGTGCCATGAGGGCTGGGCGGCGGCGCGGCTCGTGGAGGGCTTCTGGACGTTCGAGCCCTGCCGGCCGGATCAATACGTCTGCCGCGTGTGCTATCTGCGCGGAAAGAGCGGCGCGGAGGTGGAGGCGCTCAGGCGCGCGCGCGCCGCGCAGGGAATCGAGTTCGTCTCCCGCTATTCCTTCTGGGCGGTTTTCTGCGCGCTGGCGCTGGCTGTGAGTAAGGTCAGCGCATGGTTCTGTCTGCCGGGCGCGCTCGTGGGGCTGTACGCCCTTATGTGTACGGCGCTGGGAATTTCCTATACCGCCTGATGCGCAGACTGAAGGAGGACAAAGAGCGATGATCGTGCTTCAGCTGGCGCTGTACTGCCTGCTCTTTACCGCGATGGTGAAGCTCGCCGTGCTCGGCGGCGCGGTGAACGGGCTGTACTTTTATCCCAAATCGTTTCAGGAGCGCGCCGTTGCGCTCGGCCTGAGCGACCGCGAAACGATCGACCGAAAGGGCAGGCGCTTCATGGCGGCGTTCTATATCGTGATGCTCGCCGCGCTGGTGCTGATCATCGGCGCGTGGAACGGCGTCTCCTCGTTCGGCGCGGCCTACCTTCAGGCGCTTCTCTTCCTCGAGGTCATGAACGTCTACGACGGCGTTGTGATCGACAGGCTGTGGGTCGGCCACAGCCGCTTCTGGGTGCTGCCGGGGCTGGAGGACGTGCCGTTTGTTCAGAGCTGGGGGCAGGCGCTCAAAAAGCGCGCCGTCCTCGCGCTCGTCTGGGGCGCGGGCGCGGCCGTCGCGGGCGGGCTTATCGCGCTGATATTCTAAAAAAGCTATAGCAGGAAGGATGTTGCTCATATGCTCAAAAGCATCAACAAAACGCAGGCGCAGATCAAAGTCGGCACGCACGGCGAGGATTACGGCAGTTGGATGTCCAATCCCGTGTTCTATCTCTTCGGCTCTCTGACGCTCATCGCGGCGGCGCTGGCCGTGCTGTCGTTTACCGTGTTCCGCATCGCCGCGCTGGGGGCGGTGTTCACGATCGCCGCCGTGATTCTCGTCGCGGTGCTGATCTGGATCACATGGATACGCCGCCAGTACGCCTTCGGCAAGGGCGGCATGATGGAGCGCGTCCATCAGCTCCTCCTCAGCAATCTCGACTTCAGCGGCGAGGGCGAGCTGCTCGAGGTGGGCTGCGGCTCGGGCGCGATGACCGTCCGCGCGGCGCTGACATGGCCGAAGGCGCACGTCGTGGGGCTGGATTTCTGGGGCGCGATGTACAACTACTCGAAGGCCGTGTGCGAGAAGAACGCGAAGAGCGAGGGCGTGGGCGCGCGCTGCACGTTCGTCCATGGCGACGCGAACAGGCTGGACTATCCGGACGGCCGCTTCGACGCGGTCATCAGCAACTACGTCTACCACAACATCATGGGCGCGGACAAGCACGCGCTGCTGCTGGAGAGCCTGCGGGTGCTCAAGAAGGGCGGCGTGTTCGTGCTGCACGACGTCATGAAACCGCAGATGTACGGCGACATGAACGCCTTCGCGCAGAAGCTGCGGGACGTGGGCTTTGAAAAAGTCGAATACATCTCGACCGCCGCGCCGATCTTCGGCTCGAAGGGCCGCGCGGCGATGATGATGCTGGGCGCGTCCGGCATGATCGTCGGGCGCAAATAAGGGGCGGTGAAGCAATCATGAAACGCGCCTATTCCGCCTCCGCCTACGCGCGGCCCTGCGAGCGCTATTGCAGGGAGCGCTATCCCGACGAGGCCGATCAGATTCTCCGGCGCGCCGAAGCCTATTACCGCGGCTTTCTGAAGGAGCTGCCCGATCTGGGCCGGAACATGATGGCGCGCAACAGGCTGGACTGGTTCACGATCGTCTCCTTTTACGAGGCGAGCGGCCATCGGCTGGACGGCGAAGTGCTGCTCGAAATCAAGCGCCGCGCCGCAGAGCGCATGAGCTTCCTCGGCAGGTTCATCGACGGCAACAAATGCCGGTGGATCTACCGCCTGTTCGAGAAAATCTACGTCCGCTATATCAAAGAGCTTCGCGCGCATCAGGCCAAAGGCGAGTGGATGGACGCCTGGCAGGTCGTGCTCAACCCCGACCACCGCACGGAGGGCTTCTGCTTCCATCTGGTCGGCTGCCCCATCGCCCGCCACGCCAGAGCGCACGGCTGCGAGCAGCTCCTGCCCTACCTCTGTCGGACGGATCACCTGCTGGCGGAGGTCATGCACGCGCGGCTCATCCGCACGCAGACCGAAGCGCTGGGCGGCGATCACTGCGACTGCTGGTACGTCGGCGACAGGAGTCCCGCGCTTAAAAACTGCATGGATCTCAGGCAGATCTGAGCGCGCCGCATCCCTTCTTCGCGTGGGGGTGCGGTTTTTTTGTGCGCGGGGACACGCGGAAGCGTTTCCGGCGGGCAGCTCTCCCCGCGCGGTTCGCGGCCGATGCGATGCAGAATTCTGCGGCGCGATTTGCGCGGAAGCGTTTCCGGCGGGCGGCTCTCCCTGCGCGGTTCGCGGCCGATGCGATGCAGAATTCTGCGGCGCGATTTGCGCGGAAGCGTTTCCGGCGGACAGTTCTCTGCGCGCGGTTCACGGCCGTTCGGGGCGAAGCGGCGCGCAAGTCCCGCGCACGGTTCATAGCCGCTGAAAAACGCGCCCGCTCACTCGTCCTCCAGCTCCATCTCCATGGACCCGGCGCCTATGCGCGCCAGCTCCTCCGGCGTGTAGGTGCGCATGGCGTACTGCATGGCGGTGGGCACGGTACGACTCCCGCCCCCGTACGCCGTCTGACGCGCCAGCCAGCCCGTGAACCAGCGCCGCCAGTCGCGGATGGGCGCGCCGTTCGAGTCCCGCCAGTTACTCGCCGACTGCTCCGCGATGAAGCGCTCGGCCTGCGTCCTGTCCGCGTTCAGCCTGGCGCAGCGCGCATACTCGAGCACATCCTGCGCGCCCGGCGTATTCCGGCCCTGAGACGCGCCCTGCATCGCCGGATTCGCGCCCGCCGTCATGTCCGCGTTCTCGAAGGGACGCGTCTCCTGCGCCGCGCCCGATCGCATCCGTCCGTACGCCTCACGCAGCACCTCGTTCCACTGCGCGTCGAAAAACGCCAGGTCGTCCTCGTGGCTCGCCTTCCTGTCCTCCGCCCTGCGGTCATGGGCGGCGGTCACGCGCTGTCCGTCCTCCTCATCCGCACTGAAAGCACCCGCAGTCTCTCTCTCATCTCCTGCCGGAACGGCGCCGTTCGCCCGATTGCCGCGAGAGGGAGTCGCGTTCAGCTCACCCGCCGCCGAAACAGCGCGCACCTCCCCGCCATGAGACGCGGCAGTCACATTCCGTTCGTCCTCCTCATCCGCGCGACAGACGCCCGCAGTCTCTCTCTCCATCCCAGCGGACGCGCTGTCTGCCTGCCAGCCGCGAGATGCAGCCTTTGCGCTCCCTTCGTCCCCGTCATCCTCATGGCCAACACCCGCAGTCTCTCTCTCATTCCCCGCCGGAACGGCGAAGAGCGCATCGTCATACAGTGCGTCGTCCTCCAGCCAGTCGCTCTCCTCGGGGGACGGAGAGAGAGAGTTGGCGTTGGTATTGGAGTTGGTGTTGGAGTTGGTGTTGGAGTTGGTGTTGGAATTGGTGTTGGTTCGTTTTGCTGGCGTTTGTTCACACTTGTTCGCACCTGCTGCCAGCTGTTCAGCGTTCTGGCGGCGCTTGGCCCCGCTTTTGCGCCCCGCCTCGCGCCTTTTCTCGATCAGCGCGTCATAGCGCTCGCCATCGCGCTCGATCTGCGCGCTCACCAGCTCGAACGCCAGCGCCAGCGCCGGATCGTCGTCCAGCGATTCGCCGTCCCGTCCGGCCAGCGCGTCCAGCACGCTCCCGATCAGCCGCCCCATCTGCTCGTTCGTCAGCCGCCGACGCAGCCGCTCCCACTCGTTTATATACAGCATCATGCCCGGCCTGCTCATTCTTCCCGTCCATCCTTTCCGTTTCGTTCTGAACACAGCTTAACACATGAACGCGCGTTCGTCAAGGAATTAACATTGCTTAACATTCGGCGTAAACGGCTGCGCTGCTTGGGCGCTATGAACGGCCTTTTGCGGCGAGCGCTTGACGTGCCCCGCCGCATACTGGACAATAGTTATGTGGAACGGTTTTTGACGCATTCGGAATCCCATCCTATATATAAAGGAAGGAACTCACGCATGAACAACGTCTGGAAGCTGAGCCTTGGAACTCCCGACCCGCTGAGCAGTCTGCTCTTGTCGGAGCCGGGGCGTGTCTTCGATCGTGCGGAATCGGTTCCGCGTGGGAACTATGTTGTTCCGCGCTGACGCGGCGAGACGTTTGCGGGGCATCATATATTCGTGAATTGTGCGCCGGCGAAATGTTACAGCCTGCCGGATATAGACCGGCACAGGCGTTTGTGCGCGCGGGGGCTGACGGCGCGGCGATATGATTCTGCTGCGGCGAGGGAGAACCCCCTCCGGCTATTGCTTTGCTCAGCCACCTCCCCTTTCGGGGAGGCTTTTGGTGCGCTTACCGATACGAGTGCCTCCCCTGAAAGGGGAGGTGTCGCCGCAGGCGACGGAGGGGTTGCTGCCGTGCGGCGTTTATGTCGCGAGATAAAAAAACGCACGGCGCAGCTTGACAATCAGGCCGCGCCGTGCTACAATAATGACATGAAGGGATGACGCTTTTGACACGGCTTCTTCCCCTCGGTTATGAGAAACCAAGAAGTTAAGCCGCCAACCGGCGTACAACCGGATGGCGGCTTAACTTATGTCGTCATTTTTTCCTACCGATGGCGTAGCCGATTGTTACAGCGGCAATCACCAGGGAAAAAACCATCATGAACTGCGAGAACATCTCAAAATCACTCATGACAGTGTCCCCCTTTCGCTGTTGTTGAGAGCTAATGAGGGGAAGGCGAAAAGCCAAGCGCCATCTGTTGTCCTTCAAGCCACGGAGCCTTTTCACAGGCTCCGTGATTATTATATCATGTCAAACTATGCCAGTCAAGCCTTCCGAACAACTTTTCAATTTGTTCGGTTTGGCCGCAGGCAACGGAGGGAGTTCTCTTCCCCGTGCCGCGCTTTTCCCGACAACGCGGCCGCCGCGCGCCGTAAGAACGCCGTTATCGGCGCGAAATCGTAATATAGTTGCTAAATTCGTGAAGATTCGTGTTGAAAAATGGCGGCGCGTGTGGTACATTTATGGTTAGAAGAGCTTCCAGCTGAAGGAGGAGAGCGCTATGTTTGAATTGCAGGGTAAGCGGGCGCTGGTGACCGGATCGAGCCGCGGCATCGGGCGCGCGATTGCGCTGGCGCTGGCCGAAGCGGGCGCGGACGTGATCGTGCATTGCACGGGGCGCGTGGACGCGGCGGCGCAGGTTGTGGACGAGATCCGGGCGATGGGCCGCCAGTCATTTTACATTCAGAAGAACCTGATGGACGCGGACTGCGCGGACGTGATTATGGCGCGCGTGCGCGAGACATTCGGCGAAGTGGACATACTGGTGCTGAACGCGTCGATCCAGTACAAAAAGCCGTGGGAGAGCATCACGGCGCAGGATTTCGCCGACCAGATCAACGTAAACACGCGCGCGTCGATGCTGCTGATGCAGTCGGTCGTGCCGGCGATGAAGGCGCGGCATTGGGGCCGAATCGTGGCGATCGGCAGCGTGCAGGAGATGAAGCCGCATCCGGACATGCTGGTTTACTCGGCGAGCAAGGCGGCGCAGACGATGATGATCAAGTCGCTGGCCGGACAGCTCGCGCCGTTTGGGATCACCTGCAATTCGATTGCGCCGGGCGTGATTTATACGGATCGGAACACCGAGGCGCTGTCGGATCCGGAGTACGCGAAGAAGGTGACCGACCAGATTCCGGCGCGCTTTTACGGCGAGCCGCGGGACTGCGCCGGCGCGGCGGTGCTGCTGTGCTCGGACGCGGGCCGCTACATCACCGGCCAGAGCCTGTATGTGGACGGAGGCAAAAGCCTTTAAGCGGCGGCCGCTGTGCGAACCCGCACGGCCTTCGCTGTGCCTTATGCACCCACGCCGCGAATCAAATGAAGAGAGTCCTGAGAGGCGGCAGTGCCGCTTCCACTTTTGACTCTTTGGCGCAGGTTTGCCGCGAACACGCACCATCCCAACCCCGCCGCAGCGTGAAGAGAGTCCAGAGAGGCCGCAGTGCGGCTTCCACTTTTGACTCTTTGGCGCAGTCTGGGGCGCGCAGCCCCAGCGTACTCCCCGCGGAAAGCATTACAAGGCCAATATGATTGCGCAAAAGCGCACAAGCGCCGCGCCGCCAGCCCCGTAACCCGTTCCCCGGTCACCCGTCGAGATCGCCATAAAGAAACGGCCAAACCCGAAGTGAACCCGCCAAGGCAGATAACCGCACCGACACCGCGAGAACGCGCGAATGGCGATCTCGACCCGGCGGAATAGGAACGGAGCGTATCGCAAGCCGTCCTGTTTGTCGCAAGACAAACAGCAGGCGTGAACCGAGGATAAGCGCCGCGACAGGAACGCAAAGACCGAACGCGAATCAAAGCAAAGCCGCGACAGAACCGCAAGGCCAACCGCGCACGAGGGCAACAATTCCGCATCGCCCCGCCGTTCCCCCGCGCGCACGGCGGCCTGTGCCGGAGCTAAAACCGGCAGGCACTTATCGCCGCGCCGGCTGACAATTCACGAACATATAATGACCCGCAGCCGCATTGCCGCGTCAGCGCGGGGCGGCAGATTTGGACATTACGCGACAGGAGCAAAGGAGCGAGAGAACCATGATTTTTAACAATCGCGAGGACATTATCCAGTTGACTGCGGCCTGGACGGGCGAGCGCCTGCCGGACGGGCGGCCGAAGGTGCCGCAGCGCGTGCTGAGGGCGCTCAAGAGCATGACGCTGGAAGAGGTCTGGAAGCCGATCTTCATGAAGGGCTATGAGAGCCAGTTTGAGGGCCGCCTGCAAACGCTGCACGCGGACATGAAGCTGGTCGGGCGCGCGGTGACCTGCGCGTTCATGCCGACGCGGCCGGATCTGGAGAAGGTCGCGCGCGAGATTGGCGAGAAGCAGGGCTTCAAGGGCAATTTCAACCAGTGGGTCATCGACAATCTGTACGAGGACGACGTGGTTGTGGCCGACATGTACGACAAGATCTACAAGGGCACGTTCGTCGGCGGCAATCTGACCAAGGCGATCGAGACGAAAACGAAGAACGGCGGCGCGGTCATCTGGGGCGGCGTGCGCGACGTGGAGCAGATGAAGGAGCGCAAGCGCACGCAGGTCTACTTCCGCGGCATCGACCCCACGCCCATCCGCGAGTTCGTCATGACCGGCTACAACACCCCCACCCTCATCGGCAAGGCGATCTGCATGCCCGGCGACGTGGTGTTCGGCGCAGGCGGCGGCGTGCTCTTCATCCCCGCGCATCTCGCCGAGGAGGTCGTCGACGGCGCGGCCAAGACCCACGTCAAGGACGATTTCGGCTTCGACATGATCGCCGCCAACGTCTGGACGACCGCCCAGATCGACCGCCCCTGGACCTACGACATGCTCTCCCGCCTCATCGACTGGATCCAGACCGACGAGCGCGGCGCGGCCTATCGCGATCTCGACTGGTCCGCCGAGCTGGAAGCCTCCAAAAAGGGCATCACCGATCCCTCCGCCACCATGCTCTAGTCGGCAGTGCCGACGGCCACTCCGCTTCGCGTGCTGAAACCCGACTCCGCGCCGCTTGGGGGCGGCTCGAGTCTGGACGTTGGGTGCGTATAGGGGCGTTTGTGCGGTCGCACGACCCGCCCGACCATAGGTCGGAGTCGGGCGGGTCTCCGTTAGTGCCCGAGTGACGGCGCGGCGGAGTATATCCGTTTGCGGCGATAGAACTTATTGCAAGGCTGGTATGGGGGTAAGCCCGTAGGGACGCAAGTCCCGTAAGGGCGCAGTCCCCATCGCTTCCCGCAAATACATCACAAAAACGGCTCTCCCGCATCGAAGGGAAAGCCGTTTTTGCGCATCAATCGCTATTCCGCGCTGACGCGGCGACGCGTTGGTCTGTCATTATATGTGCGTGAATTGTACGCCGGCGAAATGTTTGTGCCTGCCGGATATAGACCGGCACAGGGGCCGCCGTGCGCGCGGGGCTGTTCTGCGCGGCGTGGGAGAAAAAACGCACGGCGCGACTTGACAATCAGGCCGCGCCGTGCTACAATAATGGCATGAAGGGATGACGCTTTTGACACGGCTTCTTCCCCTCAAAATGAGTTATGAGAAGCAAAGCCGCTTTCCGGCGATCACCGGATGGCGGCTTTGCTTTAACGTGCCTTATCGCCGTTTCCGGCGGTTTCTCTTGCTTTTCTGCGCAAAGATGGCGGCACAGCGGGATATAAAAAACGCACGGCGCGACTTGACAATCAGGCCGCGCCGTGCTACAATAATGGCAGGAAGGGATGACGCTTTTTGCACGGCTTCTTCCCCTCAAAATGAGTTATGAGAAGCAAAGCCGCTTTCCGGCGATCACCGGATGGCGGCTTTGCTTATACCCTTATTTCTTGTTGCTGCTGCCATAAGCCATGGCGGCAATCACAAGAGAAATAATCATACCAACCACAGACAAAATCTGAAAATCAGTCATGACCGGCTGGGCCGGTTCCGCTTGCTGCCGCCGGACGCAACAGACGATTGTACTTTTATGCTATCCCCGTTATACAGCTCGACCTGACCGGCCATAAATCAGAGCCGGTCAGGTCTTTCGTATATGCGTATGTATGGCGCAGAAGGCGAAAAGCCAAGCGCCATCTGTTGTCCTTCAAGCCATGGAGCCGTTTTACGGCTCCATGATTATTATATCATGTCCGATTATGCCGGTCAAGTCCTTCGAACAACTTTTCAATATGTTCGGTTCGGGGGGGCGGCGCGGCGATACGCTTCTATTGTGGCGCCTGGCGTTCGATCACGCCTGCCGCTACATTTCTATTGGGGCGTTTTATGTTTGATCACGCCTGCTGTTTGCCGCATGCGCGCCAAACAAGACGGCTTGCGGTAGGTTGCGTTTCTATTCCGCGCGGGTCGGGATCGCCATTAGAGCGTTCTCAAAGGCCGTGCGGTTATCGAACTTTGCAGGTTCACTTCGGGATAGTACGTTTTTTATGGCGATCCCGACGGAGTACGACCGGAGTCTCTTATACGAAAAGGAACGCCGTTTTGTGTTGACGTTCCTTTTGCTGTAGATTTATGATTCGCTGTGATACCGCGGGGAGTACGCTGGGGCTGAAATGTGGAAGCCGCACTGCGGCCGCCCCAGACCGCGCCAAGGAGACCAGTCTCCCTGGACTCTCTTCATGTGAGTCGCGGCGTGGGTGCGCTTTACACGGCGAGGAGCTTTCAGGATCAACAAAGGATTGTATTTTGCACCCCGCGCCACGCAACACTCGGGTACACGGAGAGACCCGTCCGGCTCCAATTTATGGCCGGACGGGTCGGGCTGTATAAAGATGTCATCTACACGCTCCATCGTCCAGACTCGAAGCGCCCCCAAGCGCTGAAGAGTCGGGTTGCGTGCGCGAAGCGGTGTGTCAGCGGGCACTGCCCGCTTCAATCATCCTGAGCGACTCGCCGAAATAATCCTCCATCTGCGCGTCGGTGAAGCCAAACGTCTCCTTGATGTACGTCATGACGTAGCTCGGGCGCTCCCTGATCAGATTGCGCAGCTCCGTCACCGCGTTGTCATAGGTCGAGCGCTTCATGTTCCACCGTTCGAGATGCCGGTCGATCTCCGTGTCCAGCTGCGCATAGTATTCGTCCAGCCGCCTGAGCACCTCGTCCGCATTGAACACCTCGAGGAACAGCTCGTTGAACCGCCGCAGGAACCTGTCCTGTATCGCCGGATTCTTCATCAGCTCCACAAAGAGCGTGTTGTCGGTCTTTTTGCCCGAGCCTGCGCCCTCGGGGTCCAGCCAGCGGCGCACCGAGTTGGTGTCGAGGATGTTAAACGCCCAGTCCATGTCGAACAGGATCCAGCGCCAGCGGCCGTCCTCGTCCGCGCTGCGATAGCGCTTGACGTTCAGCAGGTCAGTATTTCCGGTGTACATCTCGATCGCGACATAGTCCAGATAGTTGTCCACGTCCACGACCGCGTTGATGTGTTCGAGAATCGCGTCGTAATCGGCCTGCGTCAGCGTCTCCTTCTTCTCGCGCGCCGTCGCGCCGCCCTCGTTCTTGATCCAGTCCAGCAGATTGGCGAAGGTGTCGTTGCTGCCCTGCATCACCGTGCGGTTGGCCTTGATGATGTCGATGTCCTCCGGATCGCTCGTCCAGCCCTCCCACTGCGCGATGGAGTATTTGTTGATGCGCTCGCGCATGTTGTAGTGGCCCCAGTATTCGCCGTTCAGATAGACCGCGCACACCTCCGCCGCCTGATACATCACGTCGGTCGCGTCGGCCAGCGAGGTTTGCAGCACGTCGCGGGCGCGCGCCTTGTTGCCGTCCTGACCGGTGGCGCGCAGCACGAACGACTGATACTCGGTGTACTCGCGGTCGCTGAACAGCTTCGCTTCAAAGCGGTTGCCGCCGCCGTACTCCGTGCGGGCGATCAGCTTGAACGATTTCTGATCCTCCTTGCGGCTGTACTGGCCCTGCAGCTTCACGCCGCAGCCCTGAGAGAGCAGCACCGTGCCGTCCGCCTCGAACACCTCGACGTTGCCCGCCTTCTCCCAGTCCATCCAGAAGTTCGCGCCCTGATTGTTCGCGCCGTAGGGGCTTTCCGCCCAGGCGTTGGGGCCTTTGACGTAGATGCCCGTGTTGTAATCCCACAGATTGTCGGGCGCGGTGACCAGCGACACCACGCGCACCGCGTGCTCAACGCCGAAGAAGTAGCTCTGCGTCGAGACGATCGAGGGCATCGCCGTGCCGGAATAGACGCGCGTGCGCAGGATCGTCGTCGAATTGAGCGTGATCGGGCCGGTGTAGAGCGTCGAGCTCTGCGTCGGCTCGGTGCAGTCGGTCGTGTAGTAGACCGTGCTGCCCGCGGGCACGGTGAGCTGGACGGTGATCGTCTCCCCCGCCTTGAACATGCCGCCCGCGACGCTGTAGACCGGCTCGCCCGCGCGGCCTTCATAGCCGTAGGTCGTGTTGGCGGCGCGCGGCGTAGGCTCCTCGAAATAGCGCAGCCCCGTCTGGCCGTACGCGCGGCCGTAGGAGACGTTCGTGTACTGCTCGGACACGGCCATGCGGTCGACGATATTGCCGCTCGGGTCGCACAGCGTGACGGAATAGCCGCCCTCGGCCGACAGCCGGAAGCTGGTGTGACAGCCCTTGGAGTCCTTCGTGTCCTTGCCGGAGCAGAACACGAGCATATACTCGCCCGCGCCGATGGTCGTGCCACTCGGGAACTGCCACTTGCGCGGGTTATTCGACTTGTCGGACAGTCCCCAGCCGGACAGATCGAGCGCGCCGGACGCGGAATTGTAGATCTCGATCCAGTCGTAGGACTCGTTCGAGACCGACGTGTCGTTGGTCGAGGCCATGATCTCGCTGATATACAGGCTGCTCGCGTTGGCCGAGGTGATCGACGAATCGACCGCCGCCGCGCCGATAAAATCGTTGCTCGCGCCGGGCGTGGCGGGAATGCTGTTCACCCAGCCGCTCTCGGTGAGCGACCACGCCTGATCGGCGGCGCTTGTATCGGGCAGCGTGGAGGAGACGACATGCCCCTTGGGGCTGGAGAGATAGACCGTCTCGCCCTTACTGAGCTTGAACGGCGCGTGCAGCTCGCCCTCGGCCTGATTCCGGCCGGACGCGAACACGATCACATAGCCGCCCGCTGGAATGCTGCCGGAGGCGATCACGAATTTGTCGGGCGACGCGTCGTCGTCGGAGAGCCTGTAGCCCGCCAGATTGACGGCGTGGTTCGTCGTGTTGTGCAGCTCGATGTAGTCGGAATATTCGCCGAAGGAATCCTTCAGCGTGGCGCGGTTCTTGATCATGACCTCGCTGATGACGATCTCGCCGCTCTCCTCGCCGCTCTGGCTGAGGAAAAGCTGGTGATTGCTCTCGTTGTTGGGCATGCCGGGCGTGTACTGGCTGGTGACCGTCCAGCCGCCGTCCATCTTGGCATAGGACTGATTGCGGCTGAGCGCGGGGATCTCGAGTTCGTCCATGACCGCGCCGGTCTTGTCCAGCAGGGTGAGCGTTTCGCCCGTGCCGGTGAGCGCGAACGGCGCGTGGCAGACGTAGGCGGGGTTGTTCTGGCTGCGGCCGGACGCGAACACGAGCGCGCACTCGCCCGCGCCCAGCGTCTGGCGGCCGAAGGAGTACACATCCAGCCGCTCCGTGCCGCGCACGACCATATAGCCGTTCAGATCGACGGGGCGCTCGCCGACGTTCTCCACCTCGAACCAGTCGGAATACGCGCCGTAATCGTCGGCGACGGCGGACGAGTTGGCGGTCATGACCTCGCTGAAGCGCACGCTGGAGACGGCGGTTTCCGCATTCGTCCGGCGCGGGGCGAGCACAAACTGCCACAGCGCGCTGACGGCGAGTATGACCGCGGCGGCGGCGAATATCAGCGGCATAAGGGACGCGCGAGATTTTTTGCTCATGGCGTATGAAAATCCTCCCGGAGTGATCAGTCGATAAGGGCCAAACGCCCTGTAAGTATTATCTCATAGATAGACGTAATTTTCGACGGCGCGGCGGCAGTTTTTGGCGGGCGCGCGCGTTAAATAATGATTAAGATGTGTGTATTCGCACTTTGCTCGCCGCGCCGGCTGTGCCGGTTCCACTTGCTGCCGCGCAATACTACACGACTTGCCCAGCCATAAATTGGAGCTGGTCAAGTCTCCGTTGTACCTGCAAGCCCCTCCCTGCGTAATATGCACCCACGCCGCGAATCAAATGAAGAGAGTCCAGGGAGACAATGTCTCCTTGGCGCAGGTTTGGGGGCGCGCAGCCCCCAACGGACTCCCCCGCGGTATCGCCGCGAATATGTAGTTACTATGCCAGAGGAACACGACCGGTTTGCGACTCGGTTGACATGCAGGTATTGGCTTTACAGGTCACGGCGAGAGGATAGATATTCTGTTCAAGGCTTATCCTTCCCCCAGGAGGCTTTCCGATCGCCTCCTGGAGTTCTTCGGGGTCTCCGGCGAGACGTTTATCGTGCTATTTGTCGGGATCGCCACAAAAAACGCACCATCCCGAAGTGAACCAACAAAGTTTGATAACCGCACAACATTTGAGAACGCACGAATGGCGATCCCGACCCACGCGGGAATAGAAACGTAACATCCCGCAAGCCGTCCTGTTTGGCGCTCATGCGGCAAACAGCAGGCGTGATCAAATATAAAACGCTCCAATAGAAATGTAGCGTCAGGCGTGATCGAACCTAAAACGCACCAATAGAAACGTATCGCCCCGCACCCGCCCCCAAGCCGAACATATTGAAAAATTGTTCGAAGGGCTTGACCGGCATAATCTGGCATGATATAATAATCACGGAGCCTGTGAAAAGGCTCTATGGCATGACAGGATAAGATGGCGCTTGGCTTTTCG
>CAKTXR010000046.1 GCA_934631025.1 uncultured Clostridia bacterium
CGCCTGGATCGGCCTGCCCGTTCACTTTGGTGACACCGTGTTCTCCCTCTTTAAGGGCTGCGACGGCGGCCTGCTGGTCAGCTCCATCGCCATCATGATGCCTATCGCGCTGGCCACCGTCATCGAGCACATCGGCGATATGTGCGCCATCTCCTCCACCGTCGGCATTAACTACGTCGCCGATCCCGGCCTGCACCGCACCCTGCTGGGCGACGGCAGCGCCACCATCATGGCCGCCATGTTCGGCGCGCCGTCCAACACCACCTACGGCGAAAACACCGGCGTGCTGGCTCTGACCAAGGTCTACGATCCCAAGGTTATCCGCATCGCGGCCGTGCTGGCTGTCATCTTCGCCTTCTGCCCCAAGTTTGAGGCTCTGATCGCCTGCATGCCCACCGCGACCATCGGCGGCGTGTCTATGATCCTCTACGGCATGATCTCCGCCGTCGGCGTGCGCAACGTCGTCGAGAATCAGGTCGACTTCTCCAAGAGCCGCAACGTCATTATCGCCGCGCTCGAAATGAGCCTGGCGCTGGGCATCACCTTCTCCTCCGCCGGCGCGATCAAGCTGGGCAGCGTGAGCCTGTCCGGTCTGGCCGTGGGCGCTCTGGTCGGCATCATCCTCAACGCCGTTCTGCCCGGCAACGACTACGTTTTCGGCAAGAACGAGGTGGGCGACGAGTCCGTCAATTTCAAGGTCTGATAAATTCAATCGCAAACCGGCCGGCGCTGTCGAAAGCGTCGGCCGGTTTTATATGCTTTAAGGAGAGGATGCTCATGGACAAGCGGCTGCTGGCCGAAATGGACGCGGCCTATCGCGCGCTGGAAGCGCGGCTGGAGACTGTGAAGGCCGCCGTGCGTCAGGCCGGACTCGAATGCACATCCGGCTGGTACAACGGTCATTACGCGCGCGACGGACGCTGTGAATTCCGCAGACAGGCCTACCCCATTCCCGTCGTCAGCGTTGAGAAGCTCTGCGATATTGAGTTGGGCTTCTTATCGCTGAACATAACCGCAAAGCTCTCCCGGGCGCAGGCGCTCGCCTTTCCGTATGAGACGCTGCCGCCCCGTTCGTTCGAGGCCTACGGCGTGGAGGATTATCTCAGCGACTACTATCACGCCGGGCAAAGCCTTGAGACGCTCAGGAAAAACGTCGCATCGAGCAATGAGACGGAAATCGGCTTTGCTTTTTCAATGCCTGTGGCAATTGCGCCTGACGCGCTTGCCGATTTTCTGACGTTTCTAAAGGACAGCGGATTTTTCTACTAGATGAATAGAGTCGAGGGCCGCGGTATTTAACCGCAGCCCTCGATTTTTGTAATTGTCTCCTCGGTGACGACAAGCGTATCGTCGTCCGTAAGTGCGTAGACGGGATACCTCCCCAGCCGCGCGTGTTCCAGCCATGGCCGGCGCGCTTCGGTATAATGGCAGATCAGAACGCCGTTCAGCAGGCCGAGCGCCCGAAAATCGCTCAGGCCGACAGCGTTTTCATCGACCTCGAGCACATGAGAAACGTCCATCGACGCGATATGCGCGCCCGCGCTGCCGCCGACATAGATAACGCCGCGCCGGACGCGATCCTTGATGATGCGGTCAAGGCCGGTCTTTTGCAGCTTGTCCAGCGCCGCGAACGTGTTGCCGCCGCTGACATAAATCAGATCGAGCGGCAGGGACTCATAGTCGACGTTGACCGTCTCGTCAAAGACGGCGACAAGCGCGGGATCGAAGCCGTATTTTTGCAATCGGGCATGATACAGCCCGTCGGCTATGCGCGCGTGCGTCGCCCTTTCGTTGGGCACAAACAGCGTCCGGCACGCATGGAGCGGCTTTGAAAGCTGGCGGAGGATGACGCGGCGGGACGCATCACCGCCGAAGTCACGCGAGGACAGTATCAGCCGCACGGCGCCATTCTCCCCTCCTGTCGCTTCTTTAGAGAATCTCCATCAGCCAGCAGAGCGCCTGCGTCGAATGAGCCGCGGCCAGACGGGTAAACTGGCCGTAGTCCGAATGCGAATCGTCGTCGGCGTTGTCGGAAATCGAGCGAATGACGGCGCACTTTACGCCGTTCACGCAGCAGACCTGCGCGATCGCGCCGCCCTCCATCTCGCAGCAGATCGCGCCGAAGCGGCCGACGATCTGCTCCTTGACCGCCGCGCCGGAGATGAACTGATCGCCCGACGCAATCGGGCCGATCATGCCGCGCACGCCGTCCATCTCGTCCACGGCGGCCCTGATGCACTCGACCGTGTGCGCGTCGCACTCGAAATACACCTTGTTGACCGTTGACACCAGTCCGACGGGATCGCCCAGCGCGCTGGTATCCACGTCGTGCTGCACCAGTCTGTCGGCGATGGCGATGTCGCCGTATTTCAGCGCGGCGTTCAGGCTGCCGCCCACGCCCACGTTGATCACCAGAGCGGGATTGTATGTAAGGATCATCGCCTCGGCGCAGAGCGCGGCGTTCACCTTGCCGATGCCGCACTGCGCGACGACCACATCCCGACCGTTCAGCTGTCCGCTGACAAACGTGCGGCCGCTGACGGTCTCAATCGTTTTGTTTTCAATGCGCGATTTGATCTCGTCGATTTCAACGTCCATCGCGCCGATAATGCCGATCATCTGATTCATCCTTTCATCCATGCGGATAGCTCAAGTCGTCCGCCGTCCAGTTCTTAATCACTTCGAGATAGCGCGCGCATTCGTCCTGCGCCTTTTTGAGATCGAGCGAGGCGTAATTGCCGCATTCCTTGCGGGACGCGCCGAACACCGGCCCCGTGTGGTCGATCACCTTTTGCAGCGATTCGCGCAGCACGTCCAGCACCTCGCTGTGATCGGCGCTGCGCACCAGCAGATAAAAGCCGGTCTGGCAGCCCATCGGGCCGAAATAGATGATCGAATCGGCCAGACGCGAATTGCGGATATAGGTGGCCAGCATATGCTCGGCGGTGTGCATCGTGCTGTGATCCATCAGATCGCCGCAGTTGGGGCGGCGCGTGCGCAGATCATAGGTCGTGATGTCGCCGTCGACGCGGGATATGTACACGCCGGGCACGATATAATCGTGATCGACGGTAAAGCTGGTGATTTTCTTCATACAGATCATCCCTTCTTTTCGATCAGCACGGCGGCCTGAGCCGAAATGCCCAGCCCCTCGCCCTCAAAGCCCAAGCCCTCGGTGGTGGTCGCCTTGACGTTGACGTTCTCCTCGGGCAGATTCAGCCCCTCGGCCAGATTGCGCGTCATCTGCGGAATGTAGTCCTTGAGCTTCGGCCGCTGCGCCACGATGGTCACGTCGGCGTTGACCGGCCTGAAGCCGCGCTCGTCCAGCAGCGCCATGACGCGCCCCAGCAGCTTCATCGACGAGATGCCCTTATAGCGCATATCGCTGTCCGGAAAATGGCGGCCGATGTCCCCCAGCGCCGCCGCGCCGAGCAGCGCGTCCATCAGCGCGTGGACGGCCACATCCGCGTCCGAATGGCCGAGCAGCCCCTTCTCATAAGGCACGGTCACGCCGCACAGCACCAGATCGCGTCCCTCGACGAGCCGATGCGCGTCATAGCCCGTGCCCGTCCGGAACGCGCAGCCGCTCCTCGGCAGGTCGCGCGGGGTCGTTACCTTGATATTGACGGCGCAGTCCTCGTTCATGACGATGTGAACGCGCCCGACATACTTTTCATAGAGCGCCGCGTCGTCCGTGGCCGTAAAGCCCTCTTCCAGCGCCCTTTCGTGGGCGGCACGTATATTGCGCAGGCGGAAGGTCTGCGGCGTCTGCACGGCGCACAGGCGCTCGCGCGGCGGCGTTTCGACGGCGCAGCCGCTCTCGTCCAGCAGCTTGACGGTGTCCACAACCGGCCGGCCCGGCACGCCGCTGCCATAGCGCCGCGCTGATTCGATCGTCTCGCGAATGACACGTTCGGTCACGAACGGCCGCGCCGCGTCGTGAATGGCGACGATTTGAGCGTCATCCGGCACAAGGCGCAGCCCGTTCAGTACGGACTCCTGCCGCGTGCTTCCGCCCGTGCAGCGCGCACGGATGAGCGGCGATTCCCCCTCGGCGGCAATCAGCGCGCGGTACGCTTCCTCGTCCTGATCGGAGAGCACCAATACCGCGCCGTCGAAACAGGCGGATTCCTCCAGCGCCCGCATACAGCGAAAGAGCACGCTCTTGCCGTCTAATGGATGAAACACCTTGTTGTACGGCTGCCCGAAGCGCGTCCCACGACCGGCCGCGACCACCACGGCCCAAACCGCGCCGCTCATTCGATCACCTTATACATGCCGCAAGCGTCGGCCTTGAGCACATGCTCGGACAGCGTGACCACCTCGTATTTGGAAACGCTGGAGCCGAAGCGCACTTCAATGACGTCGCCTTCCTTGATTTCCGCGCCCGCCTTGGCGATTTTGCCGTTGATGGTCACGCGGCCGCCGTCGCAGGCCTCGTTGGCCACGGTACGGCGCTTGATAATGCGCGAAACCTTCAGATACTTATCCAGACGCATTTGAAAAAGCACTCCCCTTCCGTCTATAAAAAAGACTCCCGCGCCGCTCAAAAACGGCACAGGAGCACTCCCATTCGCTCTTACTTTTTGAGCGTCTTGCTGGCCTTGAACACCAGCGTCTTGCCGGCAGGGATCTCGATGGACTCGCCGGTGGCCGGATTGCGGCCCTGACGTGCGGCGCGCTCGCGGGTTTCGAACGTGCCGAAGCCCATGATCTGCACCTTTTCCTCGGCTTCGAAAGCCTGGCTCAGCGTCTCGAACACGGCGTTGACCGCCTTGTCGGCCGTCTTCTTATCCAGTTCAGCAATCTGCGCAACCTTCGCGGACAGTTCAGTCTTGTTCATAGAATTTGCCTCCAATAAAATATGATAATTTGGGGTTTTACCGTATTTTCCAAAGCTCCGCCGCTTCTTCGGCGGTCAGCAACGCAAAAGCGCGTCCATTTCGCGCCAGCGTCTGTTCGAGCTTTGCAAATCGATCGATAAAGCGCTGTGTCGCAGCAGACAGCGCCGCTTCGGGATCAATCCCCGCGCGCACGGCGCATTGTGCGAGAGCGAATATCGCGTCTCCGATCGCCGCTTCGTTATCCGGCCAGTCGTTCTGCGGCATCTGACAGCCGAACGCCGCGGCTCGCGACAGAATTTTTGACGCGCGCAGCAGAGCAGGCAGACTGTGCGCGACGCCCTCAAGCGCCTCGGCATGGCTGCTCTGTCCCTTCTTAAGCATCTTGCTTTCTTCCCACGCCGCACTGTCGTCGCCCATCGCGCCGGAAAAAACGGAGGGGTGGCGGTCGATCATCTTGCGGCAGATGGCCGTCGTTACGTCCGACACGTCGAATTCGCCGTGCTCGCGGCCGATTTCCGCATGGAATACCACTTGCAGCAGCACGTCGCCCAGCTCGTCGTAGAGCACGTCGGGATCGTCCTTGTCGATAGCTTCGGCGGCCTCGTAGGCTTCCTCAATGAGATAACGGCGCAACGACTGATGCGTCTGCTCGATGTCCCACGGATCGCCGTCAAAGGCGCGCAGCCGGCGCATGATGCGGCACAGATCGTCGAATGAAAAGCGGCTCTTCTGAGTAAGATCGTCGACGGCGGGAATCAGCGCGCAGCAGGTGTGGCCGTAGCCCGTCTGCCTGTCCATCTCCCAGAGCGGCACATGGCGAATTTCACCGTTCGCCATGGCCATGACAATCATCGTCTCGTCGGGATAGACCTCGGTCAAACGCAGCTTGACCTCGCCGGCCAGTATGGGCGTGTCGATCTCGCGAACCAGCGTCGCGACCGACGCGTCGGGCGTAAAGTCGTCCAGCGCGCCGACCTGCCGGAACGAACCGCCCGCGTAAATCTGAAGCGCACTGCCCTCGCTCACGCCGCCGCTCATTGAAACAGCGTCGGGATAGAGCTGCATCAGCACTGCCGCGGTCTGATCGCCGGGATCGTTTACGCCGTAGAGCACGTTTCCAGTCTGCGCCGCCTCGTGCAGCGCTTCCGCAATCCGCTCGGCCAGCTCGTCGAAATCGTCGGAGCAATCATAGAGCGCATCGAAGGTTTTGAAGGAAATCCCCTCGCGCCGAAGATAATCCGCCGCGCCGCAGCGTTCGGTTCTGAGGATGATCCTTTCCGCCGCGCGGAGTCTTTTGACCGCGCCCAGCGTCATATCGTCCTCCTGCCAGCCCAGCGCAAGCACGTCGATTCTGCCCATAATCACCCATCCGATTTTCATTCTCGTTTTCCATTATATCCAATATCCGCCGCCTTGTCAATCCATGCACGCAAGTTTAATGGCCAAGCAAAGTTTTTACAAAAGCGGCCTGAATGCGCCGCTGCGCGGTTTTGTCCGCCGCTGCATAATTCGGGTAAAACTGCGGAAACTAACGACGCAATTAAGAGCAAAGGAGCGCTTGACCATGAGAGCCACCGGCATTGTCCGAAGAATTGACGAACTTGGACGCGTCGTTATTCCCAAGGAAATCCGACGCACGCTGCGCATAAGAGAAGGCGATTCTCTTGAAATATTCACCGATCACGACGGCGAGGTCGTCCTGAAAAAGTATTCCCCCATCGGCGAAATCGCCGCCATCGCCAAGGATTACACCGATTCGCTGTTCCGCTCGCTGGGCCATATCTGCTGCATCAGCGACCGCGATATGCTCGTCTCCGTATCCGGCACGTCGAAGCGCGATCTGCTCGACAAGCCGCTGAGCCGCGAGATGGAAAACGTGCTGGCCAACCGCACCACGCTGCACCTGAACACCACCGCCAACGCGGCGATGATCCCCATCACAAACGGCGACGAGGCCGCGTCCTACACGGCGCAGATCATCGTGCCGATCATCGCGGACGGCGAGGTCATCGGCTCGCTCATGCTGCTGAGCCACGACGTGGGCGCGCGCATGACCGAGATCGACCTCAAGGTGGCCGAGACGACCGCCGGCCTTGTCGGGCGGCAGATGGAGCAGTAAACAAAAATCAATCCCGCTTTGAAGTTCAATGAACCGACAAGGCGGGATTGATTTGTTCTATGAACGCCTGGCGCGCACCATGCTGGTGATCAGCGTCATGGCAAGGCCGATCAGCGCGAAAATCACGCCCCAGCGCAGGAACGCTGCGAAGAACCTCAGCTCGGCCATATCGGCCGTCATGCAGGAAACGGGCCTGGCCGCCCCGGCGCACAGCTCCCAGAAGCGCCCCTGAATCGAGGAAAACGACACGATGACCTCCGGCACCCATTCGGTGAACACCTTCACCGGCTGGATGAAGAACGTCATAAGTCCCCAGCAGACCGTCAGCGTCGCCGCGACGATCGCCAGCATGGCCAGCACGCGCACGGCCGCATAGCCGATCAGCGCCGTCATGTAGCGATCCTTCAGCTTTGTCTGGAAATCGCTCAGCCAGCGCGCGCCCAGCTTCATGATCAGCCGCGCCCAGATGACCAGCAGCCGGATGATAACGACCATCGCGATCAGGCGCAGCGCCATGGTCGCGCGCATCCGCTCCTTGGCCAGATTGTACAGCGTGCCGCTGCCCAGATTGTTCTGCGCCGCGCTGTTAAACAGCACGCTCATGTCGCTGCCGCCGTTCGAGACGGCCGTCAGCACGGCCACGTCGCAGCTCGTTTCATCGTCCGCGCAGGACAGCGGAATCCACGCCGCGTAGACGCCAATTTCGCCGATGCGGCGCGTGTGCTTCACTGTGCCCACGACGGTGTAGGTCTTGTCGCCGACGGTTACGCGGCTATCCAGCGGATCCTTGTCGCCGAAGAGCTGAAACGCCAGCTTTTCGTCCAGCACGATGGAATGCTCCTTGTCGATCACGTCGGCGTAGGTCAGCGGCCGGCCGGAAACGACGCGCTGCGGATAGCATTCGCTGTAGCGCGCCCCCGCCATATAGAGCACGACGTCGCTCTGCGATTTGCCGCCGTCCTCCGTGCTGACCGATGTACCGTTTTTGACGGCGTGGAGACTCAGCGTATAGTCGGGCAATTCGCTGCGTACATTTTCCATGCTCTCCTGCAAATCGGGCAGTGTACCCTCCGGCAGGAACGCATACTGCATCAGATTGGGGCCGCTGTAAAGCCCGATCAGCGCGCACACGATCAGCACAAGCCCGAGCGGAAGCAGAAAATGAATCCCTTTCTTCATCTTCACTGCTCCTTTAGCCGCCGTACTCCATGACGGTATCGCCCTCACTGATGGCGCGATCTTCCATATAGATGATCGAGCTGCGCGACAGATCCTCGTTGACCGACACGACGGACGGCGATTCGTTGAGCACGGTCAGCGTCTGCTTGACCACCTTGAGCTGCGTGCCGCCGAATGTCGAGCTGACCGACTGCGCCACATAGACATAGCGGTCGTTGTCGCTGCCGCGCACAGCCGCGGCGGGAATCAGGCAGGTGGCCTCCTGCGCGCGGGTGGTCAGGCGCACGGTGATGTCGCCCTGCATCATGTTGGTGATGCTGCCGTTGGAATCGATGATGTCCTGCGTGATGGCCACGTCGGCATAGCGCGTGCCGTCCGAGGATACGCCGGTGTTCACGACGGCGGTCTCAAGCCGGCCGTAGCGGTCGGTGTTCAGCGTGACGACCGAGCCGGCCGCGACCGACTGCTTGACGTTCGAAATGTCGGCGCGGATAACCGGAGACGCGCCTTCCTTCGTCATCTTGAGCACGACGGTCGTCGCGCCCACCGTGCCGCCCTTTTCAACGGAGACCTCGGCGATATACGCGTCGTGCGGCGCATAGACGTGGCTCACCTCGCGGGAGAGCAGCTGGAGCGCTGTCATCTTATCCTCGCAGTCGGCCATTTTGTCCTCATAGTCCTTTTTCTGGGTCAGATACGTCCAGTCGGTCTCGTTGATGGCGTAGCGGTTGAGCGAATCGAGCGTGTCGCTCGCCTTTTTGTTGGCAGTCTCGGCCGCAGTCTGCGCGTCGATGGCCGCCTTCAGATCGTCGCTCGCGCCCTCGGGATAGCCGCCCTTTTCAGGCATGGTCAGCTTTTCCAGTTCGAGCAGCGCCTGCACCTCGACGCGGCAGTCGCGCAGCGTCTGGCTGGCGGTCTGCGCGGCGTAATAGGCGTCCATCCAGGCGGTTTCGTTGCGCGTCAGGCGAACCTCGCCGTTTTTGCGCACGAGATCGCGCAGGGAGGCCTGCGCCGTGTCGTAGTCGCTTTGCAGCGTCTTGAGCGTCTTGTCGTAATCGGCGACCGACGCGCTGAGCAGCTCGTCGCCCGCCTTGACCTGCTGGCCGGCCTTGACGAACAGCCGCGTAACGGTCAGCGACTGATCGGCGGGCACATCCAGCGTCAGATCCTCGGTATCGCCGAAGTTGATCTTGCCGGTCAGGTCGGTGTTCATCTCAAACTTGCCCTGACGGGCGTTGGTAAAGCGCACCTTGGCGGTCGTGATGGTGCGGATCGTCCCCGAAAAGAACATACACAGCGCGACCACAATGGCCAGCACAACCATGGCGCGAATGGCAAATTTTCTCATACTCCGTTTCCCCTACTTCAATTCTGTGAGCTGGATGCCCGAAAGGATGTCCTCCTGGAAGAACAGATACACGAACAGCGCCGGCAAAATATAGAGCGCCGCGCCGGCGAATTCAAAGCCGGTGTTCTCGTTGGCCAGCTGGTTGAACATGACCGAGAGCGGCTGAATGTCGGCTCGTTCCGTGAGGTAAGTCAGCGGCTGCTCGACCAGATTCCAGCAATCCGCAAACGACAGCGCCGCCGCCGCGCCGAGAATGGGCCGGCAGACCGGCAGGACAATATTGACGTAGGTACGGAACGTACCCGCGCCGTCGATCGAAGCCGCCTCGATCAGCTCGCCGGGCAGGCTGACCATGAACTGGCGCACCAGAAAGATGTAAAACGGCGTGAACCACATGGGCAGAACCACCGCCCAGATCGTGTTGAGCAGCCCCATTGCGCGCAGCGTCAGCACGTTGGGCACCATGGTGACCTGGAAGGGCAGCAGCATCAGCAGGATGATGACGAAGAACAGCCCGTCGCGTCCCGGAAAGCGGAACTTGCTTAGCGCAAAGGCCATGGCGGGAATGATGATCGCCTGTCCCAGCAGAATCATCAGCGTGTACATCACCGAATTGACGAAGAGGCGCAGCACCGTGTTGTCCGTAATCAGTATCTGATAATACTGGCTGAGCGAAAACATCCGCGGCGACAGGCGCGAGTCCATCCAGACGGAATCGTCGAAATTGTTGCGCGTCTTCATATAGGCCTTCATGTCGGTGATGGATGAAAACGAATACAGAAACGTCTGCACCATCGGCCAGAGCACAACCAGCGCCATGATGAAGAGCAGCGCGCAGACGATGCGGAAGCGAACGCCTTTATGTTGTCTCATTGTCACTCGCCTCCTCAGGTCAGACCGCGCTGAGCGCGCTTCTGGATATAGAACAGTACCCCGAAGAGCGCAAACACAATGATGGCGAACGAATAGGCCGCCGTGGTCACATTCTGATAGTTCAGCTTGGAATACATGTTGTTCATGTAGTTTTGAAGCGTATAGACGGCCTCGTCCGGATACGCGCCGCCGATGAAATAGACCTCCTTGAAGATGCGGAAGGCGTTGATCCAGGCCAGTATGAACACCAGAAACGCCGAGGGCACAATCAGGGGCAGCGTGATGTTGAACGCCTGCTGGCGGAAGGACGCGCCCTCCAGCGTGGCGTATTCATACAAAGGCTCGGGAATGGACTGGAGCGCCGCCACGAATATGACGATGCAGAAGCCCAGATTCTTCCACAGAAACATCAGTATGATCGGCACGCGCAGCGCGGCGTTGTCCAGCCACATCACGCGTTCAACGCCCAGCGCATTCAGGAAGTGATTGATCGGGCCGCCGTAATCGAACCAGAGCAGCCAGATGATCAGCACGGCGGAGGACGGCATCAGATACGGCAGAAGCACGCTGCTGCGGAAGAAGCCGCCCGCCGGCCGGATGCGGTTGAGCAGCACCGACAGTGCAAAGGACAATACCCACAGAAGCGGCGCGCAGATCAGGGACAGTATCATCGTATTTTTAAGGCCCAGCCGGAACATCTGGTTATTCCAGACGTTGATATAGTTCTGAATGCCCACAAAGGCGTTCTTATAGCTGCCGTCGGTGACGCTGTACCAGATGCCGCCCAGGAAGGGAATGACGTAGAATATCAGTATGCCGATGAGACCCGGCAGCAAAAACGGCAGCACATACCTCTTTCGCGTATACACCTGCATCCTCCGAATCGGAGCCGTCTGATGGACGACCCGTTTTCCTGGTCATAAGCCGTCCGCCGGAAAAGGGGCTCTCCGGCGGACGGAACAACGGTTGGTCAGGGGCGATCAGTTGCCCTCAAGGCGCATCATCTGAACCTTCTTGTCAATGGCCTGAAGCATTTCGTCGACGCCGATCGTACCCTCATAGTACTGACTGATGACAGACCAGACGGTATCGTCGTCCTTGGAGCCGCTGGAAACCACCGTGCAGTCGTAGGTGATGGGTGCCAGATACTGAGCGCGCGCGCGGTAGGACTCTATGTCGCTCGGGCTGATCATCCAATAGGTATCGTCGATGTTGGCCAGCGATTCGTTGAGGGAGTCGAGCTGCTCCTGATAGCTGGCCTTCTCGTCCTCGTCCGCATCCTCCATGGCCTGCCTGGTTGTCTCGATCCACTCGGCGAGGTTCTTCTTGTATTCCTCGAAGTCGGGATAGCGGATCGGGTCGTTTTTGTCGGCGTAGAAGTTGTACTGGTCGTTCGTGTCGAGGGAGTCGGCCATAGTCTCCAGATAGGCGATGGCCTCGTCGACGTGCTCGGAGAAGGGATTGACAAACGCCACGGCCAGATTGACGCTCATGCGCTTCTCGGCGCCCTGCTCGACGGAGAGCAGCAGCGGCAGAGAATTATAGCCGCCGCCGTTCTGAATGGCGGTGGAGACGTAGGTCTCGAACAGATAGATGCGGTCGTCGGCGTCGCTGCCCAGCCATTCGCCGGTTTCCTCGTCGTAGGTCTGCTCGGGCACGTCCAGCGCGTCGTAGTCCACCTGATCGATGCGCTCAATCAGACCCTTGAGCAGGGGCGTGTTGAAGGAATACTGCGCGTCGCTGGCGTTGATATAATTCTGATAGTCATCAAAGATCATGCTGAACAGGCTGCGCTTGATGTCGTCCTGGCTGTAATAGCCCTCAAAGGCGCGCACGCCGCAGCCGTCGGTCAGCTTGGAGGGCAGCTCGTTCAGGAAATCGAAGAACTCGTCCCAGGTCTGGGGCATATCGGCCTCGGTCATGCCCAGCTTTTCGAGCGCCTTGGGGTTATAGCCCATGCTGGAGCCGTACATGGACACGGGCAGCGCGTAGATGTGGCCGTCCTTGGTCACGGCGCTCAGCAGGCCGGAATACATGCTCGTGATCGCCTGCTTCAGCTTCTCGCTGCCGTCCAGCTCGGCCATGTAGCCGCGCTCGAACAGGGCGCTGTACTGGCTGGCGGAAACATTCATGGTGTAGATGTCCACAGCGCCGGAGCGGTTCATCATGGCCTGCAGCACATCGTCGATATTGCCGTTGCGGTTCACGACCACGGAGACGTTGCCATGCTCGTTGGTGTACTTATAGTAGGCGGTATCGACGGCATTTTCGTAAGCGTAGTCGTTGATGTGCAGCGTGATCTCGGAGCGCTCGTCAGGATTGAGGTTGCGCAGCACGATGGTCTCCCAGTCGCCCAGCAGCATAAAGCCGTCCTTCGTGACCTGCGCCACGGACTGGCCGCTCCCGCTCACGGGGGAATCGTTGACGGACACGGCGTTTTCAAAATCGAAGCCCGCCGCCGCCCAGATCTCGCCGCCCAGCGTGTAATAGAGCGTATCGGTCTCGGCGTTGTAGTAGAGATTCTGCGGCAGAGAATAATCGGCGATATTCATCTCGCCCTTGGAAACGGTGGATTCGTCGGCAAGATTGTAGAACGCGAAATTCACGGGAGAGCCGCCCTCGCTCCAGACGTAGGTCGTAATCAGCACCTGACCATTGCCGGCCGGAGCCGCGGCGTTGAGATCCTGAATGTAATGCTCGGTATACTTGCCGGTCTTGAGATCGAACGCGACCAGCAGATTGTTGCCGTCGTCGTCGTTGGTCGTACCGACCAGCGTATCGCCGGTGCAGAAGGACGAATTGACATAGCGGGAGTAGGAATAGGTGTCGTAAGTCTCAACCATGTCCGTCCAGTCCAGATCGGGCAGGTCGCTCTTTTCATACTTCACAACGCCGTCCGCGCAGACCATCTTGTAGACATGGCCGCCGTCGACCTTGTTGCCGTTGTCGCTGTAGGTGTTGAAGGACATGACGGCGTACAGCTCGTCGTTATAGGCGAAGGTCATCACATTGTTGACGCTCGGATAATCCGTGATTTCCGAGCCATCGTCGGCGGTTTCAACCGTCGGCTCAAGGCCGTCGAAATTCTGAGCGTCAAAGCTGTCGGTCGTATCGAAATACTCGGTTTCCTTGCTGGCGATGTCATAGACGGCCATTTTGTTGTCGGTCTGATAGTAAACCTTCTCGCCCGCCAGATAAACGCCGCCGTCGGTGCCATAGTAATAGCCGTTCGATGAATCGGCATGGAACAGCGTCACGTCGCCCGTGCTCGCAAAGGCAGTCTGCGCCAGCCCCAACGTCAGCATGACTGCCAGCAGAAGAGCCAGCATTTTCTTCATATTCATCCTTTTCACACACTCCTTCTTTTTATAAATCACTGCTGCGGCGCGGGCGTCGGCGAGGCCATGTCAGGCTCCGCTGTCGCCGCATCGTCCGTGGGAAGCGCGTCGTCGGTCGGATAGACGATGACCGACATGCCCAGCCGGACGTTTTCATCGGGCGTGAACGTGACATAGGCCTTATAATAAGTCTTGTCGCTGCGTTCGCCCTCGGCCGCCTTCTCGCTCAGATGGGAAATGGACGTGATCGTGCCCGTGTAGGTCTTGGTCTCGTCGATATCCCAGTAGAACTCTATATCCACCGCCTGACCCTCTTTCAGCTCGGTCAGATCCTCCTCGGGGACGCTGATCTCGATCTGCATGGAATCGGACGGATAGATCTTGACCACGCTGTCGCCCTTGGAGACGGCCGCGCCCGCCGTTACGTCCACGGAGGCCACGACGCCGCTCAGCGGCGAAGCGATCACGCAGTCCGGCGCGTACAGGCCGTCCAGCACACCGTCGACCGTCTCGAAGAGCAGCTCGCCGCGCTCGACGAAATCGCCGTTCTCAACGTGCATCTTGAGGATGCTGCCCGTGCCCTTGACGGCGACCGGCGCGGTGCGCCCCACGGTGCCCCGGCCGATGCGGCTCTCGGCGGCATAGGAGGATTCGCGGTAAATGCCCACCGTCTCGCCCATGTAGAAATCGCCGCCGGTCACCTCGACGTTATAGCCGGTATCGGTCAGCGCGGACACCAGGCCGGTGCCGCGGTGCGTACCGTCGGAGGTGCAGCTCAGATACACCGTCTCGCCCAGATGAACATACTTGTTCTCGCTCTTGTTGTAGGCCTTCTCGGTCGTGGCCGCGAGGGTGTAGCGATTGGTCGGCTCAATGTAGAGCACCGCGCCGTAACGATCGCCGATGCTGCCCGCGTCGTCGCCCTCGGCCGCGTAGATGCCGGTGATCGTGCCCTCCAGCGGCGCGTAGTTGAGCGTCGTGGCGATCTTCGCGATCTCGTCGCCCTTTTTGATCAGATCGCCCGCGCGCACCATGACCTCGGCCACCTTGCCGCCGAAGAGCGCCGCCACGGGCAGCGTTTCTCCGGCCACAACCACGCCGTTATAGGAAAGGGACGCTTCAGCGCTTGCCCCTGAAACCAGCAGAACCGTTATCAGGAGCGCCATGAGACACGAAAGAATCTTCCGTCCTGTCATTGCGGTTTACGCCTCCTTGCTCATATTATCGGCAGCGGACGTCTCGTCGTCCGTCCACATGCCATAGGGAACGTTCATCAGCTCAAGCGGCCCTTCGTAAACGCCCGTGAGATACATGTCGGCGGTTTCATCGCTGTTTACAAGCGCCGTCTGATCGTCAACCGTGACATAGATCTCCGTGCCGAAGAGCGGCTCCGCGCCGGGCGGCACAGTCTCGCCGTTCGTGCTCTCGCGCTTCATTATAATATCGTAGGTGAAGCGCCGCGTCGACGTGCCCTGCATTTTCAGCTCGGTATAGCGCTCACCGGCCAGGAAGCCCTCCGTGGGCAGCACGGTCACGCGCTCGCCGGTCCTGAGCACGAGATATTTAACGCCGCTCTTCATGAGCTGACGCATCGTCGCGCCGCCGATCGTCCAGCGATAGGCGTAGCCGTCCTGAATCCCCTCGTCGATCTGCGCATCCAGTATCATGGTGTCGTTGGGCGCGCCCTCGACCGCCGCGGCCTGCTCGACGGGCAGCAGATTGCCTTCCTCGTCGTATTGCAGCGTCGGCCAGACGGCCAGAGACATCTTGAACACCGGCTGATAATCCTCGCCGAACTCAAAGCCGTCGGCGCTGTCCAGTGTCAGCTCGAGCGCCATTTCCTCGCCGTCCAGATTGAGGATGTGCATGGGTTCCGCTTCCGCTTCAACAGTCACCTTGTCGTAGCCGGGTCCGGTCTTGCCGCTGCCGCTGGAATGGGGCTGATAGGGCTTGTCGTCTCCCCCGCCGCCACCGCCGCCGCCGCTCGAAATGCGCTCGAGCTTGACCTCGTCGGGATAGATGGACACGTTGCCGGCCAGATCGCGCACCTGAATTTTGCCGGCCACGATGATGTTGTCGGTCTTGCTGCCCTTGTAGGTGAACGGCTCCTCGGGCGTGAGCGCCGTCCAGGTCTCGCCGCCGTCGATGGATACCGCGTCCACGCCGCTCTGTTCGTCGGTCGCGGTGATTTCCATCTTATAGCTCTCGTCGGTCATGGTGTTGACCATGATTTCCGGCGCGGTCATGTCAACCATAATGTCATAGTTCTCGGAGGAAGCCGCAACGTCGCCCAGATCGTCCAATATCACGAAGCGCAGCGTGTAGGCGCCGTCGGCCGCGGCTTCATAAAGCCCGCCGTCAATCAGCTCGATGCGCTTGCCGTACTCGACGACGGCATACTCCCAGTATTCCTCACCCTCCGGAATGCCGCTCAGCTTGAACACAGGCATGACGTTCAGCCACTTTTCCGCGACATAGTTGTCCGACTCGACGGTCAGCTGAACGGGCACGGGCGTAGGCTCTTCGGTCGGCTCAGTGGTCGGCTCGCTCGACGGCTCGGCGCTGGGTTCGCTCGACGGTTCCGCAGTGGGCTCGTCTGACGGCTCTGCGGTCGGCTCGTCCGAAGGCGCCGCGGTAGGCTCGTCAGTCGGCTCGCTCGACGGCTCTGCGGTCGGCTCATCAGTCGGTTCGCTTGACGGCTCTGCGGTAGGCTCGGCAGTGGGTTCCACTGTCGGTTCGGCAGTCGGCTCTTCCTCAAGCTCGATCCAGACGCGGAAATCGACGATCTGCTCGGGATCGTCCGGATTCTGGTCATCGCCGGCGATCTCCTCAATGCGGACGATCTTTTTGTCCGCCTGTTCGATCACGCGGTCATCCATCATAAAGGTGAAGCGCTCGATTTCGCGGCGGCGGATTTCCTTGATTTCCAGCTTGTCCCTGTCGTTACACAACACGACTTCGTGCTTATTTTCCGCCTGAGCTTCCTCGTCGCGCCGGAGCAGCTCGTGAATCACGTCGTCCAGCCTGCCGCTGAAGATCGTGGCATTGCCTTCCTCATAGAACCACGCGTCCTGCTTCCACGCGCTCTCCCAGTTGATGGGTTCAGCCGCCGGCTCGGCCGTTTCGGTCGGCGCAGACTCCGGCGTCGCCGTAACCGCCGGTTCGGGCATCGGTGTTTCGACTGCGGGGGTGGGCGTCTCCGCCGCGGGAGTCTGCGTTTCAACTGCAGGGGTCGGCGTTGCATCGACAGAATCCGACGCTTCAGGAGCTGGCGTATTTTCGCCGCCTTCAGCGCTGTTGCCGCCCTGATCGGTTATTTCGGTTTGAACGGAAGGGGTTTCATCCTCTGCATACGCGAGAATGGGCGTCAGCAAAACGCAGAACGCCATAAATCCGCATAGCCATCGTTTCATTTTTCTGCTCCTCACATCCAGTTTCTGTTTATTAGACAGTCAAAGCAAGGAATTGGTTTCAAAGTTTTTCAAAATAACGCTATTTTTCCAATCCGAAAGCGGAAAACGGACGGTCAACGACTGATTTCCGGAGGATTTTCCTATTTTATGCGCACTTTTGCGCTGTAAAAGCCGCCTTCCGAGACACTGATCTCAAATGTTACCTTTTTAGACTTTGGTCTGTTTTGAATATAATAGACCAAGGTCTGTTGCGTATCATAGAAACTTAGCGAACCGGCATCTTGTGGAAGCGGGCGCATCCTGATATAATAAGGAAATGAATGATTCAAAATAAAAGAGCCGCCCTGCGCGGGCAGCTCCGTTCCAGCCTACTGGATTTCGATGCGGCGGTTCATTTTGTTCTCTTTGTGGATCTTGGGCAGAATCAGCCGGAGAACGCCGTCTCTGTATTCGGCTGTGATGTTGTCCTCATCGATCTGTGTCAGCGTAAAGGAACGCTGAGCGCTCCCGCTGCGGCGTTCGTTGTAGACGTATGCGCCCCTGGCTGCGTCGTTCATTTCGCTGCCTTCGCAGCCGATGGTCAGCACGCCCTCGTCCACGTCGACGTGAATCTGATCGCGCGTGCAGCCGGGCAGCTCGGCCTCGACCAGAAAATGATCGCCCTCGTCGCGCACGTCGACGCGAAACGCTTCGGCCCACGGCTCGCGGCTTCCAGACGCGCGCCAGAAAAAATTGTCGTTCCAGAGGTCACTCTCGGGACGGCGCGCAACGCTTCGGCAGTAATACGGAATCATTGCCATAAAATCCCCCTCCTTTTCGCGGCCCGCCATGGCGGACGGTCTTAGTCTGCCCCGCCGCCGTTTCAAGCCGCGCGCCAATTTCAGGCGATGAACGCCGTTTATGAAAGGATATGACTTCACCATGACCGATCGGCTCTACTACGATCAGAGCTACCTGAAGGAATTCGACGCGACCGTCGCCGCCGTTCATCCTCATGGCGAAAAATGGGCGGTTTCGCTCGATCGCTCCGCATTTTATCCCACCTCCGGCGGCCAGCCGTTTGATACCGGCACGCTGAACGCCGCGCGCGTGAGCGACGTTTTTGTCGACAACGACGGCGAGGTCTGGCATATCGTCGACGCGCCGCTGTCCGTCGGCGATGCGGTTCACGGACAGATCGACTGGGCGCGCCGCTTCGATCATATGCAGCAGCACGCCGGCGAGCACATGATCGCGGGCGCAGTCTGGCGGCAATTCCACGGCTCAACCATAGGGCTTCATCTGGGTACGGACTGCTCGACGATCGACGTGACCATGCCGGACGGCGAAACGCACTTGACCGACGCGCAGATCCGCGCGCTGGAGGACGACGTAAACGGCCAGATTCAGCGCGATGTGCCCATCCGCTGCTGGTTTCCGAGCGCCGACGAGCTGAAAACGCTGCCGCTGCGCAAGCCGCCCACGGTTCACGAACACATCCGCGTCGTGGCCATCGGCGACTGCGAAATGGTGGCCTGCGGCGGCACGCATCCCTCCTCGGCCGGCCAGATCGCGCTGGTCAAGATCATCGGCGCGCACCCCAGCAAGGGCAAGCTGCGGCTGAGCTTTCTGTGCGGCAACCGCGCCGTCATGGACTATCGCGCGCGCTACGACGTGTGCGAGCGCGCCGCCGGACTGCTCTCCGCGCAGAGCGGCCAGATTCCGGACGGCATCGACCGAATGACGAAGCAGATCGCTTCTCTCGAACGCGAGCTGGACAAACTGCGCCGCGAGAGCGCAATGACGCGCCTGAACGCGCTGGCCGATCAGGCCGTCGAGGAAAACGGCTATAAATTGATCGCCGCGCGGCTCGATCCGCTGCCCATGGACGCGCTGCGCCGCCTGGCCTCCGAGCTGATCGAGCGTGAACGCTGTGTCGTGCTGCTTTCCGTGCCGAAGGATGGCGGCGACACGCTGCTCTTTGCCCGCAGCGCTTCCGTCGACGCGGACATGAGCGCCCTGCTGCGGCAGACCGTCGCGGAAATCGGCGGCAAGGGCGGCGGCCGGAGCGATTTTGCACAGGGCAGCTCGCCGAGCGAAAACGCTGTTTTGCACGCCGCCGCGATTCTGCGCACAAAATAGACGTAGACGTATATGATATGTAGCTTTTCCCCACCATTGCAAAGGAGGATCAGTTTTATGAAGGATGGATTCATCAGCGTCGCCGTCGGCACGCCGCAGATCCACGTCGCTGACTGCGATTACAACGCGCAGTCCATCATCGCCCTCATGCGCGAGGCCGCCGGAAAAGGCGTTAAGCTGCTCGCGCTGCCCGAGCTGTGCGTCACCGGCTATACCTGCGCCGATCTCTTCCTGCAAAACACGCTCATCGACGCGGCGGCCGCCAGCCTTGAAAAAATCATCGCCGAAAGCGCGGATATGGACATGCTGATCATGGTCGGCCTGCCCGTCTCCGATCACGGCCGGCTGTATAACTGCGTCGCCGCCGTCAAGAGCGGCGCGCTGCTGGCGCTCATCCCCAAGCGCTTCATTCCGAACTATTCGGTCTATTACGAGGTGCGCCACTTCACCGCCGGGCCTGCCGAAGCGCAGAGGATGCGCTTTCTGGGCCGCGACGTGCCGTTCGGCGCGAATATTCTGCTTGAGTGCAATCAGCTGCCCGCCTTCCGCGTCGCCGCCGAGATCTGCGAGGATCTGTGGGTGCCCGCGTCGCCATCCATCGCTCACGCCATGGCCGGCGCGACCATCATCTGCAATGCGTCCGCCAGCGACGACACCGTCGGCAAGGCCGATTACCGCCGCCAGCTGGTGAGCAGCCAGTCGGCCAAGCTGATCTGCGGCTATCTCTACGCCGACGCAGGCATGGGCGAATCCAGTCAGGACATGGTGTATTCCGGCCAGAATATGATTTGTGAAAACGGCGTGCTGCTGGCCGAATCGACGCGTTTCTCCACCGGCCTGACCGTCAGCGAAATAGACGTTGGTCTCATCGAGAGCGAGCGCCGCCGCATGAACAGCTTTGTGTCCGGAGAAACCGAAAAACATACCGAAGTCTGTTTCGACATGACGCTGACCGATACGGCATTGACGCGCTTTATCGACCCCATGCCCTTCGTACCTTCTGACCGCGCCCAGCGCGACCGCCGCTGTGAGGAAATCCTTGCAATTCAGTCGCAGGGCCTGATGCAGCGCCTGCGCCACGTCCACGCAAAGACGGCGGTCATCGGCGTTTCGGGCGGGCTGGATTCCACGCTGGCGCTGCTGGTCACCGCCCGGGCGTTCCGCGCGCTGAATCTCGACCCGAAGGGCATTTACGCCATCACGATGCCCTGCTACGGCACGACGCGCCGCACGCGCTCGAATGCCGAAACGCTCAGCGAGCGGCTGGGCCTGCGCTTTATGGAAATCCCGATCGGACAGGCGGTCGAGCAGCACTTTAGGGACATCGGTCAGGACATGGACACGCACGACGTGACCTACGAAAACGGTCAGGCGCGCGAGCGCACGCAGGTGCTGATGGACATGGCCAACAAAAACGGCGGTCTGGTCATCGGCACGGGCGATCTGTCCGAGCTGGCGTTGGGCTGGGCGACCTACAACGGCGATCATATGTCGATGTACGGCGTGAACGTGTCCGTGCCCAAGACGCTGGTGCGCTATCTCGTCGATTACGAAGCCGAGACCACGCCCGATCCCGAGCTGCGCGCCGTGCTCAAGGACATCCTCGACACGCCGGTCAGCCCCGAGCTGCTGCCGCCCGTGGACGGCGACATCGCCCAGAAAACCGAGGATCTGGTCGGCCCGTACGAGCTGCACGATTTCTTCCTGTACAATCTGCTGCGCCGCGCCTATCCGCCGGAAAAGGTGCTGCGTCTGGCGCTGATCGCCTTTGACGGACGCTATGACGAAGCTGTCATCCGCTCGTGGCTCAAGGTGTTCTGCCGCCGCTTCTTCAATCAGCAGTTCAAGCGCAGCTGCCTGCCCGACGGCCCCAAGGTCGGCTCGGTCACGCTGTCGCCGCGCGGCGATCTGCGCATGCCTTCCGACGCGAGCAGCGCGCTCTGGCTGAAAATGTTCCAGTAATGTTTGTGACCTTGGTCTGTAATTCAAATTTCAGACCAAGATCTGTTTTTAATTCATCAAAGCGGAGGATTGCATGGACATTTCATTTCAGACGGCGAACGGCAAATTCAACGACCGCGTATGCGGAATGATTATATCGGATGGCAAAATTCTGGCTATGCACGATCAGCGCTCGCCTTACTATTATTTGCCCGGCGGGCGCGTGCAGATCGGCGAGACCTACGAAGAAGCCGTCGTGCGCGAACTGCGCGAAGAGCTGGGCATTGAGGCATCCATCATCCGGCCGCTGTGGCTCAATCAGGGATTTTTTACCGAGGATGTGGATCATCTGCGCTATCACGAGCTGTGCCTGTACTTCCTGATGGACGTATCAAAGACCGATCTTTTCTCACGCGGAGAAGCGTTTACCTGCACGGATGCGGAAAACGGCAGGCCATTGCGCTTTGAGTGGCTGTCGTTCGAACGCCTGAAGGACGAATACTTCTATCCGCTCTTTCTGAAAGAGAAGATTTTCGATCTGCCGGATGCGCTGACGCTGATCACCAATCGCGAAGAATAAACGCCAAAAGTGCATCTCAAAGAACGCCGCGTCCTTGTATGGGGTGATTTCCGCGTGCATTGCGTCGAGCAGCGCGGTTACGACCGCGTCGTCCGTCCCGTCGGGGAGCAATGCCTTCATCTGGTCTCGGGTCATGGGTCTATCCCTCCTTACGGCAGTTTTACGCCTTGCCGGGCAAATAGGGCATGCAAAAGGCCACCCCACGTCGGTGAAGCGGCCTAAATGCCGGATAAAAGGCCCCGCCTGGTCCGCATAGCATGGCCATAGGCGCGCGGGGCGCTGAAAGGGACAAAGAGCCGTTAGAACAGGGCAGGAAACGAACACGAAAAAACTGCCCTCATCCGCCACAGCTCAGCCGGTGAAAGGAGAAACCGGCCCGGCGTGCTGTCTCGCCGCCTGTCCCGGGGTATGTCTGGGTATGGAAAGGCCGCCCCACATCATGGAGCGGCTCAGGCCGTTATGTATTTGGCCAGCGCAATGATCGCCATTACATAGAGCGCAATCTTGCTCGCGGTAACCACTGCGGTGACGATAAGCTCGATAGTATCCTGCACAGTCTCACCTCCATTCCGCAAAAATGGCATAAGAAAGCCGCCCCACATCAGTGAGGCGGCTCAGGCCGTCAAATCAATCAGTTCGCCAGATATTTCCGCGTGTATTCGGTCGGCTCGATGCAAAGCTCGCCTTTGTCATCCAGACGCAGTATCAGCGTCGGATAGGGACGCGTCGCGATGTCGTTGCACAGGCCGTCCGGCTTTACGCCCGTCGGCTGGGCAAAGATCATCTGATCCATGATGACCTCAAAGCGCTGCGCCTTGAGCTTCTCCAGCGACAAACCGTTCGCCCTGCAATAGTTCTCGGCGCAGGCTTCCGCCATCGCGCGCTGGAGCGGCTTTATCTGCAAATTCGCCGGTCTTGCCATGGCAATCAGTCCTTTCCGTTCTCAAATGTCAGCCATTGTCCTAAAGAATTGTATATGACGCTCGTCTCCTGCCCGAAGGCATCCAGCACCAGCCGGTCGCCTTCTGAGGAATACAGGCAAAACAAATCTGTGCCCGGGTGCGTATGCCCGCTCCATCGCCAGCCCGCCGCCGCCATTTCATGCGCCGTCTGCTCATCAATGTTGGTCATCGCCGCGCTGCCGCGAACCACCAGACGTTCGCCCTTGCGCGTAAACAGAGCGTATTCATCGCCCGTCTGCGCCGTCAATGCAGCCAGATCACGCATATTGACGTCCTTCTTGCGCACTGTCGCTCGGCTGTCAAAGACCGGCAGCTGCTCAAGCAGCCGCATCTGGCGATTATTCAGCGGTCGATCAAAGTGCAGCATGGCGTTCGGACTGCCCTTGCCGGTATTCCGTTGCTCAATCGGCTGTCTGATCGTCGGCACATTATCACCCCGCATCTTTATTATACCGCTCTTTCCGCCGCCTGTCAACAGTTCGCCCACCCCCAGCCGCTCCACCTTCGCCCGAATCCCCGCCTCGTCCGAAAACTGCCGGTACTCCAGCGCCTTCCCGCGGATGGCCGATCGCAATTCCTTCGCCGCGTCGCCCTCA
>CAKTXR010000047.1 GCA_934631025.1 uncultured Clostridia bacterium
CGGCATAGGCGATCGACGCGCCGGAGGCAGCCTGTTCAGACTGCGCGCCGAAGCTCATGCCGTTCGGAGCACGGCGGCTCTGGCGGCTGTCGGCGGTCTGCTGAGCGTCGCTGTCCGCATTATCCGCGCTGTCGCCGGTTTCGTCGGACAGTGTGGGGGCGGCTGTCGCGTCGTTATCCGTTGGCTGAGCGGTGTTTGCGTCGCCGGCGACGTCGGAAACTGTGCCGTCGTCGTTCGGCTTGTCGGGCGGCGCAGGGCGGTCGGAGGAATCGTTGTTTGCGCCGTCCGTTGGCTGAGTGGTGGTTGTGTCGCCGTTCGGCTTGTCGGGCGGGGTCTGGCCGTCGGCTGTCTGCGCGCCGGTCGAATCGGAAGAAGCGGCCGCGCCGTCGTTCGTTTTATCAGGCGGGGAGGGCATATCGCCGCTCTGGCCGTTCGAGAAGTTCGGGCGGCCGCCGCCGAAATCGGCCTGATTAAAGCCGTCAAAGCCGCCGAAATTGCCGAAGCCGCCCTTGCCGCCCTTGTCGCCGCCCTGCGCGCCCATGTCGGAAAGCGCGAAATCGGCCTGTATGAGTGCGGAGGAATCCTCGCTCTGTCCCGCCGTGGTCGAGGGGATGCTGCCGTCCAGCTGCCCCAGTATGCTCTCGCCGCGCAGCGTGCAGAACGAACGCAGCGTTTCGATGGCGGTGAGGTAGTCCTCGTAGGTGCATTCCTTCGTGGGGTCGTTCTGGACGGACTCGTCGATCATCGCGGTCAGCTCGTCAATCAGCGCGTCCATCGAGCCGTCGGTGAGGAATGTCGCCAGCTCGTAAAGCACGCTGTGGTACTGTTCAAGGCAATCCTCGTCGGAGAGCAGCGCCGTGACCAGCGGCCGCTCGCTCGAGGAAGGCGTGTCGACGGGGTCGTTGACCGCCGATGTGGCACTGCCGCCCGCAAAGCCGCCGAAGGCCAGATTGTAGTCCCAGGGCAGTATGGTCAGCTTGCCGTTGAGCTCATAGAGATAGTAGTTGTGCAGCATACTGCCCAGATAGCCGTCGTCGTTGACCAGCAGCGCGTTCGCCGCCAGCCAGGAGATCGCGCCGTCCACATCCAGCGCGCTCTCAAGCTCGCCCTCCGAGAGCGCCTTGAGGGAGGCGATCAGGCGCGATTTGTCCGCGTCCGAGGGGTCGTTGGTTCTGGAATAGTCGAATATGTCGTCATAGAGCGATATGTCGTCGCCCAGATAGCCCAGCGCCGCCGCGCTCTGTGAACTGCCGCCGAAACCGCCGCCGTTTTCGTCCGGCGGGGTGAAGTCGGAGAAATCGCCGTCCGTCAGGTCGGGCGAGGTCGTGCCGTCCGAGTCGGTTCCGCTGTTCTGCGCGTTGTCGGGCGGGGTCGGCGCATTGGAAGCGTCGTCGTCTGCTTGGGCGCTTGCGTCGGCGCTGTTGGCGGGTCTGTCGGGGGGAGTCATGCCGTTCGAGTCGGTTCCGCCGCTCTGCGCATTGTCAGGCGGGGTTATGGCGCTGTCTGAATCAGCGCCGTCGGATTTGTCGGGCGGAGTCATGTTGTCCGAGTCGGTTCCATTGCTCTGCGTGTTTTCGCCCGTATTGAAGCCGTCCGGCGGGGTCATGTTGCCGAAATCAGACATATCCGGCGGGGTGAAGTCGGCAAAGCCGTTGTCCTGATCGCCACCCTTGCCGCCGCCCATGCCGCCCATGCCGCCCGTGCCGTCGGGCTTGTAGAGGAAGCCGCCGTCGGTCGAGAAATTGCGCTCGATGAACGAATCGTCGATGCACTCGACGGCCAGATACAGCCCCCAGTATTCGCCGTTGACATAGATCTCGGCCATGGCGAAGAGCGGCGTTTTAACGCCCGCTTTGCTCAGCAGATAGTAGCTCAGGTATTCCTTGATGAACGTGTTGTCCGACTGGGTGTTGTTGAGCACCATTTTGTCCAGCCCGTGGAAGGTCTGCTTTTTGACGTATTCGCCGAAGTTGATCTTGAAGCTGTAGCGCTCGTCCTGCGTCATGGACAGGCTGGAATTGCCCTTGCAGCGAATGCCGGCGGAGGAAACGCTCTCGCCGTTTAGGGCGACGTCGCACTCAATGTACTCTTCGCTCGCGGCGCTGTCTAGCATGGCCTGCCAGGCGGAGGCGTCGGCGGTCACGTCCACGCGCAGGAGCGAGGCCGCGTCGAAATAGTCCTCATAGCCCAGCGCGGCGGCCGTCTGCGAAAAGCCGAGATTACCCGGTAGATAGCTGAACAGGATGGAGAAAACGAGCGCGAAGGCCACCGCGGCGGCCACGATCAGGCGGGTTCTCTTTTCAATGGGTTCCATGGCGTTCTCCTTTTGCGCTTATTTCAGGCGAGCGCTTCGCCGCCGGAGGCCACCAGCACGGCGCTCTTCACGCCGGAGAGGGCGTTCAATTCGTTCACGAACGCCGTCGCATCGCCGGCAAGGCGCACCTCGAACGTCAGCTCAATCCCCTCGCCGCTGACTGACTTCGACTTGACAATGGCGCGCTGCGTGCTCTTTTTGACCAGCTCGGCGGCCTCGCTTTCGGCCGTGCCGCCGTCCAGATTCAGCATGAGCATATAGGGAATATCGCGGCTTTTGCGGTTGAGCGCGAGGATCAGCACAAGGCCCACAAACAGCGAGCCGAAGATCGCCAGCGGGATCAGCCCCGCGCCCAGCACGATGCCGCCGATGATCGCCCAGAAGAGGAACACGATGTCCAGAGGATCCTTGACGGCGGTGCGGAAGCGGACGATCGACAGCGCGCCGACCATGCTCAGCGAGAGAATGACGTTCGAATTGACGGCCAGTATGACCATGGCCGTGATCATGCACAGCCCGATGAGCGAAACGCTGAACGTGCGCGAGTACATCACGCCCACGAACGTCTTGCGATAGACAAAGTAGATGAACAGCCCCAGCGCAAAGGCGAGGGAGAGCGCGATGAGCATATCGCCCAGCGGCAGGGCGGAGGCCTTCGATATGTAGGTCGTGGAGATGAGATCGGACAGGCTCATGGGTTAAACCTCCTTAAAATGTCGTTGAGGGACGTTTTTTCCTGTGTATATCGGCGCGGCGCTATAGCCGGCAGAGCGCGTATTTCGAGCAGGCGCAGGGCACGCGCGCGTCCAGATGGCAGAGCGTGCGGATCGTATCGGGCAGATATTCGTCGAATTTGACCTCTAAAATCGTGTAGGGCGCAGGCAATACGCGCACCAGAGGCAGCTTGTAATTGAACAGATCGATTTCATTAAGGCCGCTGCGCACGCGGGAATCAAACGTCACGCGGACGTTTCCGGCAGGATAGGTATAGGCCTCGCGGTCGTAGATCACCAGCGCGCGCGGCCTGAGCTGGAGCGTGGTCATCTTGAAGGCCAGCTCGTTCAGCAGCGGATGGGATGCGGCGCGCAGGAAGGCGGTATCGCCCGCGATCAGCGCTTCGATCTCCTCCCGCGTCATGGGCGCGGAGGTCTTTCGACACAGGCCGTGCTTCTTGCCCTTTTTCTCGAGGCGGATGAAGGATGTGTCCTCGTCATAGCAGCGGATGCGGAATTTTTCGCGCTCGTCCACGCCGTCCAGCTTTTCGCGCAGCGCCTGATCGGAGGCGTTGTCGAAATACAGGCTTCGCACGGTGTAGCGTCCGCCGCTCTCCGTGTGAAAGGCGTCGCGCCGCATAAAGGCGGTCAGGCGGCTCCTGAGCGCGGCCGCGTCGGCTTCGTTGATCAGGAATTTGTACTCGTGGCGGTATTCCTGACTCGACATGATGTTTTCCTCCCTTCGTCGTTTGACGCATTCATTATGCCCGGAAGTTTTTGACGGCCTGTGAACGGTTTTTGAACGAAACAGATCAAAGAAAGATCAAATCCGGATGAAATCGCCCGCGCCGCGCCCTGACGAAAAACCAGAGCGAACTTGCAGCCCCCGCCCTGTCTGGAGACATTCCGGCGCGTGAGAGCGGAAGTTTTGCGGGATGTGAACGCATAAATTTGAATAAACGCCGGTTTGCCTTGCAAATTGGGCGGCGATGCGCTATAATATGTAGGGTTTATGAAATGAAAAAACGGCCGGGCCGTTTTCGTGGAAATTTGCAGAAAAAATAATGCTCCCTACAGGAGGACGAAACCATATGGACAAGAACATGGGCAGCGCGCAGGAGCTGATCCAGCGCCTGAATCAGAGCGGCAAGAAGCTCTCCAAGAGCCACCGCCGCATCGCCGAGTGCATCGTGACGCACTATGACAAGGCGGCCTTCATGACCGCCAGCAAGCTGGGCGAGTATGTGGGCGTGAGCGAATCGACAGTCGTGCGCTTCGCCTCGACGCTGGGCTACGCGGGCTATCCGCAGCTGCAAAAGGCGCTGCAGGAGCTGATCCGCCACCGCCTGACCGCCAGCCAGCGCTTTGAGATGACCGGCGATATGGATCAGGCGCAGGTGCTGAGCAAGGTGCTCAAGGCCGATATGCAGAACATCCGCTCCACGATCGACGAGCTGGACGTGACCGTGTTCGAAAACACGGTGGATCTGCTCCTGCGCGCGCGCACGATCTACGTCATGGGTCTGCGCGCCTCCGCGCCGCTGGCTCAGTTCATGGCGCACTATCTGAGCTTCATATTCAGCAATGTGGTGCTGGTCACCTCCGGCGTGAGCGACGTGTTCGAGCAGCTCTCCCGCATCGGCGAGGACGACGTGCTGATCGGCATCTCCTTCCCGCGCTATTCCAGCCGCACCATCGAGGCCATGGAGTATGCCCGCCGCCATGGCGCGCAGCTGGTGGCCATCACCGACGGCCCGCTCTCCCCGCTGCACGCGCAGGCCGATCTGTGCCTGACCGCCAAGTCGGACATGGCGTCGTTCGTCGATTCTCTGGTCGCGCCCATGTCGCTGATCAACGCGCTGATCGTGGCGCTGGGCCAGAGACGGCGCGCGCAGGTGGCCGCGTATTTCGAGGAGATGGAGAACATCTGGGACGAATACCACGTCTATCTGGGGAAGGACAGGCAGGCGCATGAATAACGTCGTCGTCATCGGCGGCGGCGCGGCCGGCATGATGGCCGCCGTGTACGCCGCAAGAGCCGGCGCGCGCGTGACGCTGCTCGAACGCAATGAAAAGCTGGGCAAGAAGATCTACATCACCGGCAAGGGGCGCTGCAACGTCACAAACGCCGCCGAGGGAGATCAGTTCATGCAGTCCATAATGCGCTCTCCCCGCTTCTGCTATGCCGCGCTCAGCCTGCTGGACAGCCGCAGCGTGATGGACTTTTTTGAAAGCGCCGGCGTGCCGCTCAAGGTCGAGCGGGGCGAGCGCGTGTTCCCGCAGTCCGACCACGCCAGCGACATTACGCGGGCGCTGGAGCGCGAGATGCGCGCAGCGGGCGTTGAGATCAAGCTGTGCGCGCGCGTGAAGGGGCTGCTCGTCTCGGATGGCGCCGTGCGCGGCGTGGAGACCGAGGACGGCCGCGCGTGGGAGGCCGACGCGGTGATCGTGGCCACCGGCGGGCAGAGCTATCCCACTACCGGCTCGACCGGCGACGGCTGGCGCATGGCGGAGGAGACGGGACACCGCACAAAGCCCGCGCTGCCGGCGCTCACCTCGATCGAGACGGTCGAAACCTGGCCGTACGCGCTGAGCGGGCTGTCGCTCAGGAACGTGACGCTGACGGCGTTCGGCGCGGGCAAAAAGAAATACGAGGCGGGGCTGGGCGAGATGCTGCTCACGCACTTCGGCATATCCGGCCCGCTGGCGCTCACGCTGTCGAGTATGCTGCCCGAAAATCCGCAGGGGCTGCGCATGGCGATCGACTTAAAGCCCGCGCTCGACGAGGGCGCGCTGGATAAGCGGCTTTTGCGCGACTTAAAGGAGCTGAGCCGCAAGCAGATGGCTACGGTGATGGACGGCCTTGCGCCGCACGCGCTGGGGCTGACCATACTGGAGCTGGCGGGCGTTTCTCCCGCGCTGCCGGCCAACGCGCTGACGCAGGAAAAGCGCCGCGAGATCGTGCGCCTGATGCGCGCCATGCCGCTGACGGTGAAGGCGCTGCGGGGGCTCAATGAGGCCATCGTGACGCGCGGCGGCGTGAACACGGCGGACGTGAACGCCTCTACAATGGAATCGAAAAAGCTGGCCGGCCTCTACTTTGCCGGCGAAACGCTGGACATAGACGCGCTGACGGGCGGTTTCAACTTGCAGCTGGCCTTTTCGACCGGCGCATTGGCCGGACGCAGCGCTGCTGAAAGGGGGACGCTGTGATGGAAGCAAGCGATAAGAGCATCCAGGTGGGCGCGGGCGGAACGCGCGTCGTGTCGCGCGCGGCGCTGCTCATGTGCCTGACGCAGACCCGCGACGAGGAGCGCGCGCTCAAGGAGAAGCTGCTCGAGGAGGAGAACGTGCGCGCCGCGGCCGTCGATTACGGCGGCGAGTTCGTCACGTCGGTCATGCGCATCGTCGAGCGGGCGGTCGTGGCGGCCAAGCGCGAGGGCGTGATCGTCGCCGACGAATACAAGGAAGAGGGCAGCGTGGCCGGCGCGACGCACGAGGCGCTCACGCAGGTCATGGGCAAGGCACTGGGGCTGAACGTGGGCGGCAAGATCGGCGTTGCCCGCAAGGGCAGCAACGTGGCCGTGGCGGTCTATTTCGACGTGGGGCTTCTGCATCTCAGCGAGGCCGCCGTCGGGCTGGGACACCGCGCGATCTGACGAAAAGGAGTTTTGCACATATGAACGGATTTGCCATCGCCATCGACGGCCCGGCCGGCGCGGGAAAGTCCAGCGTCGCCAAGGCCGTCGCGCGGACGCTGAACGCAACCTATCTGGACACGGGCGCCATGTATCGCGCCGTGGGGCTGTACATGATGAAGAGCGGCGTGCCGCTGGATATGCCCGCGCTCATCGCCGCCCACGCGGACGACGCGCATGTCGATGTGCGCTATGAAAACGGCGTTCAGCACATTGATCTGAACGGCGAGGATGTGTCGAGCGCCATCCGCGAGAATGCCGTCTCGGCGGCCGCTTCGGCGGTGTCGGCCGTGCCGCGCGTGCGGGAACTGATGGTGGCGCGCCAGCGGGAAATCGCCGCGAAAACCGACGTGGTCATGGATGGCCGCGACATCGGCACCCGCGTGCTGCCCGCCGCGCCGCTCAAGATCTTCCTGACCGCGAGGGCCGAGGTGCGCGCGCAGCGGCGTTATCTTGAGCTTGAGGGACGCGGCGAAAAGGTCGATTTGGGCACGCTGCTCGAGGAGATCAAGCAGCGCGATTACAACGACGCTCACCGCGCCGTTTCGCCCATGGTGCCCGCCGCCGACGCAATCCTGCTCGACAGCAGCGACATGACCGAGGCCGAGGTCACCGCGCGCGTCGTGGCGCTGGCTCGAGAGCGGATGGGTGGTGAATGAGCGTGAAGAGGAACCACTTTTATCATTTCGCCGTGGCGCTGCTCTGGCCGATACTGCACCTGATCTTCCCACACCGCGTCACGGGGCTGGAGAATGTGCCGGCGGAGGGCGCGGTCATGCTGTGCAGCAACCACGTCTCCATGCTCGATCCGTTCTTCATCGCGGGCGCGGTGAAGCGCGAGATCCGCTTTATTTCGAAGAAGGAGCTGTTTAAGAACAGGCTGCTGGGCGCGATCATGACCAAACTGGGCATGTTCCCGGTCGACCGCGGCGGCAACGACATGGCGGCCATGCGCACCTGCATTTCCATCCTCAAGGAGGGCGGCGTGCTGGGCATATTCCCGCAGGGGCATCGCTATAAGCATGACGAAAATCACGAGATGCAGTCGGGCGCGGCGTTCATCGCGCTGCGCACGCACGTGCCGGTCGTGCCCATCCATGTGAGCGGGCCGGTGCGCCCCTTCCGCCGGACGACGATCCACATCATGCCGCCCGTCGATCTGAGCGATTTGACGCGGCCGGACGCGCCGTCCATCGGCGAGGCGACAAAGCGCCTGAGCGGCGCTATATGGACGAGCGAAAACTGAATAAGGCGCGGCGCGTTTGCGATAATGTTCGTGAACGCGCTGCGTTTTTTATGAACCATCCGGTGCAATCGAGCGGATAAGATTCGAATGTGCGGCGAAATTCGGGCGAAACTCCGGCGATTTTCAGCCTGTTGCAGCGCTGAAAGCCTGAAAAAAGCGAACAAACGCCCAAACGGCGCGGATAGGCGGCCTTTAACGATGAATTTACTTGAAAAGGATGAATATTCGGGTTTTGACCCCTTGACAGGGCGCGCGATGTGCAGTAATATAAGAGCGTAAAACTGAATGACACAAAAAGCGATGAGGGAGAATGTCCCGGAATCGGAATCGTTTCAGAGAAGCGGCGGTTGGTGCGAGCCGTGAACGAGAGATCCGACGACAATCAAATCTCCCGAGCCGGAAGGAAGAAAGCCGTTTGATTGCGGCCGGTAGACCCTTCCCGTGACGACCGCGTGAGAGTCCGGGGCTTGATGGAGCCTGCAGAGCGGCGATGGTAATATCGCAATTTGAGTGGTACCGCGGATGTATACATTCGTCTCAAAGTCACAGGACTTTGGGGCGTTTTTTTATGCCCGCGGCGGGAAAAGAGAAAAGGAGTTGAGTCAGACATGAGCAGCACAACCGATCAGATCCAGGAAATCGCCCTGCGTATCCGCGAGATGCGCGCCATCATGGGCTATGACGCGGCCGAAATGGCGGAGAAAACCGAGCTGGACGAGGAAACCTATCTGCGCTATGAGAGCGGCGAGGTCGATTTGCCCTTTACGTTCATCCACAAGTGCGCGCTGGCGTTCGGCATGGAGATCACCGACCTTCTGGAGGGCCAGAGCGCCCATCTGTCCAGCTATGCCGTCACCCGCAAGGGCCGCGGCGTCGTGACCGCGCGCGAAAAGGGCATACGCATACAGAACCTCGCGCCGATGTTCCGCCAGAAGCTGGCCGAGCCCTACTGGGTGAAATACGATTACTCCGCCGATCAGCAGCACCGCCCGATCCACATGACCACCCACTCCGGTCAGGAGTTCGACCTGGTCATTGAGGGCCGGCTGAAGGTGCAGGTAGGCGATCACATCGAGGTGCTGGGCGAGGGCGACAGCATACTCTACAACTCCTCCACGCCGCACGGCATGATCGCCGTGGACGGGCACGACTGCACGTTCCTGGCCGTCGTGCTGCCCGGCGAGCCGAAGCCCGAGGAGGAGATCCGCGACAGCCTCGTTTCGGCCAGTCGCTCCGAGCCGCTGGTGTGCGAAAAATTCATCCACACCGAGGAGGACGACAACGGCGCGCTCAGGAAGATCGACTTTACCGACGAGGATCGCTTCAACTTCGCTTTCGATATCGTAGACGCTGTGGCCGACCGCTATCCCGACAAGCTGGCCATGGTGCATCTCGATCACGAAAAGCACGAGCGCCGCTTCACCTTCCGCGATATGAAGCTGCTCTCCGCACAGGCGGCCAACTACTTCAAGTCGCTGGGCGTGAAGAAGGGCGACCGCGTGATGCTGGTGCTCAAGCGGCACTGGCAGTTCTGGCCGGCAATCCTCGGCCTGCACAAGCTGGGCGCGATCGCCATCCCCGCCACCAATCAGCTCCAGGCGCACGACTTTGAATATCGCTTTAAAGCGGCCGGCGTGAGCGCCATCCTCTGCACCGCCACCGGCGACACCGCGCATCAGGTCGATCTGGTCGCCGACGCGTGTCCCACGCTCAGGACGAAGATCCTCGTGGGCGGCCACCGCGAGGGCTGGCATGATTACGACGAGGAAAGCCCGCTGTTTACCCGCAAGTTCGAGCGCACCGCTGACACGGCCTGCGGCAACGACACGCTGCTGATGTTCTTCACCTCCGGCACGACCGGCTACCCCAAGATTGCGGCGCACAGCCACAAATATCCGCTCGGCCATTTCATCACCGCCAAATACTGGCACACCGTGCATCGCGACGGCCTGCACTTCACCATCTCCGACACCGGCTGGGGCAAGGCGCTGTGGGGCAAGCTGTACGGCCAATGGCTGTGCGAGGGCGCTGTGTTCACCTATGATTTCGATCGCTTTGACGCGGCCGACATCCTGCCGCTGTTCGCGAAATATCACATCACGACCTTCTGCGCGCCGCCTACGATGTACCGCATGATGATCAAGGAGGATCTGAGCCAGTACGATTTCAGCTCCGTCGAGCGCGCGACGACTGCCGGCGAGGCGCTCAACCCCGAGGTGTTCTATCAGTTCGAGAAGGCGACCGGCCTGCGCCTGATGGAGGGCTTCGGCCAGACCGAGACCACGCTGTCCATCGCCAGCCTTGTGGGCGAGGGGCACAAGGTCGGCTCGATGGGCAAGCCCACCCCGCTCTACGACATCGCGCTGCTCGATCCCGACGGCAAGCCCGTCGCGGCCGGCCAGAGCGGAGAAATCTGCATCCGCACGAGCGAAAAGATCCCCTGCGGCCTGTTCAAGGGCTACTATCTCGATCAGGAAAAGACCGACGAGGTGTGGCATGACGGCTGGTATCACACCGGTGATGTGGCCTGGTGCGACGAGGACGGCTTCTTCTGGTATGTGGGGCGCGCCGACGACGTGATCAAGTCCTCCGGCTACCGCATCGGGCCGTTCGAGGTGGAGAGCGTCATCATGGAGCTGCCCTATGTGCTCGAGTGCGGCGTGAGCGCGGCGCCCGATCCGGTGCGCGGTCAGGTGGTCAAGGCCAGCATCGTGCTGACTCGCGGCACGCAGCCCTCGGACGAACTGAAGAAGGAGATCCAGACCTACGTCAAGCAGCACACCGCGCCCTACAAATACCCGCGCATCGTCGAGTTCCGCGAATCGCTGCCCAAGACGATCAGCGGAAAGATCCAGCGCAACAAGCTGTAAGCGCACTGTAACATTCCTTCGGACGAGACGGACGTAACTCAAATTTTTTAATAAACCCTATTGACAAAATTGAATTCGTGCTGTATCATTAAGCACAATTCAATAGTCAAAGGCAAAGACGAAGAGGACAGAGGCAGTTCATTCCTCAGAGAAGTGGCGGTTGGTGCGAGCCATGGGACATGACGCAGCTGTTTGTAGCTTCCGAGCCGGAAGGAAGAAAGCCGCAAAGGCGAGTAGACCCTTCCCGTGATGGCCGCGTGAGTGCCTGGGGCTTGTTGGAGCCCGAGAGGGGCGATGTTCATGGCATCGCAATTTGAGTGGTACCGCGGGAGTATAGCTATACGCCCGTCTCAAAGACAAAGTTTCTTTGAGGCGGGCGTTTTTCTATCCCCGAAAACAAAGAGGAGGAGTTCAGCATGGCACAGACCACCACCGCCCTGGATTTCAAGATCCACGAAATGGCGCGCCGCATCCGCGAGCTGCGCGAAATCGAAAACCTTTCCATCGCCGAAATGGCGAGCAAGACCGACGTCAGCGAGGCGGAATACGCCGTCTGCGAGCAGGGGAAACGCGACCTGAACTTCGCCTTTATCTATCGCTGCGCGCTGGCGCTCAATGTGGACGTGACCGACATCATTCAGGGCTCCAGCCCGAATCTGGCCTCCATGACCGTCACGCGGCGGGGCATGGGGCAGACCATCGGACAGGCGCACGGGATGTGTTATCAGAACATGGCGGCCTCCTTCAGGAACCGCATCGCCGAGCCGCTGTATGTCCACGCCGTGTACAGCCCGGGCGCGGAGCACAGCGACATCGAGCTGACCACCCACGAGGGACAGGAGTGCGACATCGTCATCGAGGGCCAGCTGAAGGTGCAGGTGGGCGAGCACTCGGTGATACTGGAGCCGGGCGACACCGCCTATTACGATTCCGCCACGCCCCACGGCATGATCGCCGTCGGCGGGCAGGACTGTCTGTTCTACGCCATCGTGCTGAACCCCTCCGGCGAGCCGGTGCCCGAGCTGTCCGGCGCGCCGATCCTGCCCGATAGAGCCGTGCCCGATAAGGCGGCCGATGAACGCGTCTATCGCCGCTATGTGGACGTCGAGCTGAACGACAGGGGTGCGCCGAAGAAAATCGCCTTCAAGAATACGGAAACATTCAACTTCGCCTACGACGTTGTGGACGCGATTGCCGAGCGCCAGCCCGACAAGCTGGCCATGCTGCATCTCTCGCGCGACCATGAGGAGCGCCGCTTCACCTTTAAGGACATGAAGGAGAAGAGCGCGCAGTGCGCCAACTACTTTAAGGCCTTGGGCATTAAGAAGGGCGACCGCGTGATGCTGACGCTCAAGCGGCACTGGCAGTTCTGGCCGGCGATATTGGGCCTGCACAAGCTGGGCGCGATCGCCATTCCGGCGGTCAATCAGCTTCAGGCGCACGATCTGGAATACCGCTTCAACGCGGCGGGCGTGAAGGCCATCCTCTGCACGGCGGACGGCGACACCGCGCATCAGGCCGAGCTGGCCGCCGAGAATGCGCCGTCGCTCGAGATTAAGCTGATCGTGAACGGCGCGCGGGAGGGCTGGCGCAGCTTCGACGAGGAATACACCATGTATTCACCGATCTTTGAACGCACTGGGGACACGGCCTGCGGCGACGATCTCATGCTGATGTTCTTCACGTCCGGCACGACCGGCTATCCCAAGATTGCGGCGCACTGCTTCACCTACCCGCTGGGGCACTTCCACACCGCCGAGTTCTGGCACCGCGTCGACCCCAACGGCCTGCACTTCACCATCTCCGATACCGGCTGGGCCAAGGCCATGTGGGGCAAGCTGTACGGCCAATGGCTGTGCGAGGCGGCGACGTTCGTGTATGATTTCGATCGCTTTGATGCGGCCGACATCCTGCCGCTGTTCGCCAAATATCGCATCACGACCTTCTGCGCGCCGCCCACGATGTACCGCATGCTGATCAAGCAGGACCTGAGCCAGTACGATTTCAGCTCCGTGCAGCACGCCTCCACCGCCGGCGAGGCGATGAACCCCGAGGTGTTCCGGCAGATCGAGCTGCAAACCGGCCTCAAGGTCATGGAGGGCTTCGGCCAGTCCGAAAGCACGCTCATCATCGGCAATCTGGCCGGCGAGGGCCACAAGATCGGCTCGATGGGCAAGCCGGTTCCGATCTATGACGTGGCGCTGCTCGATGCGGACGGCCATCCGGTCGAGGAGGGCCAGAGCGGCGAAATCTGCATCAGCCTGAAGCACGGCTGGCCGGTCGGACTGTTCCGCGGCTACTATCGGGACGAGGAAAAGACGAACGAAGCAATCCACGACGGCTGGTATCACACCGGCGATGTGGCGTGGTGCGACGAGGACGGCTTCTTCTGGTATGTCGGCCGCGCGGACGACGTGATCAAGTCCTCCGGCTACCGCATTGGGCCGTTCGAGGTGGAGAGCGTCATCATGGAGCTGCCCTATGTGCTCGAGTGCGGCGTGAGCGCGGCGCCCGATCCGGTGCGCGGTCAGGTGGTCAAGGCCAGCATCGTGCTGACTCGCGGCACGCAGCCCTCGGACGAACTGAAGAAGGAGATCCAGACCTACGTCAAGCAGCACACCGCGCCCTACAAATACCCGCGCATCGTCGAGTTCCGCGAATCGCTGCCCAAGACGGTCAGCGGCAAGATCATCCGAAACAAGCTGTGAGCGCGGCGTTTTGCGGACGATGCGGGCGGCAGCTCCTTAATTGTTCGGAATAATTAACGAACGCGCCGCAAAAAAGAGGGGCGCATCCCCTTGACAGAAATACGGAATTGAGATAATATAAGTCCAATCAAATTGATAAAAGCGATGAGGAAGAGTGCCTGGGCAGGCTCCGTTACAGAGAAGCGGCGGTTGGTGCGAGCCGCGAACGGGAGCGCCGAAAGCATCTGAATCTTCCGAGCCGGAAGGAAGAAGGCCGCGATGCAGCCGTTAGACCCTTCCCGTGAAGGCCGCGTGAGTGCCGGGGGCTTGATGGAGCCTGACGAGGGGCGATGAGCGATCATCGCAATTTGAGTGGTACCGCGGGTGCTTTTGACGGGCGCTCGTCTCAAAGACGTATTTCCGAATGGGCGGAAGTATTTCTCTGAGACGAGCGCCCTTTTGCATATCTCACAGGAAGGGAGAACAAGCCCATGCAGTTCAAGCGCATCACGCTCCTGTCCGGCCATTACGGCAGCGGCAAGACCAACATCGCCGTGAATCTAGCCAGGCGGCTGAGAGCGTCGAGGGAGAACGTCGCCATCGCCGATATTGACATTGTCAATCCGTATTTCCGCACGAAGGATTCTCAGGCCGAGCTGGAAAGGGCGGGCATACGGCTCATTTCAAGCCCCTATGCCGGATCAAACGTCGATCTGCCGGCGCTGCCCGACGAGGTGTACGCGATCACCGACGATCCAGGCATTACCGCCGTGGTAGACGTGGGCGGCGACGACCGGGGCGCGCTGGCGCTGGGGCGCTGGCGGGACGCAATCCTTCACGAGGGCGATTACGAGATGCTCTTCGTGATCAACCGCTTCCGGCCGCTGACGGCCACACCCGAGGACACGATCGAGATTATGCGCGAGATTGAAACCGCATCGGGGATGCCCTTCACCGCCGTGGTCAACAATTCCAACCTCGGCGAGGAGACCACCGCGCGGGACGTGCTGGAATCGGAGGCCTACGCCGAGCGTGTGTGCGCGCTCTCCGGCCTGCCGCTCAAGATGACGACCGTGCGCGAGGAGCTTTACCCGTGGCTGGAGGGCGAAATCGGCAATCTCTTTCCGCTCAGGCTTCAGGAGAAAATCAAATAGACTGGATAGGAACTCAATCGACGAGGAGGAAGCATTATGGCCAAGGTTACATTTCAGGTGGACGGCTGCAAGGGCTGCGGACTGTGCGTAAGCGCGTGTCCCCGCGGCCTGATCGCCCTGGCGAAGGAGAAGATCAACAAGAAGGGACATCACCCCGCCGAGATCACCGATCAGAGTAAGTGCGTGGGCTGCGCGTTCTGCGCGATCATGTGTCCCGACTGCATCATTGAAGTGGAAAGGTAGGCTGCGAATATGAGCAAGGTTCTGATGAAGGGCAACGAAGCCCTGGCCGAGGCCGCCATCAAGGCCGGCTGCCGGCATTATTTCGGTTATCCCATCACGCCCCAGACCGAAGTGGCCGCCTATATGGCCAAGCGGATGCCCAAGATCGGCGGCGTGTTCCTTCAGGCGGAGAGCGAAATCGCCGCCATCAACATGGTGTACGGCGTGGCCGCGGCGGGACTGCGCGCCATGACGTCCTCCTCCAGCCCGGGCATATCGCTCAAGAGCGAGGGGCTGTCCTATCTGGCGGGCGCTGATCTGCCGGCGCTGGTGGTCAACGTTCAACGCGGCGGCCCCGGTCTGGGCGGCATACAGCCCTCCCAGTCGGACTACTATCAGGCGACGCGCGGCGCGGGTCACGGCGATTTCCACATGATCGTGCTCGCCCCCGCCAGCGTGCAGGAAATGGCCGATCTGACCATGAAGGGCTTCGATCTGGCCGACAAATACCGCATGACCAGCATGATCCTGGCCGACGGTACGATGGGGCAGATGATGGAGCCGGTCGAGATCCGCGAGAGCGCGCCGAACCAGTACGACAAGTCCTGGGCGGTTACCGGCACGGACATGAAGCGGAAGCACAACATCGTCAATTCGCTCTCGCTCGATCCCTACGAGCTGGAGACGTTCAACTTCGAGCGCTACGAGCGCTATCGCAAGATCGAGGAAACCGAGACGATGGCCGAGGAATACATGATGGACGACGCCGAGATCTGCGTCGCGGCGTTCGGCATCGCTGCCCGCGTGGCCAAGAACGCCATCGTCGAGGCGCGCCGTCAGGGCGTGAAGGTGGGCATGGTGCGCCCGATCACGCTCTGGCCGTTCCCCAAGGCCGCCATGGTGCGCGCCGCCGAGCACTGCCGCGCGTTCCTCTCGGTCGAGCTGAACATGGGGCAGATGGTGGACGACATCCGGCTGGCCATCGAGTGCCGGCGGCCCGTGGCGCTGTGCAACCGCGCCGGCGGCATCATCCCCTCGTCGGAAGAGGTCTACAAGCGCATTATGGAAATCGCTCAGAACGGAGGTGCCGACAAATGATCGTCTTTAAGAAACCGCACGCCCTTACCGACGCGCCGCTGCATTATTGCCCCGGCTGCACGCACGGCATCGTGCATCGCCTTGTGGCGCAGGCCATCGACGAGCTGGGCATCGAGGGCCGCACGATCGGCGTGGCGCCCGTCGGCTGCGCGGTCATGGCCTATAACTACTTTAACTGCGATATGGTCGAGGCGGCGCACGGCCGCGCTCCGGCTGTGGCCACCGGTCTCAAGCGCGCCAATCCCGAGAAAAACATCGTCTTTTCCTATCAGGGCGACGGCGATCTGGCCTCCATCGGCACGGCGGAAACCGTCCATGCCGCCGCGCGCAACGAGAACATCACCGTGATCTTCATCAACAACGCCATTTACGGCATGACTGGCGGCCAGATGGCCCCCACCTCGCTGCCCGGGCAGGTGACGCAGACCTCCCCCTACGGCCGAGACGTGAATGTGTGCGGCTATCCGGTCAAGATCTGCGAAATGCTCAGCAAGCTGGACGGCCCCGAATATCTGGAGCGCGTCGCCGTGAATAACGTAAAGAACGTGCTCGCGGCGGGCAGGGCGATCAAGAAGGCCTTCCAGAACCAGATCGACGGCAAGGGCTTCTCGCTGATCGAGGTCGTTTCCTCCTGTCCCACCAACTGGGGCATGACGCCGGACAAGGCGCTTGAGTGGGTCGAGGAGAAGATGATCCCCTATTATCCGCTGGGCGTCTACAAGGACAGAAGCGCGGGGGAGGGAAAGTAATATGACGCATCAATTTCTGATCGCCGGCTTTGGCGGACAGGGGCTGCTGTTCGCCGGCAAGTTCATGGTCAACAAGGGAATGCTCGAGGGCAAGGAGGTCACCTGGCTGCCCTCCTACGGCCCGGAGATGCGCGGCGGCACGGCCAACTGCTCGGTCATCATCAGCGACGATCCGGTCGGCTCGCCGATTGTGGATCACCCCGATATTCTGATGGTCATGAACCGCCCCTCGCTGGACAAATACGAAGCGGCCGTGCAGACGGGCGGCATGATCTTTGTCGATTCCACGCTGATCGACCGCAGGGTGGAGCGCACCGACGTGACCACGTTCTACGTCCCCGCCACCGCCATGGCCTCCGAGAGCGGCATCACCACGCTGGCCAACATGATCCTGACCGGCAAGATATTGAAGGAGCTGGGTCAGTTCGACATGGCGGACGTGGAGAACGCGCTGCGCAAGGTGGTCTCGGCCAAGCATCCCGAGATGTACGAGGTCAACCTCAAGGCGCTCACAATGGGCCGCGACTACGAGTAAGGAAGGGAAAAATCATGCTCGACATCAGGATTGAAAAAACCACGGCGCCGAAGGCCAGGCCGACCGACGAGAGCAAGCTGGGCTTCGGCCAGATATTCACCGATCACATGGCGCTGATCGACTGGAACAGCGACGAGGGCTGGCATGACGCGCGCATTGTGCCCTTCGGCAATTTCTCCATGCACCCGGCGGCCACCTGCCTGCACTACGGCTCCGAGATCTTTGAGGGGCTCAAGGCCTACCGCCGCGCGGACGGCGTCGTGCAGCTCTTCCGCCCGGAGGAGAACGCCCGCCGCATGATCAATTCCGCCGAGCGGCTGTGCCTGCCGCAGCTGCCGGAGGAGGATTTCCTCAACATCGTCAAGACGCTGGTGAGGCTGGATGAGGACTGGGTGCCCCATTCGTTCGGCACGTCGCTCTACATCCGCCCCTTCATGTTCGGCAACGACGAGACGCTGGGCGTTCACGCGGTGCACAACGCCGTGTTCGCCGTCATCTGCGGCCCGGTCGGCAGCTACTATAAGGAAGGCATCAACCCGGTCGGCATCATGATCGAGGACAAGGACGTGCGCGCGGTGCGCGGCGGCACGGGCTATGCCAAGTGCGGCGGCAACTACGCGGCCAGCAACCGCGCGGGCGAGCGCGCCGAGAAGCAGGGCTACAGCCAGGTGCTGTGGCTGGACGGCGTGGAGCGCAAGTACATCGAGGAAGTGGGCGCGATGAACGTCATGTTCAAGATCAGCGGCACGGTCGTCACGCCGGCGCTGACCGGCTCCATCCTGCCGGGCGTGACGCGCAAGAGCTGCATCGAGGTGCTGAAGCAGGCCGGCTATCCCGTCGAGGAACGCCTTTTGAGCGTGGACGAGCTGGAGCGCGCCATGGACGAGGGCACGCTCGAGGAGGCGTGGGGCTGCGGCACGGCGGCGGTCGTATCGCCGATCGGCAAGCTGGCCTATAAGGATAAGACGTTCGTGGTCAACGGCGGCGAGATCGGCCCTGTCACGCAGATGCTCTACGACACGCTGACCGGCATACAGTGGGGCAAAATCGCGGATCCCTACGGCTGGACGAAGCCGGTCTGACAGATCGATTCCATATAATTAGGAGGCCAGCGCCGCGCGGGGGAGAGGGAAAACGCTCATCTCCCCCGCGCCGATGATGGCTTTCTCCAGCCGGAAAAGTGCGTCCGGCTGAGGAAAACCATGATCCGCCCTGCTCAACGGGGAGCATGGACATTATTATAAAAAAGATCAGGAGGAAAGACCCATGCGCAGCATCAGCGTAAGCGACGTGACGATGAAGGCCGCGGAGCAGTCCCGCAAAATGACACTCAGTTTTAAGGAGAAAATCGAGCTGGCCAAGCTGCTGGACAAGCTGGGCGTGGACGGCATCGAAATCGGCGCGATCAGGAACAAAAAGATCGACAGCCTGCTGGTCAAGTCGGTGGCGGCGGCGGTGAAGAAGGGCCGCGTGGCGCTGAGCGTGGGGCAGAGCGTCGAGAGCGTTACAGAGGCGTGGGCGGCGCTGAAGGAAGCCAAACGGCCGCGTCTTCAGGTGTGCGCGCCCATGAGTCCGGCGCAGATGGAATATTTCTGGCACAAAAAGCCGGCGAAGATGCTGGACGCGGTGCGCGCGCTGATCGCCGCCTGCCGCGCGTGCTGTCCCGAGGTCGAGTTCGTGGCCGGCGACGCCGCCCGCAGCGAGCGCGATTTCCTCTATCAGGCGGTTGCGGCGGCCGTCGAGGCGGGCGCGAGCGTCGTGACGCTGTGCGACGAGGCGGGGCTGATGTTTCCGGAGGAGTTCGCGGCGTTCATCGAGGACGTGCGCGCCCATGTGCCGGCGCTGGAGAATGTGACGCTGGGCGTGATGATTTCCGACGAGCTGTCCATGGCGGCGGCGTGCGCGGCGGCGGCTGTGCGCGCTGGGGCGGGCGAGGTCAAGACGGCCTCGTGCGGCGGCGTGACCCGTCTGGGCGAATTCGCGGCGATCCTGCGCGGCCGCGGCGACGCGCTGGGCGTTGAATGCGGCCTGCGCCAGAGCGAAATCACGCGCACCACGCGCCAGATCGAGTGGATGTGCTCGGCTGAGCGCGGCAAGAACACGCCGTTTGAGAGCGGCGTGCGTGAGGACTCGGGCGCGCTGCTCACGGCGCACGACGACCGCGAGGCGGTCATGAAGGCGGTTGGGAAGCTGGGCTATGAGCTGAGCGAGGAGGACGCGGCGAAGGTGTACGAGGCGTTCGAGCGCATCGCGGCCAGCAAGGAGACGGTGAGCGCACGGGAGCTGGACTCCATCGTGGCCTCGGCGGCCATGCAGGTGCCGCCCACCTACCGGCTGGAGAGCTATGTCATCAACTGCGGCAACGTCATATCGGCCTGCGCGCACATGAAGCTCCGGCGCGGCGAGGAGACCGTCGAGGGCGTGTGCCTGGGCGACGGCCCGATCGACGCGGCGTTTCTGGCGCTCGAGCAGATCATCGGCCATCACTATGAGCTGGACGACTTCCAGATCCAGGCGGTCACGGAAGGGCGCGAAGCACTGGGCGAGACCATCGTGCGCCTGCGCTCGAACGGCAAGCTCTACGCGGGGCGCGGCCTGTCCACCGACATCGTGGGCGCGAGCATCGCCGCCTACATCAGCGCGCTGAACAAAATTGTCTATGAGGAGGCGTAAGAGATGATGAAGCTCTCCTTTTCAACCAACGGCTGGAACGCCTGTTCATGGGAGGAATGGCTGGACGCGGCCGAGGATATGAAGCTCCAGGGCGTGGAGGTCTATGCGCCGCAGGACGGCGAGACGCTGCTGGGCAGGGGCGGCCCGTTCCACACCTATGCCCGCGCGGCCACCGTGCGCGCGCTGCGCGATAAAAAGCTCGCCCTGCCCAATCTGGACAGCGGCGTCGACCTGAGCGACCCCGCCTGCGTGGAAGTGCTGCGCGGCCTGATCGCGCTCGCGGCCGATCTGCGCGTGCCCTGCGTGAGCGCGTGCGCCGTGCATGACGATGAGGCCGCCGTGCGCGAACACATCGCCGCGCTGCTGCCGGAGGCGGCCGAGAAGGGCGTGACGCTGCTGGTCAAGACGAAATACGCCTATGCCTCGACCGAACGGCTGCGCGACCTGATGAACGCCTTCGCCTGCGACGAGCTGGCCGCGCTCTGGGATATGCACGAGACCTGCCGCAGCGGCCATGAGACCGCCGCTGAGAGCATCAAGAACCTCGGCGCGGCGGTGCGGCACGTTCATCTGCACGATTCGGGCGACGATGGCGCGCCGGAGCTGATTGGCGAGGGCACGCTCCCCGTGCGCGCGCTGATGGAGGCGCTTTCCTCGATCAATTACGACGGCTTTATCTCGCTGGAATGGCGGCCGGAGTGGATGGAGGATCTGCAGAGCTGGGAGATCATCTTCCCGCACTTTGTCAACTACATGAGCCGCTTCGACAGCCCGCGCACTCAGAAGAAGCCGCTCTATTACAACCGCAGCCACACCGGCGAATACGTCTGGAAGAAGGACGCGCTGATCGACGAGACCTTCCCCGCCGTGCTCGACCGCATGGCCGAGGAATTCCCCGATCAGATCGCGGTGAAGTACACCACGCTCAACTACACCCGCAGCTACGCCGAGTTTCGGGACGACGTGGACGAATTTGCGCGCGCGCTGATCGCCATGGGCGTAAAGCCCGGCTCGCACGTGGCGATGTGGGCGACCAATCTGCCGCAGTGGTACATCGCCTTCTGGGCGGTGACCAAGATCGGCGCGGTGCTGGTGTCGGTCAACACGGCGTACAAGATCGCCGAGGCCGAGTATCTATTGCGCCAGAGCGACACGCACACGCTGATCATGGAGGAGAGCTGTCGCGACAGCCACTATGCCGAGATCATCGCCGAGCTCTGTCCGGAGATGAAGAGCACGCCGGCCGGAAAGCCGCTGCACTGCCGCCGGCTGCCGTTTCTGCGCAATGTGGTGACGGTGGGCTTTAAGATGCCGGGCGGAATCGCGTGGGAGGAAGCGCTCGAACGCGGCGCGGGCGTGCCGGTGGAGGAGGTCTGGCGGCTGGCCGCGGCAGTGTCGCCGCACGACGTGTGCAATATGCAGTACACCAGCGGCACGACCGGCTTCCCCAAGGGCGTTATGCTGACGCACTATAACGTGGTCAACAACGGCAAGTGCATCGGCGACCGCATGGATCTCTCCACGGCCGACCGCATGATGATCCAGGTGCCCATGTTCCACTGCTTCGGCATGGTGCTGGCGATGACCGCGGCCATGACGCACGGCGCATCGATCTTCCCGCTGCCGTATTTCTCGGCCAAGCCGGCGCTGTACTGCATCAATCAGGAGCGAATCACCTGCTTCCACGGCGTGCCGACGATGTTCGTGGCCATGCTGGAGCATCCCGACTTTGACAAGACTGATTTTTCGTATATGCGCACGGGCATCATGGCCGGCTCGCCCTGCCCGATCTCCAAGATGCGCGACGTCGTGAGCAAGATGCACATGAGCGAGATCGTCATCGTCTACGGCCAGACCGAGGCCTCGCCTGGCTGCACGATGAGTTCGACCGACGACCCGCTCGAGGTGCGCGTGGGCACGGTGGGCCGCGCGATGCCGGAGATCGAGTGCCGCATTGTCGATCCGGCCACGAACGAGGAGGTGCCGGTCGGCGAGGTGGGCGAGTTTGTGGCGCGCGGCTACAACATCATGAAGGGCTATTACAAGATGCCCGAGGCCACGCATGCCGCCATCGACGAGGACGGCTGGCTGCACACGGGAGATCTGGCCTGCAAGACGGCGGAGGGCAACTACCGCATCACTGGCCGGCTGAAGGACATGATCATCCGCGGCGGCGAGAACATCTATCCCAAGGAGATCGAGGAGTTCATCTACACGCACCCCAAGGTGAGCGACGTGCAGGTCATCGGCGTGCCGGACGAGCAGTACGGTGAGGAGATCATGGCCTGCGTGGTGCTGAAGGAGGGCGAGAGCATGACGGCGGAGGAAATGAAGCAGTACATCGCCGATCACATGGCGCGCCATAAGGTGCCGCGCTACATCGACTTTGTGGCGAGCTTCCCGATGAACGCGGCGGGCAAGATCCTCAAATACAAGATGCGCGAGCAGGCCATTGAGAAGCTGAAGCTGCAAAAGGCCGCCGGCGTCGAGACGGCGTAGGGCAGTCACTCAACGCGCGTCCGGCGGGGGAGCGATTCCTTCCGGACGCGCGATTTTTTACCGTTTGCCCCTTGCAATTTGCGTGAAATTGCGGTATAATAAAATTCGTTCATGGATGCGCCTGTAGCTCAGTGGATAGAGTGTTCGACTCCGACTCGAAAGACCGTGGGTTCGAATCCCGCCAGGCGCGGCTCAATGCTCCCCCGAAATCCCTTGATTTTATTGGGTTTTCGGGGGAGCTGTTTTTGATTTCAGAAGCGTTCATTGTTAAGCGCTTTTCGGGAAAATCGGGCCGATTTCGGGCGGTTTTGCGGGATATGGGCATCAAAATGGGCATCAGAAATTTGACTGCGTGTAGGCCATGATGCACTCGATGCCGCTCTGTCTGCGCTGCTCGGAGAGGTGGGTGTAGAGGCGCAGCGTGATCTCGGGCGAGGCGTGGCCCAGGAGGCGCTGGGCTGTCTTGACGTCCACGCCGGCGTCGTAGAGCATGGATGCGAATGTGTGCCCTTACGGTATAATTACGACAAACCGGAAAAGCCCCGTATATCAAGGGTTTTCGGTTATCTGGCAAGGTT
>CAKTXR010000048.1 GCA_934631025.1 uncultured Clostridia bacterium
CGTCCACGACGTTCGTGCCGCCCTCGTAATCGAAATTCCAGACGTGATTTTCGATCTTTTCGCGGGAGAGCACGATGCCTTTGTTGTGCATGAGGTATTCCAGCAGCGCGTATTCGCGGGCTGAGAGCGCAATTTCAACGCCCCCGCGCGTCACGCGCCGCGTGCCGGTATCCAGCGTCAGATCGTCCACGGTCAGGCTGCTGCCATTCGAGCCGAACTGGGAACGCGTCAGCACGCGCAGCCTTGCGCTCAGCTCCTCCAGCGCGAAGGGTTTTACCAGATAGTCGTTCGCGCCGCTGTCCAGTCCGGCCACGCGGTCGGCGATGGCGTCACGCGCGGTGAGCAGCAGCACGGGCGTGTTTTTTCCGGCGGCACGCAGCTTTTTGAGCACGCTCAGCCCGTCCATGCGGGGCATCATAACGTCCAGGATCGCCGCGTCGTAATCGGCAGCCTGAAGATAATCCCAGGCCTGCTGGCCGTCCAGGCAGCTGTCCACGCCGTAGCCCTCCGCGGTGAGACGGCGCGTCACGAGGTCGTTTAAGTCCCGTTCGTCCTCGGCATAAAGTATTCGCATCGATGATTCTCCTCTGGCCTGTGTGATGTTCCGCCATTATATCGCGCGCGGATGAGAGGAAGATTAGAGCGCGTCCTAAAACTCTTTATTAACATAGCGATCCATGTTCTCCAGGAGCTTTGTGGCAAACTGCGCCTGCTTGAGAAAAATCTCCCGATTGGCTGCGTCGGAGGCGTAATACTGTCCGTAGTAATTGCAGACGGTGATCTGGTAGAGATACAGCCTGTACAGATTCTCCCGATCATAATCGTTCAGCGTGCCATAGCGGCAGTAGGCGGCGATGTAGCGCTCCAGAAGCTGAGAATCGATCTCGCCGTGCGCGCAGCAGGGCGCGCCGTAGATGAAGGAGCGCATAATCTCCCATATGACCGGATGGGTGCAGGCTGTCGTCCAGTCGATGATCGAAGAAAGATGCCCATCCTCGCAGAGAAACTGGCTGATAAAATAGTCTCCGTGGGTGTTGCGCACGGTCAGAGCGGATAAATCGAACGACCATGACGGAAAGCGCTTCATGAGCGCGATGCGCCATTCCAGCTCCTCTGCAATCTGTTTGTCCCCGAGACGCACGGCGGTCGCATGAGAGCACTCATAGGATTCCAATGCGCGTTGGGGCGTCATATAGGCGAAAAAGCCCGCGCCAATCCCTTCCGGCAGAGCGGGGTAGTCCCGCAGCACGCAATGGATTTTCCCCAGCAGCTCTGCGGATTCCAGCAGAATCGCTTCCGAAGCCGTGTTCCATTCCAGCGTTTTGCCGGGCAAATGCCGCTGGAGGGTCAGCACGCCCCCGTCGTTATCCGTTGAAATATAGCGCCCCTCCCTGTTTTTTATAAAGTCGCAGGCGGGCACGCCGTTTCTGCGCAAAAACGCGCACAACTCCGGCTCGGCCTCCGGATGATTGATGGCGCTGGCCGTCGGGAATTTCAGCACGAATTTTCCCTCCGCGCAATCCAGAAACCATGTGTCGGAAGCAGCGCCCACCGCAGACTTTTTCACGTGATTCAGGTGTAAACCGTATTGGTTCAAAAGCAGCGTTTCAAACATGGCTCTCTATCCTCCTCAAAAATGTCTGGATTTTGTCGTCCGAATCCCTTCGCCCCTTTTTGAAACCGGTGATGAAACTGCCCAGTTTCTTTCTATATTATATATCGCATGACGGACAATCAGCCTATCAGATAGCGCCCCGTGACGCTCTCAGGGTTGGCGGCGATCTCCTCCCGCGTGCCGCAGGCGACGATCAGGCCGCCGTCCTCGCCGCCGCCCGGCCCCATGTCGACGATGTAATCGGCGTTTTTGATCACGTCTAGGTCGTGCTCGATGACGATCACCGTCGCGCCCTGCTCGATCAGCCGCTGGAAAACGCCCAGCAGCGTCGTCACGTCCAGCGGATGCAGGCCGATGGTCGGCTCGTCGAACACGAATATCGCGTCGCTCTGGCCGCGACCCATCTCGCTGGCCAGCTTCAGGCGCTGCGCCTCGCCGCCGGACAGATTGGGCGTGGCCTCGCCCAGCGTGAGATAGCCCAGCCCAAGCGAGGAGAGCGTTTTCAGGCGGCCCGACACCGTGGGCAGATCGGCGCAGGCGTTAAGCGCTTCGTCGACGCTCATGGCCATCAGTTCGGGCAGCGTGTGCGAAGCGCCGCTTTTTGCAATGCGCCGGATGAGCGACGCGTCCCTGCAATAGCGCGTGCCGCCGCAGTCGGGGCAGGGGATGTCCACGTCGGGCAGGAACTGTATGTCCAGACTGATCACGCCCGTGCCGTCGCAGGTGGGACAGCGCAGCGCGCCGGTGTTGTAAGAAAAGTCGCCCGCCTTGCGGTTCAGGCGCTTTGCGTCGGGCGTTTTTGCGTAGAGCTTGCGCAGCTCGTCGTGGACGTTTGCGTAGGTCGCCACGGTGGAGCGTACGTTGATGCCGATGGGGGTTGCGTCGATCAGCTTGACCGCCGCAATGCCGGGCGCGTCGATCGACTGGATGTGCGCGGGCAGCCTTTCGCCGCGCAGACTGGCTTCCAGCGCGGGGATCAGGCTCTCGAGGATGAGCGTGGTCTTGCCCGAGCCGGACACGCCGGTCACCGCGATCAAACGTCCCTTCGGCAGGCGTACGTCGAGCGGATGGACGGTATGGATGGCGTTTGTTTTCAGCATGATGGTTCCGAGATCAAACATATGCGTCCTTTCCGCACGGCTGCGGACGGCCAGATTGTGCGTGTCGGAAAGGAACGGCGCGATGCGCGAGGCGGGGTTCTTCGCCACGTCGGCGATCGTGCCCTGTGCGATGACGCGGCCGCCGTGCTCGCCTGCGCCCGGCCCCATCTCGATGAGCCAGTCGGCCTCCTTCAGGATCTGCGTGTCATGATCGACCAGTACGATGGAGTTTCCGTCGTGCGTCAGGTCGTGCATCACGCCGCGCAGCCCCTCGATGTTGGCCGGATGCAGCCCGATGGACGGCTCGTCCAGCACATACATCACGCCGGTCGTGCGGTTGCGCACGGAGCGCGCCAGCTGAACGCGCTGCCTTTCGCCGGTGGAGAGCGTCGCGCTCTCGCGGTCGAGCGTGAGATAGCCCAGCCCGAGGTCGATCAGCCGCGCGGCCGTGCTCAGGAAGGACTCGCAGATGCTTTCGGCCATGGCGCGCATTTCCTCCGGCAGCGTCTCCGGAACGCCCTTCACCCAGCCGATCAGCTGGTGCAGCGTCATGCGGCAGGCCTCGTCCAGAGAGATGCCGCGGATTTTCGGCGCGCGCACGCTCTCCTTCAGGCGCGATCCGCCGCATTCCGGGCACGGCCCCTGATGCAGGAACCGCTCGACGCGCTTCATGCCCTTCTCGTCGGTGACCTTGGCCAGCGCGTTTTCGACGGTATAGACGGCGTTAAAGTAGGTAAAGTCCATCTCGCCCGCCGCGCCGGTCTTGCTGTTCTGATAGATCATGTGGATTTTCTTCGCCGGCCCGTGGAATACGATGTCCTTCTCACGCTCGGTCAGCTCGCGGAAGGGCACGTCGGTGCGCACGCCCATTTTGCCCGCGATGTCCTTCATCAGCGACCACATGAGCGTCTGCCAGGGCAGCACGGCTCCCTCGTCGATGGAGAGCGAGTCGTCGCCGATCAGCGTGGATTCGTCCACAGTGCGCACAATGCCTGTGCCCTCGCAGCGGGGGCAGGCGCCGGTGCTGTTGAATGACATCTCCTCGGCGGAGGGGGCGAAGAACGTCTCGCCGCACACGGGGCAGATGAGCGGCAGTCCGGCCGCCACATTCATCGAGGGCGGCGCATAGTGACCGTTCGGGCAGCGGTGGCTGGCCAGGCGGGAATACATGAGCCGCAGCGCGTTGAGCAGCTCGGTCGACGTGCCGAAGGTCGATCTCATGCCGGGCACGGCGGGGCGCTGGTGCAGCGCGAGCGCGGCGGGGACATAGCGCACGTCGTCCACCTGTGCCTTCTCGGTCTGCGTCATGCGGCGGCGGGTGTAGGTGGAGAGCGCCTCGAGGTAGCGGCGGCTGCCCTCTGAGTACAATACGCCCAGCGCCAGCGAGGATTTGCCCGAGCCGGATACGCCCGCTATGCCAACGATGCGGTGCAGCGGCACGTCCACGTCGATATTTTTGAGATTATGCACCCGCGCGCCGCGGATCTCGATGGCGGCGGGTTCATTTGAAGCGGTGATTGACATAACAGGAAGCTCCTTTGACGGCTGTTCATGACACAGTCTTTCGATGAGAAAATTGTAGCATTGCGCTGTTAAAATGTCAATCGAATGGCGATGTGGCCGGTTTTTTTGCGAGTATGGCCGTATTTGAGTCAAAAGTGTGTGGAATTTGAAAAGGGAAGTCCCTATAATAGACGTATCAAATGAAGCGGAGTGGATCTTTCATGAGCAGATCGGTCAGATTGAAGAAAAAGAGCATATGGAAGGACAGAGCCAGCTGGGAACTGCTACTGCTGTGCATTCCGACACTGATCGCGTTTACGCTCTTTCACTATGTGCCCATGGTTGGATTGGTGCTGCCCTTCAAGCGCTATATGTATGCGCGCGGCATATTTGGAAGCCCGTGGGTCGGCCTGCAGAACTTCGAGTTCCTGTTCAAGGCGATCGACCTGAAGCGCACGCTGCGCAACACCATGCTCTACAGCCTGTGGTTCTCGTTCATAACGCCGCTGGTCAACGTGAGCATCGCGCTGATGCTGTTTGAGATCAACAGCCGCCGCGCGCTCAAGTACTATCAGACGGTGATAACCTTCCCGAATTTCATGTCGATCGTTATCATAGGCTATATTACCTATGCGATTCTCTCCCCGACGATGGGCGTGATGAATCAGGTGCGCGCCTTCTTTGGGCTGGGAGCGATCGACGTGTACGTCACACCGGGCTGCTGGCCGCTGATACTGACCATCGTCACCTGCTGGCAGGGGCTGGGTATGGGCAGCATGCTGTATCTGAGCGCGCTCTTGGGCGCGGATCCCGCGCTCTACGAGGCGGCCACGCTGGACGGCGCGAACCGCTGGCAGCAGACGCTTCACATCTCGCTGCCAACGCTTCTGCCGATCCTCTGCCTTTCGCTCATACTGAGCATGGGCGGCCTGTTCGGCGGCGATTTCGGCCTGTTCTACACCATCCCGCGCAATGTTTCGGCGCTGTATGAGACGACCGACATACTGACCACCTATGTCATGCGCGGGCTGCAATCGGGCGATTACAGCCGATCCTCGGCGGTGGGTCTGTTCCAGTCGGTGATGGGGCTGATCCTGATTACGGCGACCAATCTGATCGTGCGCAGGATCTCGCCGGAAAACTCGATATTCTGACAGGGAGGGAGATACGCGATGACGTCCGTCAAAAAGAAAAAAACGTCCGCTTATGTGATCGCCATTCATGTGTTCTTCATCCTGTTGAGCCTGTGCTACATCCTGCCGATGATGCTGGTCATATCCGCATCGTTTACGGAGGAGCGCGTGCTGGTCAACGGCGGCTACAGCCTGTTTCCGGCCAAGGCGACGCTGGACGCCTACCAGATGGCGTTCCGCAATTCAGGCTCGATTGTCAAGGCCTATCAGGTGACGATCGCCGAATCCGTTCTGGGGACGATCCTGACCACGTTCATGATGGGACTGGCGGCCTATCCGCTCTCCCGCAGCAATTTCCGCTTCAAGACGCCGATCACATGGTATATCTTCTTCACCATGCTCTTCGGCGGCGGCGCGATCCCGACCTACATTATCTACACGAAGTATTACGGTCTGCTCAACAGCTTCTGGGTGTATATCCTGCCGGGCATTGCGGGCGGCGCATGGGGAATCCTCTGCTTCCGCGCCTTCTTCAAGAGCGTGCCCGAGTCGCTGTTTGAATCGGCCAAGATCGACGGAGCGAGCGAGCTGCTGTGCTATGTGCGCATCGCCATACCGCTGTCTACGCCCATCGTTGCGACGCAGGCGTTCATGGGACTGATCGGCCGCTGGAACGACTGGACGACGAGCTACGTCTACATCCGCGATCCCAATCTGTACACGCTGCAATATCTGCTCCAGCGCACGCTCAATGAAATCGAGTTCATCAAATCCATGACGTCCGGCTCGTCCGGCGTGCAGGTTGACGTGAGCAACATGAAGCTGCCTGCCGAGAGCATGAAGTACGCGCTGTGCGTCATTGCGGCCGGCCCGATGCTGCTGGTGTTTCCGCTCTTCCAGAAATACTTTGCGCGCGGCCTGGTCATCGGTTCCGTTAAGGGCTGAGGGACAATGTTCCCTGCCAATATAAATGAGGAGGTCTTTCCATGAAGAGAACACTGTGTATGCTTCTGGCGCTTGTTATGCTGCTTGCCTGCAGCGCGATGAGCACGGCCGTGGCGGACGATTTGCCTGAGGCTGAGGTCAAGATGTGGGTCATCGGCCCCGGCGAACAGGCCGACGCCGACGTGGTCAAGGAGCGGCTCAACCAGATCCTGAACGAACAGGTGCCCAATACCAAGCTCACACTGTCCCTGATCGACGGCAACGGCTACGAGGACATGCTCTCCAAGGCGCTGGCCGCCAGCGAGCGCATCGACATCGCCTGGACGGGCTGGATGCACAACCTGACCAACATGGCCTTTGAAGGTTCCCTGCTGCCGCTCAACGATCTGGTGACCAATTACGGCCAGGACATCGCGGCATTCCTGGGCGAGGAAGGCATCAAGCTGCATCAGCTGGCCGACGGCGAGCTGTATCAGATCATTTCGTGGCAAGGCCTGATGGGCAATCGCCAGGGCCTGTATCTGCCCACCGAGCTGGTCAACGAGATGCCCGAGGGCTGGCAGGACGAGCTTCAGGCCGCCTACTACGCCATTGCCAACGGCGATCATTCCGACGCGGCCTACCAGAAGCTGGTCGACACCTTCGAAATCTATCCCAAGACGCTTCAGGAAAAGGGCAAGCTGATGCGCGGCCTGTACATCGACGCGCTGCACAGCCTGCAGGTTGGCGTCGACGCGATCGGCGTCAATGGCGATCTGTGCTATGTCGCCAAGGGCGACGACACCTTCACTGTCAAGCCGGCGGACAGCGCCGAGATGGGCACGATCCGCTATGCCAAGCTGATGGCTGATTTCTACAAGAAGGGCTATATCCAGAGCGACATCGCCAGCGTGACCCAGACCATTCAGTGGAAGGATCAGCTGACCGAGAGCGATTACATCATGAGCGCCCATGCGGCGCTGGATGAGAATGTCGGCGAGCGCCTGAGCGCCCAGTTCGGCATGCCGATCAGCATCGTCTACATTCAGCCCAACTGCGAATGGGTCACGGGCAAGGACACCGGCCTCTCCCTGCCGTACACCTGCAAGGAGCCGGAGCGCGCCATGATGATCATCAACGAGCTGTATCGCAATCCCGAGTTCTATCGCACGTTCGTCTACGGCATCGAGGGCCAGCATTGGGTTGACAACGGCGACGGTACCGCCACCACGCTGTGCGGCGCGGGTCAGGCGACCAGCGAATGGGCCTATGGCCAGTGGAAGTGGACGGTCGGCACCTGCATGAACGCCCTGATCACTCAGGCTGACACCGCGGGGTACTATGAGGGACTCAAGGCGATGGAAGCGACGGCCTATGCCAATCCCTTCCTCAACTTCCGCTTTGACAATTCCGCCGTTGTGACTGAGCAGTCCAACCTCAACTCGGTTTACGAAGAGTATCATCCGATGATGTGGCGCGGCTATCTGGGCGACGACGCGGAGGCCAAGGCTGAGGAGTTCATCGCGAAGCTGAGCGCGGCCGGTATCGACACCTATATCGCCGAATATCAGCGCCAGATTGACGAGTACGTCAAGGCCAACAACTGCAAGTGGTAATCATCGCGTGCCTTTCCCCGGGCTGCCTGCGTTTTGCGGGCAGCCCTTTGGAGGTTTGTTGACGAATCGCCGCCGCCGTGCTATATTATTATCACAATGTGATGCGGGGGAAAGAGAATGTATCGCGTGCTGATCGTGGATGATGATCCTATGATACTGGAAGGCCTGTGCGCGCGCCCGGAGTGGGGCGACATGGGCTTCGAGGTGGCCGGCTGCGTGGAGGATGGACAGGAAGCGCTCGACTGGCTGGAGCATAACCGCGCCGATCTGGTCGTGACCGATATTGTCATGTGCAATATGAGCGGACTTGAGCTGGCGCGCACGCTGTGGGAGAGGGGCTATCCCGCGCGCGTTGTACTGCTGAGCGCGCACGGCGAGTTCGATTACGCACGGCAGGGCATTGTCTATGGCGTGGCGGCCTATCTGCTCAAGCCCGTGCGGCATGAGGAGCTGCTCACCGTGCTCAACGAGACGGCCAGCGCGCTGGAGGATCGGCGTGAAGATCGCAGCGCGCCCCTGAGCGACGGCGAGGATGCGGACGAAGGGCTGGTGATCAGCGTGGAGCGCTATGTGCGCGCGCACATCGGCGAGGAGCTGAGCGTCTCGCGGGTGGCCGAGGCCATGCACTACAGCGAACGCCATTTCCGCCGGCAGTTCCAGAAGGAAGCGCGCTGCCAGATTTCGGAATTCATGACGCGTGTGCGCATCGCCCGGGCGCGCGAGCTGCTCTCGGAGGGGCTGTCCTGCGAGGAGACGGCGCGGGCCGTGGGCTATGCCGGCGAGCGCTATTTCAAGAATGTGTTTCGTGAGATCACCGGCGAGAGCGTCGCTGTGTGGCAGAGCCGCAGAAAGGGTGTGCGTCCATGATCGCAAAGCTCATCCACTACATGCACGATTACTGGTTTTCGCGGCTGCTGCGGCGCTATTTCGCGGTGATTCTGCTGATTATGGCCGTGCCCGTGGCGGCGCTCAACGTCATGTGGACGTACTGGATGAACCGCTCCTTTCAGAGCGAAATCTTTTCGATCAACGAGCAGGCGCTCCAGCGCGGCGCGGGCGTGATGGAAAACACGTTCCAGATGGCCAAGGATCTGACCTACTATGTGGCGATGAATTCCTCCGTCCAGTATATGTCCTTTCAGACGCACGCGGAGCTGCTGGCCGATATGCGCAAGCAGAACATATTCGCCACAATCACGCTGATCCGCAAGACCTATTCCTACATCGATTCCATAGACATTTATTTCGAAAAGGCCGATGTGGTGCTGGAGACGCGCGGGCTGCTGGAGGGCGACGACGTGCGCGCGTCCTCATGGATGACCGCCTACAAGGCCATGAACGAGCGCTGCTATGTCACGGCAGTGCGCGCGAGCGAGCAGAACTTTCCCTGGCTTGTGCGGCTGGTTTATCCCATCGGCGGCACGCCGGGGCGCGGCTGCGTCGTCGTCAATATCAATATGGAAGCGCTGGGCAATCATCTCGGCTCGGGCTATTATCGCCGCGTCGGCGAGGAGCCGCTCATGGCGGTCTATGATATGAACAGTGGTGATCTGTATTATCTCGACGAGCGGCGGCTTCTGCGCAGCGAGGCCTACGACCGCGTGGCGCTTGAACCGTTTGCCGTGCGCAGCGGCGATTACAGCGAGAGCGCGACGCTCTGGGGGATGCAGTTCGTCGTGTCGGGCTATGAATCGTCGCAGAGCGGCTTCCGGTATATCTATCTGTCGCCCATCGGCCGCTATGCCGCGCAGACGCGCATGAACCGCCGGCTGATCGTGATCAGCGCGGTGATGTCGCTCCTGCTCAGTCTTGTGACCGCCATGACGCTGGCGCTGTTGGGCTATCAGCCGATCCGCACGCTTTCCGAAGCGCTCGGTCTCAGCGACGGACGCAAGCGCCCCGCCGACGAGCTGGCCTTCATCCGGGAGCGCGTCCGGGCGCAGGAGCGGGACAACCGCGATTTGCAGGGCGATCTCAATCAGCACATGGCCAATCTGAACCGCGCTCAGATCGTGGCGCTTCAGGCGCAGATCAATCCGCACTTCATCAGCAATACGCTCATGGCGCTCTCCGGCTCCGTCGCGCAGATTATGGGCACGGAGTGCGAGACGGTGCATGCGCTGGAAACCTTCGCGGCGCTGATGCGCGTCAGCCTGACGGGGGATAATTATCTTGTGCCGCTGAGCGAGGAACTGGAGCACATCCGCCTGTTCATGACGCTGATCGCCTTCCGCTACAAGAATCGCGTGCAGATCGAGATCAGCGTGCCGCCGGAGATGCTGGACGTCTGCGTGCCCAAGCTGTCGCTTCAGCCGCTGATCGAGAACGCGGTCAATCACGGGCTGAGGCCGCGGCACTATCGCGGCCATATCGGCGTGCGGGGCGAGATGGACGGCGAGACGGCGCGCATCATCGTCTGGGACGACGGCGTGGGGCTGAGCGAAAAGGAGGCCGAACGGCTCAACCGGCTGCTGGAGCGCGATGTGATCGGCGCGTCGGAGCATATCGGGCTGAATAACGTCAATCAACGCTTCCGACTGATATTCGGCGGCGATGCGGGCGTGTCGGTGGAATCGCAGGAGGGGCATGCGCGCTTTGTGCTCACGTTCCCAGTGGTGCGCAGGAGCGGCGGCAAGCTCGTATAACTAATAGGAAGAAAAAGGGCGCGGCGCGCAATGCGTCGGCGCTCTTCTTCTGTGCATAAAAAACGAACACAGGGTGAAAAATCGTGCGAAACCCTTGCATTTCACACGACACTGTGATAAAGTTAACGTGTATCATTATGGAATCGGAGGACACAGAATATGCAGCCCATAATTAACGAGGAGCAGCTCAAGCTGCTGACCGAGGTGCTTCTGTCGCTTAAAACGGAGGACGAAGCGCGCAGCCTGCTGAGCGATTTGTGTACGATTCGGGAAATGCAGGATCTGGGGCAGAGGGTGGAGGTGGCTCGCCTTCTGCGCCGCCAGATGACATACAGCGATATTGCCCAGCAGACGGGCGCGTCCACGGCCACGATCAGCCGCGTGAACCGCTGCCTTGTGTACGGCGCGGGCGGCTATCGCACGGTGCTCGAGCGGCTGGAGAAAGGCGAAGACCATGATTGATTTGTCGCTGCTCAACGCGCCTCAGCGCGAAGCGGTGCTTCATACGGAGGGGCCGCTCCTGGTGCTGGCCGGCGCGGGTTCGGGCAAGACGCGCGTGCTGACCCATCGCGTGGCCTATCTGATCGAGCAGGGGCGCGCGCCGTGGTCGATACTGGCGATCACGTTCACCAACAAGGCCGCGCGGGAGATGAAGGACCGCATCCATACGCTGGTGGGCGACCGTGCCGACGACGTGTGGGTGTCTACGTTCCACGCCTGCTGCGCGCGGATACTGCGCCGCGATATTGAAAAGCTGGGCTATCAGCGTAGCTTCTCGATCTATGACGACGACGATCAGATGGGTGTGATCAAAGCGCTTGTCAAGGAGTTGAACCTGAGCGACAAGATGTATCCCCCGCGCGAGATCAAGTCGATCATTTCCGATGCGAAAAACCGGCTTTTAACGCCCTCCGAGTGGCTCAAGGAATCGGGACGCGATATGCGCGCCGCCAAGATCGCCGAGGTCTACAAGCGCTATGAAAAGACGCTGCGCGCCAACAATGCGCTCGATTTCGACGACCTTATCATGAAAACCATGGAGCTGCTCACGGCGCATCCGCCGGTGCTGGAATATTACAGGGGCAAGTTCGACTATATATTGGTAGACGAATATCAGGACACCAACCTTGCGCAGTACGAGCTGGTGCGTCTGCTGGCCGGCGAGAAGAAGAACGTCTGTGTCGTGGGCGACGACGATCAGTCCATTTACGGCTGGCGCGGCGCGGACATCCGCAATATTCTCGAATTTGAGAAGGATTTCCCCGGCTGCTTCGTCGTCAAGCTCGAGCAGAACTACCGCTCGACCGGCAACATCCTCGACGCGGCCAATCAGGTCATTGCGCACAACGCCGGGCGCAAGGAAAAGGCGCTCTGGACGGAAGCGGATGCGGGCGACAAGATTCGACTTTATTGCGCGCAGGATGAGCGCGATGAGGCCGCGTGGGTGTGCCGCCAGATCGAGAACTGGAAGAAGAACGGCGGCGGCGCGGGCGACGCGGCGATCCTCTACCGCGCCAACGCGCAGTCCCGTGTACTGGAGGAAGCGCTGGTGCGGTCAGGCATACCGTATCGCGTCTATGGCGGCGTGAAGTTCTATGAGCGCAAGGAGGTCAAGGATCTGATCGCCTATCTGCGCCTGCTGGTCAATCCGGCCGACGACGTGGCGTTCCGTCGCGTGGTCAACGAGCCGCGCCGCGGCATCGGCGACAGCACCGTCGACGCGCTGGCCGATTATGCCGCCCAGGAGGACACGTCCCTCATCATGGCGGCCATGAGCGTGGAAGAAACCGAGCTGGGCGCGCGCGCCAGGACGGCCATCCAGAAGTTCACGGCGCTCATGGAGGAACTGAGCCTGGCCTGCGAGACGATGCCGCCCGACGAGCTGCTGCGCCGCGTGATCGACGCGACCGGCTACGAGGAGCAATATAAAAAAGTAGAGAACGAGGAAAACGAAAGCCGGCTGGAGAACATCGCCGAGCTTGAAACCGCCGTGAAGGAATACGTCGCGCGCGAACCCGAGGGCGGGCTTTCCGGCTTCCTCGAGAACGTCGCGCTGGTGACCGATCTGGACGGCATGGACGAGAGCGTTCAGGCGGTCACGCTGATGACGCTCCACTCGGCCAAGGGTCTGGAGTTCAATCTGGTGTGCCTGACCGGCATGGAGGACGGCGTTTTCCCGACCAGCCGCGCGCTGTTCGACGATGAAAAGATGGAGGAGGAGCGCCGCCTCTGCTATGTGGGCATTACGCGCGCCCGCAAGCGCCTGTGCATGAGCTGGGCGCAGACCCGCGCGCTCTATGGCAGCCGGCAGGTCAATATGCGCTCCCGCTTTGTGGACGAAATCCCGCAGCGCCTGATCGAGGACGCGAACGCGGCCCTGCGCCCGCAGACGCGACTGGGCGCGCCGAGGGAAGCGGCGACGTTCGGTGCGCGCCGTCCTCAGCAGACGGGCTATGGCGCGCGCCCGGCGGCCCGGCCAGCACCTCAGCCGGCGGCCGGCGCAAAGCCGCAGCCGGGGCGTTCGCCGCTGGATATTCCGGGGCTTAAAAAGGGCATGGGCGCATTCAAGGCGTCCGGCGCGGCGATCTTCAAAAAGGGCGACCGCGTGCGGCACAATCGCTTCGGCGAGGGTACGGTGCTATTATTGTATGACGACAACAAGCGCATGACCATCCGCTTTGACGACGGCACGGAGAAAACCTTCGCCGCCGAGCTGGCGCCGGTCGTGCGGCTGGACGGAAAGGCGGAATGACGGTGAATCTGGACGAGATGCGCGCTCTGGTCGACCGGCTCAACGAGACGGCGTATCAGTATTATGTGCTGGACAATCCCACGATTTCGGACGGCGAATGGGACAAGATGTACGATGCGCTCGTTCAGATGGAGCGCGAGACCGGCGTGACGCTGCCCGATTCGCCGACGCACCGCGTGGGCGGCGAGCCGCTGAGCACGTTCGATCAGCACCGGCACATCGCGCGGCTGTGGAGCATGGACAAGGCGCAGTCGATCGAAGCCGTGCGCGCATGGGCGGCGCGGGCGGAGAAGCTGCGTCAGGAGGCCAACGAGGCCGGCGCGGAGCTGCCGCCGCTCAGGTTCGTCGTGGAGCACAAATTCGACGGGCTGACCATCAACCTGACCTATGAAAACGGCCTGCTCGTTCAGGCGGCCACGCGCGGCAACGGCGAGGTGGGGGAGGTCATCCTCGAGCAGGTCAGAACGATCCGCTCGATCCCCATGACCGTGCCCTACAAGGGCCGCATGGAGGTTCACGGCGAGTGCTATATGCGCTTGAGCGCGCTCGAGGCTTACAACAAAACTGCCGCCGAGCCGCTCAAGAACCCGCGCAACGCCGCGGCCGGCGCGCTGCGCAATCTCGATCCGAAGGTCACGGCCTCCCGAAAGCTGTCGGCCAGCATGTACGGCGTGGACTATATCGAAGGGCGCGAATTTACGGATCACCGCGAAATGCTGGACTTTTTGCGCGAAAACCGCTTTCCCGTGTCCGAATGCGAGCTGTGGGCGGACGATATCGAGGGCGTGATCGCGGCGATTCGGCAGATCGAAGAGACGCGCGGCGATCTCGATTACATGATCGACGGCGCTGTGGTCGATATCTGCGATTATAAAACGCGGCGCGCGCTGGGCTATACCGACAAGTTCCCGCGCTGGGCGGTGGCCTACAAGTTCGAAGCGGAGGAGGTCACGACTTACCTGCGCGACGTGACATGGGAGATCGGCCGCACGGGCAAGCTCACGCCGCTGGCGCATCTCGATCCCGTCGAGCTGGCCGGCGCGACCATCCGCCGCGCGACGCTCAACAACTGGGGCGACATCGAGAGAAAACGCGTGCGCATCGGCGCGAAGGTGTGGATTCGCCGCTCGAACGAGGTCATTCCCGAGATCATGGGCCGCGTGGATGAGTTTGAAGAAGATGAGCGCGACGTTGAAAAGCCGGCGCAGTGTCCCGCCTGCGGGGCAAAGCTGATCGAGAAGGGCGCGCATTTGTACTGTCCCAACCGCGACGGCTGCGAGCCGCAGATCGTCATGCGGCTGAGCCATTACGCCGGACGCGAGGCCATGGACATCGATACCTTCAGCGAAAAGACCGCCGCGCAGCTCTATCGGGCGCTGGGCGTGGCCGAGCCGAGCAGTCTGTACGACCTTACGCAAGAGCAGCTTGCTGCGCTCGATCGCTTCGGCGATACCAAGGCGCGCAATCTGATCGCCGCCATTGACAAGAGCCGCGACTGCGAGCTGGATCGCTTCATATTCGCGCTGGGCATTCCGAACGTCGGGCGCAAGACGGCGCGCGATCTGGCGAATGCCTTCGGCAGCATCGGCGCGCTGAGAAACGCCAAAGCGGAGGAACTGATCGCGCTGGACGACGTGGGCGACATTGTGGCGGGCAGCGTGATCGACTTTTTCGCCGACGGGGACAACGCGCAGGAGCTGGACAGGCTCCTCCAGCGCGTTGCGCCGCGGGAACGGCAGAAGGCGGCGGGCGGCGCGTTCGACGGGCTGAGCGTCGTCGTGACCGGTACGCTGCAAACGCTCTCCCGCACCGAAGCGGAGGAGCTGATCGCCTCGCTGGGCGGCAAGCCCGCCTCGAGCGTCTCGAAAAAGACGGCGTTCGTCGTGGCGGGCGAAAAGGCCGGCTCGAAGCTCGCGAAGGCCGAAAGTCTGGGCATTCGCGTGGTCAACGAAACGGAATTCCTGAAAATGGCGGGAAAAATCACAAATTGACGCAAAATTAAAGTGATCAAACGGTGTTTATGCCGCTCTCTTGTGATATAATTACATGATCCATAGATTGGATCGATATGGAGGAATGAACCATGCACAGCATGACAGGCTATGGCCGCATGAGCGTGGAGAGAGACGGCCGCCAGCTGACCGTCGAGCTGAAGTCGGTCAATCACCGGTTTCTGGATCTGTCGTTCCGTATGCCGCGCTCCTTCAACTTTCTGGAGGATTCGGCGCGGAAGCTGATCGGCGAATATCTCTCGCGCGGCCATGTCGATTTGTTTGCAACCTATCGCAACACGCGCGAGGATTCCCGCCGCGTCGAGGTCGATCAGGCGCTGCTCGCCGCCTACATGACGGCGCTCGACGACATTGCCGAGACGACCGGCCTTGAGGACGACCGCACGCTGTCGCTGGCCACGCGCCTGCCCGACGTGCTCACCGTGGCCGAAGCCGACGAGGATCAGGATGCGCTGCGCGCTCTGATGCGCGAGGCACTCACCGGTGCGCTTGAGCAGATGCAGGCGATGCGCGAAAAGGAAGGCGAAGCGCTGAAGAGCGACATTTCCTCGCGCATCGACACGCTGGAAAAGATGACCGGAGAAATTGAAACGCGCTATCCCGAGACCGTGGCCGAATATCAGCAGAAGCTCAAGGCGCGCGTCGAGGAGCTGCTGGGCGGTGCGGCGATGGACGAGCAGCGGCTCATGCAGGAGGTGGCCGTTATGGCCGACCGCAGCGCCATCGCCGAGGAAACGGTGCGCCTGCACAGCCATTTCGCGCAGGTGCGCGGCTTCATGGAGGCCAGCGAGCCGGTCGGGCGCAAGCTCGATTTCATCGTGCAGGAGCTGAACCGAGAGGTCAATACGATCTCGTCCAAATCGCAGGATGTGCCGATCACGCGGCTGGTCGTCGAGGCCAAGGCGGAGATCGAAAAGATCCGCGAGCAGGTTCAGAACGTGGAGTAAAGCAGAAAAAGCTAAAACGCGATTGGGAAGGGAGTGGCGTTCGTGCCGCTGAAGCTCATCAACATCGGATTTGGCAACATCGTTTCGGCCAACCGCGTGGTGGCCATTGTCGGGCCGGATGCCGCGCCGGTGAAGCGCATGATTCAGGACGCGCGCGAACGGGGTCTGCTCATCGACGCGACCTGCGGACGGCGTACGCGCGCCGTGCTGGTCGTCGACAGCGAGCATCTCGTGCTCTCAGCGGTGCAGCCGGAGACGATCGCGCATCGTCTGGAAGCGCGCGAGTCCCTTACGGATGAAGAAGAGGAGGCATAATCCCGCCATGCAGAAAAAATTGACGTTCGTCATTTCCGGCCCGTCGGGCGTGGGCAAGGGCACGATTTGCAAGCGGCTCGCCGAGGAAGTGGACGGCATCGCGCTGTCCGTGTCCTGCACGACGCGTCGTCCGCGCCCGCTCCAGGACGGCGGCATGGAAGTCAACGGCGTTCACTATCATTTTATCACGCACGAGACGTTCGGCCGGATGATCGAAGAGGGCGACTTTTACGAATACGCGCACGTTCACGACGATTTTTACGGCACGTCCCGCAGCTTTGTGGGCAAGCAGAAGGACGCTGGCAACGACGTCATTCTGGAAATCGATATGCAGGGCGCATTACAGGTCAAGGCGGCCGACCCCGAGGCCGTGCTGATTTATATCCTGCCGCCGAGCTATGAAGAGCTTGAAAAGCGCCTGATCGGGCGCGGCTCCGAAACGCCGGAAAAGGCGAAAAAGCGCCTGCACGACGCGGCCGCTCAGCTGGGCTATGCCTACGCCTATGATTATGTGCTCGTCAACGACGATTTGGATCAGGCTGTGCGCGCGGTTGAAAACATCATCAATGTCTCCCGCCTGCGCACGGCGGAAATGAAGAACGTCATCGATCAGATCAGACAGTCTTTTAAGGAGGTTCTTTAATATGGCCATGATTAATCCGCCCATCGGCGAACTGCTCGACAAGGTTGACTGCCGCTATACGCTGGCGGTCGAGGCGGCCAAGCGCGCCCGCCAGCTCATCGGCGGCGCTCAGCCCCTGATCACGCCCAAGGACACCAAGCCGCTGGTGATCGCCATCGAGGAGATCAACCGCGGGCTGATTACCTACACCCGCGACGCGAACAAGAGCGCAGCGGAGGAGACGCTGGAGTTTGAAACCAAGCCGGAAGAGAACGATCATCTGTAATCGATGAGAAGGGAGCGATGGGCATGCTTGAGGGAAAATGCGTCGTGCTGGGCGTGACGGGCGGCATCGCGGCCTACAAGGCCTGCGAGATCGTCAGTCGGCTCAAAAAGCTGCACGCCGATGTGCGCGTTGTTTTGACCGAGCATGCCTGTCGCTTCGTTCAGCCGCTGACGTTTGAGACGCTCTCCGGCAATCAGGTCGCGGTGAGCGCGTTTGAGCACAGCTTTGAAATTGAGCATATCTCGCTGGCCAAAGCGGCCGATCTGCTGCTGATTGCCCCCGCGACGGCCAACATCATCGGCAAGATGGCGCATGGCATCGCGGACGATCTGCTCTCTACGACGGCCATGGCGGTCACCTGCCCGATACTCATTGCGCCGGCGATGAACTGCGCCATGTATAAGAGCGCGGCGCTTCAGGAAAACCTTCAGACGCTCAAGCGGCGCGGCGTGCTGACCGTCGGTCCGGAAAGCGGTCATCTGGCCTGCGGTGACGAGGACATAGGCCGCATGAGCGAACCGGAGACGATCGTCGTGCGCGTCTGTGAGATGCTGCGCGGGCAGGACGATCTGGCCGGGAAGCATGTGCTGGTGACTGCCGGCCCCACGCGGGAAATGGTCGATCCGGTGCGCTTTTTGTCGAACCGATCGAGCGGCAAGATGGGCTACGCCATCGCCGAGGCCGCCGCACGGCGCGGCGCACGCGTGACGCTGGTGTCCGGCCCCGTGGCGCTGGAAAGGCCGCAGGGCGTGGAGACGGTGCTCATTACCTCGACGCTTGATCTCTATCGCGAGGTGACCGAGCGCGCGAAGGCTGCCGATCTGGTCATACAGGCTGCCGCGCCCGCCGATTTTCGGCCGCTTGAAACAGCGCGGCACAAGATCAAGAAAACCGGCGAGGGCATGACGCTTCAGCTCACACCCAATCCGGACGTCGCGGCGCAGCTGGGGTGCGACAAGCACGACGGGCAGGTGCTCGTGGCCTTTGCCGCGGAGACCGACGACCTGATTGCCAACGCGCGCAAAAAGCTCGACAAAAAGAACGCCGATATGGTCGTGGCCAACGACGTGACGCAGCCGGGCGTGGGGTTTGCGGGCGATACCAACCGCGTGACGCTGGTGACGCGCTCGGACGCGTGCGAACTGCCGCTGATGAGCAAGCGCGACGTGGCCGACGCGATCCTCGACCGCGCGCTGGAGCTGATGCGGCCATGAAGTACGCCGAGGTGATCGTCGATCTGTCCAGCGAGCAGGTGGACAGGCTGTTTACCTACAAGATTCCGGAGGGGCTGATGCTCGTGCCGGGGCAGCGCGTCGAGGTGCCGTTTCGGCGGCAGTCGATCGAGGGCTTTGTCATAGAATTGAGCGATGAAACCGAGCTGGATGAGAAAATCATCCGCCCGGTTATTCGTGTCCTTGAAGATTATCCGGTGATCCTGCCCGAGATGATCGAGCTGGCGCAGTGGATGCGCAAAAAGTATCATTGCAATCTGGTCGACGGCCTGCGGCAGATGATTCCCGCCCAGATGCGCGGCGGCAAGGTGCGCGAAAAGACCGTCGACGTGGCGCGGCTCCTCATCTCGAAGGACGAAGCCGAGGCGCTCGTCGCGAAAAACGCGCGCGCGCCCAAGCGGCAGGAGGTCATTCGCGCGCTGATGGACGGCCCCAAGCCCATGCCGTTCCTCAATGCCATCGCTCCGGGCGCGGCGGGCAAGCTGGCGGCGCTGGGCGTGGTGGAAATCGTCACAGACCAGGTGCGGCGCACGCCCTATGCGGCGCTCTCCGGCGAAAGGGAGCCTGATCCCGAGCTGATGCCGGCACAGCAGGCGGCGGTTCGCCAGCTGGAGGACGCACTGTCCTCGGGCGGCGGGCGGTTCCTTCTGCACGGCGTGACCGGCAGCGGCAAGACGGAGGTTTACATTCGCGCGGTGCGCAAGGCGCTCTCGGACGGGCGCGGCGCGATCATACTCGTTCCGGAGATCTCGCTCACGCCGCAGATGGTGGACTGGTTCCGCCGGCGCTTCGGCGCGGACGCGGCGGTGCTTCATTCGCGGCTGTCGGCGGGCGAGCGCTTCGACGAGTGGAAGCGCATCCGCTCGGGCGAGGCGCGCGTGGTCATCGGGGCGCGCTCTGCGGTGTTCGCGCCGCTGGAGAACCCTGGAATCATCATCGTGGATGAGGAGCACGAGTCGAGCTACATTTCGGACAGCCGTCCGCGTTATGACGCGCGTGAGGTGGCGCGCTGGCGGTGCGATTATCATCACGGCGTGCTGCTGCTGGGCAGCGCGACCCCCTCGATTGCGACCTACATGAAGGCCATGCCGGGCGTGCGTCCGACCAATCGGCTCACGCTGATCGAGATGACGCAGCGCGTCAAGGGGCGCAAGCTGCCTGAAGTCGAGATCGTCGATATGCGCGAGGAGCTGGTGAAGGGCAACCGCACGATATTCAGCGCGGCGCTGATTGCGGCGCTGGGCGAGTGTCTGGAGTCGGGGCATCAGGCGATTCTGTTCATCAACCGGCGCGGCTATTCGACGTTCGTGTCCTGCCGCGCGTGCGGACATGTCGAAAAGTGCAATCAGTGCGACGTGTCGATGACCTATCATCAGTCGGACGGTATGCTGCACTGCCACTATTGCGGCGATGTGCGCGTGCCGCCGCATGTGTGTCCCGAGTGCGGCAGCAAGTTCATCAAATATTTCGGCACGGGCACGCAGAAGGTCGAGGAGGAGGTCAGAAAGCTCTTTCCCAACGTGGCGGTCGCCCGCATGGACGTGGACACGACCACGGCAAAGGACGCGCACGAGAAGATTCTCGGCGATTTCCGCAGCGGCAAGACGCGCGTGCTGGTCGGCACGCAGATGATCGCCAAGGGGCTGGATTTCCCCAATGTGACGCTGGTGGGCGTGGTCGCGGCTGATCTGAGCCTGCACGTGCCCGATTACCGCAGCGTCGAGCGCACGTTCCAGCTGATCACGCAGGTGGCGGGACGCGCCGGGCGCGCCGATGCGCCGGGCAGGGTTATCGTGCAGACCTATGATCCCGATCACTACGGCATTCAGCTGGCCGCAAAGCAGGACTATCGCGCGTTCTATTTTAAGGAAGAAACCATCCGCCGGCGCGGGCTGTATCCGCCCTTTACGGTGCTGGCGCGGCTGCTCGTTTCGTCAAAGCAGCCGGAAACGGCGCAAAAGACGGCGGAGCAGCTCGAAGCGCAGCTCAATCGCCTGCTGGACGATCATCCCGCATGGCGCGCGGACACGATCCAGATGCGCGCTCTCGAAGCGCCGCTCAATATGCTGCGGGGCGAGGCGCGCTGGCAGGTGTTCATCAAGATGTACGCGCGGCCGACTGCCGACGAGGTGATCGCCGAGATGGAGCTGCTGGAGCGGCAGGAAAGCCCCGGCGCGCGCGTCGAGCTGGAGGTCAATCCCACGGCGATGTTGTAGGGACGCGCTTCCTATTTATATATGTCAGAATGACGTAAGGCAGGAATCGGAGGGCAAGGGCGCCGGACGATCCTGACCCGAAAGGAGATAAAACATGGCCGTTATGAAAATACTGCGTCTTGGCGACGAGACGCTGCGCAAGAAGTCGCATCCGGTCACGAAAATCGACCGCCGCACGATCGGACTGCTCAAGGACATGGCCGAGACGATGTACGCCGCCGACGGCTGCGGACTGGCCGCGCCCCAGGTGGGCATACTGCGCCGGATGGTGGTCATCGATGTGGGCGACGGGCTGATCGAGCTGATCAATCCCGAGATCATCGAAAGCGAAGGCGAGGAAATCGGCGTGGAGGGCTGCCTGAGCGTGCCCGGCCGCCGCGGCACCGTCAAGCGCCCCACCAAGGTGGTCGTCCGCGCGCTGGACAAGAAGGGCCGCGAGATCGAGCTGACCGCCGAGGGCTTTCTGGCGCGCGCCGTGTGCCACGAGCTGGATCATCTTGACGGCGTCGTCTATGTGGACAAGATGATCGAGGACGTGACCGATCAGTACAACCAGGAGTACAATCAGGAGGAAAACTGATTTGAGAATCGTCTATATGGGCACGCCGGAATTTGCCGTGCCGCCGCTTCAGGCGCTCATCGACAACGGCTATGAAATCGTGGGCGTATTCACGCAGCCCGACAGGCCGGCAGGGCGCGGCAACAAGCTGACCGCCTGTCCGGTCAAGCAGCTGGCCATCCGGCACAATCTGCCCGTCTATCAATTCGAGAAGATCCGCCGCCGCGAGGGGCGCGAGGCGCTTGAGGCGCTGCATCCCGATCTCATGGTGACGGCGGCGTTCGGCCAGATTCTGTCGCAGCGCATACTCGACATCCCGCCGCTGGGCACGGTCAACGTTCACGCGTCGCTGCTGCCCGGCTATCGCGGCCCCGCGCCCATTAACTGGTGCATCGCGCTGGGCGAAAAGACCACCGGCGTGACCACCATGTTCACCGACGCGGGCGTGGATACCGGCGATATTGCGCTCAAGGCTGAAACGCCCATCGGCGAGATGGAGACTGCGGGCGAGCTGACCGAGCGGCTCTCGCACATGGGCGCGGCGTTGCTCATTGAGACGCTGCATCGCGTCGCAAAAGGGGACTGCCCGCGCATAAAGCAGGACGAGGCGCTCATGAGCCGCCAGCCCATGCTCAGCCGCGAGGACGGCCTGATCGACTGGACGAAGAGCGCGCAGGAAATCGCCTGCCGCGTGCGCGGCTTCAATCCGTGGCCGGGCACGTTCACCTATCTGAGCGACGGCGGCGTGATGAAAATCTGGCTGGCGCGCGCTGTCGATATGGAAAACAGCGGGCAGCCGGGCGAGGTGATTGAGTCGTCGGCGAAGAAGGGACTGTTCGTGGCGTGCGGCGAGGGCGTGCTCGAGATCATCGAGATGCAGGCCCCCGGTTCAAAGCGAATGAACGCCAAGGCCTATCTGATGGGCAAGCCGCTGCCCGTCGGGACAATTTTCAATAGGGAGAGAATAACGCAATGAGCGATCGTCGCTTTGACAAACCCCGGACAGATACCCGCAAACCCGACGGCGAGCGCCGCAGCTACGACCGCAAACCCGACGGCGAGCGCCGCAGCTACGACCGCAAACCCGACGGCGGGCGCCGCAGCTACGACCGCAAACCCGACGGCGAGCGCCGCAGCTACGACCGCAAACCCGACGGCGAGCGCCGCAGCTACGACCGCAAGCCCGATGGCGAGCGCCGCAGCTTTGATCGTAAGCCTGACAGCGAACGCCGCAGCTTTGATCGTAAGCCGGACGGCGAACGCCGCCCCTACGACCGTAAACCCGACGGTGAGCGCCGCTCGTTCGATCGTAAGCCTGACGGCGAACGCCGCAGCTTTGATCGCAAACCTGACGGTGAGCGCCGCTCGTTCGATCGTAAGCCCGACGGCGAACGCCGCAACTTCGATCGTAAACCCGACGGCGAGCGCCGCAGCTTCGATCGCAAACCGGACGGTGAGCGCCGCTCGTTCGATCGTAAGCCCGACGGCGAACGCCGCAACTTCGATCGTAAACCCGACGGCGAGCG
>CAKTXR010000049.1 GCA_934631025.1 uncultured Clostridia bacterium
CAGACCGCCAAGGACAAGGTTGAGTGCGACAACACCTACTGTCCCGGAAATGCCAAAGCCAATCGGAATCAGCGTGAGCATCTTCCCAATGCCAAAGGCACTCCGCAAGCAAGCCAGATCAGGAAATGATCGGGCGCTCCGTTCTCGACGAAGATACGGCTGAACATTGAAAACAAAAACAGCGCAAATCCCAACACCGCATTCAGCCCGCGCAGGCTCAATCGCACACCACCCGCGCGCGGCTGCCCTTGTCGGGCGCGGCGTCGACGACAATCTGACGCGGAACGCGGCGGCGCAGTTCCTCGACGTGCGAGACCACGCCCACAAGCCGCGCGCCCTCGCCCAGGCGCAAAAGCGTTCCGATCGCCTGATCGAGCGCCGCCGGATCGAGCGAGCCGAAGCCCTCGTCCACGAACAGCGTGTCTATGGTCACGCCGCCCGCCTCCTCGGCGATGGTCTCGCTCAGCCCCAGCGCCAGCGACAGCGACGCAAGGAACGCCTCGCCGCCCGAGAGCGACGACGCGCCGCGCTCGCGCCCGCTGTGATAGTCCATGACGTTCAGCTCCAGCGCGCCGTCGCGCAGCCGGTCCGACTGATCGCGCCTCCGCAGCTCGAAGCGGCCGTCGGTCATGCCCAGCAGATGCTCGTTGGCATGGGCGAGCACCTGCTCCAGATAGCTGCGCTGCACATACTGCTCGAAGGAGACGCGCTGACGCCCCTCCATCTTGCCCTCGCTGATCTTTGCGAGCCGCTGAAGCCGCGCCATCGCCTCGCCCGCGGCCAGATAGCGCGCGTTGAGGCCGCGTAGCCGCTCGAGCTGGCGCGCGTTGCGTTCGCGGCGGCTCAGCACGTCGGCCTGCTCCTTATTGAGCGTCTCCAGCCGTTCGGCAGCCTGATTAGCCCGCTCCAGCGCGCCGTGGTCGACGCTCTTGCCCGCCGTCTCGGCGCTCAGGCGGTCGATCTCCGCCCTGTTGAGCGCCGCCTGACGATCGTATTCGGTCAGCTGCGCGCGGATATGCTCGCGCGTTTCGCCGTCCAGACGCGCCTTCTGCCAGCCCGCTTCGCCGTCGAAGCCCTGCGCGCGCACCGCCTGATCGAACGAATGCGCCGCGTTCTGCGCGCGCTCGGCGGCCTGCTCCGCGTCGCGCTTCATCGCGTCCAGCCGGCCGGACAGTTCGCCCAGCGCCCTTTCGCTCTCCCCCGCTTCGCGCCGGATCCGCTCGATCTGCGCCGACTGCTCGGCCTGCGCGCGCGTGATGAGCGCCAGCGCCGCTCGCGCTTCCCGCGCGCCCGCATAGCCCAGCATCTCCTGCGAGAGCGCGTTCAGCCGCTCCCGTGCCGCCGCCAGCGCGCTTCCCTGCTCGGTCAGGGTCTTGCGCTCCTCGGCAAGCGCCGCTTCGGCCCGCTCGATGAGCGCCCTGCCCTCGTCGCGCCGGTTCTGCGCCGCGCGCGTGTTTTTGACGGCCGCGCTCAGCTCGCTCAGACGCGCGTTCAGTTGAACCTCCTGCCGCCGCGCTTCGAGCTGAGCCGCCGCGACGGCGCGCCCCTCCATATCGACTTCCAGCGATTGCGCCGTTTCCCGCGCCTGCGCGTCGATCTCCTGAAGGCGCGCGGCCTGCTCGGCGTTGTCGCGCGAAAGCCGTTCGTGAATGTCGCGGACGCGCGCCGCTTCGGCCTTGAGCGCTTCGAGCAGCTCTGCGGACGGCACCGCGCCCATGTTTTCAACCAGCACTGCCGGCTGAGGATGCGTTTTCGAGCCGCACACCGGGCATGGCTGATCGTCCTTCAGTTCGCGCGCGATCAGTCCCGCCTGCGAGGCGAGATAGCGCGTGTAGGCGGCGTTATAGCGGCTCTCGGCGGCGGCGAGGACGCGCTCGGCGCGGCGCTGATCCTCAAGGCCCTCGCTCAGGCGCGCCCGTCCGACGGCCAGCGTCTCGACCATGCGCGCCAGCCGCGTCAGGCTCTCCATGCGCTTGTCCAGCTTTTCCAGCTCGGCGCGCGCCTGCGTGAGCGCGGTTTCGGCGCGCGCGCCCTCGGCGATTTCGGCTTCGAGCCGCGCGACCGCCGCCTTGAGCTGCTCGATCTGCTTCTCATAGGTTTCGGTCTGGCGGCGCGCTTCGGCCTGCGCGCGTTCAAGGCGAGCCGTCTCCGCCGCGGCCGCGTCGCGCGCATCAAAGCGAGGCAGCAGCTTCTCCAGATTGCTCTTGTCGATCGAGAGCTTCTCCAGCTTCTCGCTCATCGCGGGCAGCGCCTTCGCGCTTTCGGCGGCGGCGTTTTTGCGGGTCTGCGCGGTTTCGAGCTGCGCCTGCGCGCCGCCAAGGCGGCTGCGCGTCTCATTAAGGCGGCGGCGCTGCTCAGTGAGCGCGGCGGCTTCGTCGCCCAAAAGCGCGGCCTGCTCGGCGGTTTTCAGGCGCGCGCGCAGCGTATCGGCGGTCTGTGACTGCGCGTTCAGAGCTTCGGCGCGCTTCTTCGCTGCGTCCAGCTGCTCGAACAGCGCATTGGTGTGCTCCTCCTCGGCCTTTTTCTGCACGGCGGCGGCATAGTCGGCGCGCGCTGCCGCGATTTCGCCCTTCAGCGCCGACGCGCGCTCGAGATCGGCTTTTATCATCTCCTCGGCGGCGGGCAGGAGCGTCTGCGCGTCGGCGGCGCTGTCGACGTTGGGCGCGTCGGGCAGGCGCAGCTCGGACAAGCCGGCGATCATGTCGCGCGACGCCTGCTCGACTTCGTCCCGCCTGGCGTCGGCGCGCGCGCGCAGCACCCTGCACAGCCGCTCGCAGACGTGCGTGCCGAACAGCCGCCGGAAGATGTCCTCACGCTCGCGGGATTTGGCCAGCAGCAGATTGAGGAACTCGCCCTGTGCCAGCATGGACACCTGCTTGAACTGCGTATAGTCCAGCCGGATGAGCGATTCGATTTCCTGCCGCACCTCGTTGTCGTTCTCGATGGGCAGGCGGCCGGGCATGGTCAGGCAGACGCGCGCGGCCTGCGTGCGCGTGCCCTGACCGCTGCGCAGCGGCCGCTCATAGCTGGGCGAACGGCGGATGTTATAGGTCTTGCCGCCGTGCTCGAAAGTCAGGTCGACGTAGGTCGGGTCGTTCGGCAGGGCGTAGTCGCTGCGCATGCCGCTGCCGGTTCGGCGTTCGTTGGTCACGCGGCCGTAGAGCGCATAGGCGATCGCGTCGAATATCGTGGTCTTGCCCGCGCCGGTGTCGCCGGTGATCAGGAACACGCCGCTCTCGCCGAACGCAGAAAAGTCGATCGTCGTCTCATGGGCGTAGGGGCCGAACATGGCCATGGTGAGCTTGAGCGGTCTCATGCGTTTTCCTCCTCCCGCGCTTCGGCGAGCGCGCTCTTCACGTCCTCGGTTTCCTCAGGGGTGAGCGGCTGACCGGCGGCTTCCTCATAGAAGCGCTCGAACACGCCCATGGGGTCGCGCCGTATGCGCCGCGATGCGGACAGCGGCCCGGACGGCTGGGCAGCGTGCATATCGCCCTCCCGCCGCACGCTGACCACGCGGGGATAGCGCGCGCGCAGCCGCTGCATCGCGTCGAACACAGGCTGCTCGTCGGTCAGACGCACCTCGATGAAATCGCCGTCGCGATCGGACGCGGGCCGTTCGAGCAGCTCCTCCAGCTTTCCGCGCTCCATGCGCAGGTCGATGGACGGCTTGATGGGCACGAGCTGCACGCGCGTCTCGCCCTTCGAGTAGAGATCGACCACGGCGAAGCTCTTGAGCGAGGCCGACTCGCCCAGCGCGTATTTGAGCGGCGCGCCGGCATAGCGCACGAACTCGCCGCCCACGCGCTGCGCCTGATGCAGGTGTCCCAGCGCGACGTAATCGAACCCGCCGACCGACTCGGCGCTCACCAGCTCCGTGCCGCCGACGAAGATCATCTCGGAATCAGAGCGCAGCGGCATGGAGCCGGACGCACACACGAACTGATGCGCCACCAGCACGTTGCGCTCCCCGGTATTCACGTTCATATGCCGGACGGCGCAGCGCACCGCGTCGTCATAGCCGCCGATGATTTCGCCCTCCGCCTGCGCGCGGATATAGCCCGGCCTGAAGAACGGCAGCAAGTAGAAGTTGACCGGCCCAAAATCGTCCGCAAGCGTCACGGGCGGCTGGCCCAGTCGGTAATCGCCGGCGATATACACGCCGCTGCGCTCGAGCAGGGGACTTAAAAACGACAGCCGCTCGGGGGAATCGTGATTGCCCGCGATGAGCAGCACGGGCTTGCCCAGCTGAGAGAGCAGCGTCAAAAAGCCGTCCAGCAGATTGACGGCCTGCGTGGAGGGCGCGGCGCGATCGTAAACATCGCCGGCAATGACCACCGCGTCCACGTCGTTATGGCGAATATAATCGATGATCTGTCCGAGGATCTCCCTTTGCAGCTCGATCAGGCTGAACTCGGCGAGCGAGCGCCCGAGGTGCAGATCGGCCAAATGAACAAAGCGCATATATCTCACATCCCGCTGTTTAGTTTAATGAATCATATTCTTATTATACACCGCCGCGCCCGCGCGAATCAAGAGCGCCGCGCAAAAAATCGCGCGTGTGTTCGGATGGATGCATATGAAAAAACCGCCCGAGATCGGCGTGATCGAGGCGGGAAAATTGCCGCTTTGAAAGTCCTCGTGCAAAAGGCGCGGCCATACGAACCATGGAATGAAAGCATACCGGCAAATTGTGAGTTACGGTCGAATCACCTTTTCCCGTTTATTGCCGATGTAAACGCCGTCCTCGCAGCGACCGGCCAGCCTATAGCCCATCGAATCGTAATAGCTATTCAGAAATTCATTATCCTCCGCACAGTCAAGGCGCATAAACCGCATTCCATTGCCGAACGCCCGATTTGTCCATCCATTGGACTCTCTTCTCATACAGCGAAAAAACAGCGGCAATCTCATCGCTTTCCGCCAGTCGAAAATCGTATCTCATGTCCGCATCACTCCGCATAGTACCGATTCGTCAACTCTATCGCACTGTTTGAATAGCGCATACAAAAAAGCCCGCCGCAATGCCATAAAACTGCGGCGGGCGCGCGAGTGGAGGTGTGGGGAGTCGAACCCCAGTCCGAAAGTCAGACGACAGAATCTTCTCCGAGCGCAGTCCACGTTTTAACATTCCCTCCGCCGCACCGCCATGGACGGCGTTACGGCTTCAGTAGCTTCATAAAGTCCCGCCGATCTCAAAGCTTTGACCGGTTGGTTCCCTGCTTTTGCAGCGCCGGTGACCTACGCCGCAGGAGGCTTAGGGCCGACGTTCGCGGGCTTAGGCCGCGAAAGCTACGTTATCGTAGTTGTCAGTTAATTTTAATTTCCCGTTGTTGGGCGGTTCAGGGCCGCCGCTCGCTTATCCTGCCTTCCATACCCCCGTCGAAACCAGTACACCCCCATGATTTCAGCCGCGGCCCGCGAACGTGCGCTCAATGTCGCGCTGCGCGTCCCGCCTGGCCATGTCGTCGCGCTTATCGTAGAGCTTCTTGCCCCGACACAGCGCGACCTGCGCCTTCACGCGGCCGTTCTTCAGATAAATTTCCAGCGGAATGATCGAAAAGCCCTTCTGCATGACGCTCTGCTGCAGCTTGCGGATCTCCGCCTTGTGCATGAGAAGCCGCTTGGGCCGCAGCGGATCGGTGTTCGAAAAGCTGCCCTTCTCGTAGGGGCTGACGTGCATGCCGTACACGAACAGCTCGCCGTCCTTCACCACGGCGAAGCAGTCCTTCAAATTGCACTGGCCCAGCCGGATCGACTTGACCTCCGTGCCGTGCAGCTCGATGCCGGCCTCGTAGGTCTCCTCGACGAAATAGTCATGCCGCGCCTTGCGGTTCTGGGCAATGACCTTGACGCCCTCCTGCGGCATACCATTTCACCTCTCGCTCTCCATGTCCACTCTATCCGACAGATCGGCATTTCATAGTATACCACAGCCCGTGCGATTTGTCCAGCGTTTTTCTCGCGCGCCGCAATAAATTTTATAGCACGCAGAGCACCTTTCAAAGCGAAACGCTGCCAGCCCGAACGGATTTTGCAGGAATTACGACGCTCACAGCCCTGATCTGGACCAAATCGGAGCTTTCATGTCCGTGTTTTCAAGTCGCCCTTTCCAGCCCGAAACTCCCGCCGATCCGCGCCGCCCGAAACTCACTCAGCGCCGCTTCAGGCGGGAACGCTTCCTTCCGCGTCCCCGCCCGACGCTTCTTTACAGCCTGTCCTCCTCCAGCCGGTGAATTTTCCGCACCAGCAGCGCGGAGGTGACGATCAGCGCCGCCAGCAGCAGCGCGCAGCCGCCGCCCAGCCCCCACACCAGCGGCGAAAGCTGCCTTTTCTCCTCCCCCTCGTCGCCCGAAGCCGTATCGCCCTCGCTCCTGACCGGCCGCGGCTCGACGGTCAGCTCGACCGGCAGGTCATAGCCGCTCTCGTTGCCCCATACGTCCTCGCAGGTCACGCGGAGAACGCCCGTGTACGTCCCCGCGTCGCCGCTTGCCAGAAAGGACAGCCGCGCGTCGCCCGTCCCGCCGGACGCAATCGCGCCCACCAGCACGCTCTGCCGCTCGCACAGGCCGGGCAGCGTCAGCGTCGCCAGCACGTTGCGCAGCTCGCCGCGCCCCATGTTCATCAGCGGCAGCGTGAACGCCGCCGTATCGCCCGACACCACGCTGGCCGCGCCCTGCAATGCGCCGTGCTCCAGCCGGATCTCCTGCGTCACCGGCAGCGTATGCGTCTCTGTCCAGCTCATGGTCTCGCCCAGCGCCGTCCATGTGAGCGTCAGGCTCAACGTGTGCGCCTTTACCGCCGCGTCGGGCTGCACGCTCAGCGGATACGTCACCGATACGCGCTCGTTCGGCATGAGCGATCCCAGCCGCAGCTTATCGCCGCCCGCGCTCAATATCTCGCCGTTCGCGTCGGACACGGTCAGCAGAATATCGCGCATTTCGGCGTAGGGATCGGTGTTGACCAGCGCGGCGGTGAGCGCGCCGTCCTCGCCCACGCGCAGATCGGCGCTCACGCTTTCAAGCGCGGGCCGCATCGCCGCGCCGCTCGCTTTCCCGTCCCGCACGCGCAGCACGACCGGAAAATCGGCCGTCACCGCCGCGCCGTCCGCGTCTTTGCCGGTCACGCGCACCGTGGCGGCGTAATCGCCGTTGATGCGGCCGCTGAGCAGACGCGCGCCCAGCCGCACGGCGTAAAGCCCGTTCTGATCGGGCAGCACGTCGACTTTTGTACCCTCGCCCCGCAGCGGTGAAACCGTTTCGTTGTCCACGGTGAGCGCCGCCGTGATCTTTCCGATCGCCGTATCGCTGCGCAGCGGCAGGCAGACGGTCATCGTCTCGCCGTCGCTCGTCGGCTCGTAGCCGCGCGTCCACGGCAGATAGTTCATGCCCGCAATGGTGGCATTTTCGTCCAGCGTGAAGCCGCTCTCGGCCAGCGCGCGAGAGCATAGCGCCAGCAGCGCCATGAGAATCAGCAGCAGCCTGAAACACTTTTTCATATTTTTCATAATCGATCCTCTCCCCAAAGCATGATTTTTACTACAATTTCAGATTGTGTCGCCAGAAGAGTCACAGGCGCGTTTTTTGCCGGCTCGGAAATATCCTCCGCATAGCGCCGGTTCGCAGTGCGCCGCAGACCTCCCGCGCGCAATTCGTCGGCTCGTGCGGTGCGGCGTAAAATCGCCGTCCATGGCTCTCTCATGCCGCGCCGCCCCGTCACATCTCCCGAATGTTCTCGACAATGCTGCGCGAGATCGTCTCCCGAATGCGCGAGCGCAGCGCCAGCATACAGGCGGCATAGCACAGCGCCGAAAAGCCCAGCACACACACCGGCGCGGCGATATAGAGCCAGTGCGCCTGTATGGCGTAAGACGAGGTCAAGAGCGACGCCATGCCCCACAGCCCGACGAGCAGCCCCAGCGCGATGCTCAAAAGAATCTGCATCCGATAGCAGCCCGCGACGGTTTTCGCGTCCGCGCCGACCGCCCGCAGCGTGCCGATCATGCGCGCGTCCGAGCGGATGCGCCGCGTCACGCCGCCGGTGATCATGCTCACCGCCACGGCGAAGAACAGAAGCGCCACGCTGATGAGCGCCGTCATGATCATGCGGTTGTTCTGCCGGTTCGCGCGCACCGTTTCCAGCTGATCATAAAAGCTCAGGTTGTCGGCGCGGCGCAGGATGCTCTGCACGCTCTCGGAGAGCGCCTTTTCCTCCTCCTCGCTCATGGCCTGACTATCCGCATACACCGTCACATTGTCCACGCGCGGCAGGGAGAAGCCCATGGCGTTCAGCCCGCGCCGCGTGGTGAGCAGCGTGACCGCGCCGCTCGAGCCGAACCTCGGCACGTCGTTGTTCAGCACCGCGCCGACCGTCACGGACGCGCGCCGCTTTTCAAGCCCTGCGTAAAAGCCCTCCGCGCTCTGCTCCGTCCAGTCGGTTTCCGGCCCGCTGAGCAGCATCAGCTCGAGCGTCTCGCCGGCCTTGAAGTCGCCGTCGTTGCGCGCAACCAGCGTCGCGCCTGCGAAGGGCCGGTTGCTCATGCGGCTGCCGATCGACGAGCCGCCGTCCCTCGTTTCAATCCACAGATAGCGGTCGGGCGCGCAGAGCAGCACCTGCTCGCCGCGGTTGATCGCGTCCAGATCGACCGCGCCGTCCTCAGCGCTCGAGACATAGTTGCGCAGATTCTCTTCATCCAGGACGACAAGCTCCAGCGGCGCGAGCAGCCTGCCCTCTTCCACGCCGGTTTCGCGGCGGACGCGCGCGTTTGTCTCGATCGCTTCCTGCCGATCCGTGAGCAGTCCCTCGCCGCCGTTCGCGGCATAATAGAGAATCGGGTCGTTCGGCGTATTCGCGCGCCGCATCAGCTCGTCCTCGCTCAGCGCATAGCTGAACGTGTGCGGGTCCGCGTCGGTCAGATATTTCGGAATGCTGTCCGTCATCCAGCAGACGTTGACCGCGCAGCTTTCCTCCGTCCGCGCCACGCCGGGCAGCGCCCTGATCTGCGATATGTCGCCCTCGCTCAGCGCGCGGTCGGGCAGCATGGTGTAATAGCTGTTGGTGGTGGCGTAGTCCATATAGAAATACGCCTGGAAGGCCGCGTTCGAGCGGATGACCTGATCGCTCATCTGGCTGAACAGGCTGAGCGCGCTGAGCATACAAATGAGCATCAGGCCGGTCAGCGCGCCCGCGCCCAACGGCCTGAGCGGATGCAGCCGGTTCTGCCGCCACGCGATCAGCCGCGCGGGCTTATAGCTGCTTCGGCTCTTCACGCGGCCCATGCGCCGCAAGAGCGCCGTATCGCGCAGCACGCCCATGGGCAGCACCCGAGACGCGCGACGCAGCGGTACAAACGCCGACACAACGATGCACGCGACCGACAAGACTGTGATGGGCGCGAGGATCATCGGCTGAACGTCGAAGGCGATCAGGCTCGGGAACGCGCGGCTCAGTCCCCACGCGGCCAGGCAGGCGCAGGCGATCGAGACAGGCGCCATGATCAGCGCCAGCAGCCACGCCTCCCGCCCGAATATGCGGCGAATCTGCCGCCGCGTCGCCCCGACGGCGCGCAGCATGCCGATTTCCTCGGTCTTGCGCGCGAGCTGACCCTCCATCGCACCGGCGATGCCCACGCAGCAGGCCAGCAGCAGCGAGCCGCCCAGCAGCGCCAGCGTGGCAAAGAGCGTCGTCACATCGTCGTCCGAAAAGCCGTCGCTCCACAGGAGAGTATTTCCCTCGACGGTCAGCTTGCCGAAATCATTGAGGCCGATGATGAACGGCGATTTCAGCCGGCCGTTCTCGCCAAAATTGCCTGCCAGCACCCTGCTGAGCGGCACGCCCTTTCTGAGCGTCATGACGCGCTGCACGACTGTGCGGCCGCTGTCGAACGGCGTTTCCTGTACGGAGACCAGCGCGGAAGGCAGCGCGTAGATCCGCTGCTCCGAGAGATAGGCGACGCGGCCCCATTCGAAGCGCGCCGTCTGCTCGGCCAGCACGCCGGTGAGCGTGTACGTCCGCGTTTCGCTCAGCCCGTCGATGGGCGTGACGGTCAGCTCGAACGACTCGCCGACATTGGCTTCGATGCTCAGGTGATCGAGGAAGCTCTTTTCTGCGGCCATTTCCCCCGCCTTTTCGGGCGCGCGGCCGCTCGCATAGCGCCGATCCATGATGGCCGCAGCGGTTTCGTCATAGGAACCGATATACAGGCCGCCCGCCTGCGCCGTCATGGCGATGTGCCCCAGCCGGTCGAAGCTGCCCTCATCCATAATGTCAGCGTCGCTGTATTCGTCCGCGTCGAAGTAGAACGCGTCGGCCTGACCCATGCGCGCGCGCACGGCCTGCACGGCGGCGGTATACACGCCCCAGGCGCACTGGCAGAGCGCAGCGATGAAGAATATCGAGAGGAATATGCCTGCGGCCATGGCGCGATAGCCGCGCTGATCGGCGCGCAAACCGGCGGCGGCGATACGGTTGACGGAAAGGCGTTTCATGCTTCGCTCACCCCGCTGTCACGCGCGACAATGCCGTCGCGCAGCTCGATGATGCGGCCGGCCTGCTCGGCGACCGACTGATCGTGCGTCACGAGCACGAGCGTGATGCCCAGCTCATAGCCGAGCCGCTTAAGCAGCGCGAGCACCTCTCTGCCCGATTTGCCGTCGAGGTTGCCGGTCGGCTCGTCGGCGAAGAGGATCGAGGGCTTGTTGGCCAGCGCGCGGGCGATGCAGACGCGTTGCTGCTGGCCGCCGGACATCGCGCCCGGCAGATGCGAGAGCCTGTCGCCGATACCGAGGATTTCGATAATGCCGTCGAGATAGCTCTGATCGCATTTTCTATGATCGAGCATGACGGGCAGCAGGATATTTTCCCACGCGGTCAGCTCGCGCACGAGGTTATAGCTCTGGAACACGAAGCCGAAGCGGCGGCGGCGCAGCACGGAGAGCTGGTTATCGCGGTATTTATAGAGCTCCTCGTCCTGATAATAGACCTTGCCGGACGAGGGCGTATCCAGCCCGCCGAGCAGGTGCAGCAGCGTCGATTTGCCCGAGCCGCTGGGGCCGGTGATGGCGGTGAACGCGCCCTTTTCAAAGGCGAGCGTCACGCCGTCCAGCGCGGCGACCCTTCCCTCCCCCGCGTTATAGATTTTGCTCAGCTGTTCGCATCGGATGATGTCCACAAGATGCACGCTCCTTTCCATCTGTTCATGCTTCTACTATACCAGACGAACCTTGCGATCAGGTGACTTTAATCTTACAATCTCTTAAGGTCGGCGGGGCCGACAGCCTCTCCGCTTCGCGCGTGCAACCCGACTCTTCAGCGCTTGGGGGCGCTTCGAGTCTGGACGTTGGTACGAGTTGGTATGATATTCATACAGCCCGACTTGCCCGAGCATAAATTGGACTCGGGCAAGTCTCTCCGTGTACCCGAGTGTTGCGGGCGCGGTGCAGCAATTCGAGGATAGCAGTTATTGCGATGTTTTGCAAGGAGGTACTCTGCCACGAATCCAAAGAAGAGAATCCAGAGAGGCTGCAGTGCTGCTTCCACTTTTGACTCTTTGGCGCAGGTTTGGGGGCGGCCGCAGTGCGGCTTCCACATTTCAGCCCCCAACGGACTCCCCGCGGAAAGCATCGCAAAACCAATATGCTCACGCAAAAACGCACTTACGCCGCGCCGCCCAGCCCCCGCGCACCCCCACGCCCGTGCCGGCCTATATCCGGCCAAACGCAACCTTTCGCCGGCGCACAATTCACGATCCCTGAAAGCGGAATATCATTACTTCGCGCCAGCGCGGACAAACGCCCGTCTATGCGCCCCTCGTCCCCCCCCGATTCCGCATTGCCCCGCCGTGTCAGCATCAAACGCAGCTCGCGCACACAAAAAGGCCTGCCCGAACCCAACGTCCGGACAAGCCCATTCATTCCGCGCCGATCGTCAGCCGCTCCTGAAGCACGGGCAGCGTGACCGTCACGCGCAGTCCCTTTTCGCCGTTCTCCGCGCGCATATCGCCGTGATGCCGCAGCGCCACCTCGCGCGCTATGGCCAGCCCCAGCCCTGCGCCGCCTGTCTCCGCGCCCTTCGCGCGATAAAACCGCTCGAAGAGATGCGGCAGATCGGCCTTGTCCACGCCGCCGCCGTCGTCCTCGACGACGATCTGCGCCGACGCTTCGCCCTGCTCGATATGCACGCGGATCGACCCGCCCGCCGCCGTATGCTCGCAGGCGTTCCTGAAGAGATTGCTCAGCGCCTCGCCCAGCCACTTTTCATCGCAGCGCACGCGCGCCGTGCCCTCGATGGAAAACGCGCGGTCGAGCCACAGCCGGCCGAGCGGCCGCCACGCGCGCCGCGCAATCTCGGATGCGTCGTGCGGCGCAAAGTGGAAGTCATAGCCGCTGCCGCACAGCCGCTCCAGCCGCAAAAGCGAATAGATCAGCTTCTCCATGCGCTCGATCTGTGCGATTTCGCCTTCCAGATGCGCGCCGCCGTCCAGCTCGCAATACAGCCGCAGCGTGGCGAGCGGCGTCTTGAGCTGATGCGATATGTCGGCGGTCAGCGCGCCCGCGCGGCGGCCCTCGCCCATTTCATGCTCGCGGGCGGTGAGCAGGCGATCCTGCAATTCAGCCGCCGCATTGTGCAGCGGCGCGAGCGCGTCCTCCCGCACGGAGAAGGACAGCGGCCGGCCCCCGCACGAGAGAAAATCCTCGATCCGTCCGGCCAGCCGCTTCATGCGCGCGCGCAGTACGGCGACATAGACCGCCAGCCCCAGTGCAATCGCCGCCAGCACGACGGCAGCCAGCGCCCACAGCGTTTCGCCGTTCATCGCCATTCACTCCCCCGCATGATTTTATGAACATTCGCCGCGCGGAGCATCCTATGCGCCAAGCCCCGCACTTTTCGTTCGGGACGGGGCTTGCGCCGCAAACGCGGATTGCTGCCGTCCCGAATGCTGCTCGCGCTCCGCCGCTTCGGACAATTTTCCGTATCGACGCACGAATTTCTCGCAGTCCATACCGCGCGCCCGCAAACGCGAATCGCCGCCGCTTCGATCACACTCTGATGCATGGTTCTCGCCGTCCATACCCGCAAGCCGCGCGGATTTCTGCCGTCTCTGGCAGCGCTTACGTCTTTGCGTTCATGGCGATTTCCGCGCCGCTCAGCCTGCGACCGCGCTCAACGAGCAAACAGCCGCAATTCGACGCTCCAACCGCCAATACATAGCCGCTATTTTGCCGTGTCAGGCGATTCCTCGCGCCGACGCACGGACTTCTCGCAGTCCGCACTTGCAATCGCCTTTGCAAACAACGCCCGCACTTTCGCTTTCATGGCAATTCCCGCACCGCTGCGCTCAATAAGCAAACGCGCCGCGCAATCCAGTCTGCTCAAAATCGGCCGCCGACACGCAGCCGCACACTGGCGCGAATCGCAATTTTCGCACGCCGCTTAACCGCATCCATAGCCGCCAACCCGCGCCGCGTCAGTCCACCCACTGATACCCCACGCCGCGCACGGTGCGGATGTGCTCTGCGCCCACCTTATCGCGCAGGCGGCTGACGTGAACCGAGAGCGTGTTGTCGTCGATGTATTTCGCGCCGTCGTCCCAGAGCGCTTCGAGCAGGCGCGCGCGCGGCGTCACGCCCCGAGCGGTCATCAGCATGAGCAGCACCTTGTATTCGGTCAGCGTCAGGTTGAGCGGCTCGCCGCCCCTCTTCGCCGTCATGCGCGCCCGATCGACGGATATATCGCCGCGCATCAGCTCGCCCTCCGGGCCATGCGAGCGCCGCATCTGCGCGCGAATGCGGCTGAGCAGCTCCTGCATCCGGAACGGCTTGGTCACATAATCGCTGCCGCCCGCGTCCAGGCCGCGCACAACGTCGATCTCCTCGTCGCGCGCGGTGAGGAACAGCACCGGCGTTTCAACGCCCGCGGCGCGCCAGTCCCGGCAGAGCGTCACGCCGTCGCCGTCCGGCAGCCCCACGTCCAGCACGATGAGATCCGCGCCCGCCGCCAGCGCCGACCGCGCCGCCGCCGCGTCCCTCGCCGCGGTTACCTGATAGCCCTCGCGCTCGAACAGCTCCGTCAGCGCGCCGCGCAGCGCCCCGTCGTCCTCAACCAGCAGTATCCGCGCCATGGTCGTTCCTCCCGTTCCATTCAGTGTTTCGCCCCGCGATCCAGCCGCAGCATACCGGCGACCGCCGAGGTCAGGCCGAGCACCTCGCAGACGATGCCGCCGATCGAGCCGTTCACGCAGTTGTAGATCAGCCAACAGGGCGAGCTGACAAACGCGCAGCGCCGGATCACCGCCGCCGAGCGCGCAAAGGCGAGCGTCGAGACGGTCATGGCCAGCGTGGGCAGCATCTCGAGGACGAAATTGAGCGCCGTCGGCGGCTTCCTGAACGCGACGAACACCGCCGCGTAGGAAAGCGCATACAGCACGATAAACGCCGCGTTCCAGAGCTTCACACGCTTCATGACCGCCGGCCGCGCATAGACGAGCGCGCGCGCAATGCCGATGGCGTTGAGCAGAAAGCCCGAATACGCGCCCAGCATGAGCATATTGATCGCAAAAAACGTCGAGCCGAACAGCTGAATCAGGATCACCCGCCGCCGCTCCTTCGCCTGATAGGACGCAATGTTCATCGCCATGCCCAGCAGGCCGAACGCCTGCGCCACGATTCCCTGCACCGTCCATTCCCCCGTTTGTACAAAGCTCTTTTTCTCATTGTATCAACCCCGCCGCGCGTTGTCAACCGCAATCCCCGCGCTTTCCTCGTGGCGCGTGTTTGTGTCGGAGCGGTGTTCCTCGCTGGCTGCAGCGAGGGTAATTCGGAATATGAAATTGGGCGACGGAGAGCGCATAGGCGGGCGTTTGTCCGCGCTGGCGCGAAGAAGTGATATTCCGCTTTCAGAGATCGTGAATTGTGCGCCGGCGAAAGGTTGCGTTTGGCCGGATATAGACCGGCACAGGCGTGGGTGCGCGGCGGCTGGGCGGCGCGGCGATGTGGTTCTGTTGCGGTGTCTTATGTTCGATTCACGCCTGCTGTTTGACGCTGAGCGCCAAACAGAACAGCTTGCGATGTGTTGCGTTTCTATTCCGCGTGGGTCGGGATCGCCTTAGTGCGTTCTCGCGGTGTTGGGCGGTTATCGGGTTTTATTAGGTTCACTTCGGGATAGCACGGTTCTTTATGGCGATCCCGACGGAGAACGGGATTACGAGGTCGGCGACGCGGCAGAGTGCGTTTTTGCGTGAGCATATTGGTTTTGCGATGCTTTCCGCGGGGAGTCCGTTGGGGGCTGAAATGTGGAAGCCGCACTGCGGCCGCCCCCAAACCTGCGCCAAAGAGTCAAAAGTGGAAGCCGCACTGCGGCCTCTCTGGACTCTCTTCATTGGATTCGCAGCGTAGGTACATGAAGCACAGCAGGGAGCCATTCGGGTACAACGGAGACTTGACCGGATCAAAAAAACATAATAAACAGTTTGACGGATTATTGTTACGCAAAAAATCCGTCCGGCGCGAAAAACACGTCGGACGGATAGACTATGCGGTTCAGTTTTCGCCGCCCTCGGCAGGCGTATCGGTCTCGGTGGCCGCGGGGTCGGCGGGCGCGCTCGCGGAGGGCGCGTCGGACGCAAACAGCGCTTCCTGCACCGCCGGCGTGGCGACGCCGTCGGCCGTCATGCCGATCGCCGTCTGGAACTTCTTCACGGCCTCGGTGGTCTTTGCGCCAAAGTAGCCGTCGGCCTTGTCATTCAGATAGCCCAGCTCGATCAGGCGCGCCTGAAGCTTCTTGGCCGCGTCGCTCTTGCCGCCGCTCTCCTGCAGCGTGGTGTAGCCGCTGCTGGGCGCGGGCGTGGCCGTGACCACCGGCTCGGGCGAAGGCGTGGCCGTCGGCATGACGGCGCCCTCCACCTGCGCGGCCAGCGAGGTCAGCTGCGCCACCGTCGTGGCGTTCTTCAGCTGCGCCACGCCGTCCTGCACGACCGTCCACTCCTGCTTGGAGGCCTCGGCGCGCGCATCGCTCGTGCCGTTATACTGCGCTTCCGCGTCGGCCTTGATCACCGTCTGCACCGCCTCGTGGAGGATGGTCAGCGTGGTGATGAACAGCTCGTCGTTCTCCTGCGGCGTTTCGGGCTTGAGCGCGTTCAGAGCGGCCATGTCCTTGTCCATCTCTTCCTGCGCGTAGGTCGGATTGACCGCGCAGCTCTTGACCATATCGTCGCGATAGGCGTCGCTCGAATACTCGGTGATCAGGTTAATGCCCTGAGAATACACGCTGTGCGTCACGCCCGCGATCTTCGTGCCCAGGCTGCTTGTGACGTACACCAGATACCGTATGCCGAAAACCAGCACGATCGCCGCCAGCACGGCGCCCAGGCCGATTTGCAGCTTCCGGTTGGTCTTAAGCTGATTCAGCACGGCCGCAAAATTGAAGCCGCTCTTTTCAGCCGGCGCGTCCTCGTCCTCGTAAAGGCTTTCGTCGTACGCGCCGTCCTCATAGGCCGCCTCGTCGTAGGCTGCGTCGTCGGATGCGAACGTCGCGCCGTCGGCAGCCTGCTCGTCATAGGCGGCTTCCTCCGCGCCAATTTCGGCCTGCGCCGCTTCGTCCGCAGCCGCCTCCTCCAGATCAACGCCCTGCGCTTCGCCGCCGTAACCCGGGATGTCGGCCGCCGGCTCTTCGTAGTCCTCGTCATAGGCCGTGTTCTTTTTGCCCAGGCCCAGCCGGTCGCGCAGCGACGTCTTGCTCGACTTCATGGCCTTGCGCTCCTCGAAATCGCGCATATAGCGCTGCACCTTCGGGCTGATGCGTGCGGGAGCCAGCTCGCGCATTTTGTACTTCTCCACAGCGGACTTCGGCGCTGCATCGTCGCCCTGCCGCGTGGGCTGAGCGGCTTCCTCTCCGGCTGTTTCAGACGCGTCCTCGTTCGGCCCGTCCTCAGGATAAGCGTCCTCGGCAGGCTGAGCCGCATCCTCTTCGACGGAATCGTCGTAGGCCGCTTCGTTTTCGGCGTAATCCTCGGCAGGCTGCTCTTCAGCGGGCGCTTCCTCAACGTCCTCGTCGCAGACCGGCGCGTCGTCCTCTTCTCTCGCGTCCTCCTCTTCAGAAAGCAGCGGCCGATAGGTGGTGTTCGAATACAGATCGTCCTCGGGCTGATTGTCATAGGACATATAGTCGGTGCGCGTAAACGCGCTCATTTCGCCCGCCGGTTCGCGCTCGATCTGATCGACCGGCACGCGCGCCTGAGCCGCCGTATACATATTGCCCTCAAAGCGCTCCTCGCCCAGCGCCGCGCCGCAATGCGGGCAGTTCACGTCCTCGGCATGGATGCTTTTTCCGCAATGACTGCAAAACATGGTCTGTCCTCCTTTATATGGGATTGCGTAAGTCCGTCTCAAAAAGGGAAACGCCGCGCGTCCCCTGCGAATCGTTCAAATGCCGCCGGTTCGGCAGGCGCACTCAGGCCTTCGCCCCGAAAACAACCGCCCGCGCCCCTTCGAGACACGCTTTCAAAGCCGTCTCGACATGGGAACGCCGCGTCCCCCGCGAATCGTTTGAATGCCGCCGGTTTATCGAACTGTCTCTGGGACTTCCGTGTGGAAACCGCCGAAACAGCCGCTCAGGGAATTTCTGAAACAGACTCCTGCGTATACTTCAAGTTTTCAATGATTTATTATACTCCCGCCGCCCCAAAACGTCAAGCATGACGGCGCGTTTCAGCCGTTCGGCGCGCTAAAATTAAACGTTTGCGGCGTTTTTTCGCGCTCTGAGCGGCCCTTTTGAACGCGCTCAGCCCACAGCGCCCTCCGCGTTCGGGTCGGCGGTCGGCTCGGCGGCGCTGTCCGTGGCCGCAAGCGCGTCGTCGGGAATAATCACGTCGCCGCCCGCAGGTACGCTCTGCGGCGTGTCGAGCGAAGGCGCGCCGTCGGGATAGCACTTCGAGCAGGGCTGGAGTCCCTCGGCGATCGCATCCTGAAGAATCAGGCGGCGGCTGTTGGTCTGCATATCGCAGATTTCCTGCTTGTGATAGTACTGCGCGTTGTTGGTCACGGCGTAGACGATGGTCACCTGCGTGGTCGGATCCATGGGCAGCTCGCCGTCCTGGGTCGTCATGCCCTCGGTCGTGCCGTCGCCATAGGTCACGGTGTAACCCTCCTGACCGTCGCCGGCATAGAAATCGGCGACCGGCTCAGGGGTCTGCGCGGCGTTGCCGTAGCCCGCCAGCACCGGCGTCTGCGGCGTGGGCAGCATGCCGTTCGTCGAGGACGCGCCGTTCATCAGCGCGAACGCGCCGATCATCACGCCCAGCGCGCACACGGAGAGAATCACGCGCATGAGGGCGTTCAGGTGCTTTGAATGCCAGGCCAGCAACACGCCGACCGGCGGCAGCACGACGGCCAGAAAGAGATTGATCAGAAAGGCCTGAAGCGTCTGCCGCTTTTCCTCCGCGGCCTGAGAATGTTCGATGTAGCTGTTGCCGCCCCCGCGGCGGGCGTTGGGTCTTTCCTTCTGCATACGGCCTCCTCCGCCGCATTAAAACGCGGCATGAAAATCACAAATTTAGACGTTCGTCAGGCAGGAATTGCCCCGCCCGCACAGAAATTTTATAATAACGGGTTCGGAATCCGTCTCAAAACGCAGACGCTCCGACACGTCACAATTCATTATATACTATTTTCAGGAGCGATTCAAGAGTATGGAGCAGAAACATCTCGCCCGCCTCAACGAACTGGCCAAGCTGGCCAAAGAGCGCGCGCTGACGGCTGAGGAAACCGCCGAACGCGCCGAGCTGCGCAAGGAATATCTGGCGACGTTCCGCGCCGCCTTCCAGCAGCAGCTCGACAACACCGTCATACAGTACGACGACGGCACCCGCGTGCCCATGAGCGCCTTCAAAAAGCTGCATCAGGCCGAGGAAGCCGAAAAGAACGCCAGGCGCTGAGGGCCGCATCGAAGGCCGCCGCGGAGGAAACGAATAGGCCGGCGCGCCCCGGCTGTGTTCAGCAGACGAACGCAGCCGGGGCGTTTTTATGGCAGGCAGGCAATATAAATTCCATTGCTCAGCTGCGGACTGTGAAAAGAGACTTCAGCAAAAGCGTCCAGCCGAAGGCCGCGAATCACTCGCCCCTTCGGCTGGACGGCTGTTGCGGCGGCCTTTTACGCCTGTTTATACGATACCGGAATGCAGATCTCGGTCACAAACTTTTCCGTATCATTGGTCACGCCATAGTCGATGAGCGTAATCTCGCGGGAAAAGCCGGAGATCTGCATATTGTGCTTCCGGATATATTCGAGCAGCTTCTTTCTTATATGGCTCCTGAGCCTGCGCATGACTTCCCCGAAAACGCAGCCGCGCGCAGAGCGTTTCCGGCAGTTCAAGCGGTTCCGCGTTGTAAATAACCTCCTATCCAATATCAGAAAAATGCCGTCGTACCGCGCGGTTTCAGCCCTTTGCAGATGCTCCCGGGAGATGCCAGGCCCGACCTTGCCCAGAAACACAACGGCCTCCGCGTCGGACTGATCCAGCCTTCTGATCGGCGCTTCCATATCAAGAAAGCCGTCGATTTTCAGGGGATCGTCCATCCACACAATGCGGCAGGCCGGACGCCGCACAAGCGACGCCGTATCCAGCGGCGTATTCTGCGCGTCCATCAGCCATTGCAGGCGATGATCGATTTTCCGCTCGATGCGCTCCAGCTCCCGCCGCTTCTTCAGGACCGCCCGCTTTTGCTGCATCAGCTTTTCCTCAATGCGGCCTATGTCCCTGTTTTCGAGAAAATCCGCAATTTCGGACAGCGGCATATCCAGCGCGCGCAGATAACGGATCGTATTGAGCGCCTCGAATTGTTCCATGCTGTAATAACGATAGCCGAAGTCGGGGGCAATATATTCCGGCGCAAGCAGGCCGATATTTTCATAGTGCCTGAGCGTGCTCCCGCTGACGTGGAACAGCCACGAAACTTCGCCGATAGGAAGCAAACCCTTTTTATCCATCGGTTACTCCTTCCCCTGAACGGCTCCGGAGCCCGCCGTATGACTGCAAAGGCAATCAGACAAATTATCCCCCAAAACAGAGACCCCGCCGCCGTAGCCAGCCCCATCGGAAGAAGCGTTGCCGGAAACAGCCGCGCCGTCAGATAAACGCCGGGAATACGCACAAGCGCAATGGCGATAATGTTATGAAGAAACGACAAGCCGGATTTTCCGCAGGCGCAGAAATAGCCGCTGAAACTGAAATGAACGCCCGCAAAAATACAGTCGAAAATATAACCGCGCAGATACTGCCCGCCCAAACGAACAACATCTGATCCGCCAGCCGTATTCTGACCCGTAAACAGGGCGACAATCGACTCCGCCGTAAACTGAATCACGCCAGAGGCCAGAATGCCAAACCCCGCCGCCAGCATGACGGCGTATCGCAGCGTCCGTATGGCGCGTTCGGGCTTGCCCGCGCCAATATTCTGCGCGCCCAGCGCGGAAACGGTTGAAAGCATAGAGGACGGGATCAGGAACAGAAAGCTGATAACCTTCTCCACGATTCCAACTGCGGCGGCGTCGTTCAGTCCCCGTTGATTGGCGATGATCGTAATGACGATAAATGCAATCTGGATGAGACCGCCTGCAAGGCAATCGGAATGCCGATCTTCAGAATTTTCCCCATCACGGGGGCGGCGGGGCTTGAAATCCTCCCTTTGCAGAACGATGCTCTTCCTTCTCAGAATAACGACCAGCGAGACGACGACGCTGACGGCCTGAGAGAGCGTCGTGCCGAGCGCCGCGCCGGCAGGCCCAAGACGCAGAACGCCCATAAAGAGATAGTCCAGACCGATATTGGCAATGCAGGCGACGGCAATAAAATACATGGGACTCTTGCTGTCGCCCAGACCGCGAAAAATTGAGCTGATGATATTATACGCCGTGATAAACGGAATCCGATAAAGCAGATGGTCAGGTAGGCCGCCGTGCCGCTTACGGCTTCCTCCGGCGTGGACATAACGGAAACGATCGGACGGACGAAAAGCAGCAAAGCGACGGTCAGCGCGACGGAAACCGCCATAAACAGCGTCACGGTGTTGCCAATATCCTGCGCCGCCCGTCTGCGATCGCCCGCCCTAACGGCCTGTCCGATGCTGATGGTCGTGCCCATGGCGAGGCCGACGATCATCACCGTAAGCATGTGCATGACCTGCGAGCCGATAGACACGGCCGTCGTGCCGGCAACGTTTTCATACTGCCCGATAATGAACAGATCAGCCATACTGTAGAGCGTTTGCAGAAAGTACGAGAGCAGATAGGGCTGCGAAAACAGCACGACATTCTTGAACACGCTGCCGGTTATAAGATTCCTTTCCATAAGCACGCCTTCTTCCTGAATGACTCTGCTCTGATTATAAACTCTACAGCCGTTGCAAAGTCAACGACAAAGCGGTTTTTTAACGTGGACGGCAGCGCTCCCCGCGCCCTTTCGCGCCTGTTTTTCGCAAGGCTCCAGATTCCGACTGGCTGAACGTCTGCAAATTCGCTCTATCAGTGCGGCGAAAAGAAACTCCTTTCCAAATATCAATCAGGCCGTGCTAAAAAAGTTCTTCCCCGCAGATAAAACCGTATGGTTACGCCTTCTTCGCGCCGAATCGTTCCTTATCCGAGAGACTTTCGCCCGGCGCAGCGAATAGTCGCATCGCTAAAAAACATCCGCGCACGCTATTAAACCCGTAGTGCAGCGGCTCAGAACGCAAAAAACAAGCGTCGTCAAAGCGTTTTTTCCTTCAAGTACCTATGAAGCTCAATGCGCCGATCTTTAGCGATAGGCCCGACAACAAACGCCAACAATCTAACGTCGCATCCTTTTCAATCATTTCTCCGCCTGTTCTTATACGTCATTCTGACTACATCCCGCAAATCTACGCAGTGCTGACTACTGATTGTTTTTTCCTTTGATATTTCGAGCGGAACACGATATGCCCGATATGAAGCAGACCGTCCGCTGGGTTTGCCATACATTTCACCGTTCGCATAGCAGCCGGTTTTCTGTTTTGCTCAACTGCCCAAACACAACCACCCGTTGAGCAGATGACTTTACATAACCCTATAAGGACCTATTCTCTGTGATTGCCCTCTAAAGAGAGCCGCGAAAAAGCACGCTCGACTTCACAAATCCCCGCCTCGGGGATTCCCTCACACTTGCACATATCAATATTCCGCCATTACCCGCAAAACCGCAAAACCGCTGCAACTTTTTATCCTACGCCCAAGACTCCATTTTCCTGCCCGCAGCCAAAGTGCGATATATCCCGTTGTCCCCCATCATACGCCCAACGCGCGGCGCGAAAAGCAAAACTGTTCCCCGGCGAGTCCCACACCCGCCCATACCGCCATCACCATCTCTTCACGGCCTCTTACGCTTTTCAGCAAGCCGCTGCTGAATGGCGTCCTGCACGGCGAT
>CAKTXR010000050.1 GCA_934631025.1 uncultured Clostridia bacterium
ACATAAGACACCGCAACAGAACTACATCGCCGCGCCGCCCAGCCCCCGCGCACCCACGCCTGTGCCGGCCTATATCCGGCCAAACGCAACCTTTCGCCGGCGCACAATTCACTATCCAATGGAGCGGAAAAACGCATCGCCGCGTCAGCGCGGACGAACGCCTGGCTCGCCCGCCGCGGGAGTTTCTTCCTAATTGTATATCACGGGATCAGGTTGAGCGCCGTCTCGCCGTCGGGCACGCTGACATAGCTCTCCGGCACGCTGCCGACGATGATCGATTCGGCGATGGGGACGTAGGTGCTCACCGACACCGAATCTGCGCCCGCCGGAATGACGATGCGCATCACTACGCTCGCTTCGAGCGAGATCTCGTGCCGCGTCTGGTTGATGCCCGCCGACTCGAACGACGTGACAAAGCGCGTCGACACCGCGCCCACCGGCGTGATGCTCACGCGGATAATCGGCCCCGCGCCGCTGAACAGGTCGATTCCCAGCGCGGCGAACAGCGGCAGCCCTACGCCTTCGTCGGCCAGCGTGTCCAGCTTGCTCTGCGCCGTCAGCGCCGCTGCTGAGGCGATCTCGTTCATCAGCGTGGCGTTCGCTTCCAGCATCGAGACGCGGCCTGACGAATCGTGTGAGACGCGCATGAGGTCTGTGTAGGTCACAGAACTGTCCATCACCTCCGCAATCGCGCGGTTCATCGCCTCCACCGCCAGCTGCCGCGCCCGCGCTTCCGCCATGCTGATCAGAATCGGGCTTAGGTTGCGCGTGAAGAGTATGAACAGCCCCGTCAGCACCGCCAGCGGAATGAGGAAAAAGCCCAATCGCCGCGTCTTTTTTGAAACCATATGACCGCCTCCCGCGTCCAATAAAATATGAGTGGTATTTTACACAAAAAAACCATGCAGCTGCCCACAGTCCGTGATATAATATGAGAATACGATGGGTCGTGCGCCATAACGACGCGCGGCGCGCCGTGAAATTTGGAGCAATGCGTTCAATCGACGCGCTTCCGCGTGTTGCCGACATGGCAATGCGATATATCGCGGAATCGACGCGCGGCGCGGCGCAGCACTCGGGTAGTATCGGAGACTTGACCGGCTCCAATAAAGTGGATGCCGCACTGCGGCTGGCCGGTCAAGTCGTATGGAAAGATGAACGTCCCAATGCGCACCGGCGTCCAGACTCGAGCCGCCCCCAAGCGGCGCGGAGTCGGGTTGCGTTGCGCGGCAGCAAGTGGAACCGGCACAGCCGGGGAGGTTTTTGATGCGAAAGAAAGATGAGAAGAGAAAACATTCGGTGACCGCGCCTCAGCGTTCGCCCTTTAAGCCGCGCACGAAGGATCGTAATTTCCTGCTCGAGGTGGTCATGACGACGGCCAAGCTGTTTTTCGTCGTGGCGCTGCTGGTGGGCGTGAGCGGCACGGGCCTGCTTGTCGGCGTGGCCAAGGCGTGGGTGGAGACCATGCCCGCGCTCGATCTGTCGGCGTTCGATCAGCAGGCGCAGACGTCCTATATCTATGACGCGAACGGCGACCTTATCACCGACTTTAAGGGGCTGGAAAACCGCGTCGACGTGACCTATGACGAGCTGCCGCAGAACCTCATCAACGCGGTCATCGCCGTCGAGGATCAGCGCTTCTGGCAACATAACGGCATCGACGTGCGCCGTCTCGCCGGCGTTGTGATCGGTTCGTTCACCAACAGCGCGTCCATGCAGGGCGGCTCGACCATCACGCAGCAGCTGATCAAGCAGACCATCCTTTCCAGCGAGCAGACCTTCAAGCGCAAATTACAGGAGGTCTACCTCGCCATCGAGCTGGAGCAGGTCATCAGCAAGCAGGATATTCTCGCCGAATATCTGAACGTGGTGTTCCTCGGCGGCTCGAACTACGGCGTGAAGGTCGCCGCAGAGGACTATTTCGGCAAGGAACTGAACGAGCTGAGCCTGCGCGAGTGCGCCGCTCTGGCGCGCATCATCCGCTCGCCGCAGAAGTATAGTCCGCGCCGCTGCTACTATGTGACCAAGAAGCCCGAAATCATTGAGGAGGGCACCGACGGCGTGCTCAAGCGGATGCTCGATCAGGGGCTGATCACACAGGCGGAATACGATCAGGCGATGAGCGAGCGGCTCAGCGTGCTGCAATACTCGGCCTCGTCGAACAACGAAATCTGCGAGAACCTGTATTATGTCGAATATGCGATATACGACGTTGTGACGAAGATGCTGCGCACGGAGAACCTCGAGGACACCTCGACCAACCGCGCGCTGATGGAGAAGAAGCTGCGCACGGGCGGCTATCGCATCTATACGGCGATGGATCCGGGCCTTCAGGACACGGTGCAGCGCACGATTACCGACTGGAACAACTACCCGAAGATGCGTTCTTCCTCGGACAGCATATTCAAGGCCTCGCTGGGCAACGGCGAGTATCTGGAGCTGCCCGAACCGCAGGCGGCGGCGACCATCATCGACTGGCATACCGGCCAGATCATGGCGATCGTCGGCGGCCGCTCCACGCCGACCGGTTGGAAGCAGACGCACCGCGCCTATAACATCTCGATGCCTGTCGGATCGTCGCTGAAGCCGCTTTCGGTCTACGGGCCGGCGCTCGATCTGGGCAATTCGCCGGCCACGCCGGTGCTGAACCTGCCCATCCAGATCGCGGGCTGGGACAGCGAGACGGGTTATCCTGAAAACTATGAAGGCGGCGGCTACAGCGGCGTGGAATCGATGCGCGTGGCCATCAACCGCTCGCACAATACGGCGGCGGCGCAGACGCTGATGACTTATGTCGGCATTGACAACTCGGTCGAGTATCTGCTGCGGCTGGGCGTGAGCCGCGAGGACATTAACGCCACGGGCGCGGGCCTTGCGCTGGGTACGTCCGGCGTTTCGACGGTCGAGATGGCCGGCGGCTTTGCGGCAGTGGCCAACGGCGGCATCTATCTGGAGCCGGTGGCGTTCACAAAGGTGTGCCATTCAGACGGCAGCGTCTATATGGATGCGTTCGACGTGCAGATTACGCGTCAGGCGTTCAAGGAATCGACCGCGTGGATGCTGGTCGACCTGCTGATCGGATGCTGCTCCAACAGCGTCGAAGGCTCGACCGGTAAGAAGGCGAATTTCGGCGGCATCACCGTGGCGGGCAAGACCGGCACGAACTCGGACTTCCGCGGCGTGACGTTCGCGGGCATGACCGGCTATCTGGCCGGCGCGGTCTGGATCGGCGCGGACACCTACAAGCCGCTGGTCACCGGCGCGTCGGGCGGTTCGTACGCGGCCCCGCTGTGGGCGGCGGTCATGCAGGCGGCGCACAACTATCTGGGCTACACGGTCGATCAGCCGATCCGTACGAAATCCGCGGCGGACGTGGGCCTGATTCAGGTTGAGGTGTGCGCGGTATCGGGAATGCTGCCCACCGACGCGTGCCGTCACGACATCAGCAATTACGGCACGAACACCGACTATTTCCTCTCCGGCACGGAGCCGCAGCTGTCGTGCAATATGCACCGCATGGTACGGCTGTGCGCGGCCAGCAAGCGCATCCCGACGAGCGACTGCGACGAGAAGGAATATTACGGCGTGATCTATCTGCCTGAGGGACATCCGCTGCGCACCGGCGTTTCGACTGTGGTGCAGGAGTATTTCCCCGGCGCGTCCACCGAGAAGGATTCGGCGGCGATCGGCAAGTGCACCGTCTGCGCCAACAACGGCAGCGGCGCATATGCCTACGCCAACCGCTATATCCGCAAGTCGAAGGAGCTGATCGACAGCGGTATGCTGGACAACGATCAGAAGAGTCGCCTGACCGACATCATCGACAAGCTCAACGCTGCGATGATTAACGAGGATGTGGATGCGGTCAAGGACTACTCCAAATCCCTGCGCACGGCCTACAACGCGATCCACGATTCCGTCTATTAGGCGGCGGGGCCGTCGGCCAGACCGCTACGCGCATGCAACCCGACTCTTCAGCGCTTGGGGGCGCATTGAGTCTGGACGTTGGAGCGTATAGGTATGATATTCATACAGCCCGACCTGCCCGACCATAAATTGGAGTCGGGCAGGTCTTTCCGTGTACCAGAGTGTTGCGCGGCGTGGGTGCGGCTGTTAGAGGATAGTGGTTATTGCCGTGTTTGGAAAGAGGTATTTTGCTGCGAATCAAATGAAGAGAGTCCAGAGAGCCAATGGCTCTTTGGCGCAGGTTTGGGGGCGCGCAGCCCCCAACGGACTCCCCGCGGAAAACATCGCATAGCTAATATGATTTCGCAAAAGCGCACCCACGCTGCGCCGCCGACTTCGTTCTTCGTCGAGATCGCCGGAAGGAAGCGCACAGGCCTGAACTGAACGCAAAACGCTGCAATAGAATTACCCGCGCCCCGCCGCCAACCCCTCGCGCGTACAAACGCCTGTGCCGGAGCTAAAACCGGCCAAACGCAGCATTTCGCCGGCGCACGATTCACTCGCATAGAATGACTGTCCAACGCTGCGCCGCGTCAGCGCGGACTGAGCAGCGCCCCGCACAGCCAAGAAATCCCGCAGACACGGCAGGAAAACGCGCGCGTATGTCGAATAAAAAGCAATAGAAAATCGTTTGCCAAAAGGGGAGCGTGTGTCCATGGAGATGGATTTGAAATATTGCCGCCGCACCGATTTGATCGAGCTGATCAATACGCAGCGCCGCACGATCGAGATGCTCAAAAGCGAAAACGCCGATCTGCGTCGGGCGCTGGAGCAGTCGCCGGACGCCGCTGTTCAGGCCGAGACTGCGCCGAGCGAAGCGCCTGAACAGCAGAATGCCGCGCCGGTTGCCGAAGAGAGCAACGCTGAAGCGCGCGAGGATGCCGCAGCCACTGTCGAGCCGGATGTACAGCATGCCGAAAAGGCCGAGCCGACTGCGCCGACCGATGCGATGACGGCGACGGCGCTGGCCGAGGTGCTGCGCCGGCTGGACGGTATGCAGACCGAGGACGCGCGCCGCGTACACGAGCTGGAGCGCGAAAACGCCGAGCTGCGCGCGCGGCTGGAACAGACGCAGACGGTCTGCGGCGAGACGGGCAATCTCGCCGAGGCCGCGCTGAGCATCAGCGGCGTGTTCGAGAGCGCCCAGCGCGCCGCCGAGCGCTATCTCGCCGACGTGAAGAGCGCGCGTGGCGATGCGGACGCGATCCTTTCTGCCGCGCACGAACAGGCTGCGCAGATCGAGCGCGACGCGCAGGACAAGGCGAGCGCCCGTGAACAGGCCGCCGACGAGTCCATCCGCGCGAAGGAAGCGGAGTTCCAGAAGCGCTGCAACTGCGTCGTCAGCAGCTATGAAGCGCTGCGCAAGCTCATCGGCGACGATGGCAGCCACGCGGCGCGCGCCGATTCAAAGGACTGAGGAAAGCGATCTCCGAAAGGCTGATGTGCGATTTCCACTTGGATCGGTCTGACTCAGGTAATCAAGCAAATGGAAGTATTCGTGCGGATAAACGACTTGTCCAGCCATAAATTAGAGCCGGTCAGGTCTCCGTTATACGCAGACGATTCCTGCCTTCGCACTTGCGCGACGCAAGGAATGTAAGACGGGCGAGAACTGAATGCAAAACACCGCAATGGAACCGCAGCGCCCCGCCGCCAGACTCTCGCGCCCGCCCACGCCTGTGCCGGAGCTGAAACCGGCCAAACGCAACGCCGCGCCGGCGTACAATTCACTCATGCGCAATAACCGGCCAGTCCCTGCCGCGTCAGCGCGGACAAGCGCAACCAAAACCACATAAAACAGGCCGCCGAAGTGAAAATCGGCGGCTTTTGCCTTGACAGAACGGCGGCGAGCCATTACAATGAAAGTACGGGCGCGAAAGATGCGGCCCGCACCGGCACGACTGCACGGGGAGGCTCATCATGGACAAATTCCGCTCGTTCCTCAGGCGCAAGGACATCGTGATTTCCGCGCGCCGCTATGGCATCGACGCGCTCGGCGCAATGGCGCAGGGCCTGTTCTGCTCGCTGCTGATCGGCACGATCATCTCGACGTGCGGCACGCAGTTCCATCTGCCGTTCCTCAATACCATCGGCGATTTCGCGTCGAAAATGTCCGGTCCGGCTATGGCCATCGCCATCGGCTACGCGCTGCATTGCCCGCCGCTGGTGCTGTTCTCGCTCGCCACGGTCGGCAGCGCGGCCAACGGTCTGGGCGGCGCGGGTGGCCCGCTCGCCGTGCTCGTCATCGCCATTGTTGCGGCCGAGTGCGGCAAGGCGATTTCGAAGGAGACGAAGGTCGATCTGCTCGTCACGCCGCTTCTGACGATCTTCGTCGGCGTGGCGCTCTCAGCGCTCATCGCGCCGGCCATCGGTCGAGCCGCGTCCTCGCTGGGCAAGCTCATCATGTGGGCCACCGAGCAGCAGCCCTTCGTCATGGGCGTGGTGGTGTCGGTGGTCATCGGCATTGCGCTCACGCTGCCCATCTCCAGCGCGGCGATCTGCGCGGCGCTTACGCTCACCGGTCTCGCGGGCGGCGCGGCGGTGGCCGGCTGCTGCGCGCAGATGGTGGGCTTCGCCGTCATGAGCTTCCGTGAGAACAGCTGGGGCGGCCTTGTCTCGCAGGGCATCGGCACCAGTATGCTGCAAATGGGCAACATCGTGCGCAATCCGCGCATCTGGATTCCGCCGATCGTCGCCTCGGCCGTCACCGGCCCGCTGGCCACCTGCCTGTTCCATCTGCAAATGAACGGCCCCGCCGTCTCGTCTGGCATGGGCACCTGCGGTCTGGTCGGCCAGATCGGCGTGTACACCGGCTGGGTCAGCGATGTGGCTTCCGGCGCGAAATCCGCCATCACCGCGATGGACTGGATCGGCCTGATCCTCATCTGCTTCATACTGCCCGCGCTCATCAGTTGGGCGCTCGGCCTGCTTCTGCGCAAAATCGGCTGGATCAAAGAAGGCGACCTGAAACTCTAACCACTGAGTGGTTTCCAGACTGCTTCGCGCACGCAACCCGCCGGCAGAGCCGGATCCACATCGCTTCGCGCACGCAACCCGATTCCGCGCCGCTTGGGGGCGGCTCGAATCTGGTCGTTGGAGGGAGTAGAAAGGTTTGCTATGCAGCCGACCCGCCCGACTCCGACCATAGGTCGGAGTCGGGCGGGTCTCAGCCGTGTACTCGGGTGACGGCGCGGCGTGGATGCGAAGATTGCGGCGGCGCGGCTTTCCGTCGACGGTTTCTACCTATTATACAGACTATTATTGTGCGCGGCGCTGTAACGGCTCCGCGCGGGAGATATTCCGCAGCGCGCCGTCTGCATGACCGTCGACCGTCTCGGGGGAGCGGGGAGGACGGCCAGCGCGCTTTACCATCCGAAAAAATGCGATGAAAGGTGTGTTTATATGGCGATTTACTATATCGATCCTGAGGGCGGTCAGGCTTCGGCGGCCGGACTGAGCGAGAGCGCGCCGCGTGCGTCGGTCGTGGGACTGACGCTGCGGGGCGGCGACAGCGTGCTTTTCAAGCGCGGCAGCGTTATCCGCGACGCGGTACACAGCGTCAGCGGCGAAGAGGGCCGGCCGATCTTTTACGGCGCGTACGGCGAGGGCGACGATCCCGTGTTCATGGGCAGCGTCGACGTGAGCGGCGCGGAGAGCTGGGTCAGCGCGGGCGAAAACCTGTGGCGCTGCACCCGTCCGCTGGCAACAGAATGCTGCAATCTGATCTTCGACGGCCGCGAGGGCGGCGCGCTGCAATGGGACAAAACCGACCTCTCCGAGAATGGCGACTGGTGGGACAGCGGCTTCGGCACGGACGTTGAAAGCCCCGACGCGCACGAGACGATTCTTTACTGCGATTGCAACCCCGGTCTCAAGTACGGCCACATCGAGGCGGCGCTGCGCGTGCATCGCGAGCTGGCAAAGACCGGCCACGACATGATCTTCGAGCACCTGACCTTCCGCAACGCCGGCGTTCACGCCATCGCGGGCGGCGGCCCCAGCCGGAACATGATCGTGCGCGCCTGCCGGTTCGAGTTCATCGGCGGCTCGGTGTGGAGCAAAAAGCTGCATATCCGCTTCGGCAACGGCGTGGAATGCTGGAACACCGGCGAAAACATCCTCGTCGAGGACAACGTATTTTACGAGATTTACGATTCTGCCGTCACGCATCAGGGCGGCAAAGAATGCGTCGCGGCGCAGGATTTTGTCATCCGGCGCAATGTGTTCATCCGCTGCGGCATGGCGGCCTATGAGCAGCGCGACGTGCTGCCGCTGAGCGCGGAATTTGTGAACAACGTCTGCATGGACGCGGGCCGCGGCTTCTCGCATCGGCACACCACGTTGCCGCGCCAGTCGGAAATCTGGCCGCAGCCGATGGGGCATCACATCTTCCTCTGGCGCATCGAGCAGCCCACCGAGGGCGCGCGCTTCATCATCAAGCGCAATCTCTTCCTCGACGCACCCGCCGGCGCGGCGATCTATTCGATCATCTGCCGCGCGGCCGAGGAGCAGATCGACATCGACGAAAACACCTATCAGATGCGCGAGCGCACGCTGGTCAACCGCTATTTCGGCGAGGATTTCGCGACGTTTGCCGCCTATGCCGCCGCCACGGGCAAGGATGGCCGCAGCGCCGCCTATGGCGAGGCCTGAGTACTTAGACAAAATCGACCTTCTCTTGCGCAAGGGAAGGTCGGTTTTTATCACATAGAGGAGAACGATCTCATCTGTTGCCCGAGGGCGATAGTTTCTCCAATGGGGAAGGCGGGGTTATGCTGTCGCCGACGATTGGAAAGCGTACTCCAAAAGCCATCGTCCATGAGGGGGGAACGAGCCAGACGACGGTCGGGCGAGGTCGTTCTTCATTCACGGCGGTGTTATGGTATATTGTCGTGATGCGCACAATTTTCCAACGCTGCAATGGAATTGCAGACATCACGCCGTTCCCCGCGCGCACAAACGCCTGTGCCGGAGCTATAACCGGCCAAACGCAACATTTCGCCGGCGCACAATTCACTATCCTGTGATTAATGATAACGCATCGCCGCGTTAGCGCGGAACAGCGCCTTCAAGCGGAAGCCGCACTGCGGCCGCATCGCCGCGTCAACGCGGAACAACGCCCCGTATGGAAATCACGCTGTCCTCCGTAATGTTTGTTTTCTCCCATTGGAGAGAGGTTTTGTCCCTTGTCACGGCGATTAATATGGCGTACAATAAAAGCGTATCATCTGTGCAGGAGGAAACGCCATGTTTGGTTTTGAATATCCGAAATATATGCCCATCGGCCGCGTCGGGCTGGAGGTCAGCCTGAAGCCGTTCGGACTTGATTTGAGCGAGGCGGGTATCGAAAAGACCTGCCGCGAGCTGTTCGACGGCTGGCGCGAGCTGATCGGTCATGCGCAGGCCGTGTCCGTACTCATGTGGACGAGCGACGGCAGCGAAATCCTCGAATACAACGGCGATCTCGAGTCCTCGTTCGACTGGGCGCGCTATATCGGCATCGGCAATCCGAAAAAGGAGCTGCCCGCAGGCGACCTAAACGGCGACGAAATCCACCATCGGCCGTATCTCTATATGGACAATCCGCCCGTCATGCGCTATGCCGATTTGAAGCGCATCATCGCCGCGCTCAAGCGCGTGGGGCGCGAAATGCTGGGCCTGAACGTCGAGGTGGGCGAAACCTTCGATCCCGGCCCCGAGTTCGCCTATTCCGATTTTAAGTTCCACCGCCATCCTGAGATGAACCGCGGCAGCATGATGGACAGCCTGTGGATCCACTGCGCTGCGCGGCTGCATGCCGATCATTATCGCTATGCCGCCTATCCCGACGGCATTCCCGAGGGCACGCATTTCGGCCGCTTTTTAGGCGAGCAGTTCATGGCGCTCAGGCGCGACGTGGGCTTTGACTACATCTGGCTGAGCAACGGCTTCGGCTTCTCGCTGCAATCGTGGAACTGGAAGGGCGAGCTGTTCGACGGCGAGCGTTTCGACGACGCAAACGCCCCCGCCATCCGAGAGAATATCCGCACGTTCTGGCGCGAGTTTACCGCCGTCATGGGCGACACGCGCATCGAGACGCGCGGCAGCAACCTCACCGCCGGCATGGATATTTCCGCGCACGGCTGCCCGATCGACGATATTTACCGCGTCAAGACGCTGGTCGCGCCGCCCAATTCGCCGTGGGCCGCGCTGGACTACCGCTTCGGGCTGGAGCTGGCCGGCTTCATGTCCCGCATGGCGCATCTGCCCGAAAAGGGCTATCTCTTCCGATATTATACGCACGATCCGTGGTGGCACAACAGCCCATGGTTCGATCGATACGACCGCACGCCGCACGACATTTACCTGCCGCTGACCGTCGCCCGTCTGGACGAGAACGGTCGCGTCACCCCGCCCGAGGGCGTCAACTTCCTCTCCGCCGACGATTCCTACGGCCAGCTGCCGCGCCGCTGCCCCGTCGAGGTCACGTCGTATCTGCTGGACGCGTACAGCCATTATCCCGACACGGCCGGTCTGGTCACATGGCTCTATCCGTTCGAGAGCTATGTCCGGCTCGGCCTTTACGAGGGCAGGATGCAGGATTTGTTCATGGACGACTGGCTGATTGAAAACGCCATCGATCAGGGCCTGCCGCTCAACTCGGTCATCGCGGACGATCTGTTCGTCAAATCGGACATGAAGCGCTGGGCGTGCAGGATTCTCGTCACGCCCGTGCCGCACGCGGGAACGCCCGCCGAGCAGGCGCTCCTCATGGCGCTGGACGCGGGCTGCCGCGTCGTGCTCTACGGCAGCGCCGCGTGGGCCTCGGACGAGGTGCGCGCGCTGATCGGCGTAGCGGAGGATCAGCCCATCGAGGGCGAGCTGAGCATCGACACGGACGTCATAAAGGACGCTGCCCGCGGCTTCACGCTGCCGAAAAAGCTGCGCCATGTCTCGCTGCTCTCCGGCGGCGGTATTGGTGAAGTCGCCCTGGCGAATACGACGGTGCTGGCAACGGTGCGGGACGGCGATGGGAATGCGCGCGTTTATGCGACGCTCAATGAGCACGCGCGCACGGGGAGGCTTACGTGGATGCGCGGTTCTTTCCCGCACGATCAGCATTCCAGCGGCGCGCTGCCCCAGCAGCTTGACCGGCATGAATACTTCCCGGTGGCGGCGATGCTGCGCGGCCTGCTGGAGACGATGGGCGTTGCGATCCGCTTTGCCGGCGAGCAGGAAATCCCCGACTGGCCGGTGCTGCACGTCTCGATGTGCGACAACATGTACTATGTCACCTCCTACGCCAAGGACACGACGGCGAGCCTGTCGCTGCGCTTCCCCGAGGGCGCGCCGCTCATCGAGGGCAATCAGTGCGTCTATGAGGGCGGCCTGACGACCTATCACGCCGACAAGTTCCGCCACAAGCGCCTGACGATCTTCGCTGACCAGAAGGAGCGCGCCGTGCTGAGCTGCGAACGCAAGACGGCTGAAAACCCGTCGCTGGACGAGCGCTTCCTTATCCGCGGACTGAAGGACGCGACACTGACGCTGCGCCTGCCCCTGGACGCGCGCGTGCGCGTGGTGGAGCAGTCGGCCTGCAAAAAGGGCGAAGGCGCGCCCTGGATGAATGTGCCGAGCAACGTGCCCTTCGAGACGCTGCCGGACGGATCGCGCCGCACGCTGCGGCCGGTCACGGGCGATGTGTTTATCGCCTGGCAGTCCGACGGCAATTCCGGCTGCATGCTGGGCGAAAACCAGCGTCATCCCGAAAAGTTCATGGAAACCCGCCGCTGACAGGCGGTTCGCTCATCCCGTTCGGTTCGTTTGCCGAACGGGATTTTTATGCGTCATAACGCGCGCCGCATGGACGGGCGATTCTGCATTTGCAAGTGCAGTAAACGAGATTCCTGCGCGATGCCTGAACGCCGATAGACGCGCATGGTCAAGGAAGGTCGCTGAGATGTGGTGTACTTTTGCCTGCTCGGTTTGTCATTGGACGGGATTTTTATGCGTCATAACGCGCGCATGGATGAGCGATTCCGCATTTGCAAGTGTAGCAAACACGATTATTGCGCGGCATTTGAATGCCGATGCGCGCGTGTGGCTGGGGAATAACGCTGAGAGGCAGCGCTCCCGCCTGTTCATATCATATCGGGATATTTTTGCATAATTGCGGAACCGATGCGCGCCGCGCGCCGCCTAAAGAGCGCGTTGGGACGGTTTTTGAGCCTGCGCAGGCCGCCGCAATGGATTGTTTGGAGCGGTGACTTGACTTTGCCACAATTTGATATTATACTCAGTGTATTGAATGGATTTTCATTCATCGATGAACGCTGAAAAGGAGGCTCCATTTATGGAAGAGCATAAAAACGCCTATAAAGTTCTCATTGCCGACGACGATCCGGTCGTGCATCAGTCGCTCAACGCCTATTTCAAGCGCGAGAGCTTCGTGACCATCTCCGCATTCGACGGCGAAAAGGCACTCGAACTGGCGCGGCGCGAGCATCCGGACATGATCCTGCTGGACATCATGATGCCCAAGATGGACGGCCTGATGGTCTGCCGCGAGATCCGGCGCGAGAGCAATGTCCCCATCATCATGCTGACCGCCAAGGGCGAGGAATTCGACAAGCTGCTCGGCCTGGAGCTGGGCGCGGACGACTATGTGACCAAGCCCTTCAGTCCGCGCGAGGTGATCGCCCGCGTCAAGACCGTGCTGCGCCGTATGCGCGAGTTCCATGAGGAGAGCCGCGATACGCTGCTGACGGTGGGCAATCTGACCATCGACATGAGCGCGTTCGTCGTGCGGCTGGACAAGGAGACCATTCCCTGCACGCCCAAGGAGATCGAGATTCTCTGGACGCTCGCCTCCAATCCCGGCATGGTGTTCAGCCGCGAGCATCTGCTGCAAAGCATCTGGGGCTACGATTTCCTCGGCGATACCCGCGCTGTGGACAGCCACATCAAGCGCATCCGCGCCAAGCTGTGCAAGCCCACAAACGACTGGGACATCCGCACGGTCTGGGGCGTGGGCTATCGCTTTGAACTGCTGACCTGAGCGGCGGGAGTGAGGATCGATTGAAACGCGATAACAGACAGGACGACGCGCTGCACCCGCGCGGGCCATCCATATTCGTCAAGCTGCTGGCGGGCTATCTGGCGCTCTCCATCGCCGTGACCGTGCTGACCACGCTGACCAGCTATCTGCTGCTGCGGCGCTATGCCGTCAATTCGGCTGCGCGCGAACTGCTGGACAAGGCGCATGTCGTGGCGAATATCCTCTCGCAGACGGACGACGACATTGATTATGATTCCGTCCGCTCGCTCGAGACGCTGAGCGAATCGCAGATCATCTACATCAACGATATGTACATCGCCCGTCACATTCCGCATGATAATGTGCCGGAGAGCGGGCCTTCGCCCGACGAACCGGGCTTTGAACGTACGCTCATCGCCGATACCGTCGACCGCAGCATGGCCGAAAAGATACTGGGCGGCGCGACCGGCGAGACGGACGTGCGCTATGTGGCCATGCTTGGCTGCCGCATCGTGTTCGCCGGCGCGCCCGTGCGCAACACCAGCGGCAAGATTATCGGCGCGCTGCTGCTCTATCGCCGGCTGGACGAGATCCGCGGCGTGGCGATTTCCACTGTGCTGGTGCTCACCATATCGCTGGCCGCGTCCGTGCTCATTTCAATGCTGTGGGCGTATACGATGAGCCGCCGCATCACCGATCCGCTCAGCCGGCTCAACCGTACCGCCCGCCATATCGCGCAGGGGCATTACGGCGAGGTCGCGCACCTGAGCGAGGAGGACGAAATCGGCCAGCTCGGCCACACGCTCAACGATCTCTCACGCCGGCTCGGGCAGACGATATTCGATCTGCAAAACGAGAAGGCCAAGCTGGAGCAGATTCTCTCGGGCATCGGCGAGGGCATCGTCGCCGTGGATCAGAGCGGCAGCATATTGCACCACAACGCCGTCGCGCTCGAACTGCTCGGACTGTCCACATGGCAGTCGCGTGCGGACGAAGCGGGTCCCCAGCGCCTGATGGATATGCTTTATGCCGTTATGGCCAACGGCCAGCGCGCCGAAAGCCAGTGGACGAACCCCGAAAACCGCTGCATCAAGGCGGTTGTCTGGCCGTTCACCGGCACGGGGACAAAGATCATCGGTGCGGTTGCGCTGCTCAGCGACGTGTCCGAAGCAGAACGGCTCGAGCAGCTGCGCCGCGACTATGTGGCCAACGTTTCCCACGAGCTGCGCACGCCGCTGACCGGCATTCGCGGCATGGTCGAGCCGCTTCTGGACGGCGTGATCGACACGGAAGCCGAAAAAACGGAGTGCTACCGCATCATCTATCAGGAGACGCTGCGCCTGGAGAAGCTCATCGGCGAAATGCTGGACATGAGCCGACTGCAAAGCGGCCGGCTTGAGATCGAGCTGGAGCCGCTGGAGCTGCCGGGCATCCTCGAAGGCGCCGTGCGGCGGCTCTTCAAGCAGGCTGAGTCCTGCCATATTGCGCTGCGCTGCGAATATCCCGAGAAATTGCCGCTCGTACTGGGCAACGAGGACCGCATCATGCAGGTACTCGTTATCCTCATGGACAACGCGCTTTCCTTCACGCCTGAGGGCGGCGAAATCGTCGTCTTTGCGCGCTGCGAGGACGATCACGTCGCCGTGGGCGTGCGCGATACCGGCGCGGGCATTGCGCCGACCGATCTGCCCTACATCTGGGAGCGCTTCTACAAGGCGGACAAATCCCGCATGCGTACCACGGGCACAGGACTCGGGCTGTCGATCGCCAAGCTGGTGTGCGAGCACATGCGGGGCACGATCGGCGTGCAGAGCGAGGTGGGCAAAGGCTCCACATTCACCTTTACCCTCGAGATTGAGCCGCACGAGCTGCCTGAGGGCTGAATCAATCTATAAAAAACCGGCTTTCCCGAGGAAGGAGAGCCGGTTTTGTCTTGCAAGGGATGGATTTTCGGTGTTATTTCGCGCTGGCTATGCCGATTTCACTTTTGGGGTATGCTGTTCCGCGCTGACGCGGCGATGCGTTGGCGGGTTATTGTATGTGAGTGAATTGTGCGCCGGCGCGATGTTGCGTTTGGCCGGATATAGGCCGGCACAGGCGTGGGTGCGCGCGGGAGTCTGGCGACGGGCGCGGGTGGTTCTGTTGGGATGTTTAGCGTTCGGTTCACGCCTGCTGTTTGACGCATAGCGCCAAACAGCAGGCGGCTTGCGGTATCTTTCGTTTCTATTCCGCGCGGGTCGAGATCGCCTTAGTGCGTTCTCGAAGGGCGTGCGGTTATCGGGCTTTGCAGCTTCACTTCAGGCCTATGCGTTTCTTTAGGTGATCCCGACGGGAACACGACCGGAGTTCGCTTATATGGAAAGAAGCGCCACATTTGGGTGGGCGCTTCTCTCGCTATGGCCTGCTGATTCGATATGATACCGCGGGGAGTACGCTGGGGCTACGCGCCCCCCAAACCTGCGCCAAAGAGCCATTGGCTTTCTGGACTCTCTTCTTGGAGTTCGCGATGAGGTACTCCTTGCCAAATCCCACAATAACCGTTATCCTCGAACTGTCACACTCGCGTCCCGCAGCACCCGGGTACGCGGAAAGACCCGTCCGGCTCCAATTTATGGCCGGACGGGTCGGGCTGTATATCGATGTTATCTATGCACGCCAACGTCCAGACTCGAAGCGCCCCCAAGCGCTGAAGAGTCGGGTTGCATGCGCGAAGCGGTGTGAATCCGGCTCAGCCGGCGGGTTGCGTGCGCGAAGCGGTCTGGGGTACAGGGAATCATTCCCTGTTTAGGCCCAGTACATACCGCCGCGGGGCTGGAACATCAGCACTTCCTTGAGCAGGGCGATGGCCTTGTCGAGACCTTCGCCGGGGGTCATGAGACTGTCCTCATGCTCGATGGAGATCGGGCCGTCGTAGCCGACGAGACGCAGGGCGCTCATCATGTCCTTCCAGACGCCCAGATCATGGCCGTAGCCCAGGGAGCGGAAGATCCAGCTGCGATGGATTTCGTCGGCGTAGTGCTTGGTGTCGAGCACGCCGTTGGTCTTGGTGTTCATTTCGTCGATCTTGGTGTCCTTGGCATGGAAGTAGAAGATTGCGTCGCCCAGATAGCGGATGGCGTACACAGGATCAATGCCCTGCCAGAACAGGTGGCTGGGATCGAAGTTCGCGCCCAGGATCGGGCCGACGGCAGAGCGAATCTTCATCATCGTCTCGGGATTGTAGACGCAGAAGCCGGGGTGCATCTCGAAGGCGATCTTCTTGATGCCGTGCTCCTGAGCGAACGCGGCAGTCTTTTTCCAGTAGGGAATCAGCACGTCGTTCCACTGATACTCGAGGATGTTGCTGAAATCGTCCGGCCACGGGCAGGTGACCCAGTTGGGGGTCTTGTCCTCGGGGGAGCCACCGGGGCAGCCGGAGAACGTCACGACCGTTTCAACGCCCATCTTCTCGGCCAGCAGCACGGTCTGGACGAAATCGTCGTGGAACTTCGCCGCGACGGCCTTGTCCGGATGCACCGCGTTGCCATGCGTGGAGAACGCGGCGATTTCCAGATTGTACTTGTCCAGAATGGCGCGCATTTCGTCGATCTTCTCGGGATGCGCCAGCAGATCGCGGGGTTTGCAATGCGCGTCGCCGGGGAAGCCGCCGCAGCCGATCTCAACCGCCTGCACGCCGCGCTCGGACAGATACTTGCAGGCTTCCTCAAAGGAACGGTCAGCCAGCAAAACGGCAAAAACACTCAGTTTCATGAATAAAACCCTCCTCAATATCCTATCGGATAACGATACATACCTATTATAACGGAAGATCGCGCCAAAATCAAGTCAAAAACACACTGGCCGCAGTGCGGTTTCCTCTCCGCTTCGCGCACGCAACACGACTCCGCGCCGCTTGGGGGCGGCTCGAGTCTGGACGGTTCAGCGTGTTGATGGGATATTCATACAGCCCGACCCGTCCGGCCATAAATTGGAGCCGGACGGGTCTTTCCGTGTACCCGAGTGGCCGCTGTGCGGCTTCCACTTGCTGCCGCCGGATACCACACGACTTGACCGAGCATAAATTGAACTCGGTCAAGTCTCCGATAGTGCGAAAACGGTCTGCACCCGCGTAAAACACCTCGCCGCCCCTTGCGTTTTTCGCCGCAATGTGTTATACTGTAAGCATGAACACCTGTTTAGAAGGGATGAGCCGCATGGACGCACGCGCAGTACTCAGGCAGTATTTCGGACACGATTCGTTCCGCGCCGGTCAGGAGGAGCTGATCGCCGCGCTCATCCGTGGTCGGGACGCGCTGGGCGTGATGCCCACGGGCGCGGGCAAGTCGATCTGCTATCAGGTGCCCGCGCTGATGGCAGAGGGGCTGACGATCGTCGTGTCGCCGCTGATCTCGCTGATGAAGGATCAGGTGGCCGCGCTCATTCAGGCGGGCGTTCCGGCGGCCTATATCAATTCGTCGCTCACGCCGCGCCAGATTTCGCTTGCGCTGGAGCGTGCGGCGCAGGGGCGCTATAAGATCATCTATGTCGCGCCCGAGCGGCTGGGTACGCCGGAGTTCCGTGCGTTCGCCGGAAGCGCGAATATATCGCTTGTGGCGGTGGACGAGGCGCACTGCGTCTCCCAGTGGGGGCAGGATTTCCGACCGAGCTATCTCGAGATCGTCGATTTTATCGACGCGCTGAACCCGCGGCCGCCGGTGGGCGCCTTCACCGCTACGGCCACGGCGCGTGTGCGCGAGGACGTCGTGCGGCTTTTGCACCTTCACGATCCCGTGGCCGTGACGACCGGTTTCGATCGGCCCAATCTCTATTTCGATGTGCTCGAGCCGGAGGATCGGCTGGGCTGGATCGTCGATTATGTTCGGGCGCACGAGGGCGGCAGCGGTATTGTTTATTGCCTGACGCGCAAGGCGGTCGAGCAGACCTGCGGTGCGCTGGTGGCCGCGGGCATAAAGGCGACGCGCTATCACGCCGGACTGGACGACGAGGAGCGCCGCAAAAATCAGGACGATTTCACATTCGACCGCGCGGACGTGATCGTCGCGACGAACGCGTTCGGCATGGGCATCGACAAGTCGAACGTCTCCTATGTGCTGCACGAGGGGATGCCGAAGAACCTCGAGAGCTACTATCAGGAGGCCGGCCGCGCCGGACGCGACGGCGAGCGCGCCGAGTGCATATTGCTCTTCTCGCCGAAGGACGTGATCACCGCGCGCTATTTCATCGAACACGGCGAGGACAATCCCTCGCTTGACGACGAGGAGCGCGCTCTCGTACGGCGGGAAGATCTGCGCCGGCTCAACCAGATGATTGACTATTGCCACTCGACCACCTGCCTGCGCGCGGGCATACTGTCCTATTTCGGAGAAAAGGCGGAAACGCCCTGCGGCAACTGCGGCGTGTGTCTGGGGCGCGTCTATGAGCGCGATATGACGAACGAAGCGCATACGACCGTTATGGCCGTGAAGGAAATTCTCGAGCGCTTTCCCTACGGCATTGGGGCGAGCGCCGTGTCGAAAGCATTGCGCGGCAGCAACTGCAAGACCGTCCGTGAGCGCGGACTCGACCATATCAAAAGCTATGGCCTTCTGTATCAGATCAGCCGCGACGATATGGGCGGGCTGATCAATCTGCTGATCGATCGGGGGCTGCTGATCGAGTTCGGCGATTATCATGTCCTGCGCGTCGGCCGGCCGTTCGAGAAGGACGAAAAAATCATGCTGCGGATGCGTTCGCGCGAGGAATGGCGCGCCGAGAGGCAGGAACACAAGGCGGCGCGGCATGAGAAGCGCGCGGCGGGCCGGCGAACGTTCGAGGTCGATCCGAACGGGCTGTACGCCGCGCTCAGGAGTTTGCGCGCCGAGCTGGCGCAGAAAGAGGGCGTGCCGGCGTTCGTCATATTCTCGAACACCACGCTGGAGGATATGGCGCGCCGCTGCCCGCACACCGAGAGGGAATTTCTGGCGGTGTCAGGCGTGGGCCAGTACAAGGCCAGCCGCTATGCCGAGGAATTCCTAGCCGCTATCAGCGACTGGGAAGCGCGGCGCGATTGAGACGGGGGAGCGGGCAAAGCGCCGCGCTCATCGACCGGGGAAACGCGCGCCGACCGATGCGCGTAAAGCGGACGAACCTGCGAATCCGCACTGCCGCGCTCGTCACGGGAAAACGGCGCTCGGCCGACTAAAGCGCAAATGGTGTTTACAAACGGCGCGCGCTGTCGTATAATAGAGAAAGTCAAAAACAAAAAGGGGGACTGTTTCCTATGAAGAAATTTGCTGCTCTGTTTCTGGCGCTCGTCATGGCGCTGAGCATGACGGCGGCGCTGGCTGAAGGCGCGGATACGATCGATCTTTCCGGCAAGACCGCCGAAGAGCTGATCGCCCTCATCGATCAGGCGCGCAATGCGCTGGCCGAGCTGATGCCGCCGCTGGCGGACGGCGAGGTGCTCTATGAGGACGAAAACGTTACCATCACGCTCAACGGCGCGCCCAGCATCGAGTACGGCTCTCTCGTGCTGCCGATCATCATCGTCAACCACACCGACCGCAATCTACTCATCAGTATGGACAACGTCTCCATCAACGGCTGGGACGTGAGCGGCGGCACGACGAGCGTCAGCGCGTCCAAGAAGGCGCGCACGGAGCTCGATTTCTACGATGCGGAGGAAGCCGCCGAGCTGAAGGACGTCGCCGATCTGGAAGACGTCACCGGCAAGCTCAGCTATTTCGACGAGGATGACTGGAACTGGGATTTCGAAGGCGCGTCCGTCACCTGGACGTTCGCAAAATAACTCCACCAAAGATCGGAGGCGCTCTGCCTTCGGTCTTTTTTTTAGCCAAACGCGCTGCGCGCCAGCCCGCCGCGATAACGCTGATTGCATTCCACTTCTACCGGCGCAAACCGCCGTTCATCCGCGCCGCCCACGGCATGGACGCTTCGCCTCGCCTGTTTGTCAAAATGATATAACAGATCGGTCAATAAGAAATAACGGCCTGTTCGACAGGATGTGTGCTATAATAACTCTGTACGCCGCGCGGGGGATTTCCGGCGGCTGGAGCGCGTCGGGGATCGAATGGGGGAGGGCGCGGGCGCTGCGCCTTGGCTCCTTTTTTTGATGCGCGCTCTCAAATAATCTGACAGAAAGGCGATTCCATGAACAAATCCGCTAAGTACGAAATTGATATGTGCAACGGCCCGCTTGTGGGCAAGATCATTCGCTTCACCATCCCGCTGATACTCACGAGCGTGCTTCAGCTGCTGTTCAACGCGGCGGACATTGTGGTGGTCGGCCGGTTTGCGGGCAAGGAGGCCATGGCGGCGGTCGGTTCGACGGGCGCGCTGATCAACCTCATCATCAACGTGCTGATGGGGCTTTCGATCGGCACGAGCGTGCTGGTGGCGCGCTATTACGGCGCGAACGATCCCGAGCGCGTGAGCAAGGCGGTGCATACGTCGATTGCCATCAGCGTGGTGGGCGGCGTGCTGATCGGCGTGCTGGGCATTGTCATCTGCCGGCCGATGCTGGAGCTGATGGGCACGCCGGAGGACGTGATCGACGGCGCGGAGCTGTATATGCGCATTTATTTCGCGGGCTTTCCGGTGATCGCGCTGTATAACTTCGGCGCATCGGTGCTGCGCGCGGTGGGCGATACCAAGCGGCCGCTGTATTTCCTCTTCATCGCGGGCGTTGTGAACGTGCTGCTCAACCTTCTGTGCGTCATCGTGCTGAAGATGGGCGTGGCGGGCGTGGCGGTGCCCACGGTGGTGTCGCAGCTGATTTCGTCCATACTGGTCACGGTCTGCCTGATTAAGAGCGATTCCTCGATCAAGCTGCATCTCAAAAAGCTGAAGATCGACGGCGCGACGATGAAGGAAATGCTCAAGATCGGCCTGCCCGCGGGCATACAGGGCTCTGTGTTCTCGATTTCGAACGTCATCATTCAGTCGTCGATCAACATTTTCGGCTCGGTGGCGGTGGCGGGCAACTCGGCGGCGGGCAACCTCGAGGGCTTCGTCTACGTCATCATGAACTCGTTTTATCAGGCGGCGCTCAACTTCACCGGCCAGAACATGGGCGCGGGCAAGCTCGATCGCGTCAAAAAGACGCTCTATGCCTGCGTGGGCATGGTCACGATCGCGGGCGTTGTGAGCGGCGTGGGCGTGTGGCTGCTGGGCACGCCGCTGTCGAGCATCTATTCGACCGATCCGGAGGTCATCGCCTATTCGACGCTGCGTCTGGCCTATGTCTGCGCGCCGTATTTCATCTGCGGCATCATGGACACGATGGTGGGCATGATGCGCGGCCTGGGCTATTCCATCGCGCCCATGCTGGTGTCGATGATCGGCGTGTGCGGCTTCCGTCTGGGCTGGATCTACACGGTGTTCGCCAGCCACAAGACGCTCGAGACGCTCTATATTTCCTATCCGTTTTCCTGGACGATCACCGCGCTGGTTCACATCGCCTGCTTCATCTGGGCGTACCGGAAGGCGAAGCGCACCATGCCGCTCCAGCAGCAGGCCTGAGCGCGTTCCTTCTATATTATAGGGCGAGCCTTTCGCCGTGCATCGCAGGCTTCTCCGCGCGGGCGCGGCGTTTCGTTTGCACGCGGGGCGCGGAGATGCGGCCGTGGGGCGGGTTCCGCTTGAAAGCGTGTTTGTGCGCAGGGCGGTGTCTGCTGCTATCGCGGCGATGCGGCCGTCGTGCGGGTTCCGTTTGCAGGCGTTGTCCCGCGCTGACGCGGCGATGCGCTATTGCTGATTATGCGATGGTGAAATAGTGCGTCGGCGAAATGCTGCGTTTGGCCGGTTATAGCTCCGGCATGAGTGTTTGTGCGCGCGGGGGTATGGCGGAGGGGCGCTGTATTTCTATTGCAGCGTTGTATGTTTGGCTCACGCCTGCTGTTTGCCGCATAGCGCCAAACAGGACGGCTTGCGATAGGCTGCGTTTCTGTTTCGCGTGGGTCGAGATCGCCATTAGAGCGTTCTCAAGAGACGTACGGTTATCGGACTTTGTGGGTTCACTTCAGGCTTGTGTGTTTCTTGGGGCGATCTCGACGGAGTTCCCCGAAAAGTCCCGCCGGAGTTTCACGAAAAAGTCTCGCCGGAGACCCCAAAGAAGTCCAGGAGGCGACCGGAAAGCCTCCTGGGGGGAGGACAAGCCTTAAACAGAAGCCATATCCATTCGCCGTAACCCGTAACGCCGATGCCATACGCCGCAATCGAATCGCAAGCCGGTCATGTTCCTCTGGCGAAGTGATTGCTTATTCGCGGCGATACCGCGGGGAGTACGCTGGGGCTGCGCGCCCCAGACTGCGCCAAAGAGACATTGTCTCTCTGGACTCTCTTCATGTGATTCGCGGCGTGGGTGCGCTTTACG
>CAKTXR010000051.1 GCA_934631025.1 uncultured Clostridia bacterium
CGCGTGGATTGAGGAAAAGCGCTGCCTGCTGCCCTTCATCCCCGCGCCGGCCGACATTCCCCTGCCCGACGTGCCTGTGCTGGACGGCACGGTGTCGCTGGCCTCGCGGCTCATCTCCGGCGTAACTGAGCTGACGCTGATGATCACGCTGGCCTACTATTTCATCCGCGACCGCGAACGCATCGGCCTGCGGCTGGAGCTGCTCGTGCCCGCGCGCTGGCGAAAGGCCGTGCTCAAGACCGTGGGCGCCATCCGGCTGGAAATGGGCGCGTATATCCGCTGCCAAATGCTCATTTCGCTGATCGTGGGGGCGCTGGCCGCGCTGTTTCTGGCGCTGGCGGGCGTTCGCGCGGCGCTGGCGTTGGGCGTAATCGTGGGGATTTTCAACCTCATCCCCTACTTCGGCCCGATCCTGGGCGGCGCGCCCGCGCTCATCATGGCGGCCAGCGGCGGCTTTAAGCAGATGCTCTTCGCCGCGCTGGCGCTGTTCATCGTGCAGCAGATCGACGGCATGATCGTCAGCCCGCGGCTGCTGGGCGCGGCGTGCTCGCTGCATCCGGCGCTGGTGCTGATCGCCATCACCGTGGGCGGCAGTCTGGCGGGCGTGGCGGGTATGCTGTTTTCAGTGCCGATCGTGCTGATTTTCAGATCAATCGCACGAAATTGGCCTGTTCGATACGAAAGTGTTTGAAATTTACGACGGGATCGTGTATAATAGTGGAAAGGGAACTTTCCAGAGAGGCGGTGTCTTATGAGCATCAAAATGGGCGATACCCAACTTTATCCCGCGCCCGCAGGCGATCCTAACTCGCCGGAGCAGATCATTCGCGAGGTCTATCAGGCGCTGAAGGCCAAGGGGTACGACCCGATCACTCAGCTCGTGGGCTACATCCTCTCCGGCGACCCGACCTACATCACCAGCTACAATCAGGCGCGCTCGCTGATCCGCAGACTGGAGCGCGACGACATTCTCGAAGAGCTTGTGCGCTCCTATGTGCAGAAGCTCGAAAAGCCGTGAGCCTGACCAAGCGCGTCGTGGCGCTGGACGTAGGCGAAAGGCGCATCGGCGTGGCGGTATCCGATCCGCTCGGACTGACCGCGCAGGGCGTTGAGACGATCTTCTCGCGCGGCTGGACGCACGATGTGGAGCGCGTCGCCGAGATCCTCAGCCAGTACGAAACCGACCGGCTGGTCGTCGGCCTGCCCCGCACGCTCTCCGGCGAAATCGGCCCACAGGCGCGGACGATCCTGGATTTTGCGCAGCTTTTGACGGCGCGCGGCTGGCAGGTGCGCTTCGAGGACGAGCGGCTCACCACATCGCAGGCGCACAAGACGCTCATCGAGGGCAACACCCGCCGCGACAAGCGCAAGCTGGTGGTGGACAAACTGGCCGCCACATACATCCTCCAGTCCTTTCTGGACGCGGGCGGATGGACGGACACGATTCCCAAAGAGCCGGTTCGCGTGACGGACACGGCCGTCTGGAAAGGAAAGAGAAGCATGGAAAACAACGAAAACAGCATGGAAATGGACAACATCATCGAGCTGTTCGACGAAAACGACAACGCGGTGCGCTTTGAGCATATCATGACCGTGCAGTACGGCGGCGAGGACTACGTTCTGCTCGCGCCCGTCGACCCCACCGAGGACATGGAGGACGACGAGGTGCTCGTGCTCAAGATCGCCAGCGACGAAAACGGCGAGGAAATCTACGTCTCCGTCGAGGACGACAACGTGGTCGAGAAGGTATTTGAGAAGTATCTCGAGCTGGTCGAGGCCGAGGACGACGGCGAAAACTGACCTCGCCCTGCATTTGAGAAAGTGCCTGACCGCGCGGGTACAGCGGGATTGAAGGAAGCGCAGGTTTTTGCTCCAAAGTCCGCCGGACTCACGAAGAAAAATGCGTCTTTCCCCTTTGCAGCCGCCCTTTTTCGAGAGCAATACAGCGATAAAGCCCCATTTGTCAGACGCGCACGCGTTTCCGGCGGATGGGGCTGCGTTATGCCCGCCGTTTCGGCACGCGCGGCTGAGGATGCGCGGCGTTTTGAAGGAAGCGCGGTGGAGTGCGACGGGGATGGTTGATGAAGAGACGAGTTTGTTTCCCTTGTGCGTATGCTTAGAATTGGATTGCGTTGCAGCGCAGTGAAGCGAGTTGGCGCTGTGGCTGCGGTGGGGATACACGACGAGGAGACAAGTTGTTTCCTTTGTGCGCTTAGCGTTGAGAGACACAGCGGACTGTGCTGCGAATGGCTGCAAAGAAACGAGTTGCTGCCCCTTGCGCGTATGCTTGGAGTTGGATTGCGTTGCGGCGCGTTAAAATGAATGGTGCGGTGTACGGCGAAGAGACGAGCTGTTTCCCTTGCGCGTGTGTTTGGAGTTGGCTTGCTTAGCGGTGCGTTGGAGCGAGTTGGCACGGCGCCCTGCGGTGGGGATGGCTGGCGAAGGGATGAGTTGTTTCCTTGGCGCGTGCGCTTGGAACTGAGTTGATCTGCGGCGCGTTGCGGGCTTGGCAGAGCGAATGCCGGCGTTGTTCCCCCGTCGCGCGTGGCGTTGGTGGGGCGCGGTTTACGGCGCTTGAGATTTTACAGAGGAGGAAAAGGACATGAAAATCACCTATCTGGGTACGGCGGCTTCCGAGGGCTGGCCGGCCGAATTCTGCGAGTGCGACATCTGCCGCGCGGCCATGAAACGCGGCGGGCGCGACCTGCGGCTGCGCTCGTGCGCGCTGATCGACGACGATCTGCTTATCGACGTCAGCCCCGACATTTACGCCGCGCGCGTGAAGCTGGACGTATCGCTCGCCCATGTGCGCGCCGTGCTGATCACCCATTCGCACGCCGATCATTTCGCCATCCAGCAGCTGGGCTGGGCGATGCCGAATTTCGCGCCCGTCCCGAAGCACGGGCCGCTGCTGATTGCGGGCAGCGAGGGCACATACGAGACGTACAAACAGCTCTATGCCGCCTGGGGCAGCCGGTTCACCGAGGGCATGTTGAACTTTGAGGTGCTGAAGCCGTTCCAGCCCGCCGACATACTCGGCGCGCGCGTGACGCTCCTGCCCGCGGAGCACGGCGCGAAGGGCGCGTCGGTCTATCTGATCGAGCGGGACGGCCGGCGCATCGCCTATATGCACGACACCGGCGTGGTGCTGCCCGAGGTGTGGGACTATTTCAAGGGACTGGACAGGCCGCTTGATCTGGTGAGTCTGGACGCGGTATGCGGGCCGAACCGTGCGGGCGAGCACAGCGGCCACATGAGCTTCGAGCAGGACGCGGAGATCCGCGAGGAAATGCTGAAAACGGGCATTGCGAACGAGCAGACGCGCTTCATCAGCAACCACATCTGCATTCATTCGTGTACGCGGGACGGGAAGTTCTATTTCCACGAGGATATGGAAGCGTTCTGCCAGCCGCTTGGCTTGACGCCCTCTTACGACGGAATGACAATCACGGTCGGCTGAGCCGACAATCACTCCGCTTCGCGCGTGCAACCCGCCGGCAGTGCCGGTTCCACTTGCTGCCGCGCAAAGTAAGAAACGTTAGTTGTATACAGCCCGACCCGCCCGAGCATAAATTGGACTCGGGCGGGTCTTTCCGTGTACCCGAGTGTTGCGGAGCGTGGGCGTGCAAAAAGCAGGCCTTCGCTGTTCCTGAAAGGCCATGGCATTGCTTTTGCACCCACGCCGCGAATCAAATGAAGAGAGTCCAGAGAGGCCGCAGTGCGGCTTCCACGTTTGGCTCTTTGGCGCAGTCTGGGGCGCGCAGCCCCGGCGTACTCCCCGCGGTACCGCTGCGAATGTGCAATCACTGTGCCAGAGGAACATGATCGGCTTGCGTTCCGTTTAACAGGCAGGCCTTAACATTGTGGATTACGGCGAGAGGATATGACTTCTGTTCAAAGCTCGTCCTTCCCCCAGGAGGCTTTCCGGTCGCCTCTTGGACTTCTTCGGGGATCTCCGGCGGAAACTCGTCGGGAAACTCCGCCGGGATTGCCATAAAGAAACGTACAAGCCTGAAGTAAACCTGCAAAGCCCGATAACCGCACAATATTCGAGAACGCACGAGTGGCGATCCCGACCCACGGCGGAATAGAAACGGAGCCTATCGCAAGCCGTCCTGTTGGGCGCTATGCGTCAAACAGCAGGTGTGAACTGAGCGCAAAACGCCGCAGCAGAAACGCACGACAGGCACGAAACGGGCGCAAGCGCCGCAACAGAACTACAACCGCTGCGCAGAACATCCCCCGCGCGCGCAAACGCCCGTGCCGGAGCTACGACCGGCCAAACGCAACATTTCGCCGGCCCACAATTCACTCACATATGATAACCGCCAACGTATCGCCGCGTCAGCGCGGACAAACGCCTTATGCGGAAGCCGCACTCCGGCCGCGACCCGCATCGTCCTTCCTCCGCCGGCTGCGACGACGCACAAAGCCCGCCCTCCCCGAAAAAATCGGAGAAGGCGGGCTGGTTTTTATGCGCGATTACTTCTTTTCCGCGTCGCAGAGAATGGTCAGCAGTTTGTTGCTGCGCGAGAGGAACGCCACCATGCGCTCGGGATCCAGCGTCTGGCGCGACATCTCGGCCAGATCCAGCACCTGATTGCACACCATCTCGGTCATGTCGGAATCCGCGTCGGCCGTCTTGAGGTACTCGATCAGCGGATGCGACGCGTTCAGCACCAGCGCGCGCTGCTCGGGCATCGCCATGCCGTTGCCCCACTGCTTCGCCATCTCGCTGAAGCGGCGCGACTGCTCCTCCACCGTGATCATCGCCGGCAGCTCGCCCGTGCGGAACTTCTCCAGCTTGACGGTCAGGTCATTCTGCTTCAGGGCCTTGCGGAACTTCTCCTCCAGCGCTTTGCGCGTGTCCTCGTCGCTTTCGCCGGCCTCGGTCAGCCCCTCCATGCTCGCGTCCACGCGCTTGAAGGTCATGCCTTCCTTGCCGCCGTATTCCATAAAGCTGATAAAGTTGTTGTCGATCAGCGTGTCCAGCACGACCACGTCGGTATCCTGATCCCTGTACAGCTTGACCATCTGCGCCTGGCGCTTGGGATCGCTGGTGTAGAAGATGATCTTCTTGTCATCCTTGTAATTGCGCTCGCCGTATTCCTTGAGCGTGAGATATTCGCCGTCCACCGTCTTGAACAGCAGCGCGTCCTTCACGCGGTCATAGAACTTCTCGTCGCGGATGCAGCCGTACTTGACGAACGGATGGATGTCGTCCCAGTACTTCTGATAGTCCTCGCGCTTCGTGTTGAACTCGGTCACCAGCCGGTCGGCGACCTTGCGCGTGATGTAGCCCGAAAGCTTCTTCACATAGCCGTCGTTCTGCAGAAACGAGCGCGACACGTTCAGCGGCAGATCCGGACAATCCACAACGCCCTTGAGCAGCAGCAAAAACTCCGGAATGATCTCCTTGATGTTGTCCGCCACAAAGACCTGATTGCTGTACAGCTTGACCTGACCCTCGCTGGCCGAGAACTCGTTCTTGATCTTCGGGAAGTACAGTATGCCCTTCAGGTTAAACGGATATTCCGCGTTCAGATGGATCCAGAACAGCGGCTCCTCGTAATCGTGGAACACCTTGTGATAGAACGCGCGGTATTCCTCGTCGGTGCAGTCGGCGGGGCGCTTGAGCCAGAGCGGGCTGACGTCGTTGATCTGCTCGGGCTTGTCCTCGCTCTGCGCGTCCGGCTTGTCCGCCGCGTCGTCCTCGGCGCTCTCGGCACTCTCGTCCTTCTTTTCCTCGGGCGGCTTGACCTCGCTCAGGAAGATCGGCACGGGCATGAAGGCGCAGTATTTGTCCAGCACGCTCATGACGGTGTACTTTTCGAGGAATTCCTTTTCGTCATCGCTCAGATGCAGCGTGATGCAGGTACCCACGTCCGTCTTGTCCGACGCGGACAATTCGTAGCTCATGCCGTCCTCGCTGCTCCAGTGGACGCTCTGCGCGCCCTCCTTCCAGCTCAGCGAATCGATCTCCACCTTGGAGGACACCATGAACGCCGAATAGAAGCCCAGGCCGAAATGGCCGATGATGCCGCCGTTTTCACCCTCATCGCTCTTGTACTGCTTGAGGAATTCCTCCGCGCCGGAGAACGCGACCTGACAGATATACTTGACGACCTCGTCCTCGGTCATGCCGATGCCGTTATCGACGATCTTCAGCGTGCCGGCAGCCTTGTCGACGATCACGTCCACGCGATAATCGTCGCGCGCGGGCGCTTCGCCCTTGAGCGCGAGCAGCTTGTACTTGGCGATCGCGTCGCAGCCGTTGGACACAATCTCGCGCAGGAAAATATCCTTGTCGGAATAAAGCCACTTCTTGATGACGGGCATTATATTTTGAGCATTAATCGAAATCGTTCCCTTTTCACTCATGGGACACACCTCCTGATTCGATGTTACCTCTATTGTAGTACGCCCGACAGCAAATGTCAATAGAAAATTAGCACTCAAAGGCGCTGAGTGCTAACAATTTTTATAATGGCAACAATCGCCCCAGTTGCGTCACAATTCAAGTGTGTAAGCGATGGGGCGTTATTTCGCGCTGCTGCGGCGAGGTGTTATCTGTTATCGTATGCGAGTGAATTGTGGGGCGGCGAAATGTTGCGTTTGGCCGGATATAGACCGGCACAGGCGTGGGTGCGCGCGGGGGCTGTTCTGCGCAGCGGTTGTAGTTCTGCTGCGGCGCTTGCGTCCGTTTCGTGCCTGTCGTGCGTTTTTGCGTAAGCGCATTAGCCTTACCATGTTTCCCGCGGGGAGTCCGTTGGGGGCTGAAATGTGGAAGCCGCACTGCGGCCGCCCCCAAACCTGCGCCAAAGAGTCAAATTTGGAAGCTGCACTGCGGCCTCTCTGGACTCTCTTCATTGTGGGTCGCGGCGTAAGTACCTCTTTACCAAACGCCACAATAACCGCCATCTCCGAATTGCCGTGTTCACGCCCTGCAACACTCGGGTACACGGAAAGACCCGCCCGAGTCCAATTTATGCTCGGGCAGGTCGGGCTGTATATTGATGTTATCTACGCGCACCAACGTCTAGAGTCGAAGCGCCTCCAAGCGCTGAAGAGTCGGGTTGCATGCGCGGAGCGGTGTGGAAGCCGCACTGCGGTCAGCGCAGGCTGTAAATCGAATCCAGCAGCGCCGTGCCGGTGACCGTCTTAAAGAGATGCGCGCGGGTATTGAGGATGTTCTCGCGCGAAAAAACCGCTTCATCGGCGTTGACCAGATAATCCGCCTCGAGCAAAATCTGATAGTCGATCCCGTTGACATTCGTCAGCGTGTGATGATGCCCCACCAGATAGACTACGCGCTCGATCACGTCCGCATCCAGCCCCGTGTCGGCGAGAAAATCGCGTGCAAGCGGCTGCCCCTCTATCTCCTGGAGCTTACCGTCGGCATGACCGTACTTCTCGCGGCAGAGCGGACAGGCAATGTCATGGACGATGGCAGCGACCTCGGTCACCAGCCGGTCGTGCGCGGAGAGCTGCTCGCGCTCAGCGATGATGTGCGCGAAGGCGTGAACCTTCATCAGGTGATAGATGTCATGATGACTGCCGTTCGAATAGTCGATCATTTTGCACAGGATTTCAGCGATGGTCATGGCGCGTCCCTCCGATTCGTTTTTCTCGATTATAGCACGCCGCAAAGCCGATTGCAAGCGCGACATTTTCTCTTGACAAACGGCGCGAATGCGTTATAATAGAGGTGTTAAAACGTTTTAATTTTGCGGTGGTGTTATGAATATTAAATTGGAGGACGTGGCGCGGCGCTTGGGCGTGTCCAAGGCGACGGTGTCGCTGGCCCTGAACGGCAGTCCGCGCGTCAACGAGCGCACGCGCGAACGGGTGCTGGCCGTCTCCCGCGAGATGGGCTATCACCCCAACCCCTACGCGCGGCGGCTGGTGACGCAGAAGAGCCGACTGATCGGCCTGATCGTGCCGGACATTGAAAACGTGTATTACGCCTCGCTCGTGCGGCACGTTTCCGACGCGCTGAATCGGGCGGGCTACGCGCTGAGCGTGGCCACGAGCACGAATTCGCGCCTGACCGAGCGCAAGATCATCGGCGAGATGCTCGAAAGCCGCGTGGACGCGCTGCTGCTCGCGCCGGTCAACGCCCCCGCCGGCAGCACGGCCTACCTGAGCGCCGCCGACGACGCGGGCGTGCCGCTGCTGTTCGTCACGTCGATTTACGCCGATTTGGCGCGGCCATGCGTGATGTGCGACCTCTACGGCGGCATGAAGGCGCTCATGGCGCGGCTCTACGAGAATGGACGAAGGCGCATCGCCCTGCTGACCGGCCCGAAGGACGTTTACTGTCTCGACCTGCGTGAGCGCGGCTGGCGCGATTTCCTCACCGAGCACGATCTGCCCGCCGACGCGGCGCTTCACCTGAGCGAGGTCAGCTATGAAGCGGCGCTGACCGCCTTGCGCGACGATCCCCTGCAAAGCGTCGACGCGGCGGTGTGCGTCAACGACATGATGGCGCTTGGCGCGGTCAACGCGCTGCTGGCGCGCGGCGTACGCGTACCGGAGGACGTGGCCGTGGCGGGCTACGACGACGTGATTTTCTCGCGCGTCTCCCCCGTGCCGATCACCACCGTGCGGCAGGACGTACGCGCGCTGGCGGCGGCGGCAGTCGACCGGCTGCTGGACATGATCGAACATCGCGATCCGGCGGAAACCGTCACGCTCCTGCCCTGCACGCTGATCGAGCGCGAATCGACCGGCGCGAGCGCACGCTGACACGGCAAGCCGGCTGCGCGCTCCCCGCAAACTGCAGGGGCATTAAGACGGCCGAGGGCGTTGCAGGCGACTCGATGATTTGCGCTCTGCCCTATCATGCGCGGCACTTGGAATGAAAGAGAGATTCAGCGGCTGAGCGATTGCGCTCAGGCACGGCACGTCCGAAAATCCTGCGCAAAAGGGCATATATAATGGGTGGAAATTCAGAAATACGAGGAGGAATGACCATGTTTCGTCCCATCAACATCACGGCTGACGGCGGCCGGCTGAAATCCTACGCACGCTCCCGACTGGTGGAGCGCGGCGAGGGCGTGCGCATCGGCTGGGGCGCGGAATCCAGCTTCGAAAACGAAAGGCAGAGCGCCTGCCGCGTGACGCTGACCGCCGACAGCCTGAGCTGGGACAGCGGCTGGCGCGAGCAGAGCGAACAATTCCTGTGCTGCGACACGCGCCTGCCTGAGGGCCTGCCGGTCGCCGTAGCCGTCACGCTGCGCGACAGCCATGGCCGCGAGAGCGACACGGCGCTCGAGGTTATCTACAACGCGCACGTCGACTGGCGCGCGGGCTGGATCACGCTGGGACACGACGCCGACCGCACGCTCTACTTCCGCCGCGAGTTCACCGTGGACGCGGGGCTGAAATCGGCCGTGCTGTACGTCTGCGGCATCGGCTATCAGACCGTATCGCTGAACGGCGAGGCGGTCGACAGCGCCGCGCTCGATCCGGCGCACACCGACTACACGAAAACCTGCCAGTATGTCGCCTACCCCGAGCTTGAAAAGCAGCTGAAGCCGGGCGCGAACTGCCTGGGCGTTCAGGTGGGCACCGGCTGGCGGCACAATTCCTTCTCCGGCCGCGATATGGGCAGCGGCCGCGTGATGGCGTTCACCGGCGCAATCCAGCTCAGCGCCATGCTGCGCCTGACCTACGAGAACGGCCGCACCGAGTGGATCCTGACCGACGAAAGCTGGCAGGCCGGACACGGCGCGCACGTCTCGAGCGACCTGTTCAACGGCGAAATCTGCGATGCGAATCAGGCCGCCGTCGGCTGGGACAAGGCCGGCTATACTGGCTTTGCAGCCGCCGAAACGGCCGACGCGCCCGGCGGCGCGATGAAGCCGATGATCCTCAACCCCATCATCGAGCACAGCGCGCGCAAGGCCGTCGCCTGCTGGCCAATCGGCGAGGACAGCTATATCCTCGATTTCGGCCAGAACATCGCAGGCGTGGTGCGCGTGAAGCTGCCCGAACATATGCAAAAGGGGCAGACCATCGCGATGCAGCACGCCGAGGAACTGGACGAAAACGGCGAGCTTTACACCGCTCCGCTGCGCAGCGCTCAGGCGACCGACCGCTACACCGCCAGCGGAGACGAGCGCGACTTTACAATCTGGCAGCCGCGCAACACCTATCACGGCTTCCGCTATGTCCGCGTGACCGGCCTGGGCGACGCGTTCGACGCAGATCGCTTCGAGGCGGTCGAGCTGCACACCGATCTGGAAAAGAAATCGTTCTTCCGCTGCGGCGAGGCGCGCGTCAACGCCCTGCACGAGATGTGCGCCGCCACCGAGCGCGCCAACCAGCACAGCATCCTCACCGACTGCCCCCAGCGCGACGAGCGTCAGGGCTGGATGAACGACGCGACCGTCCGCTTTGAGGAAACGCCCTACAACTTTGAAATCGGCAGGATGTTCCCCAAGCTCATTCGCGATCTGATCGACGAGCAGGGCGCGGACGGCGCGATCACCTGCACCGCCCCGTTCGTTTACGGCGGCCGGCCGGCTGATCCGGTCTGCTCGAGCTTCCTCGTGGCGGGCTACGAATGCCTGCTGCACGACGGCAACGACGACGCGATTCGCGAGGCGTTCGACCGCTTCGCCGCGTGGGAAAGCTGCCTGCTTCAGCACAGCGACGACTATCTCGTCAACTACAGCTATTACGGCGACTGGGCCGGCCCCGCCTACGCCTGCGCGAGCATCGACAGCGCGCCGTCTGCCGTCACGCCCGGCGTGTTCATGTCCAGCGGCTATTCCTATTACAACTGCCGTCTGCTCTCTCAGTTCGCCGCGCGCCTGAATCGCGCCGAGGACGAAAAGCACTGGCTCGACATGGCTGAGCGCGTCAAGGCCGCGATTCTCGGCAAATGGTATAACGCCGAGACCGCCGTCATGGCCACCGGCAGCATGGCCTGCCAGGTGTTCTCGCTGTGGCTGGGGCTGATCCTCGAAGCCGACAGGGCGCGCGCGATCAAGCGCGTTCACGACGAGCTGATTGCGAGCGGCGACCGCTTCACCACCGGCAATCTCTGCACGCGCTATCTGATGGATATGCTGTGCGAGGGCGGCTATCTGGAGGACGCGTGGCGGCTGGCGATCAAGCAGGACTATCCCTCGTGGGGCTATATGGCGCAGCAGGAGGCGACAACCGTCTGGGAGCGCTTCGAGCTGAAGAAGAACCCCGGCATGAACAGCCACAATCACCCGATGTACGGCGCGGTGGATTACTGGCTGTACGCCTATATCGCGGGCATCAGACCGCTGGCGGCGGGATATGAGCGGATCCTCATCAAACCGTATATGCCCGAGGGGCTGATGAGCGCGCAGGCCGTTGTGGATACGGCGCGTGGAGAGGTGGCCGTGCGCTGGATGAAGCGCTATGGCGGCACGCATCTGCACGTCACGGTGCCTTTCGGCGCAACGGCGCGCGTGGAGTTCATGGGCGAAACGCACGAGGTGGGCAGCGGATTCTACGCTTTCAGCGTGCAGGATAAGGCATAACGCAAGGCTTGCGCTTCCGCACACGGCTTCCCCGCGTAAAGCGCACCCACGCCGCAAATCAAATGAGGAGAGTCCAGAGAGTCAATGACTCTTTGGCGCAGGTTTGGGGGCGCGCAGCCCCCAACGGACTCCCCGCGGTATCATATCGAATGCGCAATCACTTCGCCAGAGGAACACGACAGGTTTGCGACTCGATTGCTGCGTATGGCATCGGCTTTACAGGTTGCGGCGAATGGATTTGACTTCTATTCAAGGCTTGTCCTCCCGCCAGAAGGCTTTCCAGTCGCCTCCTGGACTTCTTCGGGGTCTCCGTCGAGATCGCCCCAAGAAACGTGCAAGCCTGAAGTGAACCCACAAAGTCCGATAACCGTACGTCTCTTGAGAACGCTCTAACGGCGATCTCGACCTACGCAGAACAGAAACGGAAGCTTGCGCAAGCCGTCCTGTTTGGCGCTCAGCGTCAAACAGCAGGCGTGAACCGACGCAAAGGTTTCTAACAGGAACGCAAGGCAGGCATAGACCACACGCAAAACGCCGCAATAGAACCGCACTCGCCGCGCCGCCCAACCCCCGCGCGCGCAAACGCCTGTGCCGGAGCTACAACCGGCCAAACGCAGCATTTCGCCGGCGCACAATTCACGCGCGTATGATTCACCGCTAACGCATCGCCGCGTCAGCGCGGAACAGCGCCGTTGGGGAAATGCGCTGCGGACGATGCGCGCTTTGTCGCAGAAATGCCCCATGCAATGTGAAAAATCGCCCCGAAACGGGCGACGATGATAGAAAGGATGTGCTTTTCATGAAGATGGTCAAGGACAAGAAGTTGGTCGTGGGCGCGGATTTCGCCGGATACCCGCTCAAGGAGGTCGTCGTGGCGCACCTCAAGGCCAAAGGCTGGGAAATCGAGGACGTGGGCGTGAAATCGCCCGATGACAACGACACCGAGAATATGTTCCACCGCGTCGGCCTTCGCATTGGTGCGAAAATCGCCGAGGGCGAATACGAGCGAGCGCTCGCCTTCTGCGGCACCGGCATGGGCATCCACATCGCCGCCAGCAAGTGCCCCCACGTCCACGCCGGCGTGGTCGAGAGTGTCCCCGCCGCGCTGCGCGCCATCACCGGCAACGGCGTAAACGTGCTCGCCATGGGCGCGTTCTATGTCGCCCCCGCCATGGCCTGCGACATCGCCGACGCGTATCTCGGCGCGCAGCTGGGCAGCGGCTACGAATGGTGGCACAATTTCTACGAGTTCCACAAGCTCGCCATCGACGAGCTGGAGGCCTTCGACTACGAGACCTATAAGAAGAACGGCTTCAAGCTCGAGCATCTGGGCGATTATCCGCTCACGCTCGAAACTAAGCCCGAGGACTGACGCGCCGGCGCTCCGCCCGATCAACCGAGCGGGGCGCTCCTTTTTTTTGCACGGCGGCGCTTGACAGCCCGCCGAAATGTGCTATACTGTATAAAAACACAAAACGGAGTGGATTCAAGCATGGAAACGCGCGTGGCCATCGTCAGCATTATCATCGAGGACGGCGAAAAAACCGCCGAATTGAACGCGATATTGCACGAATACAGCCGCTTTATCCTCGGCCGCATGGGCATCCCCTGCCGCAAACACGGCATCAGCATCATATCGATCGCCGTCGACGCGCCGCAGGATCAGATCAATTCACTCGCAGGGCGCATCGGCCGCCTGAACGGCGTGACCGCAAAGACCGTCTATTCCGCCAAATCATACCCCACCGGCCCGCAATAAGGAGCAGTTTTTTTCATGGAACCGAGCATTCGCAGGGCGACAGGCGCCGATATCGACGCTGTGGCCGAAATTTACGCGCTGATCCACACCGAAGAGGAAGCAGGCCGCACGACCACCGGATGGAAGCGCGGCGTTTATCCCACCCGCGCCGTGGCCGAGGCCGCCGCTTCGCGCAGCGATCTATTCGTCATGGAGGACGAAGGGCGCATCGTGGCCGCGGCCATCATCAATCATACGCAGGTTGATATTTATACAGGCGCGCCCTGGCAGTACGACGCGCCGGACGAGCAGATCATAGTGCTGCACACGCTGGTCGTCGATCCGCGCGTCAAGGGCCGCGGACTGGGGCGCGCGTTCGAGGCGTTTTATGAGCGCTATGCCCTCGAGCACGGCTGTCCGTATCTGCGCATCGACACCAACGCGCGCAACACGGCGGCGCGGCGGCTGTACGCGCACCTTAACTACCGCGAAATCGCCATTCTTCCCTGCCGGTTCAACGGATTGGACAATATTGATTTGGTTTTGCTGGAAAAGAGGGCGACGCATTATGCAGATTGAACAGTTCGTCATGGCCTATGGCGTGGAGCAGGATCGCCTGCGCGTGCTGCTGCCGGAAGGATTCGCATCGCTGCGACCCGTGCTGCGCATCAACGCCGAGATTCGAGACGGTCAAAGCGCTTATCTCGAGTTCAACACCGCCGTGCAGTCGGGTGACGCGCGCGGCTGGCTGAACATCGGCGCGTGGAAAAACGTGTCCTTTGAAAAGCGCGGCCGGACGACCGTGTTTACAGCGGACGCGCTGACGATCCGCTTTACGGCGGTCGGCGTCGAGGGCGGCTGTCCCGCCGAGAAGGACAACGCGGGCTGCTTTTTCAGGCGCGGTGACAGCTGGACGCTGCGTCCCGCCGAGAAAATCGACGTGCGCAAGGAATTTTGCGATTGTGAATTCGCTTGGCGCGGCGGCGCGCACGGCGTGAGCGTCGGCAAAACGCTGCCGGCCCTCCCCACCGAGCCGCGGATCGCCTATCCCGCGTAGCCGTTCTGCGTGGAAAGCGCGGCAATCCTCCCCTGCGATCAGGTGCTGGGGAGCTATAAAGTGCTGTTTGAGCGGAAATAGTCGTCGCATTTGAGCGAAACGCTTTAGTGGAAACAGTGCATTGCCGCAAGCCCTGTCCGGCCATGCGCCCGCGCGCTCACATTTTTGCCGGAAGTCACACCCACCCGTTGAACAGGTGGTTTGACCCAGCCCTATAAGGGCATCGAAAAAATTGTCAATCACACGCTCCGCCTCGCAAATCCCCTTTTCGGGGATTCGTTCAAACTTCTTTCGCATCCTGCATATTATCAATATCTTGCTATTCCCCTGTGGAATCGCATCTGCGATGCGGCTCCATGACTTTTGCTAAAGCGCTTTTTCATAACCCCCAGTTGAACCAGGGGATTTATAACGCCCATTCGGCCACCATCGAAACCGGCCCGCAATTCGCGCGCATATGACGGCGAAAATGCAAGTTTATACAAAAAGCGAGACTCCAAAAGCAGCCGGAGTCTCGCTCTGTTTTTGCGGTTTACTTAATCAGCGGGGCGATGTAATCGGCGTACAGCTTGCCGATGATCTGCGCGCCGCTCGCATTGGGATGCACACCGTCGTCCGAGAAATCGCTGTAGGGACGGTCGATTGCCAGCTGCGCCAGCAGTCCGTCCAACGGCATATAGACGTCAGCGAATTCCTTCGCCAACTTGCGCTCGATGAGAATCTTCGGGAACAGATCCTCATAGAAGAACATTTTGTCCTCGACGGGCACGATATACGGCTCGATCATCATGATTTTGGCGTGCGTGCGTGTCTTGATCGCGGAAAGCACCGTGCGATACCGCTCCTCGAACACCTCGTTCGGGATCCAGCTGCGGTCGGCAGCGTGATGCCATGTGTCGTTCACGCCGATCATGATCGACACGACGTCCGGCTGAATGTCGATAAAGTCGCTCTCCAAACGCGCCACCAGATCCTTCGTCTGATTGCCGCTGATGCCCAGATCGATGAATTCAAACTCCTTTTCAGGATAGCGCGCGCGCAGCTCGGCCGCCGCATAGAGCGGATAGCCGTGGCCCAGATCGTGGATATTGGCGCGGTCGCGGCCCGCGTCGGTGATGCTGTCGCCCTGGAACAGAATTTTCATGAGTATCTCCTTCTCTTTTTTGCATATTTATTCTTCAAAGAGGAGCCTGTCTCCTCACCCGAAGCGCCCTGTTCAGCGCGCGACGCGCAGCATGCGCACAGTGTGCGGCGGCAGTTCGACCGTCACGCGGCCGTTTTCGACGCTCAGATCCTTCTTCGCCCACAGATCGCGTGCGCGGCGGGCCGCCTGCTCGACCGTTTCATCCGTCTCGCCCAGATTGAATGCGCAGATCGCCGTATCGCCGTTTTCCAACGGGCGCGCGTATACCTTTACGCGGCTCTCGAGACTGCGGTCGGCTCGGCGCGTCGTCTTTTCGCTGATGCAGACCGCGCCGACGGACAGCTCGTCCTGATTGACCGCGATGACCTCTTCGTTCATAAGTAGCGCGCGATCGAATTCGGTGAGCCGCGTCAGATCGCAGCTGATCTGTATCGGCGATGGGAACATCGCGCGGATGGAATACGCGATGAGCTGCTCGTCCTCGGTCAGCCGGTTTTCGTGCCACACGGTTACGCCGGTTTCGAGCATATCCTGATCGAAATAGTGGCCGGGCATGATGTGAGCCGCCCAGTCGTCGCTCTCAAAGCGCGTGAGCACGTTCGGCCATTCGCTGTTCGAATCGCCGTTGTCGCGCCACGAGCAGCAGTTGTTCTTCCACCAATCGGCGTGCTCCTTGCCCGCGCGGACTGTGACGCACAGCGGAATGTCGCGGTTCTGCGAAAGAAGCGCCTTTTTCATCAGCTCGGCGTTCTTCACATCGCAGGGCGACCAGTCGTATTTGAGATAATCGACGCCCCACTCGGCCCACTGCTGCGCATTTTGCGCCTCCATATGCTCCTCGCCCACGCCGAAATAGGTCTGTGCATAGGCCGGATCGAGCCTGCCGCGCGTGCAGCCGGGCAGATTTTCGTCGCCCCAGGCCTTCTGCATGGGCGTGGAATAGATGCCGACCTTCAGGCCGAGCGCGTGAATCGCGTCGATCAGTCCCTTCATATCGGGGAATTTTTCGTTGGGCTGAATGGCGTCGATCTTGCCGCCCCAATAGCGCCCCTGCCAGCAGGAGTCGATGTTGACGTACTGATAGCCAAAATCGGCCAGGCCGCTCTCGTCCAGTATGCGCGCCGATTCGAGAATTTTGTCCTGCGTCACGGTGTTGGCGTAGGCGTTCCAGCTGGTGAAGCCCAGCAGCGGCGTACGGAGCGCGCCGTCCGGCTCAACGCGCAGCACCAGCGCCTTTTCCGCCGCGCCCAGTCGATTTTCGGCGCGCAGACGCACGGCATATTCGCCGCGTCTCGCGCTGCCGGTCAGGATTCCGCGCTCCTCGTCAAGCTTAACGCCCTCGGGCAGATGGCGGGCGGTCACGCGCATCGGCCGCTCGCCCAAAAGCGGAATGCGGAACAGGATCGGCTTTTCGGGCGACACGCCCCAGACGGAGGGGCAGGTGAACAGCGGCGCGCCTTCGCGGGCGGCGCGTGCGGGAGCGAGATCAATCTGGCACATCATTCAGCACTCCTTTTCGTTCAGCGTTAAATGTTCTATTTTTCAAAACTGGCGTTTAACATCCGCCTATATCATACCGCATTTTGCGCCGCAATGCAAGGATAATTTTTGTACGCGGCGCGGCCTTTCGGGACGCCTTTTGAAAGCGCGCGCCGACTTACCGGAACGCCCATATAATAGGAAGCGATCGCGTACAAAAATTGCGGGAACTCGTTCCGTTTTGGCGCGAAATGTGTTATAATGGTGTCGAAATTCAGCGATGGAGGACTATCAGCGTGAAGGATAAATTTGTGATTTCCTCGGGCGAGCTGAGCGTGGCCGTACTCATGCCCGAAAGCCCCGACTATGCCCGCACCCGTTTCGACCACAGCGCGTTCGTGCCCGACGTTGTGTACAAGGGCGTGCATTTCGGACGGCCAGAGCAGCTCGATCCGGCGAAGCCCTCGACCAACGGCGCGGGGCTGTGCTGCGAACTGATCTGCCCGGGCGCGGAGCTGGCCGTGAATGTCGGCGAGGAATTCGTCAAGCCCGGCGTGGGCTACATTGTGCGCGGTGAAAAGCCGTGGTTTTTTACCGACCGCGTGCCCTATCGCCCGCTCGAAACAACCGTGACTGTGCAGGACGACCGCGCGCTGTTCGTGACCGAGAGCGATATGCTGGGCGGGATCGCCTATCGCGAGTGCCGGATGCTGCGCGCCGAGGACAACCGGCTGACGCTGAGCGTACACTTTGAAAATCAGGGCGAAAAGCCGTTGGATATGCTTGAGTTCTGCCACAACTTCGTCTCGCTGGGCGATCTGCCGGTCGACGAGCGCTATCATCTCGCGCTGCCGTGCGTCAGGACGATCGCGCCGGACGAAAAATCGCACCTCACCGCCGAGCAGGGCGGCGTGACATGGGACAAAGCGCCCGAGGCGACGTTCTTCAATGTATTCGAGGACGTGCAGCCGGTGGACGGCTATGCCTGGCGGCTCTATCACGACGAAAGCAAGGCTGCGATCAGCGAAACGGTCGATTTTGCGCCGGTGCGGCTGACCGTGTGGGGGCTGAATCACGTCGTGAGCGCCGAAGCGTTCCACCACATCGCGCTTCAGCCCGGCGAAAGCGCCGACTGGACGCGCGGGTGGACGTTCGAGGCGTAGAGCGCGGTTTGCATGAGCCAGTGACGCGGATATGCGACGATTCGCGGCAGCTTATGCTGTGAACACGCGACGAAACGCGCGGACACGCTCGAAACGCGTCAGGGAACGCTGGCTTTCATTCAGAGGTGTGCGATCGGATTCGAGCGCCGCACGCTTTTCCGCGCGAGGGCAACAACCAAATTCATCCATGAAACGGAGAGAAAATTGACATGGCTTATTTATTCCTCGCGCTGGTGCTGCTTTCCGGCGCGACAAAGGGCTATTGCGGCAAAAAGACCAGCGGCTATGTGAAAACGGTTCAGGATTCCTTCCGGCAGAACCTGCTGCGGATGACGCTGTGCGTGGCGATTTCCGCGCTGCTGCTGCTCGCCCGCGGCAACATCTCCGCGCTGGCCGTCACGCCCGCGGCGCTGCTGCCCGCGCTGTGCGGCGGCGTGTGTACGGTCGGGTTTGTGGTGTTCTGGCAGCTGACCGTGCGCAAAAATGCGTATATGATGGTGGACGTGTTCCTGACGCTGGGCACGATCGTCACCGTGCTGGCCTGCCGCCTGTTCTTCGGCGACGCCATTCGCCCGATACAGTGGCTGTTCATGGCGATGCTGGTAGCCGCGTCGTTCATCATGTCCTCCTACAACAGCTCGCTGAACGGCAGGATGAGTCCCGCGGCGCTCTTGCTGCTGCTCGCGTGCGGATTGTGCAACGGGCTTGTCGACTTTTCACAGAAATGGTTTACGCACGCCTTCCCCACCGGCGACGCGGCGGCGTTCAGCTTTTACACCTATGTGTTCGCGGCGCTGACTCTGGGCGCGATATTGCTGATCGGCGGCCTGCGCGGACGGACGACGGACGACGGCGGCGAAACGCGCGCGGCGCTTCCCGCCAAGGTGATCGGGTATATCGTGGTGATGGCAATCTGCCTGTTTGCCAATTCGTATTTCAAGACGCTGGCGGGCGCGCTGATGAATCCGGCGCTGCTGTATCCGGTGTGCCAGGGCGGCGCGCTGATATTGTCGCTGATCATGTGCCAGATCTTCTTTAAGGAGAAGATCACATCGAAGTGCCTGATCGGCATCGCGCTGGCGGGCGCGGCGATGATCTGCCTGAATATTTTCAAGTAAGCCGGCTAAACCGCTTTCCGCACTCACATTGCGAATCAAATGAAGAGAGGCCGCAGTGCGGCTTCCTCTCCGCTTCGCGCGTGCAACCCGACTCCGCGCCGCTTGGGAGCGGCTCGAGTCTGGACGCTGGTGCGTATAGACAACATCGATATACAGTCCGACCCGTCCGGCCATAAATTGGAGCCGGACGGATCTTTCCGTGTACCCGAGTTTTGCGCGGCGTGGGATGTTCAAAAATAAGCCTTTGCTGTTCCTGAAAGGCATTGTATTGCTTTTGCGCCCACACTGCGAATCAAATGAAGAGAGTCCAGAGAGCCAATGGCTCTTTGGCGCAGTCTGGGGCGGCCGCAGTGCGGCTTCCACATTTCAGCCCCAGCGTACTCCCCGCGGTATCCTATCGAATCAGCAAACCATAACGCAAGAAGCTCCTACTCAATACTACGTTTCTTTTCTTATAAGCGAATTCCGGTCGTATTCCCGTCGAGATCGCCCGCAAGAAACGCCCAAGCCTGAAGAACCTACAAAGTCCGATAACCGCACGGCCTATGAGAACGCACTAATGGCGATCTCGACCCGCTCGGACAGAAACGCAGCCGTCCGCAAGCCGTCCTGTTTGGCGCTTATGCGTCAAACAGCAGGCGTGAACCAGACGCAAAACGCTACAGCAGAACCGCCCGCCCCGCCGCCAGACCCCCGCGCGCGCCCACGTCCGTGCCGGCCTATAACCGGCGGGACGCAACATTTCGCCGGCGCACTATTTCACCATCCCATAATCAACACGATCGCAGCGCCGCGACAGCGCGGAATAACGCCCCGCCAAAGCGCGCATGGAAAAAGAGCCTGCCCAGACTGGACAGACTCTTTCTTTATAAAGGCGATTACTTGGACGCCATCGCGACGGCCACGGCAACGGCCACAGTCATGCCGACCATGGGGTTGTTGCCCGCGCCCAGGAAGCCCATCATCTCAACGTGGGCGGGCACGGAGGAGGAGCCGGCGAACTGCGCGTCGGAGTGCATACGGCCCATGGTGTCGGTCATGCCGTAGGAGGCGGGGCCGGCGGCCATGTTGTCGGGATGCAGGGTGCGGCCGGTGCCGCCGCCAGAAGCGACGGAGAAATACTTCTTGCCGGCTTCCCAGCGCTCTTTCTTGTAAGTGCCGGCGACCGGATGCTGGAAGCGGGTGGGGTTGGTGGAGTTGCCGGTGATGGACACGTCGGCGTTCTCATGCCACATGATGGCCACGCCCTCGCGCACATCGTCCGCGCCGTAGCACTTGACCTTGGCGCGCTCACCGGTGGAATAGGGCGTCTCCTTGACGATCGTCAGCGCGTGATCTTCCTTCACGTCGGCGGAGAGATAGTCATACTTGGTCTGCACATAGGTGAAGCCGTTGATGCGGGAGATGATCATGGCGGCGTCCTTGCCCAGGCCGTTCAGGATGACGCGCAGGGGCTTTTTGCGCACCTTGTTGGCGTTCAGAGCGATCTTGATCGCGCCCTCGGCGGCGGCGAAGGACTCGTGGCCGGCCAGGAACGCGAAACACTCGGTCTCCTCATCCAGCAGCATCGCGCCCAGATTGCC